>CAYTLW010000142.1:0-18441 GCA_964438735.1 uncultured Enterobacteriaceae bacterium | reverse complement strand
GGCTTCGCTTGATTGCGCGACTTGACAGATTTGCCCTCGCGCTGCGCCCCCAGCGGCCGGAGGTTCCCCTCGTGGCTCCCCTCCTTGGCTACTGCCCCCGCGGTTGGTTTTGGGTCTTGGGCGAGTAGGTTTGTGGTCGCTCGCGCCTCGACTCGCCTCGGGTGGAGATTCGCTTCGCTGCAGTGGGCGTGGTTGACCCTCGGCTCAGACACATCGGCGCGGAATGGGGTTGCAATACCTGCGGGAGTGTTCTGTGAGTCGCCGTCGTAAGCAGAAGGGCCGTCGGGTTGGCGTTGGAGGGCAGGTCGGGGCGGGGGCGTCGGGTCGCCCGCTGGCGCGGGCTGCTGACGCGGCTCGTGCGCCCCTGTGGCCTGGCCTGCTCGCCGGGCTGGTCAGCGGCTTGCTGGTCGCGGCGTCCTATCCGGGGCTGTCGCTCTGGCCGCTGGCGATTGTGGGTTGGGTGCCGTTGTTGGCGGTGGTGCGGTGGCGGGCGCCATCTGTGCGGCGGGCGGCGCTTTATGGACTGGTTGGCGGCGGCACCTTGCATACCGTGGTGTTCTACTGGATCGCCGGCACCATGGAGGACATGAGCGGTCTGCCCGGCCCCGTCGCGGCGGTCGTGCTGGTGCTCTACGGCCTGCTCATGGGCGTGCACCAGGCGGTCTGGTTCGGTTTGCTGGCCGCCGTGGGCCGTCGAGATGAACGTGGCGATCGGTCCAGCTGGCTGCGCTGGCTCTGGCCCCTGCAGGCGGCCGGCATCTACCTGGCGGTCGAGGTCGTCATTCCGTTTCAGTTCCCCTGGTACCTGGGCAACGCGCTCTATGTCGCCCCTGCATGGCTCCAGGCGGCAGACGTGATCGGCGTGGTGGGCGTCAGCGGCCTGTGCGTATTGGTGGCCGCCCTGGGCGTGCAGGCGGCGGGCAGTCGGCCGTGGCAGCGCGCCCTGGCGCCGGCGGGTGTCGCCCTGGTCATCGCGCTGGCCTGGTGGGGCTATGGCCAGGCGCGCCTGGGCGCGCACGACACGGCGCCGGTCAAGAAGAGCTGGACCGCCGCCATCGTCCAGCCCAATCCGTCGCTGGCCGAGAAGCAGTCTTTGACGCCGAAGCCGCGGCTGCCCATGTACCACCGGGCCGAGCGCCTGACGCGCAGCCTGGACCTGGGCAAGGTGGACGCGTTGATCTGGCCCGAGGGCTCGCTGCCCTTCTTCTACGTGCCGCTGCCTGGCGATCCAGAGGCGTTGGGCCTGGCGGCCAAAGCCATGCGCGCGCCGCCGGTGCTGTTGCGCATCACCAGGGAGGCCCGCGCGCTGGGCAAGGAGTTCGGCAAGCCCTTCGTCTTCGGCGCGCTGCGGCGCACCGATCCGCGCTGGAAGGAGCGCGCCCGCAACGCCGCGGTGATCCTGCTGCCGGGAGAGCGGCCGCAGTTCTATGACAAGCAGCTGCTGGTGCCCTTCGGCGAGTACATGCCGGGTCGTGACCTGATCCCCGGGCTGGCCAAGGCGATCCCCGGCGTCTCCGACATGGATCCGGGAGAGGGCGAGGCCGTCTTCGACCTGGGCGGCGCGCGCGTGGCGCTGACCATCTGTTACGAGGCCCTCTTTCCGTCCTTCGTCTGGCGCACGGCCGGCGAGGCCGACGTGCTGCTGAACCTGACCGATGACGTGTGGTTCGGCCCGACCAACGCGCCCGAGCTGCACCTGATGGTCCAGGTGGCGCGCGCGGTGGAGCTGCGCCGGCCGCTTGTTCGGGCCACGGCCACCGGCATCTCGGCGCTGGTGGATGCGGCGGGACGGATCAAGATGCGCACAGGTGTGTGGACGGAGGATGCGCGCATCGTCACGGCGGAGGTTCGCGAGCTGCACAGCCCGTTCCGGCTGTGGGGTATGTGGCCCATGTGGGGGTTGGTGGGGCTGATCGTCTTGTGGCTTGGTTGGCGGGGTTGGCTTTGGCGGCGGTCGCTGTCGCGGTGACGGTGAGAGGGCCCCCGCCACGGCCACGGTCGCCGACACGGCCACGGCCACCGGCACTGCCATGGCCACCGGCACGGCCACGGTCACTGACACGGTCACGGACACCGTGTACCAGTGGTGGCTGCCGCCAAACGACTACCTGCGCTACGGCAACGCGCGCGGCGTGCTCTACACGGTGGAGTACACCGGCGTCGGGGCGGGGGCCGCCTCGGTGGAGCTGTCGTTCACGCGCAGCAGCGCGTCGACGGCCGACGAGAACCGCTTCGAGGACATGAACGGCACGGCGATCTCGTTGTCGCGCACCCGGACGACGATCCTGCGCGGCTTCGGCGCCGACGGCACCGCGGGCGACAAGTACCCGCGTGGCCTGGGCAGCGTGCGGCTGGAGAACACCGACGTGACCAACTGGGCGGCGGTGCGGCTGCGCGTCTGGTACGCGCTGCAGGACTGAACGACAGCCAGCGCGCGCCGGCACGACGTCGGTTCCGCGCGGTGCGGCGGCGCGTTGACGCCGCGGGAGGTGGAGATGATCGAACCGCAGACAGGCCAGCCGACGCTGGTGCTGGACGAGTTGTTGGTCTTGGACGGCGCCACGGGCGACCAGGTGAGTTCCTGGGAGTCTCCCCGGGAGCAGCTGATCAAGGTGGGCCGCAACAACCAGGCGTTCTTCACCATCGAGTACTACGGCGCCGGGGCGGGCATCGGCACGACTGGCATCTACGTGCAGCGCACGGCGATGTACGACAGCGACGAGGAGGAGTTCGAGAACATGAACTCCTCGGCGATCTCGCTGTCGTCGGGCCACAACTGGACCAGCTACCGCTTCGGCCGCGACCCGTCGACGGCGACGGATAAATCGCCCATGGGGCTGTTGCGGCTGTACGTGGACAACACCCACGCCAGCAACCAGGCGTTCGTGCGGGTGCGGGTGTGGGTCTGCTTGCAGGCATATGTGCCCGAGCGGGTGGGACGGCCGGGTCCGGGGCGCCGAGAGCCCGGCATGGGGCGTGGGCCGATGCGGGGGCTGCCGCGTTGAGGCGAGGCGGCGCCCGCAGGAGTGCGGCCCTGTGACGCGTAGGAGGGTGCGATGGCCAACATCCGAACGTCGGACGGCAGGACGGGCCTTGGTCGGCAGGGCACGACAGTCGACGTGGACGCGGGCGCTGGCCTGCTCCGCCGGGTGATGGCTGGCGGGACCTTGCCGCGAGACGCGAATCCGGAGGTCATCCAGGCCCTGCTGCGCAAGCTGGGCGCCGGCGGAGTTGCGGGAGTGCGCCCCGATGTGGGGCGGCGCGCTGGCGCCGGCCGGCTGACGATAGACCCGAACATCACCACAAGCCTGCTTCGGAACGTACGTTCCGTCGCCAGGACCCGGTCTGGGACGGAGCGGATCATCGCGCCTCAGTTGAGCGATCGGGGGCGCAGCTTCGATGTCACCGGGCGTCGATCGATGTCGTCGGCCCTTGTGGCATCGCGCCGCCCCTTGCCGATGGCTGCTGAATTCACACCCCTGGCCGGCCTGGGAGCGCGCACGACCCCGCCTGGCCGTACCGAGGAACTGCCGGGCAGCGGCTGCCGGGGCGCGGGCCCGGGCGACTGTCCGGGCTGTGCCGCACGGCGACAGGCCCAGGAGACGATGGGCGGGGCCGCTGGGGCTGCAATCGCAGCAAGCCGGGTGCCCGAGCTTTCGGGCGAGTCGCTACAAGACGCACGGGAGCTCGGGGCGCGGTTCGTGGTGCTGGATGTTCGCGAGGACGACGAGTGGCGCCGGCGGCATATCCCCGGGGCGCTGCACATCCCGATGGCGTCGCTGGCCGAGCGGGTCGAGCGCGAGATTCCGAACAAGGAGCAGCCGGTCGTGGTATGCTGTGCCCATGGCAGGAGGTCGGCGGTGGCCACATTGGCGCTGCAGCAGATGGGATACCGGCGGGTGTGGTCGCTGGCCGCTGGACTGAACGAGCCAGGCGCAAACACACACCCGCCCACGAACGATGTCCCGAGCCCGCTGCTGCGGGCGTATTACGAGCAGACATTGAGGCTGGCAGCTGCCACGGCCCCACGCATTGCGGATGGCTCGTTGAGCGGAGAGCTCGACGCTGCGATCGCGATGCTCTCTGACCTTCGCAACGACCAGGCTACGACAGGAGGCCAGAGACACTCCATCTCGTCGACCCTGGCCACGGTGCGACAATGGCTCGAGATCGCTGGTGGTCTGGCGCTCCTTCCGCGGAGTTGCGACGCGCGGGGCGACGTCGCGCAACGCAAGTCGACATTGGAAGACCTGGCAGGCCTCAGGGAGTCACTCGGGTCGCTGTTGGAGTCGGTGTCCGATGATCCTGAGGGCCGGCGGCTCGTCGCCATGTTGGACCAGCCCGATGGCCTCGCGATCACATTCAACGCCGTTGCGCCCGGTCTGGCCGCCCTGATGGCCTGGGATGTGTGGACATCAGGGGATGAGCCGGTCCTGTTCTCATTCTCGAGTCTGTGGAAGAAGGTGGTCAAGGCGGCCAAGAAGTACTGGCACCATGTGGCCGAGGCGGCGCAGGCATTCGCCTGGGGGTTCGCGGGCTACAAGGCAGGCCAAGCGAGCGCCGCCGCTGGCGGGCCGGCCACTGCGGGAGGTGGCGCGGCGGTGGGAGTCGTCATCGCCATCATCATCATCATCGCGTACGAATTGAGTTGCCTGGCCTACTGCGCCAAGGTCCAATGCGATCCCGACGACGTCTGGCTGTTCTGCACCTGCTACAAGGACTGCCCGCCCGGAGACGTGTGCCTGCCGAACAGATCCTGCTGCACGCCGGGCTGTCCGCCCGACGCGGATGGCACGTTGCGCTGCGGCTGGGACGACTGTGGGGATCCATGCCCAGACAAGTGCCCGCAGGGCTTCGTGTGCGACTTCGGTTGGTGCGTCGAGCCGGGGCCCACTGTTGACCCGAGCGGCAACGGCAACGGAGGGACTGGCGGTGGCGGCAACGGTGCCGGTCCGCCAGTTGGTGTCCAGGGGCCGTGCCAGGGGGGCGGCGGGTTTGTCTGCGGCGGAGATATTCCGTGCCCGGTTCAGTGCGGCAACAGTCCGGGCGCGCTGATGTGTTTCCGCATGGAGAATGGACAATGCCAGCCCTACCCGAGCAACACGGATCTATGTACGCAGATGCCTGGAAACACATCTATTTGTTGCCGCACCTGGTGCCCGAGTCCAATGGACCCGCCGCCATAGGTTCTTCCAGAACCCCCAAATCCCATTGTTGGTTGGCACATCTGCCGAATCTGTCTCTATCCCCCAACTCGGTTCGCGACGGGAACTCGAAGCCTGGAGCGGGGCCTTGGACGCTGGCGCTGCTTTGCGTATTTGCCGCAGTTGCCTGCTCATCGCCAGACGAACACCAGGACGTGCAGCCCGGCCAGATCTGTGCAGGAGTTGGCACCAACCTGCCCTGGGCCCATTCGGTGGTTCCGGTGGAGACATTGAACGGAGCATTCGTAGACCAGCTTCTAAGCGCCGGTTCCGCGGGAGTCGTCGTGGTTGGCCACGAGAGTTCAGACTGCGACTCGAACTGCGGAGCCTTCATCGTCGAGGTGGCTTCAGACGGAAGTTCGAACTTCGTTGGCCTTGGAGCCGCAGGGTTTGCAGCTTTGACTTCTGTCGTTGCCAGAGGAGACGGTCGCTGGTGGGCAGGGGCGATGCCATTCGGGTGGACGGGCCACCCTCCCATCGGGCCTCGCGCACCGATGCAAACCGGCTGGAGGGTTGCTCTCTTCAATGACGATTGGAGCTACGCGTCGCAGGTCAACGGCCAGAGCGCGAACACCTTGAATCCGCAGGCGCTTGTGCCGGTTGCCGGCAGCGACGGTGTTGTTGCTCTCGGTGTCGCGGCGACCGCTCTGATGGCGAAGGTGCAGTGCCCAGGCGGTAGGATCGCAAGCTTCGACGACTCAGGGAAACGCCTGTGGGACCTGCCCGTATCGCAATGCGCTCCGACCGCACTGGCAAATGCGGATGGTGACGCCCCCGGGACAAGGTACTACGTTGGAGGGCGAAGCGATGCTGAGTTTGAGATACATGGGCTGGACAGCGACGGCACGCCTGCTTGGACTGGCAAGGTAAGTCCGCCGCAGCAAGGGCAGCGACCGTTCAAGTTGTTTGCACTGGAACCTCTCGAAGTTGGAGCCGTGATCATGGCGGGCTCCCTGTCGGATCAGTCTACGCACGGCGACGTCTACTTCCTGGCAGCTGTCGAGCACGGGGGCTCGGTCCTCTGGCAACTCCACGACAGGACATTCCAGTATCCGCATGGCATCACGCGGCTCGGTGAGAACGTCCTCGTGGTTGCCAATTCCAGCATGGGAACCCTGAGTCTGGCTGCGCTTCTGCAATACACTCCCTGGGGCGCACTGCACTCGCGACGGGTGTTCGCGGCGCCCTATTCCACGCATGGGCGATGGGTCCAGCCTCCCTTCCTTGCGTACGGGCTCGATGTGCACGAAGACGGCACGATCTGGCTCGCGGCGCGAAGCGGTGAACTTGGCGACGATGGAGCTTGGCGCGGAGAAATCGGGCTCTGGGTGGCCCGACTGACAGCTTGGGGCCATGCGACCTGCGCCGAATCTGGCGTCTGCGCTGCCCTGTCACTCAGCGACTGCGACGACAAAGACCCCTGCACGCGAGACGGCTGCCACCCGAAGACCGGTTGTACCCACGTGCCCTGGCCCGACGACACGCCCTGCGCCAAGGACAGCAGTTGTCAGTCGGGTCATTGCCAGCCGGTCCCCTGAGCGACCCGTCAAGACCCTGCGCGCGCCGCTGCCTCTCGGCATCGGACGGCGTCTGAGTCTAAGTGTGTGAAATAAGCGAAGTTCATCCAAAATTCTTGAACCTGTCCAAGAATCTCAAAACGAAGCCTTTATTATCAATAGGTTATGTTCTCGCGGGCTGATCCGCCCTGGAACGACGCCAGCCTGCCGGCGACCCCTGCCCACACTTCGACTGCTGCAGACGAACTCTTGCTCAACCCTGCGGTCGTCATCCCTCGGCACGAGCTGGCTCGTCGCATACTTGTGCAGCACCTGGTTGAGCGCGGCCGAACTCGCCTTGTCCGGCCCGGTGGTGACCCGGCAAGCTGGCCCGGTGGACAGGCTCCCACCCCGCCTTCAGCTCCTCGGCCCACTGCGTCCCCGCTTGATATTCGAGCGGCATTGCGGCCAGCCAGGGTGCCCAGGCTGTCATTAGGTCTGACAACATCGGTCTGATCATGCGAGGTCAATAGGGCGCCTCCTCGGAACAAGAAGCGCATCGATGCCTGGTGGCGCGGTTCCGAGGAGGTCGACATCGTCGGGGTCGTCGATGGCGGGCCGCTGTTGCTGGGCGAGTGCAAGTGGTCGACTCGGCGGGTCGGCATTGACGTACTCGACAGCCTGCAGCGCAAGGCGCCGTCGGTGTCGAAGGACCTGCGCGGGGGACACACTCAGCTGCGGTTCGCGCTCTTTGCGCGGGCTGGCTTCACGGATGCCCAGCAGAAGCGGCTCCGAGGGCGTGATGCTGGTCGGCCTGGACGCCATCGCCGCGCAGACGAAGCAGGGCCGCCCGGCATGAGTAGCGGACCAGACCATCGACCGTGAGAACCCCGACGTCGAAGTAGTTGGCTGCAGTCGTCGCGCTCCACTGGCGCTCAGAGACGCCTTCTTCGGCAGGTCATGAACCTGCACGGCGATCCGTCGCGGAAAGTACTACGGCGCCGGGGCGGGCATCGGCACGACTGGCATCTACGTGCAGCGCACGGCGATGTACGACAGCGACGAGGAGGAGTTCGAGAACATGAACTCCTCGGCGATCTCGCTGTCGTCGGGCCACAACTGGACGAGCCATCGCTTCGGCGGCGACCCGTCGACTTGCTGCGGCGCACGATACCCATCGGGTATCTCGCATTCATGCCTTCGGGCAACGTCAGGCGATTCCGTTGCCGCTACAATGGGTTTCATGGAACAACATCAGTGGGGAGAGCCCCGGTCCAGTTGCTCCTGGACCTGAGTCTCCCCTGCCGGCGCCCGCTCGCCCAGGATGCCTCCCAGTGGTTCTGGGCAGTCCGTGCCGATCAACGCAGATGCGAAACGGGAATCAGCTGCACCGTCCGAGTCAACGGCATCCGCTCTTGGGCGAGGCAGACAACTGCGCCTTCGGCCAGCTGGGTTCCGCCGCGCTCAATCGCCCGCACGCCTGCCAGGGCCTTGCGGTCCGGCGCCGCACTCAGCTTGACCTCCACGGCAAACAACTTCCCATCCTCCGCGATGAGCACGTCGACCTCGCGCCCCTCTTTGTCACGCCAAAACCACAGCGGTGGCTCCAGGCCACGATGCCGATAACTGGCAATCAGTTGTGCGACAACGTGGTTCTCGAACAGCGCGCCGGCCATGGCCCCGGACGAGGCGGTCCTGCCGCTACGCCAGCCCACCAGGTGGCACGCCAAGCCGGGCTCGACGAAGTAGAGCTTGGCGTTCTTGGTCTGCCTCTTGCCGATGTTGCTGAAGTACGGTCGCAGCATGTGGACCTGGAATGTGGCCACAAGCAATTCGAGCCAGTCCTTGATTGTATTGACCGTGACCCCGACATCCCGGGCGATGTCGGAGTAGTTGAGCAGTCGCCCCGTTCGGCCGGCGGCGACGCGCAGGAAGCGGCTGAAGTCAGCGAGGTTGCGTATGTTCATCAGCGAACGCACGTCGCGCTCCACGTAGGTCTGCAAATATGCGTCGTACCAGGCCTCCACAGGAGGGGCGTCGGGGTGTAGCAGGCGCGGGAAGCCGCCGCGCACGATGCGCTCGAAGATGTCCGGCAGCGTCGCCGGCCCAGCCCCTGCTGTGGGCCGATCGGGGCGAAAGGGCAGCAACGGGTGCTGAATGCCGGACTCCTCGGCGGTCGACATCCCCATCAGTGTGACGACGCCCACGCGACCTGCAAGGCTCTCAGAGACACCCCGCATGAGCGGAAAGTGCTGCGATCCCGTGAGCCACCATCCCCCCATTCCGTCGGCCCGATCAGCCAGGGGTTTGAGGTGAGCAAGCAGGTCCGGCGCGTGCTGTACCTCGTCGATAATCACCGGCGGCGGATTGGCCTGCAGAAACAGGCCAGGATCTTCAAGCGCCAGGGAGCGGGCGGCGAAGTCGTCCAGCGACACGTAGCGTCGCCGCGGTTGTTGCTGCGCAGCGAGATGCCGCAGCATGGTGGTCTTTCCCACCTGCCTGGCGCCCGTCAGCAGGACGACGGGAAAGGAGGCCGAAAGACGCTCCACTGCACGCTCAGCCAGACGAGGAATGTACATGTGACTCCAACCCGGGCGCGGATGGATCGCGGCCGAATCTGACTATTTTGCAGTTGCACTCGAAGAACGTCAACTTCGGGTCGCGTCGTTCCTCGCCGGCCGTGGTGTGCCAGACATCAGGAGAAGAAGCCCTCGGGTTCAATGGCCCTTGTGGCTGCGTCGACCGCGTTATTTGCCGTGCACATGCTCGACGGTTTCGAGCCTTCGGTCGGACCGACCAAACATGTGGACGTATTGCTCTTGAGGCTGGACGCGGCGGGCCAACTGGTCTGGCGCCGCGCCCTCACAGATGTCGGGCCCGTCGATGCGGTCGCCGCCCGCCCGTACCGATCAGTTGATCTGGTCGACCGGTCGACCAACCATGGCTTCATGGACGAGGTGTTTGAC
Organism: uncultured Enterobacteriaceae bacterium; assembly: GCA_964438735.1. Classification (GTDB taxonomy): domain Bacteria; phylum Myxococcota_A; class UBA9042; order UBA9042; family UBA9042; genus CAYTLW01. The sequence goes on along the minus strand of CAYTLW010000142.1, from coordinate 8,775 downwards.
CGCCATGGCGTGCGCCGGGTGTGGTGACGGACGTTCGCGACCCTGTTCAGGGGCAGGTCCGGGTCGTGAGCTGCTCCGATGCGCCGCGGAACGACGCCAGCTTGCCGTCGCTCGAACCCGATCCGCCGGCGCTGCCGCCAACCGGCTGTTGATCGAGCAACCAGACCGCCATCAGCGGTCCAGATCGCGATCAGCCCCGACCGACCAGGGAGAAGCGCAACTCGGTGTACTCATGACGTAGTTTCCTTCCACCAGCACGCTCTCGGCTCTTACTCGTCGCCCTCAGGTACGAGGCGCCTCCGCTGGCGCGCAGGCAAGCGATCGGGCAAGTCTGCGCCCGGGCGCCGCGGAACCGGAACCGCAGACAGGCCAGCCGACGCTGGTGTTGGACGAGCTGCTGGTCCTGGACGGTGCCACGGGCGACCAGGTGAGCTCCTGGGAGTCGCCGCGGGAGAAGCTGATCAAGGTGGGGCGCAACAACCAGGCGTTCTTCACCATCGAGTACTACGGCGCCGGGGCGGGCATCGGCACGACTGGCATCTACGTGCAGCGCACGGCGGCTGCGGTTGTACGTGGACAACACGCACCCCACCAACCAGGCGTTCGTGCGGGCGCTGCTCCGCAAGCTGGACATGGGCGCGGCCGCCCGAGGTCGGCCCGATGTTCAGTGCCACTGACAGCGATACGATGTAGTTGCGACACTACCTGTACGAAGGGGTGCTCAGAATTCTGGCTCAACCCGCCGACAGCCACCTAGATGTGCTCGGCCCAAGTGACGAGCCGTTCAGGGCGTCGAGGTGCAAGCCAGGTGGTCTCGCCAGACCGCAGGAATAGTAGCGCTATTTCAAGAGGCTGGCGGGGCCGCATGGCGCAGCCAGATCGGCGTTCTGAACGGTTTGTCATCTCAGTCGAGTACATCTAGGCCAGATGCTCTGGTCCCCTTTGTTCCGTGCCCCGCGCGCCGTTTCCGCTGTCGCGACACAGGGATTGCTCTGCGCCGCCTCTCTGCTCGCCTGGTCTGGCTGCAGCAGCCCGCCCGACGCCGAGGTGCCGGCGCAGTGCTCGGAAGAGGGGGCGCCGTGCAACGATGGCGACGCCTGCACTGCGGTCGATCGTTGCCTTGGCGCGCGCTGCATCGGCACGGGCCAGACGATCTGCGATGACGGCAACGTGTGCACGGTCGACTCCTGCGATGCAAAGGTGGGGTGCGTACACGAGCCAAACCCGGTGTCTTGCGATCTCAACAGCGCCTGCACAGTTGCCTCCTGCGTCGCCTGGACATGCAACGCGGTTGCGAAGGCTGCGATGGTCCTTGAACTGCCTGACCGGTTCTTCGCCTTCGAGACGGTCCCGCGCCCGGACGGCTCGGTCGTCGTCTTTCGGAGAGGCCATTGGGCGGCCGCGAACTTGACCCTGCAGCATCTCGAGGCGGACGGGTTCGGCAACGTGACGACCCCGGCGAAATGGCCCGCCATGGGCGTACCCAGTAGCTGTGTCCTTGACGAACAGCTGCGTGGTACCTGTCTGGGTTCTACGTCCGTCCCGCCCTCTCCGGACGCATTCGTGGGCTGGATTGCCCGCCTCGGGGCAGGTGGGGAACCGCTCTGGGAGAAGAACTATGATTCCCTGCTCTACCGAGGCTTCGAACACGGAGCTGTACTCACTGACGAGGGCGTGGTTGCGATCGGTCGAAGCCCACCCTTCAACCTCGGCACCGCCCGCGAGCAACACGCAGTCGTTGCTGTCGACAAGCACGGCACGCTGCCGACCGATCCGTCCTTCGGTACGGTGACTGCCGACTGGATCGCCAGGATCGCGTCCGGCACATACCTCGTTGCAGGCCTCGTACACGGCAAGTGCAATTGGTCCAGGACGCCGAGTTGGAAGGATTCGCCATATGTCGTGTGCGGTGGTCTCAAGGACCTGTGGGTTGGCACCATGGGGACTGCACTCACACCCCGGTGGACACGACGGATCACCACCCAGCAGATCGACCAACACCTCCTGGGCGCTTCTGAGCTTCCCGGTGGCGGGATCCTCCTGACCGTTGGCGGTATCGGGACACTGTCTGGGGCGACCCAGAACGCATCGTGCGACCACAGGCTCTTCCGCCTCGACGGTGTCGGCAACACCGTCTGGAGCGGCGCCTTTGGCGAGGTGTGCGGGATTGGTCATGGATCCGCGACCCCTGCCCGCATTCACCCGGTCTCCGGCCGCCTCGACTTTGCTGGTGCACACGGTTTTCTGACCCCTCCCGTGAAGGCCCACCTCGTCCGCGCAACACCGTGGGGCCACACTTCGTGCGCCGAAGCCGGTGCCTGCGCGAAGCTCAATCTCGCCGACTGCGACGACAAGGACCCCTGCACGCGAGACGACTGCGACCCCAAGACCGGGTGCATCCACGAGCAGTGGCCCGACAAGACGCCGTGCGGCACAGACAAGGTCTGCATGTCCGGGGATTGCAGTCCGAAGACCTGACGCGGCACCGCGCAATCTGGCTGCCGGGCCGTTGGCACATTGTCAGCGCCGATCAACCCGGCTTCCGAGCCCGAGTCGCCATAAACGTCGCCAGATGGCGATCCAACGCCACCCCTTCGCGCCGATCCTCAAAACAATCCACCAGCACGAACCCCGCAGCCAGCTGGCCGCCGATCTGGTCCTGCAGGCTGTGGCCGAACTGCATGGGCTCATTCCGATCGATGTAGTACTGGCGCCGCTCTTCGCTGAGGCTGGTCAGGTCCGAGTAGGGGATGCTGTAGCGCACCTCCAGGCGGTCCTCCTCCATGGCCAGGTCGTCGAAGATGTAGGTCGCCGGCAGGCCGAATCCGGCCAGCAATTCGCCGCCGGGGCGCAGCACCCGAAAGGCCTCGCGCCACACCGGCAACACGTCCGGCACGAAGCAGTTGGACACCGCGTGCACCACCAGGTCGAAGCTGGCGTCGGCCAGGGCGGCCAGGTCGCGCATGTCGCCGGCGATCGTGCGCAGGTCCAGTCCCTCGCGCTCGGCGACCATGGCGTCGGCTTGCAGCTGCCGCGGCGAGTTGTCATACGAGGTCACCTGTGCGCCCGCTGCGGCGAGGATGGGCGCCTGCTGACCGCCGCCGCTGGCCAGGCAGAGGACCTCGAGTCCGGGCAGTGCAGGAAACCAGTCCTGCGGCACCGGCTTCTGCGGCGTCAACACGATCTGCCAGTCTCCCGAGCGGGCTCGGGCGATGGTCTCTGCGTCCACCGGCACGGTCCAGGGGTTGCCCTTGGCGGACTCGGCGTCCCAAGCGCGTCGGTTGTAGTCGCGAATGTCCATGCGGTAGCTCCGTGGCAAGGGGCGGCGGCCTACAATAGCGCCCTCCTTGCCGGCGCCAAGCCGAGGCCGGTCGTGATAGCGGGCGCACGAAGCCCCCCGGTCGTTGCTTCGGTCTCGGCGCGGCCGGGAGGTGGGCTGACGGCCAACCGTTCAAACTCGCTGCGACAACCCATGCGCGCCCTGCCGGTGCAGGTCCTCGTTGATAGCCTGAGTTCCCCAGTCGCGTCCCGAGGTTGTGTTCATGCGTCGAGCCGTTGTCGTCCGTTTTGCCGTCCTGGCTTTATTGTGTGGCGCCTGTAGTGACGATGGCGGCGGCGGGTCCGACGCCGGGACTGTCGACATCGGCCCGCAGGATGGGCTCAGCTGCACCACCGCCAGCGACTGTCCCGGCGCCAAGCCGCCCTGCGTCGCCGCCGAGTGCACCGCCGCGGGTGTCTGCGTGCTGGTCGATCGCACCGACCTGCTCTGCGAGGATGGAGACCCCTGCACCATCGGCGACGTCTGCGCCAAGGGGTCGTGCACCGCCGGCACCGACTTCTGCGAGTGTCGCGACAACAAGGACTGCGCCGGCAAGGGCGCCAACCTCTGCCTGGGCCCGGTCATCTGCGACAAGAACAAGCTGCCGTGGCGCTGCGAGACCAAACCCGGCCTGGCGGTGAGTTGCAAGGCGTCCACCAACTATTGCAGCGGCGAGGCCTGTGACCCGGCCACCGGCAAGTGCAAGGTCGTGCCGACCCGCGAGGGGGCGCCCTGCGACGATGGCGACCTGTGCACCCAGGGCGAGCGCTGCAAGAAGGGCAAGTGCGCTGACGCCAAAGCCGTCTGCCCGTGCACGGCCGATGCCGACTGCAAGGACAAGGATGACGACGACGTCTGCAACGGCGTGATGTTCTGCGATACCACCGCCTGGCCCCGCGTCTGTCGGATCAACCCCGGCAGCGTGGTCACCTGCAAGGACGATGGCGCGCCCTGCACCGATCCGGCCTGCGACAAGAAGACCGGCAAGTGCAGCAACAAGAACGTCGCCGACGGCACGCCCTGCCAGGATGGCGACGACTGCACCGAGGGCGATGGCTGCAAGGCCGGCAAATGCGTCAAGGGCGGCACGGATGTATGTAAATGCAGCAAGAACGCCGACTGCGTCGGTCAGGACGACGGCAACCTGTGCAACGGCACGATGTTCTGCGAGGTGAGCTCCGGCAAGTGCAAGCCCAACCCCGCCAGCGTGGTCGTCTGCCCCACCGTGGGCGACACCGCCTGCCTGAAGAATGTCTGCTATCCGCTCGTAGGCGTCTGCCAGCCGACCGCGCAGGAGAAAACCAAAGACGTCTGCACCGGCAAGAAGGGCGAGGAGATCTGCACCTCCGAGCTCCTGCCGCCCGGTGAGAGCAAGCCGGCCCAGGCTTGCGAGGATGGCGATGTCTGCACCAAGGGCGATGTCTGCAAGCTCGGCGCCTGCACCGGCGGCAAGGATGTCTGCGTCTGCGCGACCGACAAGGAGTGTGCTCAACAGGACGACGGCAATCTCTGCAACGGGACCATGTTCTGCAACAAGGCGACCAAGAAATGCGAACTCGACCCGTCCTCGGTGGTCACCTGCCAGACGGTCAACGACACCGCCTGCCTCAAACACGTCTGCGAGCCCAAGACGGGCAAGTGCCAGGGCAAACCGGTCAACCAGGGCGGCCCCTGCGATGCCGATGGCAACAACTGCACCAAGGATGATTCCTGCGCGGCGGGCACCTGCAAGGCGGGCACCAACGTCTGTGAGTGCCAATCCAACGCCGACTGCAAGTCCCAGGAAGACGGCAGCCTCTGCAACGGCACCCTGTTCTGCGACTTGAAGACCAAGTCCTGCACGGTCAATCCGAACACGGTCATCACCTGCTCCACCATCGGCAATACGGCGTGCAAGAAGCGGGTCTGTCTGTCGAAGACGGGCCAATGCGTGATGACCAAGATCAACGAGGGCCTGCCCTGCGATGCCGACAAGAATGACTGCACGGTCGGTGATAGTTGCAAGGCGGGTCTGTGCAAGGCCGGCGTCTCCGTCTGCGAGTGCCAGTCAGACGGCGAGTGCGCCAAGTTGGACGACGGCAACCCGTGCACCGGCAAGCACTACTGCGACAAGTCCGGCAACAAACCCGCCTGCTTGATCAATCCGGCGACCGTGGTCGTCTGCCAGGCCAATAACGACACCACCTGTCGCAAGAACCTCTGCAATGCCAAGGACGGCAAGTGCAAGCTCACCAATACCGACGATGGGGTGGCATGCGACGCCGATGGCACGCCCTGCACCATCGGCGACTCCTGCATCGCCGGCACATGTGTCGCCGGAACGCCCATCTGCCAGTGCACCAAGGATATCGACTGCGCCGTGTTGGAGGACGGAAACCCCTGCAACGGCAAGCTCTTCTGCGACGTCAGCTCCAAGAAGCCCACCTGCAAGGTCAACCCCTCGTCGGTGATCAAATGCAGCGCCTCCGGGAACACGGCCTGTCGCAAGAACCTCTGCGATGCCAAAGACGGCAAGTGCAAGAAGACCAACATCCTGGAGGCCCAACCCTGCGGCGCCGGCACCCTCTGCGTGGGCCAGAAGTTGTGCAAGGCCGGTGTCTGCAAAGCCGGCGCGCCGGTGGATTGCGACGACAAGAACCCGTGCACCACCGACAGCTGCAACGTGTTCAAGGGCGGCTGCCAGCACGCGACCAAGAATGGCGTGCCCTGTTCGGATAACAGCAAGTGCACCGCGAGCGATACCTGCGTCAAGGGCGACTGCCTGGGCACCCTGGTCGCCTGCTCCGATGGCAACCCCTGCACCACAGACCTCTGCTCGCCCAAGAGCGGCTGCGCCCACTTCATCAACACGCTGCCCTGCAGCGATGACGACGCGTGCACCAACAAGGACGCCTGCATCGCCGGCAAGTGTACGGGGACCAAGCTCAAGTGCACCGAAGACAAGGTCGCCTGCACCACCACCACCTGCGACGTGAACAAGGGCTGCGTGCACCTGCCAGACAGCGCCAAGTGTTCCGATGGCAAACCCTGCACGGTCGACATCTGCGACATCGGCGCCGGCGCCTGCGTGCACAGCCAGAGCATCGGGGCCTGTGATGACGCCAACGCCTGCAGCCACAACGACACCTGTATTGGCGATGCCTGTGTCGCCGGCCACAGCAGCAAGGTGACCACGTACGCCGGCACCGCTGGCAAGCAGGGCGCGGACAACTCCACGCTGGAGTCGTCCACCTTTCAGGGGCCACGAGACGTGGTGATGTTGCCGGGCGGCGGCATGATCTTGGCGGACGGCACCTCGGTGCGCCTGCTGCCGGTTGATGTGGGCAAGGTGAGCACCTTCGCCGACGTGCCCGCCACCGGCCTGGCCATGTCTGCTGAAGGGGTGCTCTACATGATCTCCCAGAGCAAGTGCTCCATCTGGCGAAAGCTGCCGGGGCAGGCGGCCACGCTCTTTGCTGGACCGGGCTATTGCGATGGCGCGGCCACCAAGGATGGCATCGGCATCGACGCCCGCTTCGACGCACCCCACAGCGGCGCCGTGGGCGAGAACGGGCGCCTCTTCGTGACCGACCAGGTGGCCCACGTGGTGCGCGCCATCATCACCAAGGGCAGCTACGGCAAGGTCACCACGCTGGCTGGCAAGGCGGGCGTGTTGGGCGATGAGGACGGCGGCAGCACGCAGGCCCGCTTCAAGGGACCCACGGCGATCACGCGCTACGGCAAGAGCGAGCTGTTGGTGGCCGACAGCGCCAACCGCAAGATCCGCCGCCTGCAGCTCAAGGAGATCTCCGGCAGCCTGTGGGCCAATGTCACCACCTGGGCGGGCACCGGCCAACACGGCGCCTTGAACGGCCCCAAGGCGCTGGCCACCTTTGCCAACATCCGCGGCCTCGCCCGGGATGTGCGGGGCAACGTCTACGTCTCCGAACACCCGCCCGGACACATCCGCCGCATCAGCGGCGAGGGCGTCGTCGTGCACCTCGCCGGCAGCGCCAAGGGGGGCAAGTCCAACGGGTCGGGGCTCGGCGCCAGCTTCGGCAAGCCGAGCGGCATGGCGATCAGCAGCAAGGGCGTGCTCTACGTGGCCGACTACGCGAACTTCCTGGTGCGCGCGGTCGAGTTGCCCTACGTCTCTTGCGATGACGGCAACAAGTGCACCGCAAACGGGTGCAATCCCACCAATGGCAAGTGCAAGGACGCCAAGATCGCCAGCGGCTCCGTCTGCGACGACGGCTCCGCCTGCACCCTCAATACCAAGTGCCTGCTCGGCAATTGCACCTCCGGCAAACCACTGAATTGTGATGACGGCAACAGCTGCACCAAGGACTCCTGCGACGCCAAGAAGGGCTGTCTGAATGTCCCTGATACGGGCTCCTGTACGCCCATCCGGCGGGCTTTTATCAGCAGCCGGGTATTCACCGGCAAGCTCGGCGGCCTGGCCAATGCGCACCATTTCTGCCAGGCCATGGCCGAGGCGGCCTCGTTGGGGGGCTCGTGGAAGGCGTGGCTCTCCATCGACGGCGAGAGCCCGTCGACGTTCTTCAACAAGAGCGGCGATCCCTATCGGCGCATGGACGGCAAGACCATCGCCAACAACTTCAAGGACCTGATCGATGGCAAGCTGGCCGTCTCGCTGTCGTTGAACGAGCTGGGCAAACCACCGGTCGGCTCCAAGAGCAGTTGCGGTGGCGGCGGCAAGGTGTTCACGGCCACCACCCACAAGGGCGTCACAGCGAAGACCAGCTTCTCCCACGAGCACTGCTCCGACTGGGGGACCGCGTCGGCGAATAACAAGTTCCGCACCGTGGGCGGCAATTTCCTGGCCACCGACGCCAAGTGGACCACCTCCTGCTACAAGGAACGCTGCGCGGCCTACAATTCCGGTCATCTGTACTGCTTCGAGCAGAGCAAGCACTGGGTCAAGAAGTAGCCACCCCCGTTATCTGGGCAGTTTCAAAACAGGCGAGGACAAGCTGCCCCGCCTGGCGAAGCCGAAGATGCCGACCATCAAGCTGGTGCCGAGCGCCACCCTGCCGGGGCCACATCGCATCGGCTGGGGGCACATGGTGGTGGCGAAGTGGCCGCAGGTGTGTGCGAGCGGGTTGACCCTGCGTTGATTGAGATGGTCACGGTCACGGTCACGGTCACGGACACGGACACGGACACGGACACGGTCACGGACAAGCTCCATGACGTGCGTGTGTTGTGGCTGCCAGCCAACTGAGCCCATGACCAGTCGCGCAAAGGGTGTCGAAAAAGAAGTACGTGTCTTTTTGTGCAACCGTATCGCGTTCACCGGCACAGAAGCAGGGCGATCGCACTAAGGCCTGAGTAGCTGAGGACGACTCTGGTCGCGCGGCTGTCTCCGTTGCTCCTAATTCGACGGTCCCGAAGTATTTCGCCAGTTTGGCGTCCAAGCCATGTGCCGCTTTGAGACGGTTCGTCCAAGGTGGTCG
>CAYTLW010000141.1:0-18516 GCA_964438735.1 uncultured Enterobacteriaceae bacterium | reverse complement strand
GCTAAAGTCGAGACTAGGGGTCTGCGGATATCGCCGGAGCATCGGATGGCGGCGTGCGCAATCGATCAGCCCGGGCGATGAGCGCCTTGTCCGGCACGTCGGCCTTGCCGTCGCGAGCGCCGGTCTCCCAGAGGAGCTCGCCCATCTTGTGCATGTTTGCCGGGTGCAACACCTTCCCGGCCCCCTTCTCGTCAACGCGGACACCCATGGACCACGCGGCCAGCTCCGAACAGTAGAAGCGCTTGTCCGAGGGCGCGCCTACGATGCCCAGGAAGTCGTAGCCCGAGCCGAGCTTGCTGCGCGCCTTCTTCACCGCATCGCGTCCCTTGGCCGGGCTCCATCCTGCGGGACGGATGATGCGCAACCGATGGGCCTCGCGCAGGAACTTGAACAGCGGTGTCTTGATGACGCCGCTGCCGATGGCTTCGATGACCTGCAGGTTCTCCAGGTCGACGATGGATGCGTGACTCCAGGTCTGGTTGGTGGCCACGGCGACCACGTCATCGCCGCGGTGATAGCCCCGCGTCACCAGCCAGTACCCGTGCCCGCCGAGCAGCTGCACCGCGTCCAGCCACGAGCGGGTCTCGGCCTCGTACTGCGGCCCGGTCTTGCGGACCAGTCCGTCGCCGCCGGCGCAGGCGGTGGCGCTCAGCAGCAGGGCTCCGCAGATCGCGGCCAGGAGGCGAGTCATGGGGCTACGAGCCTCCCTTGCCGTGCATGGCCTCGTACCAGGTCTTGCGCATGGCGTGGTGACCGGCGGCGTTGGGGTGCACGCAGTCCGTATTGAAGTAGTTGATCTTGCTCCCCTTGTAGAAGGGGTTGTTGGCGTCGTCATGATTCAGACCATAGCCCAGAAAGGCCTCGTGATTGTTCACCAGGAAGGCGTGGTTGTGCTTGTCGAGCGCTTTGGCGATCTCCTGGTTGTAGGTCTCGAGAATCTTCACCCAGCTGCCGGCCAAGCAACCGATGGTCGACAGCGCCTGGCACCACTTGCCGTTATAGCCCGGCTTGGCCTTGAAGCTGCAGGCGTCGTCGGTGGGGCTGAAGATGTTGGCCGCGAACAACCACGCACCCTTGGGAAAGCGCTGCTTGTCGGCGAAGAAGGCGGCGATCTTGTCGACGTTGCTGCCCAGCTTCACGCCGTCGGCCTCGACCTTCTTGGGGTTGACGATGAAGCGCTTCATGTCGTGGTCATTGAAGTCGTTGCCGCCGATGTGGAGGGTGACCAGCACGGGTACGTTGTAGGTGCTGGCGAACTTGGGCAGCTGCTTGTTGATGACATCGGCGCTGTCGGCGCCCGACTTGCCCCAGTTGACGGCCTTCACTCCCGGGTGGCGGGCATTGAGGTCGTGACCGATCCAGGCGGGATACTTGGATCCGTCATTGGCCAGCAGCATCTTGAAGTACTGGAATTTATCGCCCGATTCGGTGCAGCACCCGGCCGCTGCAGAGTCGCCCAGGTTGGCCCAGAAGCCGATCTTGACCCCGGCGGGCAACTGGCCTTTGGCCGTCACGGCGACGTCTTTGGTGCCCGAATCCACCGGCTGCGTCTGGCCGGCGTCCTTCGGCCCGGCCACGTCCGCGGGGCCAGCGCCGGTGTCGGCGACTGCTGTATCCTTGGCGCCCGCATCGTCCGGTCCAGTGTCCACGGCCCCCACATCGGCGGCGGCCACGTCGAGGGCTCCAGTATCGACAGGAGCGACGTCGACCTTGGCGGTGTCCGCGAGCGCGCGACCGGCATCCGTCATGCCACGCCCCGCGTCCGCTGCCCGTGCCTGGCCATCATTTCGCGATGCGTTGCCGTCGGTCGCGCCGCCATCGCCGTAGGCCATGGGCAGCAAGGGAGTCGGTTGCACGGTCGTCTCGCTGCACGAGAGCACAGCCACGCCGACCAGTAGGGCGACGACGGCAAATGTGGTGGAGCGGGCGGGCATCGCGGCGGAGTGTGGCGTCGAACTCCGCGCTGGACAAGGGATCCAGGAGGACGCCTCGCCGGCGCTGAGGAGAACGGACCCCGACGTGTTGTTACATCTCGAACTTCTCGACGCGATAACGCATCTGGTCTCGGGTCATGCCCAACAGCTTGGCCGCTCGCGTCTGGTTGCCGCCAACCCGCTGCAACGCCTGGCGCACCAGATCGCGCTCCAAAGCGGCAAAGTCCAAGCCCTCCGCCGGCAGTTGGAAGGCCCCTTCGGCCACCGACAGGGCGCCGTCGAGCACAAGGAAGTCGTGGTGGGCCAGCACCTCGCCGTCGGCCAGCAACATGGCCCGCTCCACGGCGTTGCGAAGTTCGCGCACGTTGCCCGGCCACTCGTAGGCCGCCAGCCGGGTCATGCACTCGTCGTCGACACCACGGATGTGTTTGCGGAACTCGCTGTTGAACCGATCGATGAAGAAGTTCACCAGCACTGGGATGTCGCCATGCCGCTGCCTTACCGGCGGCAACTCCACCGGCAGGACGCGCAACCGGTAGTAGAGATCGCTGCGGAAGTCGCCGATCTTGACCCGATCTTCCAGTACGCGATTGGTCGCCGCGATGACCCGTACATCGACGGAGATGTCGGTGGTGCCACCGACGCGCTTGAACTTCCGATCTTCGAGGAAGCGCAGCAGCTTGGCCTGGAAGCCAGGCGATGTCTCACCGATCTCGTCCAGGAAGACTGTGCCGCCGTCGGCGATCTCCAGCAGGCCCTTCTTCTGCCCGCTCGCGTCGGTGAATGCGCCCTTCTCGTGGCCGAAGAGTTCGCTCTCCAGCAAGGTGTCCTGCAGCGCGGAGCATGTGATGTTGACGAAGCGCTTGCGGGCCCGGTCGCTGTTGTAGTGGATCGCCTTTGCGGCCAGGTCCTTGCCGGTGCCGCTCTCGCCGGTGAGCAGGATGGTGCTGCCCGGAGTGGCGGCGATCTTGCGCAACAGATTCTTGGCCCGCTGCATGGTCGGCGACTCACCGATAATGTGCTCGAAGGTGTAGGGGGCCGACTCGGTCGCGCGCAGCGCCTGCACCTCGCGGCGCAGCCTGGTGGTCTCCAACGCCTTGTCGACGAGCAGCACGATCTCGTCCAGATTCAGGGGCTTGGTGACGTAGTGATACGCCCCCTCCTTCATGGCCTCGACGGCGCGTTCCACACTGGAGTGACCGGTCATGAGGATGACCGGCGCCTGAAGTCCGGCGGTGCGCAGCTTGCGCATCAACGTCAGGCCATCGGTATCGGGCAGCTGCCAATCGAGCAGGACGAGGTCGACGCCGCCCACCGATTTGGCGGCCGCGGTGGCGCCGTCATTGGCCTCGATGATGGTCAACCCTTCCTCCGCCAGCCGCTCCGATAGCGACCAACAGATCAACGGTTCATCATCGACGACGAGTACGGTGGCGTTATGCATGTTCCCCTGTGCCAGAGGGGACGGTCTACCGTGGCGTCAGGGCTTTGTCCACGAGCGCGGCGATCTCCTCGACGTCGAATGGCTTGTGAACGAAGTCACATGCGCCACGGCGTAGAGCGTCGGCGGCCATATCGTCGGTGCCGTGAGCGGTAATCATGAGCACCGGCAGCGCGGGATGCTTGACCTTGATGCGATCGAGCAGGGTCATGCCGTCTGCGTCGGGCAGCTTGATGTCGAGCAGCACCGCATCGACACCGCCCGCATCCAGCGCGCTCCAAGCCTCTGCGCCGGTGGCTGCCTCGACCACGCCATAACCGGACAGCTTCAACCGCTCGCTGAGTGACCAGCGAATCAGTACCTCGTCGTCGACGATGAGTACCGTGTGCTGCTTGGTGCCGGGGGCCACGTCATCTGTCATGGCCAGCGGTGTCATTAGTATCAACGTTTCGAACATGCCCCGCCCTGCGGTCCCCGATTCGGAAGTGGCGACACGAAGGTGAGGCAAATATAGGTCCGAGGGGTCCCATGTCTCGCCAAATGCATGCAGCGACCGTTCGGACTTGACTTGAGTCGGGGCGATTGTCCGCGCACGAGCCGGCCACGGCGTCGCAGTCGTTCGAACAGCCGATTTCAGCTGGAGCTGTGGCGAGTTGTCATGACGTTCGACGGTGAACGCAAGACGATGTCATGTGCCTGGTATCAACTCGCGCAGGTCGCGCACCACCAGGTCGGCGGCGGCGGCAAATCGGGCGGATTGGTCTGCATCAACGAGCACCGAAGTCGCTCCGGCGGCGCGCCCCCCCCCGAGCGGGGCTAGGGTAGAGCCGCCCCCCCCCCCCCCCCCCGGCGGGCGCGGCGGGGGCGGGGGCCGCCTGCAGGTCATGAAGGTAGTCGCCGACCACGACCGCGCCATCGGACGAGATACCCCAGCGTGCCAGGAGCAGCTGCACGCCGGCGGGAGACGGTTTGGCGGCGGCTTCATCGCGACCGAGCACATCAACCGGATCGAATCCATCCGACAGGCCGCAACGCTCCAACGTCAACAGCGCGTTGCTGCGGGTGTTCCGGGTCAGGATGCCGAGCGGCAGTCCTCGTTCCGAGAGTCGATCGAGCAGCGGTCGGGCGCCGAGGGCCGGCTGGGCCTGCTCGGCGTGGGCCCGCTCCCAATCACGCACTCGGACCAGCAGTTCGGCGGCCCGCTCCGGCGGGGACGCGGCGATGGCCTCCAAGATCGGCGCTCCAGCGGGCAACGCCAGATCCCTGCGCAGGAGGTCGAAGTCCTGCGTCTTGACGGTGAGTGTGCCGTCGAGGTCGAAGATCCAGCAGCGCTTCTGCGCCAGATCGATCAGTTGCCGCACAGACCCGAAGATGGCACGCAGGTGCAGTTGATGGTGCTGGCTGCGCAGACGCCGTTGCTGCACTTGCCGGCGCCCGTGCAGTTGGCGGCGCTGTTGCATTGCAGACCATTGGGACCCGCGCTGTGCACGCATTTGCCGGACTTGACGTCGCACTTGGCGACCGTGCAGGGGTTGCCCTCGTCGGCGCAGTCCGAGTCCACGGTGCAGACATCCTGACCGGCGGAGTCCGCGTCCGTACCCGAGACCAGCACGGGTACCTTGCTGTTGGAGGTGCCGCCGTTGCCCAGCTGGCCGTAGTTCGACCGACCCCAGCAGTAGACCGCGCCGTCCTGACGCAGACCGCAGCTGTGGTGCGAGCCGGTGCGCACGTCGACGAAGTTGCCCTGGCCGAAGATCGGGGTCGGCACCTTTCGCGTGGTGGTGGTTCCGTCGCCCACGTTGCCGTAAGCGTTGTAGCCCCAGCACCAGATCGTGCGATCGGCGCGCACGCCGCAGGTGTGATAGAAGCCCGCGTCGATGCGCTTGAAGTTGCTGACCCCGAACACCGGCGTGGGCAGGGTCTGGGTGCCGGTCCCGCCGTTGCCCAGCTCACCGTGGCCGTTGTAGCCCCAGCACCAGGCCTTGCCGACGCTGTTGATGGCGCAACTGTGGTACCAGCCGGTGGCCGTGGAGAAGACGCCTGAGAGACCCTTGACCTCCTTGGGCTTGTACTCGTGCTTGGTGTCGCCCTGGCCCAGGTTGCCCCAGTTGTTGCTGCCCCAGCAGCGGATCTTGCCGGCCTTGTCGATGGCACAGAAGTGGCGCTCCCCGCCGCGCAGGTCGGTGATGTTCTTCAAGCCCGGGATCGCCTGAGCCAGCGTCTTGTTCTTGTTGGTCCCGTCGCCGTGCTGGTAGTAGCCGTTGTAGCCCCAACAGCGCACCTCGCCGCCCTTGCGCAGCGCGCAAGCGGCGTTGACGGACGCCTCCACGAGCACCGCCTTGTCCAGGCCCTTGACCTTCACGGGCTGGTTCGTAGACGTGGTGGTGCCGTTGCCCAGGTTGCCGTAGCCGTTGTAGCCGAAGCAGTGCACCGAGCCCGAGGCGTCGACGGCGCAGGTGAAGTTATCGCCGCCATCGACGTAGACCATGTTGTTCAGGCCGGGGACCTTGGCGGGCACGTAGCGATGTTTGGCATCGCCCAGGCCCAGGTTGCCGTTGCCGTTGTAGCCCCAGCACCACAGGCTGCCGTCCACCTTGACCGCGCAGCTGAACGAGTTGCCCACACCGATGGCCTTGACCGCGCCGTGGTCGGAGCCGCTACAGGCGCCGGCGACGCAGACCTTGCCCGAGGCACAGGTCTTGCCGCCGGGTACCGGCGCGAAGACGCACTGGCCGATGGCGGGCGCACACCAGTCGGTGGTGCATGTATTGCTGTCGGCGCAACTCTTGGCGCTGCCTGTGCAGGTGCCCTTGCTGCACTTGTCGTTGGCTGTGCAGGCGTTGCCGTCATCGCAGGCGAAGCCGTTGGCGGTCGCGACATGTTTGCAGAGCCCCTTGGCCGCATCGCAGGTGGCAACGGTACAGGGGTTGCCGTCGTCGGCACAATCCGAGGCCGCCAGGCAGGCTGCGTCGCCGCCCGGATCATCGCTGCTGGTCTCGACCAGCACCGGATTCTGCGAGGTGACCGTGATGCCATGGCCCAGCTGGCCGTTGGTGCCCAGGCCCCAACAGGCCACCGTGCCATCCTGCAATACGGCGCAGCTGTGGTACTTGCCCGAGGCAACGGAGATCGATCGGCCGAGGTTCTTCAACTCGGTCGGCTTCAGGCGTTCCTTGGTGTCGCCCTGGCCCAGTTGGCCGTGGCCGTTGTAGCCCCAGCACCAGGTGGCGCCATCGGACTTCAGCGCGCAGGTATGCCGCTCACCACCGGTCAAGGCCATGTATTTGGTGGTGCCAGCGATGGCCACGGGCAGGACCTGCTGGGTCTTGTTGCCATTGCCCAGCTGGCCATAGCCGTTGTAGCCCCAGGTACGCAGCTGGCCACCGCCCACGATGGCGTCCGAGGAGTGCCAGGTCAGGCCGAGGCCGATGCCCTTGCCCACGCTGTAGACCCGTTGTGGCAGGTAGACGTGGGTGCTGTGACCGAGCCCGGTGCGGCCATGTGTACCCATGCCCCAACACCAGATGGCGCCCGTCTTGGTCAACGCGCAGGTGTGGTAGTAGCCGGCCTGAATGTCGATGGCGGGCTCGCTCAGCTTGGACTTCTGCGGTGTGGTCGCGTTGGTGCTGGTGCCCAGGCCAAGTTGGCCGTAGTTGTTCCAACCCCAGCACCAGACGCTGCCGTCGGCGCGGATGACACAGTTGTGCTGCGCGCCCGCAGCCAGCCGCTTGGCGTCGGTGATGGTCTTGACCGCCACTGGGACGTTGCTGGCTGAGGTATTGCCCTGGCCCAGGTTGCCGTAGCCGCTGTAGCCCCAGCACCAGACAGCACCGCCCTTGATGGCGCAGCTATGGCTTTCACCGGCCGAGATCTGGCTGACGCCTGTCAATGACTTGACCTTCACCGGCACCGTCGACTGGGTCTTGGTCTGATTGCCCAGCTGGCCATAGTTGTTGTAGCCCCAGCACGACACGGTGCTGTCCTGCAACAAGGCGCAGGTATGCAGGCCGAAAGCGGATACGGAGCGGGCCCAACCGCTCTGCTTGTTGGTGCATGTGCCCTCGTCGCAGACCTTACCGCCGCCGCATGCGCTGCCATCGGGCAGCGGCGCGAAGGTGCAGCCGCCGGACTGGTTGGCGCAGCGATCCACGGTGCAGACGTTGTTGTCGTTGCACTTGCTGGCGACGCCAACACAGGTGCCATTGGCGCACTTATCCGAAGAGGTGCAGGCGTCGCCGTCGTCGCACGCGGCGCCGTTGGCGGCCGCGACGTGACTGCAGGAGCCGGTCTTGGCGTCGCACTTGGCCACCGTGCACGGGTTGCCGTCGTCGGCACAGTCGGCGAGCGTGACGCACTTGATTCCACCGCCGGGGGCCGCGTTGCTGCCCGCCACCAGGGTGATCTTGACGTTGGCGGCGCCGCCAGTGGTCTGCAGGTTGCCCAACTGGCCGTAATGGTTGTAGCCCCAGCAGTAGACCGAACCCTCACCGCGCAGGGCACAGGTGTGGTTGCTGCCAGCGCTGACGCGCGCGATGTTGGCCAGACCGGGCACATCCACCGGCGTGCTTTTGTTGGCCGTGTTGCCGTTGCCGAGGCCACCGTAACCGTTGTAGCCCCAGCACTTCAGCGTGCGCGCCTTGGTGATGGCGCAGCTGTGGTACAGGCCCGATTCCAGGGCCAGCCAGTCGGTCTTGCCGGCGACCTTGACCGGCACGTAGCGATGTTTGGTCTCGCCATTGCCCAGCTGGCCGTGGCCATTGTAGCCCCAGCACCAGGTGCCACCGCTCACGGTCATGGCACAGGTGAAGTTGTAGCCGGCGCTCAACCAGGTGCCGCTGCCCAGCTTCTGAACCAGCTTGGGCCGCGGGAAGTTGGATGTGTGACCGGTGCCCAGCTGACCGTAGTTGCTATGACCCCAGCAGCTGAAGTGGCCATCGGCCTGAAGGGCGCAGGTGTGGTTTTCGCCGGCCGAGATGGCGATGGCCGTGCCGAGTTTCTCTACGAGTACGGCCTTGGTTGAGGTCTTGGTCTTGCCGTCGCCCAGCTGACCGTGGCCGCCGCGGCCCCAGCACCAGACCTTGCCGCCCTGGACCAGGGCGCAGCTGTGGTAGCCGCCGACGGCGATGGCGGTGGCCTTGACCACGCCCTTGACCTCGATGGCCTTGGTGGCGTCGGCGGTGCCGCCGTTGCCGATCTGACCCTCGTTGCCGCGGCCCCAGCACCAGACCCCACCCTTGGCGTCCAGCGCGCAACTGTGATTCTGGCCAGCGCCGATGTCAGCGAGGTTGCTGACACCGCTGACGGTGACCGGCCACGTCCGATTGGTCTTGGACTCGTCGCCCAGTTGACCATAGCCGTTGTAGCCCCAGCAGGCGCCCTTGCCGCTGTTGAGCACGGCGCAGGTGTGATTGCCGCCGGCGCTGATGGCTTTGGCCCATCCCTTGACGCTGGCCGAGCAGACGCCCTTGTTGCAGATCTTGCCCGATCCGCAGGTACCCGAGCCCGGCAGCGGTGCGTGCACGCAGTAACCGGTCTGCGGCGAGCAGCTGTCGGCCGTACATGAGTTGGCGTCGTTGCAGGTCTTGGCCTTGCCGGTGCAGCTGCCCTTGGCGCAGACATCGCTGCTGGTGCAGGCGTTGCCATCGTCGCAGGCGAAACCGGCCGCCGCGGCCGGGTGGCTGCAATCGCCGGTCTTGGCGTTGCACGAGGCGACCGTGCATGGGTTGCCATCGTCGGCGCAGTCGCTGTGCACGGTGCACTTCGGGCTGCCGCCAGGCGCGGCGTTGGAGCCGGCCACCTGCAGCGCCTCCTTGAGCGAGCCGCCGCTGAGGTGCACGCCGAGCTGGCCCTGGCTGTTGTAGCCCCAGCAGAGCACCACGCCATCCTGGCGAACGGCGCAGGCGTGGTGGCGACCGACGCTGACACCGGTGGCGTTGGCCACGTTCTTGACGGTCACGGCTTCCAGCCGTTGCGTGGTGGTGCCGTCGCCCATCTCGCCGTTGCCGTTGTAGCCCCAGCAACGGACCAGGCCATTGGCCTGCACTGCGCAGCTGCTGTAGTAGCCACCGTCAATGGTCATCGGCTTGACCAGCTTGACCACGTCGACGGGCACGTTGCTGGCCTTGTTGTTGCCGTTGCCCAGCTCGCCATGGGAGTTGTAGCCCCAGGCGCTGGCGGCTGTATTCGAACGGATGGCCAGGCTGTGCCACCAGCCCACACCGAGGCCGACGCCCTGGTTGAGGTTGGCCACCAGCGTGGGTTGCCAGAAGCTGGTGTTGGTGCCGTTGCCCAGGCGTCCGCTGCCGCCGTGGCCCCAACAATGCACGTACCCGTCCGCGCCCAGGGCGCAGGTGTGATGTTCACCGGCGGCGATGGCGATGGCGCCCTTGAGGTTGATGACCTCGACCGGCTTGTGGATGGTCTTGTTGCTGTTGACGCCCAGCTGACCATGGCCGCCGTAGCCCCAGCAGAAGACCTGGCCGGTGGTCCGCACCGCGCAGGTGTGGGTATAGCCCGCGGCGATGCCGCTGACCGACTTCAGCTGCGGTACCGGGAAGGGAGTGTTGGCGTCGGCGGTGCCGCCGTTGCCCAGCTGGCCATAGTTGTTTCGGCCCCAACAGGTGACCGTGCCGTCACTCTTGAGGGCGCAGCTATGCCACTCGCCGGACTCGATCCGGGTGGCACCGGTCAGCCCCTTGACCGGCACGGGTTGGGTGGTGTTGACCTTGGACGCGTTGCCCAGCTGGCCGTAGGCGTTGTAGCCCCAGCAGGCACCAGCGCCCGTCTGCAGCGTGGCACAGGTGTGGTACGCACCGGCGCCCACCTGGCTGGCCCAGCCGGACAGCTTCTTGGCGCAGACGCCCTTGTTGCAGGCCATGCCGCTGCCGCACGTGGCGCCGCCCGGGATGGGTGACGAGACGCATTTGCCCGTGGACGGTGCGCAGGCGTCGGTGGTGCAGGCGTTGGCGTCGTTGCAGTTCTTGGCCGTGCCGGTGCACTGGCCGGTCTTGCAGGCATCCACCACCGTGCAGGCGTTGCCGTCGTCGCAGGTGATGCCGTTGGGCACCGCGACCTGCTTGCAGACGGCGTTCTTGACATCGCAGCTGGCCACCGTGCACGGGTTGCCATCTTCGACGCAGTCCATGGCGGTCTTGCATGTGGTGTCGCCAAAGGGCGCCTTGTTGGACCAAAAGGTCTCGCTCGGCAGCGACTGGGCGGCGCCACCAACGACGCCATTGCCCAGCTGACCGTAGCCGGCGTATCCCCAACACCAGACGGCACCATCCTTGCGCAGCGCGCAGGTATGGGAGCGACCGGCGGTGACCGCCGCCACGTTGGCGATCTCCTTGGTCGGCAGGGGCGTCGTCGACGTCTTCACATCGCCCGTACCGAGCTGGCCGTAGTTGTTGTAGCCCCAGCACCAGACGCCGCCATCCCGGACCGCGCATGCGTGGTACTGGCCGGCGGCGACGTCGGTGACGTTGGTCAACTTGAGCACGTCGACCGGCAGCGGGCTGTTCTTGGTCAGCCCGTTGCCCAGCTCGCCGTGGCCGTTGTAGCCCCAGCAGGTGGCGCTGCCATCGGCGCGCACGGCGCAGCCCTGATTGAGGCCCTGGGCGATGTCGATCGCCTTGACGAGCTGGCGCACGCGGATGGGCGACTTGCGACTCTGCGTGAAGCCGCTGCCCAGCTGACCGTAGTTGTTGTAGCCCCAGCAGGAGGCGTAACCGTCGGCGTGCAGCGCGCAGGTGCTGTAGCCGCTGGCGGCGATGGCCACCGCCTTGGCCAGGCCCTTCACGGGCGTCGGCGCCAGGCGGATCGTCGTGGTGCCGTCGCCCAGTTGGCCGTAGTTGTTGTAGCCCCAGCAGAGCACGTCACCGGTCTTGCGCAGGGCGCAGGAATGGTGGATGCCCAGGGCGACCGACGTGGCATCGAGCAGGGTCTTGGTCTTGACCGCGGTGGCCGAATCGGCCTTGCCGCCGTCGCCGATGCCGCCGTAGACGTTGCGACCCCAGCACCAGACCGTGCCGCCGCTGGTCACGGCGCAACTGTGTTCGTCGCCGGTGGCGATGGCGACCGCGTTGGCGACGCCCTGCACGGTGACGGGCGCCGGAGAGACCTTGCCGCTGCCCTTGATGCCGTTGCCCAGCTGGCCGTAATCGTTGCGACCCCAACAGGAGACCTTGCCGTCATTGCGCAGCGCGCAGGTGTGATAGCCGCCGCCAGCGATGGCCTTGGCCCAGCCCTTGAAGCCCACAGTGCAGCTGCCCTTGCTGCAGACCTTGCCGCTGCCGCAGACCGCCGAACCGGGTGCCGGCGCGTTGACGCATGCGCCGCTCGTCCAGGCACAGCTGTCCAGGGTGCAGAGGTTGCCGTCATCGCAGTTGATGGCCTTGCCGACGCAGCTGCCCTTGTTGCAGGCGTCCTTGTTGGTGCAGGCGTTGCCATCGTCGCAGCCATAGCCATCGGGCGCCGCGAGATGCTCGCATTTGCCGGTCTTGGCGTTGCACTTGGCCACCGTGCAGACGTCGCCGTCTTCGGCGCAATCGATGTCTGTTTTGCAGACTGCGGCACCGAAGGGCGCCGCGTTGCTGCCCGCCACCAGGGTCGGCTGATAGACGTTGCCGCTGACGTGACCGCTGCCGATGGCGCCATAGCTGGCGTCGCCCCAACAGCGTACTGAGCCGTCCTGCCAGAGGCCGCAACTGTGGCGGGCGCCGGCGGTCAGGGCGATGCCATGTTTGAAGCCCTTGACCGGCACCGGCACCGTCTGATTCTTGGTGGCGCCGTCGCCCAGCTGGCCATAAGCGTTGTAGCCCCAGCACCACGCCGTGCCATCCTGGCGCAGCGCGCATTGGTGATACTGACCGGAGGCGGTGGCGGCGATCTTGTCGATCTTCTGCACCGACTCCGGGCTCGGCTTGTGCACGGTCAGGCCGATGCCCAGCTGGCCGTGGGCGTTGTAGCCCCAGCAGCGCATGCGGTTGTCGGCGCGAATGGCGCAGCCGTGACCGTGGCCCATGTCGATGGCCCGGGCCTGGAACAACTTGTTGACGTAGACCGCGGTATGGGTCCAGCTGATGCCCTTGATGCCCAACTTCCAGTACTGGTTGTAGCCCCAGCACCAGGCGTAGCCGGTGGCGGACAGGGCGCAGGTGTGGCTGTCGCCGGCGCGCAGATCGATGGCGTTGTCGATGCCCAGCACGGTGACCGGTTTGAGCGACTCCTTGGTGGTGCCATTGCCCAGCCGTCCGTACTGGTTGTAGCCCCAGCAGCGCACGCTGCGATCGGCCATCAGGGCGCAGGTGTGGGCAGCGCTGGCGGCGACGACAATGGCGCCGGTCAGACCGACCACCTGGGTCGCGGTGGCCGCGTCGGCTTTGCCGCCGTCGCCCAGCTGGCCGTAGTTGTTTCGGCCCCAGCACCAGACGCTGCCGCCTTCCTTGACGGCGCAGGAGTGCAGCTCGCCGCCGCTGACGTGCAATACATGGTCGACGCCCTTGACGATCTCGGGGATGGGCGACTCGAGGCCGCTGCCCTTGAGGCCGTTGCCGACCTGGCCGAAGTCGTTGCGTCCCCAGCAGGCGACATGGCCGTCATCGAGCAGGGCGCAGGTGTGATAGTGGCCGGCGTCGATCTGGCGCGCCCAGCCGCTGGCCGCGTTGCCGCAGATGCCCTTGCTGCAGACTTTGCCGCCGCCGCAGAGGGTACCGCTGGGCATGGGCGCGTAGACGCAACCGCCGCCGCCGGTGGCGCAGTGATCGACCGTGCACGGGTTGCCGTCGTCACAGATGGTTTTGCTGCCATCGCATTTTCCGTTGGCGCAGATGTCGTTGACGGTGCAGTCGCTGCCGTCGTCGCAAGCGGTGCCATTGCCGGCGATGACGTGGCTGCACTTGCCGTCCTTGCTGCACGCCGCGACGGTGCAGACGTTGCCATCTTCGGCGCAGTCCACGGGCGTCTTGCATACCTGGCCGCCGCCTGGCGCCTTGTTTGAGCTGATGACGAGCGCAGGTTTCTCGGCGTGCGACGAGCCCCAATCGAGGCCGTTGCCGACCTGGCCGAAGTACGAATAGCCCCAGCAGTAGACCGAACCCTCGGGCCACATGGCGCAGGTGTGATTCAGGCCCGCGTCGATGGCGACCACATGCTCCAATCCGGGCACTGCGACGGGCACCGTGGAGGCGGTGGTATTGCCGGTGCCGAGCTGGCCGTTGGCGTTGTAGCCCCAGCAGTCGACCTTGCCACCTTCGCGAAGGCCGCAGGTGTGGTACTGGCCGGCGGTGATCGATACGTACGTGTGGTTCTTGAGCACTTCAACCGGGGTGGCGCTGTTCTTCTTCAGTCCATTGCCCAGCTCACCGTGGCCGTTGTAACCCCAGCAGCGCGCCAGACCCGTGCCACCGAGCGTGCAGGCGAAGCCATAACCGGTGGCTACGTTGGCGGCGCGCGTGAGCTCCTGCACGACCACGGGCACCGTGCTGCTGCCCATCCAGGCGTTGCCGAGGCGGCCATACTGGTTGTAGCCCCAGCAGACCACGTAGCCGTCGGTCCGCAGACCGCAGGTGTAGCGATAGCCGGCGTCGATCCAGAGGAGTCGACCGCCCGGCGGCTCGATTTCGGCCGGGATCAACTCCTTGGTGCTGGTCTTGCCGCGGCCCAACTCGCCGTAGGTATTGTTGCCCCAACACCAGGCCTTGCCGTCCACGGTCAGGGCGCAGGTGTGGTCGGTGCCGGCGGCGACCATGGTCGTCTTCGGCAGCTTCTTGACCACGACGGGGATCGGCGAATTGGTGGTGCCGCTACCGCCCAGCTGGCCGTAGTTGTTGTAACCCCAGCACCAGACCTTGCCGGCGCCATCGACAGCGCAGCTGTGATTGTCGCCAGCGGCGATGAACCAGGCATCCTTGAGGCCGGTGACGGGGGCGGGCGTCGGCTGGTGCAGGCTGCTGGCCATCTTGCCGTTGCCCACCTGACCGTGCTCGTTGCGACCCCAACAGGCCGCCGTGCGGTCGCTGAGGATGACGCAGTTGTGTTGGCCGCCAGCGGCGAGCTTGCGTCCCCAGCCCTGGACCACGCCCGAGCAGGTGCCCTTGCTGCACAACTTGGCGCCGCCACATGTGCCGCTGCCCGGCAGCGGGGCGATGGTGCACTGGCCGGTGTCGACCGTGCAGAAGTCCTCGGTGCAGAGGTTGCCGTCGTCGCAACCGACGGGTACGCCGACGCACTTGCCGTTGCTGCAGACATCGCCCCAGGTGCAGACCTGGCCATCGGTGCAGGCCTTCTTGTTGCCGGAGGCCAGGTGTACGCACTTGCTGGAGTTGGCGTCGCACTTCGGGGTCGTGCAGGCGCCGCCGTCGATCTGGCAGTCCGCGTCCTTGGAGCAGGGGTGGGCCTCGGCCTGCAGCGGCTTGCCGCCATAGGTGGGCTGCGGCTTGGAGATGGTCTTGTTGACCGCCTTGACGCCCAACTCGCCGTAGCCGTTGTAGCCCCAACAGTAGACCGTGCCGTCCTGACGCAGGGCGCAGGTGAAGCGGGAGCCGCCGGCGACGGCGACCACATTGCGCAGATCCTTGACCTGCACAGGCACCGTCGCGGTGGTGGTGGTGCCGTTGCCCAGCTGGCCGTGACCGTTGTAGCCCCAGCACCAGACTTCGCCCTTGTCACCGACGATGGCGCAGTTGTGATACTGGCCGCCCGCGACGCGATGGGCGCCCTTGAGCTTGATGGCGTCCTGCGGCTGCCAGGCGTGCTTGGTCTGGCCATTGCCCAGCTCGCCGTGGGAGTTGTAGCCCCAGCACTTGACCTCACCGCCGGGGCGGATGGCGCAGTTGTGATACCAGCCGGCGCCCAGGCCCACGGCCGCGTTCAGCTCGTCGACGATGCGCGGCAACAGGCTGGCGCTGACGACGTTGTTGCCCAGACGCCCCTGGGCGTTGCTGCCCCAGCAGAGCACGTAGCCGTCGGCCCGCAAGGCGCAGGTGTGCTGGTCACCAGCGCGCACCGCGACCACGTTCTTCAAGCCGACCACGGCGATGGGTGTCGTCGCCTGCTTCTTGTCGCCGGTGCCAAGCTGGCCGTAGCCGTTGTAGCCCCAGCAGACCACCGTGCCGTCCTTCTTCAGGGCGCAGGCGTGGTTGTTGCCAACGGTCAACTGAGCGGCGTTGCCGAGGAACTTCACCTCGGACGCCGCGGTGGCGTCCGCGGTGCTGCCATTGCCCAGGCGGCCGTGGTCGTTGTTGCCCCAGCAGTAGACCTTGCCGCCGCGATGCAGGGCGCAGCTGTGGTCATTGCCGGCGCCCACGTCGACGATATTGGTCAGGCCCTTGATGGGCTTGGGCATCTCCCACGTGCTCTTCTTGACGCCGATCTGACCCTGGTTGTTGCGTCCCCAGCAGGCCACGGTCTGCTTCGATGTCACCTGGCAGGCGTGGTAGGCACCCGCGGCGATGCCCAGGGCGGGGCCGACGGGGATCGCGCTGCACTTGCCTGCCTTGCAGGACTGCCCCCAGCCGCAGCTGGTGCCATCCTTGGCGGTGATGTGCTTGCACTTGCCCGTCGACGAGTCGCAGGTATCGACCGTGCAGGGCTGCTTGTCGTCGCAGTTGCCCTGGGCGCCCGGCACGAAGACGCACTCGCCGGTCTTGGCATCGCAGGTGTCCTTGGTGCAGGCGTCGCCATCGCTGCACTGCAGGGCCACGCCATTGCACTTGCCGGCCTTGCAGCGGTCCAGGCTGGTGCAGGCGATGCCGTCGTCGCAGGAAGCGCCATCCTTGAGCGCGGCGAAGACGCAGCCCGTGGCCTTGACGCAGGTGTCGTGGGTGCAGGCGTTCTTGTCATCGCAGATCGCGAGCTTGCCGCCGCAGGCGCCCTTGTTGCAGGTGTCCGAGGCGGTGCACTTGTTGCCATCGTCGCATTTGGCGCCGTCGGGCAGGGCCTTGAAGACGCACTTGCCGGTGTTGCTGTCGCAGGTATCGGCGGTGCATGGCGTGCCGTCGTCGCACTTCACCGGGGCGCCGGCGCACTTGCCCTTGTCGCACGAGTCGCCCTTGGTGCAGATGTTGCCATCGGTGCACTGCGTGCCGTCGACCAGGGGCTGGTTGACGCAGCCCGAGGCCGGATTGCACAGGTCGGCGGTGCAGAACTTGCCGTCGTCGCATTTCTTGGCCTTGCCGCCGCAGGTCTTGGCGATGCACGCGTCGGCGGTGGTGCAGGAGTTGCCATCGTCGCATTGGGCGCCGTCGGGCAGGTTGTTGGACAGGCATTTGCCCTTGGTGCAGGCGTCGCCCACGGTGCAGGAGTTGCCGTCGTCGCATTTGCCGCCGTCGGCGATGGGCGTGAACGTGCACTTGCCGCTTTTGATATCGCAGGCGTCCTTGGTGCAGGCGTTGCCGTCGGT
Organism: uncultured Enterobacteriaceae bacterium; assembly: GCA_964438735.1. Taxonomy (GTDB): domain Bacteria; phylum Myxococcota_A; class UBA9042; order UBA9042; family UBA9042; genus CAYTLW01. Next base: position 1,742 of record CAYTLW010000141.1, on the reverse strand, counting down.
GCACGTGCTGGCCGCGCCGGCGCACTTGCCGAAGTTGCAGACATCGCCGGCGGTGCACAGCTTGCCGTCATCGCACTTGCTGCCATCGGGTAGCACGTTGGCGGCGCACTTGCCCTGCTTGCAGTTGTCGCCCACAGAGCAGGCGCTGCCGTCGTCGCAGATGGCGCCGTCGGGCAGTGGCTTGAAGACGCAGCCGGACTTGGCATCGCAGCTGTCGGTGGTGCAGGTCTGGCCGTCGGCGCAGCCAATCTTCTTGCCAGAACAGAGGCCCGTCTTGCAGCCGTCGGCGACGGTGCAGACGCTGCCGTCATCGCACTTGGCGCCGTCGGGCTCGTTCTTGCCGACGCATTGACCCTTGCTGCAGCCATCCTCGGCGGTGCAGACGTTGCCGTCATCGCACTTCACGCCATCGGCGGCCGGCGTGTGGGTGCACTTGCCCAGGTCGGGATCGCAGACGTCCACGGTGCAGATCTTGCCGTCATCGCAGTCCACCTTCTTGCCTGAACAGGCGCCCTTGGCGCAGGCATCGGAGCTGGTGCACTTGTCGCCGTCGTCGCAGGCGTCGCCGTCCTTGATGGGCGCGCCGCCGCATTTACCCAGCTGGCATTTATCGGCTGCCGTGCACTTGTCGCCGTCGCTGCAGGGCGTGCCGTTCTTGGCCGTGCTGGCCGGAATGCACTTGCTGGCCTTGCAGGTCTCGCCCAGGGTGCAGGTCTCGCCGTCGTCGCACTTGTCGCCGTCGCCTGCCGCGGTGTAGCTGCAGTCGCCCGTTTTGGAGTTGCATACGTCGGCGGTGCAGGGGTTGCCATCGTCGCAGCCCTTGGCCACGCCGAGGCACTTGCCAACGCCGCAGGTGTCGCCCTTGGTGCACGGGTCACCGTCATCGCAAGCCTTGCCGCTGCCCGTCGGGGCCGCGACGCATTGTCCGGATTTGCAGGCGCCGTCGCCGGTGCAGGAGTTGGAGTCGTCGCATTTACTGCCGTCGGAGACGTCCTTGAAGATGCACTTGCCGCCCTTGCAGGCATCGCCCACGGTGCAGGGATTGTCGTCTTCGCACTTGGCGCCTTGCTGCAGGGGTTTGTTGACGCACTTGCTGGCTGCGGCATCGCAGGAGTCGGCAGTGCAGGCGTCACCATCATCGCAATCCAGCGGCTGGCCGGCACAGATCGCGGCAGCGCAGGCATCCTTGTTGGTGCAGCCATCGCCGTCATCGCATTTTTCGCCATCCTTGAGGGGCTGGGCCAGGCACTTGCCGCCCTTGCACGCGTCACCGGAGGTGCACGAGTTGCCATCGTCGCAACCCTTGCCATCGCCCACAGCTGTAAACACGCAGACGCCCTTCTGGCAGGCTTCGTCGGTGGTGCAGTCGTTGCCGTCGTCGCACTTGATGCCGGTGATCGGGGTCGCGGTGCACTTGCCTTCTGTGCAGGCGTCGTCGGTGGTGCAGGGGTTGCCGTCGTCGCACTTGGCGCCCGCCTTTGCGGCGGTATTGACGCAGGCCCCCTTGGCGCCATCGCAACTGTCGACCGTGCAGTCGTTGCCGTCGTCGCAGTTCAAGTCCGTGCCCGCACAGCCGCCGCCGACGCAGGCGTCCTTGTCGGTGCAGCCGTCGCCATCATCGCAGGCGTCGCCGTCGGGCAGCTGGGCGGCCAGGCACTTGCCGGCCTTGCAGGCGCCCTTGTCGGAGCAGGCGTTGCCGTCGTTGCAGCCGCTGCCATCCTTGACGGCGTTGTAGATGCAGA
>CAYTLW010000140.1:0-18575 GCA_964438735.1 uncultured Enterobacteriaceae bacterium | reverse complement strand
GTGACCGCATCCGAGCCCGTATCCGCGACCGTGACCGCATCCGAGCCCGTATCCGCGACCGTGACCGTGTCTGCCACCGCGCCCGAGTCTGGCACCGTGCCTGCATCCGAGCCGGCATCGACCTGGCCAGTGTCACCACCTGCCCCCGCGTCCTTCTTCGTCGCCCCATCGGCGTCCGGCTGCTCGCCGTCGGGCCAGTCCTGCGGGCCCAGCTCGCCGAAGACCTGGCCGTCCCAGATGGGCAGCCCGCTGCCGTCGTCGATGGGTGGACCGCCGCCGTCGGCCAGTTGTTCGGGCGTGCAAGGCCCGCCTACGCTGCAAGCAAATCGATCGTCGTCCAGCCCACGGTCCACATCGCAGGCGACCAGCACGGTTGGGAGCAGCAACCACGCAACGCGCAGGGCGAGCGCGGGTTGGGCCGTCGTCTGGCTCACCAGCCCAACTCCCAGCCGGCCCAGAATCCGCCGTCGGTGGCTGCCAGGCGCAGACCGGATGCGGCGACCCGCGGCGCATCGGGTGTGGCGACCAGCACGCCGACGCCGAAGCCGATGGCGGCCAGACCCAGGCCTGCGGTCACCGCAGCGGCCGTGCGCTGGTTGTTGATCCAGAGCATCTCGTCTCTGGCCTTGGTGACCCCGATGCCGGTGATCAGCCCGTCGTCGTCGCGCACGGCCAGGCGATCATCGAGACGGATGAGGGCCCGCTGGCTGAACTGGTAGAGCACCACGCTGCCGACGAAGAGGGCGGCACCGGATACGGCGCTGACGCGAGCCAGGTCGGTGGCGGTGAAGCGGCTGCGATCCGGCCCCTGGGAACTCACTGCTGCCGGGGCTTTCCGGGACACGGCCGGCGCCGCAGCGAGGGGTTCGGCGAGGGAGCTGGCCAGCACCAGCGCCAGAATCGCGGCCACCACGTGTCGACGTCGCCCGCCGCTCTGGTGGGACCGAAGCGAGATGGGACTGGCCAGGCTGGCGGATCGGGAGAGCACGTGCGACGGCCCCCTTGGCGACCTCAGTTCAGCGCTTGCGGGTCGGCGAGCACGAACATGGGCACCTCGGCGTCGAACTCTTCGCCGCCGTCGGTGATCATCTGGTAGGTGCCATGCATGGTGCCCACTGCCGTATCCAGCGGGCATGCGGAGACGTATTGGAAGCCTTCGCCGGGCCGCATGCGAGGCTGCTGGCCCACCACACCTGCACCCTGCACGTTCTGCACAATGCCGTTGCCGTTGGTGATGATCCAGTGCCGACTGACCAGCTGGACCGGTTCGTCGCCGGTGTTGCTGATGGTGATGCGATAGGCGAACAGCCACCGCTGGTTGTCCGGTTCGGATTGCTCGGAAACGTAGCGGGTGACCACGTCGATCTTCACCCCCCGGGTCTCTGCGCTGGCTGCGGGTTCGCTCAAAAGGCACCTCCGGCGGTCCTTGATTGTCGCGCTTCCGGGGCAACATGCAAACAACCTCATTCGACCGGCGGTGCTAGATCCAAGGTGCCGGCCGTGCTACGCCTGCGGAGCAGGGTCAAGGGGGCTCGTGTTGGGAACGGTTGTACTTCGGGGCTGGGGCCTCATGGCGGCCCGCTTCGCCGTGGCGGTGGCGGCGGTGGCGCTGGTCATCGCGGCCTTCGATCACTTCGGTCCGACACCGTTGCGGGCTGCCGACGGCGCCTTGTCCCGTCAGCTGGCGGCGGCGCAGCGCAAGGCGCACAAGGAGCCGAAGAAGGTCGACGCCAAGACACGCCGGCTGGCTGCGGCGGTGATCGGTGAGGGCGCCCGCTTCTGCCCGGCGGCGACCGCTGCGTCCAAGGCGGGCAGGCCTGGCGACCGGCCTGCCGCCCGCTGCGTACGAACGCCCTTGCAGCTCGCCCTGGTGGCCGACAACGGCGACACCCTGACCGAGATCGACCTGCCCACCTCGCTGTCCTTGCTCGGCCCCCTGGCGGCGGTGGTGCTCGTGTTGGTATTGCGCCAGGCGGCGCTGGGCCTGCTGCTGGCGGTGCTGGCCGGCTCGGTGGCCATGCACGGCCTCTTCCAGGGCCTGTACCACGGCGTGGTGGACGTGCTGGCGCCGACTCTGGCCGACACCAGCAACCTGCTGATCATCGTCTTCACCCTGGCCATGCTGGGCATGGTGCACGTGGGCATGGCCAGCGGCGGGTTCGCCGACCTGGCCCGGCGCATCGCCAGGGGGGCGCAAGGAAGCGGCCGGATCGCGGCGCGTCGGTCCCGCATGGCCACCGCGCTATTGGGTCTTGCGATCTTCTTCGACGATTACGCCAACGCCCTGGTGGTCGGCTCCAGCATGCGCCCCCTGGCCGACCGCACGGGTGTCAGTCGGGCCAAGCTGGCCTTCCTGGTGGACGCCACGTCGGCGTCGGTCGCCGGTATCGCCCTGGTCTCCACCTGGGTCGGCTTCGAGATGGGCCTGCTCGGTGAACAGGCGCGCCATTTCGAGGGCGTGGCCGGCTCGCCCTACGCCATCTTCCTGGCCGTGCTGCCGTATCGTTTCTATTGCGTCTTCGTGCTGATCTTCGCTTTCCTGCTGGCCTGGACGGGGCGCGACTTCGGGCCCATGCGAAGGTACGAAGCCGAAGCCGCGGCGCGCGGCATCCCCGACGACGTGGCCGGCCCCGCCACAGCCTCGGGTCGGGCCCACTGGCTGGACGCCATGGCGCCGGTGCTGATGGTGCTGGCGGCGGTCATCGCCGGGGACCTCTGGTTCGGCCGCCACGCCGAGGGCGGTCTCGTCGCCCGATTCGTGGCTGGGGCCGAGGCGAAGGGGCTGGAAGTCCTGGCCATCGCCGCCGGGCTCGGCTCACTGGTCGCTGTGGTCGGCGCCGCGGGCCGCAGGCTGCTGGCCCCATGGCTGGCCATTCGCGCCTGGCTGCAGGGCGTGGCGCGCATGTGGATCGTGGTCGTGATCCTGGTCGCCGCCATGGCCATGCGGGTGGTCACCGAACAGGCGGGTACCCAGGACTACCTGGCGGCGCTGCTGGGGGATGCGGGCGGCCCCTGGATGCCCCTGATCAGCTTCATCACCGCCGGCGTCGTCGCCTTCCTGACGGGCTCCTCCTGGGCGACCATGGGCATCCTGTTGCCCATCGTGATCCCCCTGGCCGCCACCGCGCCCGGCGCCGGCGACGAACCGGCCGGCTGGCTGCTGGCGGCCGCCGCGGCGGTGCTGGATGGGGCCATCTTCGGCGATCACTGCTCGCCCATCTCCGATACCACGGTGATGAGCTCAGCGGCCGCGGATTGCCCCCACGACGTGCACGTGCTCACCCAACTGCCCTACGCCATCGCGGCCATGCTCGTGGCTGCCGGCGTCGGTTATGTGGGCACGGCCATGCTCTCGTGGCCGGCGTGGACCGCCTGGGCGCCCGGCATCGCGTTGCTCTGCGCCATCACCTGGGGCATCGGCCGTCCGTTGAAGGACTGAACTGCCTTGCGCCCACGGCCGCGAACCCGCTAGCTTGGCCAACCACCCGAAGTCGCGCCCGCAAGCGGCGCCCGAGAGAGGCCCCCATGGCCACCAAACTACCGTCCACGGCTGCACCCAACATGGGCTTCGCACGACCGTGGATGATGTTCGCCTTCGCACTCGCGCTGACCTGCACAAGCTGCACCCAGGATGACAACACCGACACCGGCAGCGCCGGCGAGGCCGGTACCGCCTGCGTGCCCGCCCTGCAAAGCGGCGGTTGCCTGCGCCTGCCCGGCGCCTCTGAAAAGCGCATGTTGTGCGACCCTGGCAGCGAGACCTGGCCCCAACTGGCCGCCTGTGGTGACGACGAGAAGTGCGTGCTCGACCCGGATCCCGGGGCGCCGAACTCCGCGCTGAAGGTGGCCAACTGCATCTCTCATTTCGCCTCGGACTCCGCCGCGGCGGACGCGGGCCAGAAGGTGGACGCCGGTTCAGACATCGGTCGGCGCCCTGTCGATGCGTCGAAGGGGCCGCCGGCGGTGACGTGGAAGATCGACCACAAACCTGCCACCTCCTACACCTTCCCCGCGGAACCGGCCCGCAAGACGTTCGTATTCGTCACCGTCCACAACACCGGCCCTGTCCCGGTGACCATCAACAGCGTCATCTGGTCCGCCGGCGGAGCGCACTTCACGCTGGAGTGGGCCAAATTCGAGCCCTCCAGTTCCCACATGCTCAGCCCGAGCGCCAAGCTGAACGCGTCCGTGTACTTCAACCCGGACAAGGCAGGCCCGAACCCGGCCACCGCGACGCTGGCCTTCGGCTTCGCCACCGACGGAATGGCCAGCCAGGCGTTGACGTTTCACCCGCCGACCAAGTCCGCCATACCTGGCCAGGCCTGCACGGCGACCAAGTCCCACATCCTGTACAACCCCACCGACGCCTTCGGCGGCAACGGATGCCTGCATGTGCGCAACTGCGGCGCCGGCCCGCTGACCTTCAAAAGCGCCAGCTTCAAGGACATGGTCGGCACCTGGAAGCTGGTCTCCCAACCTGCGTCCGGTACGGAATTGTCCGCCTGGGGCAGCAAGACCAATCCGGTGGAGCTGCCCGCATCGTTCGCGGTCTGCTATCAGCTCCTGGTCAACGGCCCCAAACCCGCCAAGGCCACGATCCGGGTCGAGACGGACGATCCCAAAGGCGCGCTCGAGTTTCCGATCTCGGTCAAACATCTGGCGGTGCCGCAGGTGCCCTTCAAATGCAGTTCAGGCGGCGCCCACAGGCTGGCATTCAAGGTGGGGGACGGCACCCTGAGTTGCACGCTGGAGAACCAGCATTTCTTCAACATCAACGTCAAGAGCGGCGCTCTGAAGGCCCTGGTCCCGGACAACATGTCTGTGGTGAGCCAGCTCTACGACGTCAACTTCGTCAAGTTGCCGGCGGCCGGAGGTGACGGCACGGCGGTGACCTTGCCGACCCAGCTGATGGAGCACGAACAGCTGCGCGTGGACGTGAAGTATATCGGCGGCAAGGCCAAGAACGTGCCGCCGGCTCGTTTCCAGGTCGAGGTCGATGTGGAAGGGGTCAGCCACTCGGTCGGTGCCGCCTTGTGGCCACCGGATTGCTCGGTCGCACGCCTGGGCATCGCGCCAGAGGTGGTGCCCATGGCCCTGCGCGCCAAGCCGGGGCAGTCCAGCGGCCAGACGTTCGGCCTGGCCAACCTCGGCTGCGGGAATCTGCAGATCAAGCCGGCCTGCGTCACGTACATCGGCGGCGCATTGGGCGCCGACGCCTGCCAGTCGAACAAAAAGTCCCTGGTGGTCAGCGTGCCCCCGGCGGCGGCCGACATGGCGGTCAAGGGCGACCAGGTCGGCAAGCTCTTCGCTTCCATGAAGGTGAGCTCGACCATGACCACGTGGCAGAAGCACTGGTTGCGCATCTTCTGGTGTACCGGCACCTGGCTCCAGGGCGCCTGCAGTCTGGGGATGCACGGGCAGGTGCACACCATCGCCGCGCGCTCCGATGCGGGCCTGCTGCCACAGGCGCCCGTGCTGTCCCAGAAAGGCATCGGCAAGGCCCAGCGGCCGGTCATGATCACGGCCGCCGGCGGACTGGATGTCTGGCCCATGACCGATGACCAACGCTGGATCTGGAGCCTGGTGGCGCGGCCGGAGGGCTCGGCATTCTGGCTGCATAAGGAGCAGCAGGCGACCCAGATTCCGGTCCTGATCTTCACCCCGGATATGCCGGGCAACTACGCCTTCCAGGTTCGCGGGCGGTTTGCCCACCCCGAGAAGAAGGGCGAGGTGGTGTGGAGCAAGTCTGCGCAGTTGTGGGTGAACGTCGCCAAGTAGCGGCATGATGTGCGCGGATCGGAGCGCGGCACTCTCGACCCTCGACATTGATGTTGGGCAGTTGACCACTCGACACTGGCATCGCTCCCACTCTTGGGGCTACGCTCGGACCATGATCACAACTCCGACACATCCGGCCGCCGGATTCCTGCCTTGGTGCACCCTGGCGGGCCTGGCGACCGTCATCGGCTGCACCGTGCCCGGCAATCCGCCGGCGAAGACGGTCCACAAGACAGCCGCCGCACCCGCCACCCCAAAGGAGACCCAGAACATGCACGCCAAGCCCGCACCCGAGGCCCTGGCCCTGCCGTCCCTGGACGCCGTTCGAGATCAGAACGGCGACCTCATCGACCGCTCCACCGTCCTGGGCCATTGGACCGTGTTGTGGTTCTACCCGGCGGCCAATACATCTGGCTGAACGCTGGAAGGTCGCGGGTTCCGCGACTTGCACGAGCAGTCGATGAAGTTGGGCGCGCGCGTGTACGGCGTCTCCTTCGACAAGCCGGAGAAGAACCTGGCGTTCAAGAACAAGCAGGACTTCCAGTTCCCCTTGTGGAGCGATACCGACCAGGTGCTGGCCAAAGCCTACGGCGCCGCGCGGGCGTTGGGCGTGCCTTATGCCAAGCGCATCACCGTGCTCATCGACCCCGAGGGCGTGTGGCGCTGGCACTATCCCAAGGTCTCTCCCGGCAGTCATCCGGGTGAGGTGCTGGCGGATCTTCGAGCGATTATCGAAAAGTAGCGCTGAATTGGCGGCAGCGGAGGCGCTGGAACGCCGGCGGGTTCGGCCGGGCCGCGGCGCCTCGGCGGGCGCATTGTATGGACCACGGGTGACCGGTATCCTCGGCGGGTACCAGCCCGAGCCTGAGTGGTCCAGACATGAATTCAGATCCAGTCCCCTCGCCCCAGGGGTCGATAACGCCCTTGTCCACGCGCGAGCGCGCGCCCACGGGGCGCCATGTCGCGCTCGGCGCGTGCCTGGCCTTCCTGGTCCTGGCCTCGCCAGCCTGCACCGGCGATGGCGGCGACGACCCTCCGGCCGACGCCAGCGCGGTCAAAGACACCAGCGTGGCGCCCTGCCCGGCCGCTGGCGATCCCTGCGACGACGGCGATCCCTGCACCAAGGAAGACGCCTGCAAAGCCGACGGCTCCTGCGCCGGCGAGGCCATCGACTGCGACGATGGCGACGCCTGCACCACCGACAGCTGTGACCCCAAGACCGCCAAGTGCGTGGCCAAGCCGGTCGCAGACGGCAAGAAATGCGACGACGGCAGCAAGTGCACCACCGGCGACACCTGCACCAAGGGCGCCTGCCAGGGCAAGGCGCTGGCCTGCGACGACGACAACCCGTGCACCAAGGATGGCTGCAAGCCGGACAAGGGCTGCGTCTACGAAAAGCAGGCCGCCATCGAGTGCGATGACGGCAAGGCCTGCACGGTCGGCGACAAGTGTTTCGGCGGCAAGTGCGACAGCGGCAAGGCCAAGACCTGCCCGGACGCCGGCCCCTGCGTGAACGCCGCCTGCGACCCCAAGACCGGACAGTGCAAGTCCAGCGACGCCAAGGATGGCAGCGCCTGCGATGACGACAACGGCTGCACCACCAAGGATGTCTGCGCCAAGGGCCTCTGCGTCGGCAAGGCGGTCGGCTGCGATGACGACAACAACTGCACCCTGGACAGCTGCGATCCCGACACCGGCAAGTGCGTGCACGAAGGCAAGGAGATGGACGACAAACCCTGCGATGCCGACGACAGCGTCTGCACCAAGGGGGACAGCTGCGACGACGGCAAGTGCGTCGCCGGCAAGGAGATCGTCTGCGACGACGACGAGCTCTGCACCAAGGATGAATGCGACGACAAGAAGGGCTGCGTGACCACCGACCTGGACGGGGATACATGCGACGACGGCGATAAGTGCACCTCGGGCGACTCCTGCGATGGCGGCAGCTGCAAGCCGGGCAAGGGCATCTGCAAGTGCAACAGCGACGCAGACTGCAAGGCGTTCGACGATGGCAACGCCTGCAATGGCACGTTGTATTGCGACAAGACGGGCGGCGGCTCGGTCTGCTCGGTCGACGAGAAGACCATCGTGATTTGCGACAAGAGCAAAGATGGCGCCTGCGCCAACACCGTGTGCACCAAGACCACCGGCAAGTGCGAGGCCAAAGCCAAGAACGAGGGCGGGGCGTGCGATGCGGACGGCAGCGTCTGCACCCAGTCCGACAGCTGCAAGTCGGGCAAGTGCGCCGCTGGCAAGGCGGTCGACTGCGGCGGCGGCAAGGCCTGCTCGTCGAGCTCATGCGACAAGGTCAAGGGCTGCGTGCAATCCAACAAGGATGGCGGCCCCTGCGACGCCGATGACGACGCCTGCACGGCCGGCGATAAATGCGTCGCCGGCGCGTGTGTGGCCGGCAAGAAGACCGTCTGCAACGACGACAATCCCTGCACCACCGACAGCTGCGATGCCAAGAGCGGCGCCTGCAAATACGCAGCGGGCAACAACGGCGCGACCTGCGATGCCGACGGCAGCGTGTGCACGGTCAAGGACGCCTGCAGCGGTGGCAAGTGTGTCGCCGGCAAACCCAAAATCTGCGACGACAGCGAGCCCTGCACCGATAACAACTGCAACAAGAAGACCGGCTGCGGCTTCACCGCCAACAACGCGCCCTGCAGCGACAGCGACGCCTGCACCAGCGGCGACGTGTGCAGCGGCGGCACCTGCAAGTCGGGCAGCCAGACCGTCTGCGACGACGGCGACGCCTGCACCAAGGACAGCTGCGACAAGGCCAAGGGCTGCCAGTACGAGGCCATCGCCGGCTGCAACAGCAAGGACAAGACCTGGCTGGTGATGGTCTATATGGCCGCCGACAACAACCTGGAAGAGAACGCCATCGACGACATCAACGAGATGTTGAAGGTCTCCGCCAGCGACGGCTTGAACTTCGCCATCCAACTCGATCGCTCGGCGGGCTACACGTCCAAGAGCGTGGCCGGGATCAGCGACTTCGACACCACGCGCCGGCTCTTGATACAGAAAGGCAAGCTCAGCCAGGTCAAGGATCTGGGCGAGTTGAATACAGGCGATGCCAAGCACCTCGAGGAGTTCATCGCCTGGGCGGCCAGCACCTACAAATCCGATCGCAACGTGCTGGTGCTGTGGAATCACGGCCACGCCTGGCAGGGATTCGGCGGCGATGACTCCAGCGCCAACGCCGACTCGCTCAGCCTGGACGAGATCGGCACCGCGCTGAAGAACGGCCTCGCCGGCGCCAAGGTCAGCAAACTCGACCTGGTGGGCTTCGATGCCTGCCTGATGGGCTCGGTGAGCACCGCGCTGACCGTGCAGCCCTACGCCGACTACCTGCTGGCCAGCGAGGATTTGGAGCCGGGCCATGGCTGGGATTACGCCGTGCTGGACCTGGTCACCAAGACGCCAAATACGCCGGTGGTCGACGTGGGCAAGGCGATTGTCGACGGCTTCGCCAAGCAGGCCGAAGAGCAGAAGCGGGCCACGTCCATCACGCTGTCGCTGGTGGACCTGAGCAAGCTTCAGGCCGTCGACGACGCGGTCAAGGCCATCACCACCGCCCTGGGCAAGAACCTGACCACCCTGGTCACCAAGATCGCCCAGAGCCGCGACACGGTGCAGGAGTTTGGCCGCTCATCGAACCCCGATGACGCCTACTTCATGATCGACGTGGGCGACCTGGCCAAGCGGGCCGCCGACCTGATGCCCGAACTTGCCGGCAACAAGGACACCCTGCTCAAGGCCATCGACGCCGCTGTGCTGCACCAGGTGACCGGCACCGTGACCGGCGAGGCCACCGGGCTGGCCCTGTACTACCCGCCGCTGGAAGACTGGTACCAGGATGACTACGGCAAGATCACCGGCGTCGGCAGCTGGCGCGACCTGATCAACAACTTCTTCACCGAAGCGGATAAGATCGACTACCAGCCCACCTTCGAGCACGCCGAGGAGGGCGCCGAGGGCAAGGGCAGCGGCGTCGAATTCCCGTGGGATCTGCCCTGGCCGGCCGACGGCCCGACCAAGAAGCCGCCCAAACCCAAGGGCATCGGTCAGGCAGGCGATGGCCCCATCGGCGGCATGGGTACCGGCGACGAAGAGGTCGAGCTGCCCTACATCGAAGACTTCGGCTGCACGAGCAGCACGGCCGCCATGTGGGTGTTCAAGGACTTCCATGGCGACGGCGTGAGCGAGGCCACCTGGGGGGTGGACCTCTTCCCGCGTGGGCTGGGCAACGACTGCAGCCTGAACTTCAACGACGGCAAGACCCTGGGCTGCAAGCAGAACAAGCCCCTGAACAGCCGCGCCACCTCGCCGTGGATCAACATCAAGGGCCACAAGCTGCTCTATATCGCCCTGCTGCTGCCGCCGTTGGCCAAGTGGGCAGACACCTCGTTGTTCAAGCTGGACATGCACTTCGAGGTCAAACCAGGCGTGCCTTCGGGTTGGCTGCCGGTCCACTACGTGCGACCGAGCAAGCTGCTGCAGCCCAACAAGCAGAGCGCCATCATCGCCCTGACCCCGCAGATGCAGGCGGCCGGCCGGATCAAGCTCAGCGCGCTGTTCAAGACCAAGGGGTGCCCCCAGAACGCCAACCTGGGCCCGGCGCTGGCCAGCCTCAAGGTGATGAGCTCGCTCAATCCATGCGAGGGCAAGAGCGCCGGCACCTACTGCCAGGGGGACTGGAAGGTCAGCTGCGACGACGCCGAGCTGCTCCAGGAGCGAGAGCGCTGCGCCTTCGGCTGCAAGGTGGTCAACAACGCGGCGGCCTGCCAGAGCCAGACCTATGGCGTCGCCGGCGAGGTGACGGTCGACTGCGACAAGGATGGGGTCATCAAGGTCAGCGCCAAGATGCACCCGGATACGGCCAAGAACGCCGCCCGGGCCTACATGCGCTTCGGCTTCAACTCGTCCATGCAGTCCCGCCTGATCGGCCTGCCGCCCGAAGATCAGATCACCAAGACCACCTATCCGCAGTTCTTCGGTCGGGTGGCCGGCAAGATCGCCGCCGACGGCACCATCAGCGCAGAGTGGGATCAGTATGTGCTGGTGGCGGAGCATCCACGGGGTCGGTCGCTGCTCTTCACCCGGCGGACGCTGGGCAGCAAGGTCGATCACAACGAGGTGCCGGTGGACTACTTCCTCGGCGGCAGCTCCACCTGTCCCTGCCTGCTGTCCAAGGACAAGGGCTACAGCGACGTGGACAAGGACAAGGTGCCCGACTGCCTGGACTACGACGTGGACAACGACGGCGCGGTCAACTTCGTCGACAACTGCCCCTGGACGAAGAATGACGACCAGAAGGACAGCAACAAGGACGGCACGGGCGACGCCTGCAGCCCCAATCACGACCTGGGCAAACCCAAATACCCGTGCGATCCCAAGCTCGACTCCCAGCCGGCCATCTGGCACATCGACCTGGACCCGAGCGACCAGGCGCTGATCAGTCAGACGCTCTATGTGCGCCAGCCCTACGGCATCTCGGCCGTCGAGCCCGACGCCGCGTCCATGCTGGTGCCCCACGTCACCCGCCGCACGGGCGCCGAGAAGCCGGCCTTCTTCTTCAGCAAACACGGCCGCGAGCTGGCCCCGGCCATCGCCGCCAAGCACCTGGCCAAGGACACCACCTTCCGCTTTCTGCGCCTGTCGCAGGTGCCCTACTTCAAGTGGTGGACCACCAAGCAGATCGAGCAATGCCTGGACGTTGACGGCAAGAACTACGCCAAGGGCAAGACGGGGTTCTGCTACAAGGAAGACGGGACGCCCTTCGAAGTGGCCGAGAAGATGGAGCTGCGCGATCTCTGGATGCAGCTCATCGTCGAAGACATCGGCGGCAATGGCGACAGCGTCATCTACAAGGGCCCGGTGCCCGAGAACTGCACCGCCAAACCCCATGCTTGCGCCAAGAAGGGCCAGGTCCGCGACTGCCTGGGCAATTGCGTAGACGAGAAGCTCAAGGCCAACGGCACCTGCGACCACGGGGTCAAGCTGGGCCCGCACCTCAAGTGCGCCGAGCATGACTGGGATGGCGGCGACTGCACCGATTGCCCGGACGAGAATTCCGTCCGCGACTGCCGCGGCGACTGCTTCGACCGGGTGACCCTGGATCGGGTGCTGGGCAACCACATCTGCAATGACGGCAACCAGGACCTGGTCCTGCCGGCGTTCACCCCGCCAGAGTTCGAGCGCGTGCGTGGGCCGGACCTGCGCTGCGCGACGTTCGGGTTCGACGGCGGCGACTGCGCCTTTGGCAAGCCGGACATCCCCTGGCTGTGCAAACGCATGGATCAGCGGGTTGACTGCCAGAAGCAGTGCATGAGCGTGGTCGAGATGGTCGAGTCACCGCCCGGGCTGACCAGCGCCCAGGCCTGCCGACCCTGGTACGAGTGCCCACGCTTCGGCTTCGACGGCCTGAAGTGCACGCCCAAGAACGCCAAGTGTCCGCAGAAGGATCCCAAGGATCCCAAGACCATCTGCAGCGGCCACGGCACCTGCAGCAACGGCATCTGCAAGTGCAACTTCGGCTGGGTCGGACCCGCCTGCCAGGTACCGCGCAACATGGGCTCCTGCTGCGCCGCCAAGAAGACGCCATTCTGCGACAGCGAGTTCACCGCCTCCTGTGTCTGCCTGCGCGAGCCGAAGTGCTGCACCAAGGAGTGGAGCCAGGCCTGCGTCAAGCTGGCGGAGACCTACTGCAATCCCACCTGCGGCGCCCGCAAAAGCTGCCCTGAGGCCGCCTGCGGCGCCACCGCCAGCGCCGCGCCCAAGAAGCTGGCCATGGGCCGCCGCCACGGCTGCGCCATCGGCAAACAGGGCGACGCCTGGTGCTGGGGCGAAGGCGCCTGGGGCAAGTTGGGCACCGGCAACTTCAAGGCCCAGCTGGTACCGACCGAGGTGGAGGGGCTGGGCAAGGCCACCGCCATCGCCACCGGCGAGGAGCATAGCTGCGCCCTGGTCAATACGCAGGTCTGGTGCTGGGGCAGCAACATGAGCGGTCAGCTGGGCATCGGCAGCAAATTGGTCAAGTTCAAGCTCAAGCCGACCAAGGTGGGCGCGCTCTTCGGCATGGGCGCCCTGGCTGCAGGTGCGGCCCACACCTGCGCCATCGCCGCGGCCGGCAAGGTCTGGTGCTGGGGCAACAACGACAAGGGCCAGCTCGGACGGGGTCTGCCCGGCGGTATCGGCACCGCTCCCAAGGCCGTCGCCGGGCTGACCGCCAAGGCCATCACCGCCGGCATGCGACATACCTGCGCGCTGGACACCAAGGGCGCGGTCTGGTGCTGGGGCGACCGCACATTCGGCGCCCTGGGCGACGGCAAGACGAGCCTGATTCCGTGGGCCAAGCCGCTCAAAATCGCCAAGTCCTTCGGCCTGGTCGAGATCGTCGCCGGCGACCGGCATACCTGCGCTCGCAACGGCCTCGGCGGGGTGATGTGCTGGGGCGAGAACATGGCCGGCCAGGTAGGTGTGAAGGTAAGCCTGAAGACCCTGACGGTGCCCACTCCGGTGACAGTGAAGGCGGCGGCGGGCGCCGCGCAGCTGGCCCTGGGCGGTCGGCACAGCTGCATCCGCAAGGCCAACGGCAGCGTCTGGTGTTGGGGAGCGGCCAATCAACGACAGCTGGGCCGCTATGGTGAGCTGGCCGGCGCCACGGTCAAGATCGTCATGGGCGGGCCACTCGGCGCCAATCTGAAGGGCGCCAAGGACCTGGCCGCTGGCGGCGATACAAACTGCGCCCTGGATGGGTCGGGCAACCCCTGGTGCTGGGGCGCCAACAAACATGGCCAGCTGGGCAATGGCCGGACCGGCGAGCGCCTCTGCCAGCCCCAATGTATGGGCCGCAAGTGCGGCTGGGATGGCTGCGGCGGCGTCTGCGGCCGCTGCGACAAGAGCGAGAGTTGCACCAAGGGTCAATGCGTGGCCTGCAAGCCGAATTGCACCGGCAAGGTCTGCGGCCCCGACGGCTGCGGCGGGGTCTGCAAACCCAAGGCATGCATCCCGGGCAAGAACTGCACCTGCACCTTCGACAAGCCCTGCAATCGCGCCAAGGGTGTCTGCACGGCGCCTTCCCCATGCACCGGTCGCTGCGGCCAGTGGCGCTTCGACGGCACCGGCCGACCCATGTGCTTCTGCGGCCCCTACTGCGTGCTCTACGCCAAGTCCACGGGCATCCCCGAGTCGAAGATCTGCTGCAGCGACTGGAAGACCCAGTGCCTGAAGGAGTGCACACCCGCCTGCGGCAACAAGAAGTGCGGCCCGGACGGTTGCGGCGGCACCTGTGGGTTGTGCCCGCTGGGCCAGAAGTGCAACTTCGCCGCCGGCACCTGCGGGGTCGGCTGCACGCCGGCCTGCACCGGCAAGGAATGTGGCGACAACGGTTGTGGCGGCACCTGTGGCGCCTGCGGTCCCGGCGCCACCTGCAACGCCAAGGGAACATGCGAATAGCACGACCAATCCTGTTGGCGCTCCTGGCGTCCTCGATTGGTTGCGGCACGATTTCGGTAGATGCCACGGGCGGACAGGAAGCGGGCACAGGCATCGATGGCGGCGAGGACGGCGGGCTGGTCGACGGGGACCCGACGTCGATCGACGTGCCGGGCGGCTTCGACGCGGTCACTCCGGATACGGCAGGGCCTGCCGATGCCAGCGCCGACGACGTGACCATCGCGCCCGACATCGGCCCCATCCCCACCCTGGAGCCCTGCACCTTGCACACCGAGTGCGACAGCGGCGTCTGCCTGGGTTTTGCCGACGCCTCCGGTTGTGCGCCCGGCTGCGGCGATGGCTGCACCGGTGGCTGGATCTGCCAATCCCTCAGTGGCGCCGGCGACAACCCGGTGCCGGTTTGCGTGCCACCGACGCAGATCCTCTGCATGCCCTGTACCGGGGACCCGGATTGCACCGGCGAGGTGGGCACATCAAACAACCGCTGCCTGTCCTTCGGCGCCGCGGGCCACTTCTGCGCCACCGATTGCAGCGTGCTGCCTTGCCCGGGCGGATATGCCTGCCAGGAGGAGGTCCTCGAGGGCGCGTCGCTGAAACTCTGCCGACCCGACGGCGGCACAGCCGATAGCCCTTGCGCCTGCTCCCCGCTGGCCACGTATCTCGGCGCGGTGACCAGTTGCATCCTGCCGCAGGGCTGTGGCGGTGAGCGGCGCTGCCAGGGCAGCGGGTTGTCCGATTGCAAGGCTGTACCCGGCGCCGTGGACAGTTGTGATGGCATCGACAACGACTGCGATGGCCAGACCGACGAGGCCGCTTGCGACGACGGCAACCCCTGTACCCAGGACGCCTGCGATCCGAAGGAGGCAGCGGTGTGCACCTACGCGGAGGTGACTGGCACCTGCGACGATGGCGACCCGTGCACCAAGGGAGATGCCTGCGCCGAGGGCGCATGCAAGGCCGGCGCCAAGAACACCTGCGACGACGACGAGGCCTGCACGATCGATTCCTGCGACGCCTGGGCCGGCGGCTGCCAGTACGATCCCATCAGCGACGAACCATGCGACGACGGGGTGCCCTGCACCGAAGCCAGCGACTGCAACAACGGCGTCTGCACCAAGGGCAAGTTCAAGCTCTGCGAGGACGACAACCCCTGCACCAAGGACGCCTGCGATCCCATCACCGACACCTGCAGCAATACGACACTGCCCGATGGGGCCTACTGCGACGACGGAAACCCCTGCTCCCTGTCCCAGGCATGCAAGGGTGGCTGGTGCCAGGGACAGGCCAAGAACTGCGATGACGACAACCCCTGCACCAAGGATGTCTGCGCGACCAAGAACGGCAAGTGCCAGCACAAGAACGTGCCCATGAACGGCAAGGCATGCGAGGACAACAACGCCTGTACCGTCGCCGACGCCTGCAACAAGGGCGTTTGTGCCGGCAAGGTCAAAGACTGCGATGATGGCAATCCCTGCACCAACGACGGCTGCGACAAGGTCAGCGGCTGCGTTCATCCGGCCAACTCTGCC
The DNA here is from genome assembly GCA_964438735.1 of uncultured Enterobacteriaceae bacterium. Lineage (GTDB taxonomy): Bacteria > Myxococcota_A > UBA9042 > UBA9042 > UBA9042 > CAYTLW01. The sequence continues at coordinate 2,799 of CAYTLW010000140.1, read as the reverse complement.
AAGTGTGATGATGGCAACCCCTGCACCAAGGGCGATGTCTGCCAGAAGGCCGCTTGCGTCGGTGGCGCCAGCACCTGCCAATGCCAGTCCCATGCAGACTGCGCCAAGCTCGACGATGGCGACGCCTGCAATGGCAAGCTGGTCTGCAAGAACAACGTCTGCGTGGTGGATCCAGCGACCGTCGTGGTCTGTACAGGCCAGTCCGGGCCCTGCAAGGCCAGCACCTGTCAGCCCAAGACCGGCACCTGCAGCACCCAGGCCAAGAAGGACGGCACGCCCTGCCAAGGGGACGGCAAACCGTGCACCGTCGAGACCTGCACGGCGGCCAAGTGCGGCGGCGCCAAGGCCAAGACTCGACTTTAGCGGTTTTATAGAGGCACCTCAGCATTCACCTGCAAACTCGCCGCGTCGGTAGCCGACGTCGGCGTTGCCGGCGTGCCGTGTCGCTTCCTCGTCGTCGTGCTCGCCAGTCGTCGTGTCGGGCTCGTCAATAGCGTGGTCGTGTCTCGTGCTCGTAAGAGACGTGGTCGTGCTCGTCGAAGTTGGCATCGTGTCGAGCTCGGAATACGAGCACGAGATACGCCAATCGACAGGCGAGCACGACGAACGACTGGCGAGCACCACCACGAATCCGACGCCCGTGTGCGTGACGCGGGCCTTGCTGTTCGTCGACCGCCTCCTCCCCGTCGCCTCCGATCGCCACCCGCAGGCAGTGAGGGCGCCGCTCTCCGGCGCCAAGGAGGAGTCTATGCAATCGAAATACCCCTTTCCCCATCACAAGCTCGATGCCTGGAATGTGGCCGTGGAGTTGGCGACAAAGGGCCGACGTCTGGCCGAGAGCATTCCCACCGGAGACCGGGACCTCGCGGCGCAGTTGCGTCGGTCATCCACCGCAGCGGTGCTGTTGATCGGCGAAGGCGCCGGGCGGAGGACAGCCGGCAACAAGAGAGCGCGGTTCTCTGAGGCGCGAGGAGAGTGCAGCGAAACGGCTGCGGCGGCCGAGTTGGCCGCAGTGCTCGGGTTGGTGCCGCATGACGAGGCCCGCGAGGTCGTGCATCTGGCCGGGCGGGTTGCTGCGATGCTGACGCGGCTCATCCAGCGCTTCAGTTGACTGGATTTGGGGACGTCGGCCCGAGGCTGGCGTCCCCCCGGGCGGCCCGACTATCAAGGCCCGCTGTGACGTGTACCAGACAGCGCATTTCTTGAACGAGCAGGGGGCAGCCCCTAAGATCCTGAGTTACTACGCAAAGTCACTCAGGAGCGCCCCATGCCCGACGTCCTTCTTACCGCATCGTTTCTCGTTCTGCTATCCCAGTTCCGCAGCGCCTTCACCGCACCGTCCTTCGACAACTTCGTCGTCCTCGTCAGCGGCATGGTCCACGCCATGGGCGACCATCGGATCACAGACATGCTCAGGGCTGCCGGCCCGGCGGCGACCAAGCACTTCGTGAGCTACTACCGCTTCTTCTCACACGGACAGTGGTCGCTGGATGCTGTCGGCATCGTGTTGCTGGGGCTCGCCATGAAGCTGTGCGATGTCGACGAGATCGAACTTGTTCTCGACGACACCCTGTGCCGCCGCAGCGGCAAGAAGGTGGCACTCGGCTCCATGCACGCTGACCCGCTGCTATCCCGGGGGCGGCGCACCTTTCACAGCTACGGTCATGTCTACGTCGTGCTGGCCGTCCATGTCACGGCGTCGTCGCTGGCCCCAACGGGCTGGGCCTTGCCGGTACTCTTTCGGCTCTTCCAGGGGCCGACCAGAGGAGGGCGCAAGGACGCCGCATCCGACAAGCGCCGCAAGCGCGCCCGCCGCAGACAGGGCGTCAAGCCCCGTCGTCGAGTTCGGCTCACCGACCGCGAAGTCGTCGATGACCAACTGCGACCTTGCACGCCCACGCCCGACACCGAGCCGGTGCCGAAAGGCCTGCGGCCGAAGAAGACCGAGCTCGCCGCCGAGATGATCCTGCTGCTCGCTCGTCGCTTCCCACACGTGAGCTTCCGAGTGCTGGCCGACCACCTCTACAATGGCAAGTCGGTGCTGCACGCCGTGCTCAGTGAAGTCGAGAACGTCTCGTTCATCACACGCGGTCGCCCCGATGCGGCGCTGTATGCCCTGCCTGGCCCGCGCAAGCCGGGACAACGAGGTCGGAATCGAGTCAAGGGTGACCGGCTGCTCAGTCCCGAAAAGTGGGCAGAGGCCAACGCCGACGCCTTCCAGCAGTTCGTCGTTCCGATGTACGGACAAGCCGTTCCTGTGCTCGTCGCCTCTTACGTCGGCATGGCTTACCGCTCCCTGCCAGGCCGCCTGCTGCGCTATGTGATCGTCAAAGACCCGGCTGGCATCTACAAGACCGACTACTTCATCTGTACCGACACCAGCGTCGCCGACCCCGAGGTGGTCACCGGATACGCCCGCAGGTGGCCACTTGAACAGACCTTCGCCGATTGCAAGCAAAAGCTCGGCTTCCAGAACACGCAGGTCCAGCTGCCCGCGTCGGTCCGACGCCAGCCGCCGATGACGATGCTGGTCTACAGCCTGGTCGTGCTCTGGTACTTGATGCATGGCCACGAGCTGGCCACCAAGCTACGTCTTCAGCCAGACCCCTGGTACGCCGGCAACCTGCGGCCCTCGTTCACCGATATGCTGGCTTGTTTGAGAAGGGCAAGCTGGGCCGGCCCAATTCTGGATCCACCGTCACCGACCACGGTCACGACCGAAATCCCAACGGTGACAGCCGCTGATCGGGCCGCCAGACTGGCAAGCTACCTGGCTCGAGTCGTCGCGATGGGGTGACG
>CAYTLW010000139.1:0-18638 GCA_964438735.1 uncultured Enterobacteriaceae bacterium | reverse complement strand
CGCCAGCTTCCTTCCCTTGCTCCCCACCGCAAAGCGCACCCCCGGCCCTTCCTCGCCCCCAACCGGTCCTGCACCGCTCGTCGGCACCCCGCGCATTCCGCCCGTCGTCAAGACCACACCTGGTCGTGCCGCGCTGTCGGGTCTACACGCCCGTCCCACGGTGAAGCTGACCGACAGCGACGAATCCGCGACCCGACACGTCGCCGATTCTGCCGCCCCTGCCGCCCCTGCCGCCCCCGCCGACCCTGCCGACCGGGCTGGTCCCGCCAGCGCCGCGTCGCCAGCGCCGGACGAGCTCGAAATCGCCGGGTCGTCGGTCGCAGAATCGGTCGCCGGATCGGTCGCCGAACCGGTCGCTGAACCGGTCGCCGAACCGGTCGCCGAGTCGATCGCCGAATCGGTCCCATCGGAGCCCGTGCCGGCAGAACCGGTCGTCGCTGTGCCGCCGACCGCGGCATCGTTCCGGCTGGACCTGCCCGAAACCGACGCCGAAATGGCTGACATGGAGGCCGCGGCCGAGTTTGACTCGCCCGCCACAGACGGATCGTTGGCCCCGGATGCCGGGCACGCCGCACAGGACGAAGCCGCCGCCTCCCCTGGGCCGGTGGACGACGTGGCAGTCGACCTGCACCGGATCGACGAACAGCGGACGCCTGCCCTCCAAGGTGAGGGCGCTGACTCTGGTGACCGTCGCTCGCACACCCGAACCATTCGCGGCATTGGTCACCCCGAACACATCGCGGCCCCTATCGACCTCCTGTTGGACAATCCGTTCGCCGGCCCGCTGACCACCGGCGGCGATGACGTGCTGGCCGCCTTGGTTGCCGGGGCGCTGCGAACGTGCATCGAGCAAGGCTACGCAGACGCGCTGCCTTCCTGGCTTGGCACCGTGGTCCCGGGCGCGGTTGTCACCACCGAACGCCCGGTCGCAGACATCCTCATCGACGACGGACATACCACCGCCACGTCGATCTGGCTGCGCCTGTTCGGCGACACTCCGCGGGCCGGCATGGCGCGGGCTGAGTCCGGGTTGCCCGCCCACTGCACACAACGCGTGGCCGTCTTGCCGGCGCCTTTGTTGCGGCTGGAGACGCCGGCGGATTGGCTCACCCGGACCATCGACGACATCGCGCCCATCGTGGATCTGGCTGCCGAGGTGGGTGGGCATCCGGGTTTCTACCGTCCGCTGCTGAAGTGGCTGGAAGCCTTTGTGGCCGTTCGAGATCGATTCCTGGACGACGCACGAACCGATGCCCGGCGGTGGCGTGAGCCCCTGGCAGCCGCCGGTCTGCTGCACATCTTCGAGCGGATTCTCTACTTCGACGTCATGGACGCGGCCCTGGAGAACATTGACCGCCACGTCTGGCCGAAAGTGAGCGCCAGGATGTTGGCCGAACGCATCGAACCCCGCTGCCGATGCATCGCCACGTCCATCTACGACGGCACCGAGGCAGGCACACTCGATTTGGCCATCGTCGACCCCGCGTCGGTGCACTGCTACGGCGTGCGTGCGCGGGCTGGCCTGGTAGGCATCTTCTCCGAGCGATTCACGCCCGCCCGCAGTGGACTGAACCGCACCCTGGTATGGGGGCGGCGCAACGCCTTCCTGCGGGACCTCTGCAAACTCGTCGGTGTCGATCAACGCGAGGTGGTCGAGATGGCCGACGACGACTGCCGCATCCTGCCCATGGGCGGCTTCGACCTGCTGCACACTCCCGATCGCCAACGGCTGGCGCGCACCATCGTCGAGACCGCTTGGGTCCTCTGGGATCGGGTCAGTGAAGGCCGCCTCAACGACGAAGGCTGAACCACCGTTGAGCGGTGCTGGCGCGAGGCGGGCAGACATGAGTGAAATCACCGTAGAAGCTCGGCAACTCCTCGATGCATGCGACGTGATCGACATGCATGTGGACGGGTTCATCTGGAGACGCGTCTTCGGCTACGACCTGCACCGCAGGCATGGGCTGGGTGTGCTCGGGGGCCGATTCTACAGCCACCTCGACTTCCCCAGAGCCATCGAAGGGGGCCTGAGCGGCGCCATGTGGTCGATCACCACCAACCCGCTCCGGTCGTCGGCCGGCCGGTGGCGCACATTTCAGCGCAATCTCGACGCGCTCGAAGAGCTGTGCAGCAAGGACCCGCAGCAGGTGCGCATCGCCCGTACAGCGGCCGAGTATCGCCAGGTTCGCGACGCCGGCGCCCACGTCTGCATCCCGGCCATTCAGGGCGGCAACGCCATCGACGGTGCGCCCGACGGGCCCGCGTCCATTCGCGACCGATTGATCACCCGCGTGACCCTGGTGCACCTGAGCAACTCGGCCCTCGGCGCCACGTCGAGTCCCGCCGCGGGGCGGCGTAAGGACGAGGGCTTGACCACGGCGGGTGTCGAGCTGGTCCGCCGCCTGGAGCAGGAGCGCATCTTCGTCGACCTGGCCCACATCAACCCGGCCGGATTCTGGGACGCGGTGCGGGAGCACGACAAGACGCTGCCGCTGCTGGTCACGCACACCGGAGTCGATGGCGTATTGCCCCACTGGCGCAACCTGGACGACGCGCAGATCAAGGCCATCGCCGACTCTGGCGGTGTGATCGGCATCATCTTCCATCCCGGTTTCCTGCAACGCCCCGGCAGCGCCTCCGACGGCCAGATGGTCCTCGATCACATGGCCCATATCATCGACGTGGTCGGAGAGGATTTCGTCGGCATCGGTTCGGATTTCGATGGCGCCATCAGCCCGCCAGCGGAGATTCGCGATGGTGCGCTGGCCTACGGACGGCTGGTCCAGGGAATGCTGGATCGCAACTGGAAACCCGACCGGATCAAGGCGGTGCTCGGTGGCAACTTCCTGCGCGCTTTCGAGGTGATGCGGCCTGGCTGAACCGTCTGATAGTCAGCCTGCCAACTGGGTGCGCACGTCCTTCATGTCGTCGAGCAGTTGATCACAACTGGCATAGCGATGACGTGGATCCTTGTGCATGGCGCGCAGGATCAGGTTCTCGACATTGGACAGCAGGTCCGGATTGACCGATCGAGGTGTCGGCGGATCCTCCAGCACGATGCTCGTCAACAAGCTCGAGATGTCCGGCGCCTGGAAGGGCAGCGCGCCGGTGAACACCTGGTACATGACCACGCCGAGCGAATAGAGGTCCGTCTGCGCCGACAGTTCGACCTTGTCCTTGAGGCGCTCGGGCGCCAGATACGCAGGCGTGCCCAGGACCATGGCCGAGCTGGTGACGGTCAGGGAAGAGTCGTCGGTCTTGGCGATGCCGAAGTCCATCACCTTCAGCACGTCCGTGCCGCGTACCACGAAGAGGTTGTGGGGCTTCACGTCGCGATGGATGACGCTCGCCCGATGGGCCGAACGCAGCCCATCGGCCGCCTGCGCCAGCAGGTCCAGTCCGCTCTCGATGGGCATGGCGCCGCGACGCATCAGCAGGAGTTCGGCCATGTCACGGCCCTCGAGCAGCTCCATGGTGATGAAACGGCGCCCTTCCCAGACCCCGAATTCGAACGTGCGCACGATGTTCGGATGCTGCAGCCGTCGGCAGATTCGCATCTCCTGTCGGAATCGGTGCTGGCTGGCCGCGTCGGTCTTGTCGGTCTTGAGCAGCTTGAGGGCGACGTCTTCCTCCAGCTCCTGGTCCCGGACGCGGTAGACGGTCGCCATGCCGCCGCTGCCCAGAACGCCCAGTACCTGGTAGCGCTCGGCGATCACCGTATGTTTGCGCAGGAAGGTGTCGCTGCGCTTGCGCGTCCGCTGGACCTCTGCGGCGCGCTTGTTGATGGTGCCGCTGGCTTTGCCCCACGCCTGCGTCTCCGCGTCCGGCGCCGGCACTTGCTCGGTGGCACCGGCCAGGGGCTGGTCGCCGGACAGGATCTCCTCGATCTCCCGGTCCACCGCTTCCGCCTCGGCGTCCATCGAGTGAGAAGCCGTTGCCACGGCGACGACGCGGCTGGCGGAGAATGACAGCGTCGACTTGAAGCGTTTGCGCCGCGGATCCTGCCGCTGCTCGGCGACCTCTTCCTCGCCGCCGGTCTTGGCGGCCTTGCTCCGGCTGCGCCGCGCCGGGCCGCGTTTCTTCGGCACCACATCTTCAGGCACGGTGGCGCGATAGTCGGCGGTGGAGCGGGCCTCCGATGGACCGGTCTCCTTGCGCTTCCGCGGCCGCTTGCTCGGTGCCTCGTCCTCGGGCGACGAGGTGCTGCTGTGGCGCGCTGTCGGGCTGTGCACGCCGCTGGCCGGCCGCCGTCTCGGCCGCGCCCACTCGGCGGTGGCGACCGCTTCGCCCAGGTCCTCCAGCGTCAACGGTCGCGAGACGTGCACCTCGGCTGCGTTCTCGCCCAGCAGGGGCGGCATGCCTGGCGCCCCGCCGATCACGATGACCGAGATGGTTTCGTCCCCGATCAGGGATTTGAGCGCCTGCAACACGCCCGGTCGACGTGCGCTGACGCCAGCGTCGACGATGACCAGCTTTGGACGCTGCGCCGCCAACATCCCCGGCGTTGTGGCCGGATCGGTGAGCATCACCACCCGGTAGCCGTTGCCGCGCACCGCCTCTGCGATCAGGCCACGCTCCTGGTCGCCGTCGGCCAGAACCAGGGCCACGGCGGTCTCTTCGCTGCCGCGCGTACCGCCGGATCGCGTGCTGCTGCGGCTGCTCATCGACCCGCCATTGAGGCCACTTGGCCCCGTGCCCGTAGGTGCGCTCCGGCTTCCTGTCCCGTCATCTCGCGGAAGTCGTCCGCGAAGTATGCCCCGCGTACCACCGATGCGCCAGACCCGCGCCACACGACACCGCAATCACGGGCTTGCCTTTCCCACACCAGGGCTGCCAGTCTCCGCCGCCCGACTCGGGGGGTGAAGCATGACTTCAACGGCCACAGCATTTCCGACCCTGCGCATCTCCGCCGATGGCTTTGAGGCCCGCGGCAGTTTCGCCGAAGCCCAGGCGGCGTGGCTCGAACCGGATGCGGCCACGGTGGCTCGCCTGGATGATCTCCTCCATCGCGGCAACGTGGGCGTTCTGGCGCATTTCTACATGGATCCTCAGCTGCAGGGGGTGTTGAGCGCCTGCAAGTGGCCCCACATTCATGTCTCGGACTCGCTGGCCATGGCCGACCGCGGCATCCAGATGGCCGGCGCCGACATCGGCGCGCTGGCGGTATTGGGTGTGGACTTCATGAGCGAGAATGTGCGGGCCATGCTGGACGCGGCCGGTCACCCCGCGATCCCCGTGCATCGGGTCGCCGCCGAGCCCATCGGCTGTTCGCTGGCAGAATCGGCGGAAGCGCTGGCCTACGGCGCCTGGCTGCAGCGCGCGGCTGCTGTGCCGAAGTCGCTGCATGTCATCTACATCAACACCTCGCTGATCACCAAAGCGCGCGCCCACGCCCTGGTGCCGACCATCACCTGCACCTCCTCGAACGTGGTCCAGACGGTCCTGCAGGCCTTCGCCCAGGTGCCGGATCTGACGCTCTGGTTCGGGCCCGACACGTACATGGGCCACAACCTGCGCCAGATCTTCAGCCGCGCCGCCGAGCTCGACGATGACGCCGTCGCGGCGTTGCACCCCGCCCATGATCGCGCTTCCCTGGCGCGCCTGGTGGCCGGACTGCGGACCTTTGAGCAAGGCGTCTGCGTGGTCCACCACATGTTCGGCGCCGACGTGACGCAGAGGGTCCGCCAGGAGCATCCGGACGCCTTCTATACCGCCCATCTCGAGGTCCCCGGGGAGATGTTCAGCCTCGCTGCCGAAGCCGCTCGCGCCGGCCGCGGCGTGGTGGGCTCCACCTCGAACATCTTGAACTTCATTGGCGAGCGTCTCGACGAGACCTTGGCCCGTGATGGCGAGGGGGTGCTGCCCTTTGTACTGGGCACCGAAGCGGGCATGGTCACCGCCATCGTGCGCAGCGTGCGGCAACGGCTGCAGGCGTCCGGTCGCACGGACGTCTGCGTCGACATCATCTTCCCTGTGGCCTCCGAAGCGGTCGCTGAGACGGGCGAGCCGGACCTGGCCCTGGTGCCCGGTGTGGCCAGCGGAGAGGGCTGCACGCCAGCGGGTGGCTGCGCGACCTGCCCCTACATGAAGATGAACAACCTCGACGCCCTGTTTGCGGTCCTGGAACACGAGGTCACCGGCCGCCGAGATGCCCTCGCTCCCTTCGCCCCGCGCAAATACGACGAGCGCGTCGCCGGTCGCACGGCCGCCGACCTGGGCAGCGAACCCATCTTGCACATGCGGCACCTGCAGAAGACCGGAGCGCTCTCCGAGCAGCTCATGGGCCAGATTCTGGCGTCCTGAGCCTGGTGAACCACGACAGCCGGCGCACCACCCGCGACAGCCAGAAGGCGGCGATCGCGCCCGCACCCAAGACGAGCACGCCGCGCATTGGCCGATCCAGCAGCAGGTCGCCCAGCCCGAACAGGGCGGCGTAGACCACCGCCACGCCCAACAGCCAGGCGCCGACGTCCGACCGCCCGATTCGGGTTCGCTCGACGTCTGCGCAGCGTTCAGCCACAGGCCCCCAGGCGCCGCCGGGCCGAACTCGGCGATAGAAGGCGTCCAGCGCGTCCGGCGACGTGGGGCGTGTGCGCAGCGCGACCCCAAGACCGACGGCGGTACCGATCAGCAAGACGGCGCCAAAACGGATCGGATACCAGGCCGGCGAGTCGGCCAGGGCCGCGTCCAGGCCCAGCAACGCAGGCAGCAGGCGCAGCGTATTGGCCATCACCAGTGAAGCGATCAGAGCCGAGATCTCGGCCCAGGCGTTGATGCGCCACCAGTACCAGCGCAGCAGGGAGATCACCACGGCGCCCGCACCGAGCTCCGCCAGGTAGAGCCAGGCGCCAAAGATGGAGTCCATGGACCAGGCCATGATGCCCGCCAGCGCGGCCATGGCCACGGCGAAGAGACGGCCGGCGATGACCCCTTGTCGATCGGTGGCTTCGGGCCGGAAGAATCGTCGCCAGACGTCGGTCACCAGGTAGCTCGCGCCCCAGTTCAAGTGGGTCGAGATGGTCGACATGAAGGCCGCCAGGAGCGAAGCGACCATCAGGCCCAGCAGTCCCGGCGGCAGGAAGCGCAACATCATCTTGGGATACGCCGTCTCCGGGTCGACCAGCTCCGGCAGCACCACCACGCTGGCCAGCCCGACCACGATCCACGGCCAGCAACGCAGGGCGAAGTGGGCGATGGAAAACCACAACAGGGCGAAGACCGCGTGGCGTTCGTCGCGGGTGGCGAACAGGCGCTGGACCAGGAAGCCGCCGCCCTCGGCGCCGCCCCACCATTGCAGGGTCAGAAAGAACACCAGCGTCGCCAGCGCCGCCCCTTCACCGCCCACCGGCAGGTAGCTGAGCATGGCCTCCCCCGAGGCCAGGGCCGAAGCGCCGCCCTCCTGGGCCGGGACAGCCGGCAGATCAGCGAGCGCGTTCACCAGGCCCGAGGGACCGCCGACCGCGGCCAGCACGGCGATCATCAGGGCGATGGAGCCGAACATGGCCAGGCCGAACTGCAACAGGTCCGTGAGCACCACGCCCCACAGCCCCGACAGCGCCGTGTAGCAGAGGGCCAGGCCGACCAGGATCACCATGGAGGTCACCCGCGGCCAGCCGAAGGTCTCGGTGCAGATCTTCTGCATGCCGAGCACCACCCAACCCATGGTGATGCCGTTGACCAGCAGGGCGCGGTAGAGCCCTTGCACGGCGCGCAGACCGGCGGCGGGCCGGCCGGTGTAGCGCAGCTCGATGAACTCAGCGTCCGTCAGCAAGCGGGCTCGTCGCCACTGCGGCGCGAAGAAGAACATGCAGAAGACGAAGGCCAGCGCGCCAGACCACCAGTACCAGTTGCCGGCCAACCCCTGCGTGCGCACGATGCGGGCGATGGCCAGCGGGGTATCCGCCGCGAACGAAGTGGCCACGATGGAGGTGCCGGCGAGCCACCAGCTGAGCTGGCGGCCGGCGACGAAGTAGTCAGCCAGACTGCGACCACCCCGCCGGGCCAGCGCCAGGCCGACGATCAGGGAGCCGCCCAGGCTGATGACGATGATGGCCTGGTCGAGGAGCGACAGGTTCATGGCTGCAGCCAGCGCCCCTTGACGCGGGCGATGCGGGCCAGGCTCTGCGCCACCCGCTCCACGGCGATGCGCCCATCTGCCACTGCGGCCTCCAGGCCGTCCAGCAACGCCTCGTGGTCGGTGTATTCAAACGCGGTCAGGACCACGTCGCAGCCGGCGTTGATGGCCCGGATACTGGCCGCCAGCAGGTCGTCGCCCTGGCGGATGCCCTTCATGGCCATGTCGTCGGTGAAGAGCACGCCCTTGAAGCCCAGTTCACCGCGCAGCAGATCGGTGCAGATGGCGGTCGAGACGGTGGCCGGATGGGTGACATCCAGCGCCGGGAATCTCACGTGTGCCGTCATCAAGGCGTCGAAATCGGCGTCGATGGCGGCGCGGAAGGGGGCCAGTTCGATCGCCTGCAGGCGCTCCACTGGCCGGTCCACCACGGGCAGCTCGATGTGCGAGTCGCGGGCCGTGTCGCCGTGTCCCGGGAAGTGTTTGCCCACGGCCAGCATGCCGACGCCATGCAATCCCCTGGCGAAGGCCAGCGCGGCGCGTTGCACCAGCTCGGGCGTGGGACCGTATGCCCGGTCGCCGATGATGGGATTGGTCGGATGGGTGTCGACGTCCAGCACCGGCGCAAAGTCGACATTCACGCCCAGGGCTCGTAGCTCAACGCCCACCTCGCGGCCCAGGTTCTCCAACTCGGCCTCATCACCGCTGGCCTGCAATCGCGCGCCCAGCTCCCGGGCGGTGGGCAGGTCGCGCCAGTGCGGCGACCGCCACAGCTGCACACGCCCCCCTTCCAGATCCATCGCCACGAAGAGCGGTGGGCCGGGCGCCGCCGCCTGCAGCTCGCTGATCATGTCCGCGAGTTGCTGCCGATCGCCCAGGTTGGGTCCGAAGACGAAGAAGCCGCCCAGGCTCCGCTGCCGGATCCAGCGCAGGATGTCCTTTGAGGGGGCCAGGCCATCGCAGCCCAGCATCAACATCTGGCCGATGGCGGGACGAAGCGGCATCAGCGGCCGTGCCCTGGGTCGCCTTCTGTCGACGGCGCCGCAGGGGTGTGGTTGGCCTGCTCGTCCAGCGGCGGCGCGCGCCAGCCATGATTCAGCAGTCGCTGACCGCCGCCCATATCGAAGCCCCGCGCCATCGCCTCGCGCAGCCAGCTGATGGCGGCGCGACAGGAGGATTCGAGGCCGTGGCCGCGCGCGAGCTGCGCCGCGATGGCCGAAGACAGGGCGCAACCGGTGCCGTGCGCGGTCGCCGCCTGGCGCTTGCCCGGCAGGATGAGGTTGTCGTCGGCCACGTGCAGCACATCGACCAGGAGCTGGCCCTCCAGGTGACCACCCTTGAGCAGCACCGCGTCCGGACCCATCTCGGACAGGTCGGCGGCGGCCTCGATCATCGCCTCGACCGTGTCCACCCGGCGGCCCAGCAGGTGTCCGGCTTCGACCAGGTTGGGGGTCAGCAGGCGGGTCATGGGCAGGAGATGACGATGCAGGGCGGTGGCGACGTCGTCTTCGGACAGGGCCTTGCCGGCGCCGGCCCCCATGACGGGATCCAGCACCGCCCGAGGGGCGTCGGCACGGGCCAGTTCCGCCGCCACGGCCTCGACCACCTCGCCGTTGCCCAGGGCGCCAATCTTGATTTGCGCCACGGGCAGGTCGTCCAACAACGCGCGCAGCTGGCGCTGCACGAGGTCGGCATCGAGGACCTGAACCTCGCGCACTCCGCGGGTGTCCTGCACGGTCAACAGGGTCGGCACGGCGGCGCCTTGCACGCCGAACGCGGCGAAGGTCTTCAAATCTGCCTGCAGGCCGGCGCCACCTGTGGGATCGGAGCCGGCGATGGTGAGTACCAGGGGCATGAGCCGCCGAGGGTAGGAGGCGTGGCCGCGAAGGGCAACGTGGCCTGTCGGGCTCACCATGGGGCGTGTTAGCATGGGCGCCGCAGGAGGCCCGATCCTGAGCAGGCCGTTCGCCGCACTTGTCGCCATTTACCAGTATGGCACCTCGCTGGCCGTGTCGACGGTGTGGATTCCGATCATCGTCGGCGTCGCCATCCTCCTGCCGCGCAAGCTGGCCTGGCGTGCCGTGCCCGCGCTGGTGCGTGGCTGGGGCCGCGTCATGCTGTTCATCTGTCGCTGCCGGCTGAACATCTCTGCCGAGGCGCAGGCCGTGCTCGACTCGCGCGCCGGGCGAGTGCTCTGCCTCAATCACAGTTCGACCCTGGACCTGTTCGTCGGCGCCGCCATCATGCCCGAGGCCGGCGTCACCGTAGCCAAACGCGAGATTATCTGGATGCCCCTGATCGGCATCGGCCTGTGGGCGTTGGGCACGGTATTCGTGGACCGAAGCAACCCCGCCCAGGCCTACGCCTCGCTGGCGACGGCGGCCAGGCGTATCGGTCGCGAGCGGCTGCAGGTGCTCATCGCTCCCGAGGGCACCCGCTCGCTGGATGGCACCCTGGGTCGCTTCAAGCTCGGCGCCTTCCACCTGGCCAGCCAGGCGGACATCCCCATCGTGCCCCTGGTCCTGCACGACTGCGCAAGGCTGTGGCCGCGCAGCAAACGCGCGCCGGCGCCAGGCGTGGTCCGCATCACGCGCCTGACCGAGGTGTGGCCGGGTCAGGTCGCCGCCGAAGAACTGCCGCAGCTGGCCGAGGACCTGCGCGAGGCCTACCGCGTCGAGCTGGCGGCGTCAGCACAGGTGGCGACGCCCTCTTGATCGGTCTACGGGGTACTTGACTGCCCGGCGAGCGGCCGGCGCCCGCTCAGCCGTGAACGTGGTCGCCGATTCGCCGGATGCGGACCAGCTCTTCCTCGCTCAGCGGTTCGGCATCGACCGCCTTCAAACCCTGGTCCAGCTCGGCCTCGTTCTTGGGACCCATCATGCAGAGGTTCACACTGGGATGGCTCAGAGCGAAGCGGTAGCACTCGCTGGCCGTCATGGGCGCCTCGCCGTCGGGCATCTTGGACGGCTTGAGCAGCTGACCCCAGCGGGTGGCGGTGTAGGCGGTCACACCTGGGCCGTCCTCGGGCAGGTGCGGGAAGACGTCGTTCTCCGCGCCTCGGTGGGCGGCGTTGTAGCGGACCATGAAGATGTCGATGGGCAGGTCAACCTCGCCCCGCGCCATCTCAGCGAAGAAGGGGCGGTGGTGGCTGGACAGGGCGATAAAGCGCACCTTGCCCTGCTCCTTCAAGCGCAGCGCGGCCTCGATGACGCCCTTGCGCGGTGGCCCGTTCATCCACCCCAACAGCAGGACGTCGGCGTAGTCGATGGCCAGCTTGCGCAACCCGCGCTCGAAAAAGGTACTCAGCAGCGGCCCGAAGCGATCGTAGCTCTGCAGCACGACGACCAGGTCGTCGCGATGATTCGGCGCCAGGTTGCGCAGCGCCGTGCGCATGCCACCGCGACGCACCGAGCCCCAGTACATGTAGTTGATGCCAAACTCGTGGTAGGCCTTCTCGACACCCTTGGCCGGCACCCCGTAACCGCCCGCCAGCCCCAGCGGGGAGACGGCCAGCCCGGTCTTGCCCAGTACCACCCGATCGCGATAGCTCATGGCCACCTCCTTCGTTCCCCTTGCCCGACAGCATTGCCGGTCAGGCGCCGCCGTCAAGGGGCACGTCCGGTTCAACCCCGGCGGGTGACGCCGGCCCCAGAAGTCGGGCTCGCGCCAACCGCGGCGACCCTCTATACTCCGCGCCCCCGCGCATCCGCGGCCGCGCACATGGAGCCCCGATGTCCGTCAACGACAAGTCCTTCGACGACGATTTCAACCCCGAAGACATGGACTTCGAGGCCCTCCTCGAACAGGAAGCCGGCCGCGAGCAGGCCGTCTGGATCTCGCCCGGCGAGCAGGTCAGCGGCGAGGTGGTGCACATCGGCGAGCGCATGGCGCAGCTGGATCTGGGCAACGGCTTCGACGGCATGCTCGATCTGAACACCCTGCCCGAAGACGTGCCGCGGCCCGACGTCGGCGACACGGTCACCGGCTACGCCCTACGCATTCGCAACCGGGTGGTCGAGCTGGGCGCCGGCATGCCGCGCGGCGCCATGGACATGGGCGCCTTGCACGCCTCGCTGGAGAGCGGATTGCCGGTCGAAGGCAAGGTCACCGAGGTCAACAAGGGCGGCTACGTGGTCGAGATCGGCAGCCACCGCGGCTTCTGCCCGCTGGGACAGATGGACATCCGCCGCATCGAGACCCCCGCTGAGCTGGTCGGCAGCGCGCTCATGTTCCGAGTCATCGAGATCCGCGAAGGGCGCGATCCCGTGCTCTCCCGGCGCGCTCTGCTGGAGGCCGAAAGGGCCGCCATGGCCGTGGAGACCCGCGAAAAACTGGCCCCCGGCGCCCGCTTCCGCGGCCGCGTCACCAGCGTGCGGGACTTTGGCTTCTTCGTCGACATCGGCGGCCTGGAGGGGCTGGTACACGTCTCCGAGCTGCCCTACGGCAAGCGCCGCCCGGCCGACGCCGTCAGCCCCGGCGACACGGTGGAGGTCGAATGCCTGCGCATCGAGCTGGCCACGGTCGAACGCGACGAGCGCATCGCCCTGTCCATGCGCTCGCTGGCCGCCGACCCCTTCGACGGCGTCGCCGCCGAGCTGCCCGCCGGTACCGTGGTCAAGGGCGTGGTCACCCGCATCCAGCCCTACGGCGCCTTCGTCGAGCTCGCCGTCGACGTGGAGGGCCTGGTGCACGTCAGCGCCTTCGGCAAGCGCATCGGCACCCCATCGGACGTGGTCTACGAGGGCCAGGAGGTGATGGTCCGCATCAAGGACGTGGACGTCACCCTGCGGCGCATCTCCCTGGCCTGGATCGACCCCGAGCGCCTCGACGAGCTGGTCGACGTCAGCGGCGACAAACCCGGCAACTCCCTGAACATCGAAGTGGTGGGCGTCGCCCGCGACGCCGATCCGGACGAGGGGCGCGGCGAAGCGTCCGGTACCCCGGTCATCCGGCCGGTCCACCATGGTCCGCCATCCATCGGCGCGGTACTCAACGTGGTCGTCGAGCGCCACAGCCGCTTCGGCCTCTTCGCCAGCTGGGCGCCTCAGAACGGCCAGCCCCCAGGCGAAGGCCTGCTGCCCATCTCCGAGCTGGGCGTCGCTTTCGGCGGCGAGGCCCGCCGCAAGTTCCCGGTCGGCAGCACGTTCAAGGCCGCCGTGCTCGACGTACGCCCTGACGGCAAGGTCCGCCTGTCCAAGACCCAGGCCGAGGACATCGAGCAGAAGAACGAAGCCCGCGCCTGGCTCGCCGAACACAACGAGGCACCGCCGGCGCCGAAGAGCGAGCAGGTGGGCAGCCTGGGTGAGTTGTTGAAGGAGAAGTTGGGGCTGTAGAGCAAGGGCGACCGCACGCTACACGCGCCTTCAAAGCTCCACCGTCGAGCACCCGGGGGCCACTGCCGCTCGACACCCCCGCCTGACAGGGCAACCGCACTCCCGAAGCGCCTCCACAACTCGACGTTTGAGTAACCGGGGCGATCGTCTGGCGGGACGCCAGGAGCTGCCGGATTAAACCAACTCACTGAAAGATCAGTCATTGTTATGCGATTTATGGACAGGTCCATAAATCGCATCCAAAATCCTTGAAGACCAGATAGTTATCAATCCACAACAACCACAACAACATGAAAACAAACGATCTATCCTCCGCCCGCGCCGAACTCAACATCCACGACCACGAAATCGACATCCGCACCATGTCCCCCGAGCGCCTGCTCGCTCACTTCGCCCCAGAGAGAGGCCGGCGGATCAACGCCTCGCGGCTGATTCGCAACCTGGTCTGGCAGGCGCTACGTGACATCCGCGCTGGAGCGGAAGCGCCGGTCAAGGGCAACGTGCGGACGTTCTGGTACCGCTGGGTGCGGCCGGTCGTCGACAGCATCCCCGAATCCTCGGACCCGCCCTCGGCCAGCTATCGCCTGACCTCGGCGGTGCTGGCCAACCTGATCGAGGAGCGGCGGCTGTTCGACTACAGCGACTTCGGCTTCAACGACGAGAACTGGCGCAACCGGCAGGTGGGGCTGGAGCGGCCGCAGGTCCTGCTCTTCTGCGAGAAGGCCGGACAGATCCGACTGCTGAGCCGGTTGGGCGAGCGCCTGGGCGTGTCCTTCGTCGCCTTGGGTGGCGTGCCCGGGGCGTGTACCAGCGAGATGACCGCCCGGCAGCTCCAGGCGCGGCTCTGCGGCCCTGGCCACGACGACCCGACATCCTGGCCGGGCCCGGTGCACCTGGTCGGTCTCGTCGACCACGATCCGGCCGGGGCGCGCATCGCCCTGGCTTTCCAACGCCAGCTGGCCAGCTTCGGCCTGCGACAGACGACCCTGACGACCGTGCTGCACCCGCAGCTCTACTCAGCGGCCGAGCGCAAAGCCCATCGCTATCACGTCGGTGACCGGCCGGGCAGCGCTGACTGGCTGGCTGCAGGGGGCGGCATCGCCGGCGCACCCTGGGGTCTGGCGCTGGAGTCCCTGCCGCGACAACGCCTGGAAGCCGCGGCGACGGCTGTGATCCTGAAGGTCGCCCCGCAGGCGCAGCCGCCCGTCCTGCCACGGCAGTCGGTCGACGTGGCAGGCTGGCTTGGCGTGATTGGCGGCCCGGATGGCGCGGCCCTGCCGGTCGTGCTGGCGAGTCAGCTGCCGGGTGCCTTGCGGGCCAGGGTCGCGGCGGGTGAGCTGGTGGCGGTGGTGGAGGGCGGCCGGGTGGTCGGGATGTTTGTGCCGGGTTTGTCGTCGTACTCGGACGTGTCCGGTCCATGAGTGGCGTGGGATCGCGTCTGCCTTTGTCCGGTCGTGTGGAGGTCCACATGTAGGATCCCTTTCGATCTGCGCGAGCGCGAACTGGCGCGGGCGGGCGGTCAGCGCGAAAGGCGTCGGGCGGACCAAGAAGATGGCCGAGAATACGGCGGCCAGCGGGACGATCTTCGAACTGGATCGTGTTCGCGGAGAGCGACTGCTTGAGGCGCCAGCACCAATCAAACTATAGTTGACACATATGGGTAGAAGACCTAAAGTATATTTATGGTCTCAGCAAGGGACATCGTCGACATCGTGCGCTCAAGGACCGAACACGCTCGCCTTGAAGCGCGTTCGGCTCGGCAACGCCCTGAGCTCCTCGATCCGCTCCTGGCCGAACTTCGAAACGACGAGATCCGCCACGCTTCTGTCCTCACCGGTCCACGCCGAACCGGCAAGACCTGGCTCTTGCAGATGGCAGGGCTGGCAATCGAGCCAGAAGCACAATTCTGGTTTTGCGACTTCACGGATCAGCGCCTGTGGGGCGCCACCATGCGCGACGTGATCGAAGCGCTGGGCGTCTCAGGTGACTCGCCGCCGTTGCCGACACGCGTCTTCTTCGACGAGGTGCATTACCTGAAGAACTGGTCCGTGGAGTTGGCCGCGCTGGTAAACGAACGCCGGGCGCGCATCGCAATCGCGGACTCTGCGGCCGCCATGATGCGGCAGAGCCTCGCGCAGGCAGCGGTCGGGCGCGTGTCAGTAATCGAGGTCGGACCCCTGGGCTTTGCTGAGTTTGTTGCGTTTCGCGGCCAGCGGAGTGCCGTGGAGCGCGCCACAGCAACACTGCTTCGCCAGTTGGTCGACACATACCTGACTCTCGGCGGCTTTCCGGAAGCCTCCGCGCGATCTGTGGCAGATTCGTGGTCAGCTCATCGCTTCCTCCGCCAGCAGGTGGTGCAGCAGGCGGTTGAGAAGGACATCAACCACATCGTCGGCCTGCGACAGCCGATTGCAATGGAGCACATGGTGACGGCCCTCATGGCCCGGTCGGGGCAACTCCGCCAGTGGTCCGGGTTGGCCAGGTTGGCGGGCGTGTCCGGTCCGACCGTCCAGAAGTGGTTCGTACCGCTGGTGCAAAGCGGCTTGCTGTGGACTTTGCCGCGCTGGGAACGCGATCCCTCGAATCTCGAGAGCGCGGCACCCAAGGTCTACGCGTGCGACACGGGCCTGGTCGCAGCTTGCACCCCGGACAGCGACCACCTGCGAAATCGAGATCTCGGCGGGCGATTGTTCGAAACCGCGGTAGCAAACGCCCTGCGGCGCGTCGTGGAGACTGACGGGGGACGGCTGCGTTACTGGCGCGACAAGAGGGCTGAGGCAGATTTCGTCATTGATCTGCCCGGCGGCTCGGCGGTCGTCGAGGTGACCGCCGCGCCAGATGCAAGCGGAAAGGTGGCCAATCTGTCCCGCGTGGCCGACATTGTTGGTGCGGGCCGTCGAGTCGTGGTGTGTGACTCGATGTCGTCGAACCGAGTGCATGGCGTCGATATCGTTCCACTCGGCCGATTCTTGCTGGCGCCCCAGGAATTCCTGTCATGACGACGCCCCCAACCTGGTTGGGACAACCGGAGGGCTTGCACCTGGAGTACAAATCGGGCGCTTCCCGCCCGCGGATCGAGTCGATCGCTCGGGAGGTGGTGGCGATGCTGAACGCTGACGGCGGAATGGTCGTCATCGGCGTCAGCGACCACGGGACGCCTGATGGTCTGGAGGATGCTGCCGCGTGGACCAACCGACTCCGGCAAGGACTCATGGACCGGATAGAGCCGCGGCCGCTTGGATTGATCGTGGTGGAGCAACGGCGTGCTTCTGGTCGAGACGTCGTCGAGGTTGAGATCCAGTCCGCTGCGCCGTCAATCCATGCCGAGCGCCGGAAGGGCCTGCTCGGGTTCTGGTTCCGCGTTGCAGACGCGGTAATCCCGCTGTCTCTTGGCGAGGTGCGGGAACGACTTCGAGAGAGTGGCTCCGAGGTGGGCTCAGGTGCTGGTCGCTCAAGAACGCTGGCCAGGGAACTCGTCACCGCATCAGCGGATGGCAGCTTGGCGCTTTCCTTGGCCTTTCTACCTCGGTTTGGAGCCCATTTCGACAGGTCGACCAGATGGGACATTCTGGAGCGGTGGCGGGCGCTGCCCGCCCGAAAGAGCGCCCGCAAGGACGGATTCGGGCTCGACCTGGAATCGAGATACGCGGAGTCAACAAATGGCGAGGGCAAGTTGATCGTAGATGTGGCGGACGGCTACAGGATGCTGCAATTGGACGAAACGGGGCGCATCCGTGTGCGATTCGGCGAATCCATGGTGGACAGAGGCCTCCTGCTCGGCGGCGCGGACGGCGCCGCGAACACCTGGACCCTGGTCGAGGGGGCGGCGACCGCCTGCCGCTTCGCCGCGCTGGTGTTTGGCAACAGCCCCGTCCGTGATCGAGTGGATTGGGCGATGGCGCTGCATCTGACACCCGGACTGAAGGTGAGGCCAGCCCTGCCCGGCACGATCGCCTGGCAAGCCGGGTGGAAGCCTGAGTACAGCGCCTCTGGGGCGCCCGTGGCATGCCACGGTGACTCGTCCGTCCAGGATTTCACCCAGAACCCGGATGCAGTTGGCCTGCGTGTCCTGTTGGCGATGTGGGATCAGCTCGATTTCGACGCTGCCGTTCCACTGTGGAATGAGGACGCCTCACGCTTCGAGTTTCCGTTGAGGTAGGAGAGGAAGCCATCGAATCCAACCCAGCAGCTCACATCGAATGGGCGAGAGAGGGCGGATTCAGCGACTCTTCAGCCACGCCAGCGGCCCGGCGGGATGCTGAGCTTCTACTATCGCCAGGCAGCGTCGGTAGAGCCTGGCAGGCATATCGATGGCCGCGCGATCTGCGTACCGATCGGTGGCGGCCTAGAACTGGCACTGGACGAGGGACAGTCTGACAACATGGCGCGAAACGGTCTTCCACGAGCCAACGCGCAACACCGCATGACGCCACAGCCGTGATCCGATACATTGCAAGGCATGAACGGGTCCAAAATGCGTCGTTCGCACCTGCCCGGCGCCGTACTCAGCGCCATCCTCCTGGCGACCGCGTCGATGTTCCCCTCCTGCGGCAGTGAAGTCTTGCCCGTCGGTCCATGTGTCCCGAATACGGTGCACATCGACCCGGCCAAGGTCGACCCCCCACCAGCCGGCCCCGTCGTCCTGGGTAGAGGCGAACCGGCGACCTTCGACGTGCAGGGGGCGGTACCACACATCACCTGCACCTCATCCTTCCATTATTTGCGATACGCCTGGTATCCCGACTACGACGACAACGCCGGACTACCCCTGCCGCTCCACGAGGCATGCAGCAGCGCCTCCATCTGTCAGGTCGATCCATGCAAGGCGTTCCCCGGGGCGTCCGACGACCACCGGATGTTGCTCGTCGTGAGCAGACAAGCCCTCCCAGAGACGGCCAAGTCGCCCACAGACTTCCCCGAAGGCGCCCCCATCGACACCATCGAGTGGAACATCAAACTGCACGGCAACTGTCCCTGACCCCCAACCAATACTCCCGCCACCAATCCGCGCCGATGTGTCTGAGCCGAGGGGCGAGCGCGCTCGCGTCAGTTGCGGCGTTCCCAACCCGAGGCGAGTCGAGGCGCGAGCGACCACCGTCCAACAAACAAGTGCCCAAAACCATCCGCGGGGGCAGTAGCCAAGGAGGGGAGCCACGAGGGGAACCTCCGGCGAGCTGGGGGCGCAGCGCGATGGCGATGGTGTTGTCCTGCGCGGGCGGGGTGAGGCGACC
>CAYTLW010000138.1:0-19127 GCA_964438735.1 uncultured Enterobacteriaceae bacterium | reverse complement strand
GTGCTGCGCGTGCCCCAGTCGAGCCGGCAGCGGCTTCAACAAACGGAAGCCGGGCTGCGAGCACAGCGGTAAGAACCGCCCGACATTCCAGACCGCGCCCGCGCTCGTCGATCTACCGCAGCAGGAATGCGCCCTTATTCCAGTGGCGTAGACCTTGTGGCATACTGGTGCCATGAACAGCGGGACCAAGACGGCAGCACCGGCGAGGGTCCGGCGAGCGGTTGCGGGCCTTTGCCTGGCGGCGCTGGCGGGCTGTCAGTTCCCCGCTGCTGCCGACGAATCCGGTACGGTGGACGCCGCGGATTGCGCCGATATCGACGGTTGCGCGGGCGTGCTCGCAGATACCGGCGCCCCAACCTCCGACACGCTCGCCGACGCACAGCCCCCCGGCAGCGAGACGGTCGTCGAAGGGGGGGCGATCGACGGCACCTCTGCCTCGCCGGCGCCGAAATGGGGCTGCACCACCGATTTTGCTGCCACCTGCGCCTCGACCGCGGCGGTGCACGCCTTCAACTACATCTCGATCGCCGCTCCGTCTTCCGCCCAGGTCATGGTGGACGGCAAACTGCTGACGCCAGACTGGTTCAAGAAGATCGGCAAGGACTACAAGCGGAGCCGCTTGTTCATGGGCACCGGACCCCACCAGGTGAGCGCGACGCAACCGGTGTCGGTCGAGGTCTACGGCTGGTCTCAGTACATCAGCTACGCCTACCCGGCGGGTATGAAGCTCGACAACCTCGGCATGGTGAGCGTGCCGTAGCGGCTACCGCAACAAGAACGCGCCCTTGTTCCAGACCACACCCTCGTTCTGCGGGCCCTCTTCGCGGGACCGGATCTGGAAGTTGTTGTACGTGCCGCCGAGGCTGATGCTGGCGTTATACACCGGCGACTTCTGGTTGTTGCCCAGCTGGATGTTCTTGCTGGCCACCGAACTCAGCTTCGTGCCTGGCCCGACGCAGAAGCTGCCTTGCCACTGCACGCCGTAGCACTCGGTGTAGGCGTCGTAGGTGTGGCCGCCGCCCGAGGTGTAGCCGGTCAACTGCACGCCGTCGAAGCGCATCTCGGAGAAGGGCGGCCAGTTGAAGGTCTTGTTCTCGGCGACGCAGAAGTGGGTGTCACCGCCGGCGCCGGCGAAGCCATCCCAGGTGCGGTACTCGTTGCCGTTCATGGAGCACTTGCCCTGGGTGGGCACCATGTTGGTCATCTTGAGCAGGGTGTTGGCCCACTTGTTGTCGATGACCATCCAGCCGCCGCCGAACTTCTTCATCTCGCAGTAGACCTTGTACTTGGCGCCGCTGCCGTTGGTGCCGTCGGGGTCGATCCAGAACTCACCGCTGTTGGACTGCGGCAGGGCGGCCTTGATCTGCTTGCAATTGATGGCCGGATTGACGTCGCTGCCGGGCGAGCACTTGCCCGACTGGCAGATGCCGATGTCGCCGCACTTGGCGCCGTCGGGCAGCACGGTGTTCTGGCAGCCCTTGGCCTTGTCGCAGGTGTCCGAGGTGCACGGGTTGTTGTCGTTGCAGTCGAGCTGCGTGCCGACGCACTTGCCGCCGTTGCAGGTGTCGTCCTTGGTGCAGACGGTGCCGTCGTTGCACTTGATGGAGTTGTTGACGAACTGGCAGCCGGTGGCGTTGTTGCAGTAGTCGGTGGTGCAGACGTTGTTGTCGTTGCAGATCACGGTCTTGCCGACGCACTTGCCGCCGCTGCAGGTGTCGGTGGAGGTGCACTTGCTGCCGTCGTCGCAGGGCTTGGTGTTGTTGGTCGAGGTGCAGCCTGACTTCGGGTTGCAGCTCGTGGTGACGCAGGGGTTGGCGTCGTTGCAGTTGAGCGGTCCGCCCGAGACGCACTTGCCGTTGGCGCAGCTGTCCGAGACGGTGCACACGTTGCCATCGCTGCAGGGCACGTTGAGGTTGACGTAGACGCAGCCCTGCTTGATGTCGCACTTGTCGGCGGTGCAGGGGTTGTTGTCGTTGCAGTTCTTGGCCGTGCCCGAGATGCAGGCGCCGCCCTTGCAGACGTCGGGTGACGTGCAGGCGTTGCCATCCTCGCAGGGTTTGGTGCTGTTGGTGTACTTGCAGCCGCTCTTCGGGTCGCAGCTGTCGTCCGTGCACGCGTTGCCATCGTTGCAGACCACCACCTGGCCGGCGGCGCATTTGCCGTTCTTGCACAGGTCGCCGGCGGTGCAGGCGTTGTTGTCATCGCAGGGCAGCGAGACGTTGGCGTTGACGCAGCCGGTCTTGCTGTTGCAGGCGTCGGCGGTGCACGGGTTGTTGTCGTTGCAGTCGACGATGCTGCCGCCGAGGCAGAAGCCGCCCTTGCAGGTGTCGCTGCCCGTACAGGCGTTGCCATCGTCGCACTTGGCGGTGTTGTTGGTCGTCTTGCAGCCGCTCTTGGGGTCGCAGCTGTCGTTGGTGCACGGGTTGCCGTCGTTGCAACTCAGCGGTCCACCGCCGGCGCACTTGCCGGCCTTGCAGGTGTCGTTGAGGGTGCACTTGTTGCCGTCGTCGCAGGGCGCGGTGATGGCGTTGTTCACGCAGCCGGTCTTGGGCGCGCAGCTGTCGGCCGTGCAGACGTTCTTGTCGTCACAGTTCTTGGCCGCACCCGGCTTGCAGACGCCGCCGCCGCAGGTGTCGCTCACGGTGCAGGCGTTGTTGTCATCGCACGGCTTGGTGTGGGGGCTGAAGTTGCAGCCCTTGACCTTGTCGCAGGAGTCGGTGGTGCAGGGGTTGTTGTCGTTGCACACCTTGGCGGTGCCTGGCACGCACTTGCCTCCGGCGCAGACATCCTTCTCGGTGCACACACTGCCGTCGTTGCAGGGCATGGTGTTGTTGGCGTGGGTGCAGCCCGTCTTCGGATCGCAGGCGTCGGTGGTGCACGGGTTGTTGTCGTTGCAGTCCTTCTTCTTGCCGGGCACGCATTTGCTGGCCGCGCAGGCGTCGCCCACGGTGCAGGCGTTGCCGTCATCGCAGGGCTTGGTGTGGGCGGTGAAGGTGCAGCCCTTGACCTTGTCGCAGGCGTCGGTGGTGCAGACGTTGTCGTCGTTGCAGACCACCGGCTTGCCGGGCACGCACTTGCCGGCGGCGCAGACGTCGCCCTTGGTGCAGACGGTGCCGTCGTCGCAGGGCGCGGTGTTCGGCGTGCTCTTGCAGCCGGCCTTCGGGTCGCAGTTCTCGTCGGTGCAGATGTTGCCATCATCGCACTTGGGCGGGGTGCCGGGCACGCAGACGCCACCTGCGCAGACATCCTTGCTGGTGCAGGCGTTGTTGTCGTCGCAGGGGTCGCTGTTGGGCGTGTTCTTGCAGCCGGACTTCTTCTCGCAGCTGTCGTCGGTGCACGGGTTGGCGTCGTCGCACTTCAGCGGCGTGCCGGCGCTGCACTTGCCGCCGCTGCAGACGTTGCCCTGGGTGCAGGCGTTGCCGTCATCGCAGGGCTGGGTCGAGTTGCTGTGGGCGCAGCCGCTGGCGGGCTTGCAGGAGTCCACGGTGCAGACGTTCTTGTCGTCGCAATCCTTCTGCTTGCCGGCCAGGCACTTGCCGTTGACGCAGGCGTCGCCATCGGTGCAGGCGTTGCCATCGGTGCAGGGCTTGGTGTTGTTGACGTTGGTGCAGCCGGACTTGGCCTGGCAGCCGTCGTCGGTGCATGGGTTGCCGTCGTCGCACTTCTTGGCCGCGCCGGGCAGGCATTTGCCCTGGTCGCACTTGTCGCCATCGGTGCAGGCGCTGCCGTCGTCGCAGGGCGCGCTGTTCGGCGTCGAGGTGCAGCCGGTCTTCGGGCTGCAGGAGTCCGTGGTGCAGGGGTTCTTGTCGTCGCAGTCCGGGCCGGCCCCGGGCTGGCAAGCGCCGCCCTTGCAGGTGTCGCCCTTGGTGCAGGCGTTGCCGTCGTCGCAGGGCATGGTGCCCGGCGTGAAGGTGCAGCCCTTGGCGGCGTCGCAGGCGTCGGCGGTGCAGGGGTTGCCGTCGTCGCACTTCAGCGGCGGGCCGGCGACGCACTTGCCGGCGCTGCATTTGTCGCCCGAGCTGCATTGACTGCCGTCGCTGCAGGGGCCGGTATTGTTGGCGTGCGCGCAGCCGGTCTTGGCGTCGCATTTGTCGTCGGTGCACGAGTTGCCATCGTCGCAGTTCTTGGGTTTGCCCGAGGCGCACTTGCCGGCGGCGCAGGCGTCTTTCTCGGTGCATACGCTGCCGTCGTCGCAGGGCGCGTCGTTCGGTGCGAAGACGCAGCCCTTCTTGGCGTCGCAGCTGTCCGAGGTGCAGATGTTGTTGTCATTGCAGACCTTGGCGGCGCCCGGCTTGCACACGCCACCGCCGCACTTGTCGCCGACCGTGCAGGCGTCGCCATCGTTGCAGGGCTTCTTGTGGGCGCTGTGTACGCAGCCCTTTGGCGGGTAGCAATAGTCGACCGTGCACGGGTTGTTGTCGTCGGGGCAGACGGGCGGCTTGCCCGGCACGCAGACGCCGCCGGCGCAGACGTCTTTCTCGGTGCACTTGGTGCCGTCCTCGCAGGGCAGGGTGTTGTTGGCGGCGGTGCAACCCTTGGCCGGGTCGCAGCTGTCGGTGGTGCACGGGTTGCCGTCGTTACAGACCTTGAGCTTGCCCGAGCCGCATTTGCCCGCTGCGCAGACCTCGCCGGTGGTGCAGGCGTTGGCGTCGTCGCAGGGTTTGGTGGTGTTGGTATTGCTGCAGCCGGCCTTGGGATCGCAGGCGTCGTCGGTGCAATCGTTGCCATCATCGCAGGTCTGGACCTGGCCGCCGACACACTTGCCGTCTGCGCATGCCTCGCCCACGGTGCAGGCGTTGCCGTCGTTGCAGCCGAGCTTGTTGTTGACCGACTTGCAGCCGCCGTTGGGGTCGCAGACCTCGGTCGTGCAGGGGTTGCCATCGTCGCAGGGCGCCGGTGTGCCGGGCTGGCAGCTGCCATCTTTGCAGCTGTCCTTCAGCGTGCAGGCGCTGCCATCGTCACAGGGATTGGTGTTGTTGACGTTGGCGCAGCCCTTGGTCTTGTCGCAGCTGTCGGTCGTGCACGGGTTGTTGTCGTTGCAGTCCTTCTTCTTGCCGGGCGCGCACTTGCCGCCGGCGCAGGCGTCGTTGTCGGTGCACAGGTCGCCGTCGCTGCATGGCGCGGTCGAGTTCGCGTTCACGCAGCCGGAGCTGGCATCGCAGCTGTCGATCGTGCAGGCGTTGCCGTCATCGCAGGCCTTCTTGGCACCCGGCGCGCACTTGCCGCCGCCACATTTGTCGCCGTCGGTACAGGCGTCGCCGTCATCGCAGGCGGCGGTGTTGTTCTTGTTGCTGCAGCCCTTGACCAGGTCGCAGCTGTCGGTGGTGCAGGCGTTGCCGTCGTCGCAGTTCTTGCCGCCGGTGCCGGCGCACTTGCCGTCCTTGCAGACATCGCCCTGGTTGCAGGAGTTGCCGTCGTTGCAGGGCTGGGTGTTGTTGCTGTGCTGGCAGCCGGACTTGGCGTCGCAGCCGTCGGTGGTGCACGGGTTTTTGTCGTCGCAATCGGGTGCCGCTCCGCCGACGCACTTGCCGTCAGCGCAGGCGTCCTTGCCGGTGCAGGCGTTGCCGTCGTCGCAGGGCGCGGTGTTGGGCGCCGCGATGCAACCCTTGGCCTTGTCGCAGGTGTCGGTGGTGCAGGGGTTGTTGTCGTCGCACGGGATCGGCGCACCCGACTTACACGCCTTGTCGGCGCAGGCGTCGCCCTTGGTACAGGCGTCGCCATCGTCGCAGGGCGCCGTGGAGGCGGTGTGGCTGCAGCCGGTCTTGGCGTCGCAGCCATCGGCGGTGCAGGGGTTGTTGTCGTCGCACTTCAGCGCCGCACCTGAGGCGCACTTGCCGTCTTTGCAGACGTCGCCGGTGGTGCACAGGCTGCCATCATCGCAGAGCAGCGTGTTGGGCGTGTGCTTGCAGCCGAGCAGCGGATCGCAGGAGTCGGTGGTGCAGGGGTTGGTATCGTCGCAGTCGGTCGCCGTGCCGGCTTTGCAGGCGCCGTCGGCGCAAGCGTCGGCTTCGGTGCACAGGTTGCCGTCGTCGCAGGCGGCGCTGTTGTTGCCGTTGACGCAACCGGTCTTGGCCTCGCACTTGTCGTCGGTGCAGGAGTTGCCGTCGTCGCAGGACTGGGTCTTGCCGCCGGCACAGGCGCCATCCTTGCAGGCCTCGCCCAGGGTGCAGGCGTTGTTGTCGTTGCAGGGCAGGGTGTTGTTGACCGGCTTGCAGCCGCCATCGGGATCGCATTGTTCGGTCGTGCACGGGTTGCCGTCGTCGCAGGGCGCGGGCTTGCCTGCCTGGCAGATGCCGTCTTTGCACACGTCGTCCAGCGTGCAGGCGCTGCCATCGTCGCACTTGGCCGTGTTGGGCTTGTTGGTGCAGCCGGCGTCGCTGTCGCAGGAGTCGTCGGTGCAGGGGTTGCCGTCTGAGCAGCTTTTGCCGCCGCTGCCGACGCATTTGCCATCTTTGCAGTTGTCGTTGGGCGTGCAGGCGTCGCCGTCATCGCACATCAAGGCGTTGTTGGCGTGTACGCAGCCCTTGGCCGGGTCGCAGCTGTCGGTGGTGCAGTTGCTCGAGTCGTCGCAGTCGATGAGCAGGCCGGCCTGGCAGACGCCAGCCTTGCAGGTGTCGGACTTGGTGCAGGCGTTGCCGTCGTCGCAGGCGGCGCTGTTGGGCACATAGCTGCAGCCCTTGCCCACGGCGCAGCTGTCGTCGGTGCAGGGGTTGTTGTCGTCGCAGGTCAGGCCGACGCCAGCGCACTTGCCGCCGGTGCAGTTGTCGTTGTCGGTGCAGGGGTTGCCGTCGTCGCAGGCGTCGCCATCGGGCGTGGTCTGGCAGCCGCCGCCCGCGGCGCACTTGTCCAGCTCGCAGGGGCCGGGGCCGACGCAGAGATCTTCGTCGGTCTTGCCGTCGCAGTCGTCATCCTTGTCGTTGCAGCTCTCGGTGCCGGGCAGCACCTCGCCCTGGCAGTCCGTCCAGACGCCGTTGACGCACGATTGCGTGCCCCCGGTGCAGATGCCGGTGCCCTGCAACAGGGGGTCGCCGGTGTAGCATTGCACCACCGCGCTGCCGGTGCAGGGGCAGCCCGCCTTGGGCGACGCGGGGCAGTTGGCGCAGTTCTCGAACACCGCGGGGTCGCCGTCATCACAATCCGGGCCCTTGGGGCAGCCGATGCCATAGCCGTCCCCGTCCAGGTCGATGCAGGTGGGGGTCGCGTCCGGATCGGCGTCCGGATCGGGTTCGATGACGTCGCCGGGGTCGATGTCGGACTCGTCGGCGTCATTGACGACGTCGGGCGGGGCGCCCTCGTCTTTGTCGTCGATATCCTCGACGAACTGATCTTCAACGAACTGATCTTCAACGAACTGGTCTTCGACGAACTGGTCCTCGACAAACTGGTCCTCGACAAACTGGTCCTCGGGGTCGACCACGTCGATCGGCTTGATCGCCGTGTCCACCGGGCCGGCATCGGGCACGGTGCTGGAGTCCAACGTCGTCGAATCGATCTTGGTTGAGCCATCGCCGACGATGGTGCCGTCCGCACCGCCGCCATCGCTGCCTACCGTGCCCTGGGAAGGACCGGATACGGCCTTGTCCGGCGAACAGCCCAGGCCGGCAAACGCCAGCAGACAGATAGGAAGCCATACGGCGCTGCCGCTGTTGCCAATCGCGTGTCGAAGAGCAGTCATCACATCCTCTCTGTCCGCCTGGCAAGGTCGGGCGCCGGCGGCGGGCGCGGGTCCATCAAGGGTAGGCCCGCCCGCGCGCGCAGATCAATGCAGGCATGTGTGCAAGCGCCGCGATCGAGACACCGCGCCCGTGCATGCGGGTGTCTGCTCGCGCGAGGTACGAACGTTTCGACTCAGTTCGGCTGGCAGATGCCCTTGGCGCAGGTGCCGGGTCCCGCCTTGGCGGTGCATTTGCTGCCATCGGCGGCGGCCTCGTGGGCGCAACCGACGAACATGGTGCAGGTGTCCGTGGTGCAAGGCTTGCCGTCATCGCAATCCAGGACGCCATTGCCGTCGCAGAGGCCTTTGGCGCAGATGTCGTCCAGATTGCAGGGGTCGCCATCGTCGCAGGCGGTGCCGTCGGCGATGTTCTTCTCGCCACAGACGCCGTTGCTCTTGCAGACCCCCTCTTTGCAGGGGCCGGAGAGCGGGCAATCGCCGGGCTTTTTGCAGCCGGAGAATGGGATGTCCGGTTTGACCCCGGTGTCCTTCTTGCCGGCGACGTCCGCCTTGCCCGTGTCCGTCTTGGCGCCATCCAGGGCTGCCGAGCCGCCATCTGTCAGCGGCGTGCCGATGACGGTCGTGTTATCGCCTGCGCATCCGGCCATGAGCAGCGCAGCCAAGGGTGCGCAGATCGCGGCGCCAGTGTGCCCGCGCGGCAGCCAGATCACGCAATACTCCGGCGGCGGATGAGCACAACCAGGGCCAGCAAGAGCGGCCAGGCCTGCCACGGAGTCGAGCCCCCGGGATGGCTGCTGCAGTCGAAGGGTCCGCCGCCGCCGCCACCGGGGGACGTCGGAGGCGTGGTGACGCCGCCCGCATCCACGCCGCCAGCGCCGTTGCCGTCCACCGCCACGCTGCCCGCGTCGACCACGCCAGCATCCAGCGTTCCGGTCGACGCGTCCCCGCCCGGCTGTGCGCCGCCTGCATCCTTGTCGGAGGGCTGCACGGGCGCGGCGCCACAATGGCCCACATCTCCGGTCGCGGGCAGGCAGACAAGGCCCAGCTTGCAGCTGTTGGGCAGGAAGGGGCTGCATGGCTGGCCGCACACGCCCTTGTGGCAGAAGAGGTTGATGCACTTGCCATCGGCGCTGCACGCGCCGCCGAACCCGCCGGCGCCCTTTGGCGTGCAGGCGCCTTCCGGCTTGCCGGGGCTCAGCCGCATGCAGCCTTGACCCGCGGTGCAGGTGTTGGCCCCGGTGTAGATGCTGCAGGTGGCTGCACATTTGCCGGCGACGCAGACGCCGCTGACGCACTGCGTGTCGTTGCTGCAGGCGGCGTTGTTGGCCACGCAAGCGACCTTCTTGCCCTTGACGCAGTATTTCGAGCCGCCCTGGAAGCTGACGCACTCGAAGCCGCAGTCGCACTCGGCCGTCGCCTTGCACGCCTGGGTGCAGACGAAGCCGGCGCTGCCCAGGCCGATGCAGTCCCCGGTGCTACAATCGGACGGCTTGCTGCAGGTCTGGCCCATCTTCTTGTCGCCCAACTTGATGCAGGCGCCGCCGCCGCCGCTGAGCGGCACGCAGATGTGGCCGGGCTGGCATTGATCGTTGCTCGGGCTGCAGGGCTGCACGCATTTCGCCGCGCCGCTGTTGCCCACACACATGCCGCTCTGGCACTCCGAGCTGAATTCGCAGGCCTGGCCGTCGGCCTTCTTGGAGGGCGCTTTGAAGCAGCCGCCGCCGCCGCCCGAGAGCGGGTAGCAGGTATAGCCGCTCGGGCACTTGTTCTGGTTGCTGCACGGCTGACTGCAGATGTACTTGCCACCGCTGGCCGCGCACATGCCGCCGGCGCACTCCAGCGAGTCCTTGCAGGCGTCGCCCAGCTTTTTGTTGCCCGCTTTGAAGCAGCCGCCGCCGCCGCCGCTGATCTTGACGCAGGCGAATCCGCTCGGGCAGGGCTTGGCGGAGCTGCAGGTTTGCACGCACTTGCCGGCCGAGCCGCTGCCAACGCAGAGGTCGGATTTGCACTCGGTCGATGACTGGCAGGTCTCGCCGGTATCCTTGAGCGCCGGTGGCTGGCCGCCGCCCTGGTCGGGGAAGCAGGCGCCATAATTCTTGCCGGCGAAGAGCGAGCACTTCTGGCCGACCGGGCACTGGCTGTCGTTGACGCAGGGCTGGCGGCAGAACTGCCCATTGCCCTCGTTGACGCAGAGCTGGCTTTTGCACTCGTTGCTGTTCTTGCAGGACTCGCCCAATCCCTTCGAAGGCGACGGGCCGCTGCCCTTGATGCAGGCGCCCTTGTTGGCGTTGTTCTGGAAGGGCACGCAGCTGAACCCGCTGGGGCAGTTCTTGGCCGACGGGCTGCAGTCCTGGCTGCACACGGCCTGGCTGCCGCTCATGGGCTGGCAGTACAGGGGCGACTTGCAGTCGTTGCTGCTGGCGCAGGTGTCGCCGAGCTTCTTCGCGCCCGGTGGCACCTGTGTGGTCTGGCCGCCGCACGTGCCGCCCTTGCAGGGGATCACGCCGCCGTATTTTTCGCCCTGGTTGGTGTCCACGACCACGTAGGGGCAGTCATCGTTGCTGCTGCAGGTGGTCTTGCCGGCGGACGGATAGAGGTAGCAGAGGCCGGCGATGTCGTCGGCTTCGGGCGTCTGCGACTTCATGAAGGGGTCGGCGGTGGGAGCCATCGTCTCGGGGTTGGCGACGCTCGGGTAGAGGTTGTGCTGCAGGCCGAAGAAGTGGCCGATCTCGTGCACCAGCACGTTGCGTACGTCGGTGCTGTAGGACTTGCCGCTCATGGACCACGACTGCAGGTAGCCGTTCATGGCGATGTCCGCCTCGGTGATATGCCCCTTCTGCGGCCCGGTGGTGAAGAAGTAGGGCGAGGTCACGCCCAGCACATACTTGCCGTACTGCCAGATGCTGTTCTCGATCCAGGCGACCTCGTTCTTGCCGTTGGCGTTGTAACCCACCGCGACGAGCTTCTTGTTGGTCGTCTGGCCGGCGTAGCTCATCTTCAACGTGCTGCACGGCTTGCCCAGCCAGGTGTTGAAGCTCGCCTGGCACTCGGCCAGGCAGCCGCCATTGGGCAGGTCCGTCGAACAGGAGGAGTGCAGGTAGTAGTGCACATCCGTCTTGAACCAGCGCACCACCTCGCCGGTGCTCTGGCCGGTCAAGCTGACGGCGTAGGGCAGGGCGGTGGCCGGCAGCAGGAGCGCCAGGACCAGCGTCGGCGGCAGAAGGCGTGTCGCGGGGCGTGACAGCGGCAGCGTCATGCGCGAGCTCCAACGGGTTCGGGGCAGGACGTTGTCTCGGCCGGTGCGTGCCTGACCGGAGCGCGCCCCGAACCGGGCGCCCCGAGGGCGCGGGAAGGGTAGGGGATCCCACCCACACGGGCAATGGACGAGGTCGCTCGTGGGCGGCAGACTGCCCCCTGGAAAGGGGGCGCCATGGCGGCGGCGGACGTGCGTTTACGAGTGCGAGACCTGGCGGTCGTGGCAGCGGGGAAGACCCTGCTCAGCGGCGTCTCCTTCGACCTCCGCCCCGGTTCTCGCCTGGCCATTCGAGGCCCATCCGGCACCGGCAAGACCACCATGCTGCGCATCATCGCCGGCCTCATCGATGGCGGCGGCGGCCGGGTATTGCTGAACGAACAGACCCCGGAGCACGTCGGCTGGCCACGCTGGCGGCGGCAGGTGGTGTTGTTGCAACAACGGCCGGTGATGACCGACGAGGACGTGGTCAGCAACCTGCAGGCGCCCTTCGAATTCGCCACCGCCAGCGGGCCCTGGCCCGAACAGCGATGTCGCGACTGGCTGGCGCGCCTGGGCCTGCCGCTCGACGAGATCGGTGGCAAACCCGCGCGTGATCTTTCGGTGGGCGAACAGCAGCGCGTGGCCCTGGTTCGCGCGCTCAGCCTGGCGCCGCCGGTGATGCTGCTGGACGAGCCCACATCGGCCCTCGATCCGGCCGCCGCACAGGCCCTCGATGCCCTGATTGTCGAGCGTTGCGAAGAAGACGGACTCGCCTGCCTGGTGGTCTCCCACGACGCCGCCTGGCTCGATGGTTTTTGCACCGATGCATGGGCACCCGACATCGGCGCCGTGCCAACGCCAGATAATGCCGCGCAGGAGGCCATTCATGCCGGCAGCTGAAGCCGGAGCGCTGCCCCTGGGCGCCGTTGATCTGGTCATCGCCGGTGGGCTCGTTCTGGTGGCGGGACTGGTCAGCGTGGCCATGCGCCTGGGCCTGGGCCGGCGCCTGATCATCGCCACCGTGCGCACCGTCGTGCAGCTGGTGCTCATCGGCTACACCCTGCAGTGGATCTTCGGTCTGGACTCGGCGCCGCTGGTGATGCTCTGGCTGGCCCTGATGATCGTCGCCGCCGGTCGCGCCGCAGTGATGCGGCCATCTCGGTGGTATCGTGGGGTTTTGGGACACGCATGGCTGACCCTCTTCGCCTCGGCGACGCTGACCACCTTCACCGTGACCGGCGCGATTGTGGGCGTCGAGCCCTGGTACGAACCCCAATACGTCATCCCCTTGATGGGCATGTGCCTGGGCAACACCTTGACCGGCCTGTCCATCTGCCTGGACGCCCTGCTCGAGTCTCTGGTCGAGCGCCGGGCCGAAGTCGAGCTCCGCCTCTGCCTGGGCGCGAGCCGCTGGGAAGCCGCCCGCCCGATGGTGAGAGAGGCCATCCGACGCGGTATGGTCCCGATATTGAACACGATGACGGTGGTCGGCCTGGTCTCACTGCCAGGCATGATGACCGGCCAGATCCTGGCCGGCGCTGACCCCCTGCAGGCCGTCAACTACCAGATTGTGGTCATGTTCATGCTCGCGGCGACCACGGGGCTGGGTTGTATCCTGGTGACATTGCTCGCGTTCAAGTCCCTCTTCAACGAAAGGCACCAACTGGTCGCGACCAAAATCATGCGCCGCACATAAAAAAGCGCTTGGCAGGCAACTACGGACTCGCTATGTTTCCCGTGGTTCCAGAAACGCCGTGGGTTTCAAGCCCTTGGGCCGTATTTTGGAGCATGGGAGTTGGGCTCGACCGTGTACGCACCCGCCCGGATCCAGGCCGCAAGGTTTTTGGCGATGGGACTTGCCGCAGCGGGACACTGACTCCCCCTTGGGCGTTGCGCGTCCAAGGCCTTCCACGGTACCTGGGGCCAACAACGAAGGCCGGGCATCTCACGGGTGACCCGGCCTGAGTTGTTTTTGGGCCGTGGTGGGGGCGGCTGTACGGTGGGGCTGGTTTTGGCGGCCCAAAAACAACTCAGTTTATTTTTTGGGGGGCCGGGGCTCGGCCCCCGGTCAGGCAGGTTCCCTGCCTGACCTCCCCACCGCATCGGGCAGGGGACGGCCACCGTTGCTTGATGGTTTTTGCGCTGCCCGCTTGGGGGGGGGGATGATGTCCGTAGCAATACTGAGTTTTGCGGCGGCATACGAAGAGACCTGGTATCGGTTACCATCGGCGGGCTGGCCGTTTTGCGCCTTGCGGAATCGGGAGGCCTGGTGTGAGACACGCTGAACGGCCCAAGCAGGATTCGGCCCCGCTGCCGCGCCCGCCCGCGCCCACGTTGCCGGTGGAAGCGCTGCCGCCCATGAGCGACGCCCAGCGGGAGGCCATCGGCGTCGAGGCGTTGCGGGTCAACGAGCGCTACCTGGTGGAGTTCATCGAGGAGTACGGCTTCTGCCCCTATGCCAAGATGGGGCGACGGCTGGGCCAGGTTCGTCGCTACATCCACTTCCCCGCCGAAGACAGCGTGCAGGCCCTGGTGGACCTGAGCCACACCATCGCCGCCGATCCGACCCAGGTCGTGGTCCAGATCGTGTTCCCGCTGGCCGAGGTGGAGCCCGACGTGTGGACCCAATTCGTGGCCGACCTGAACGAGCACGCCAACTACCCGCGGGATCGAGACGACCGATTTGGCACGGCGGCGCTGCATCCCAACCTGAAGTATGGCGACCAGAACCCCTTCTCCATGCTCACGCTCTTCCGCCGAGCGCCCGATCCGACCATCCAATGGGTGCGCCAGGACGCCGTGCGTGCCCTCTACGAGGGACGGGATGGCGGCACCAAGGCGGTAGACATCGCAGACATCGACGAGCTGCTGGCGCGCCCGCCGATGATGCCCCTCTACGACCGCATCGCCATCACCAACGCCGACATGGCCCGACGCCTGCGCCTGGAAAACGTGGAGAACATGCTGGCCAACTACAACAAGGACGCCCGCGACAGCTACCAGCGCATCTTGTTGGATCCGAAACACGACAAGGCGACGTGATGAGCCGACCGGCGCTGACAGCCATGTTGGCCAGCATCGACCCGTCGTGAGACCCGAAGCTACACAGCAACTGAGATTCGCCCCCGACCGCAGCCCTTCAGCCCTGATTGAGCGCTGCGTTCGCTTCGATCGCCTGGCGCACAAACGCCGCCAGGCCCGCCGCGGTCGCTTCGTAGGTCGCCTCAAAACGCCGATCCTCGGTGTACATGACCGCCAGGACGGCGTGGTGGGCTCTCGGGCACGGGTAGAACCGCCGATCGATGTGCAAGCGCATCTTCTCAGCAATAGCCACCGCACGCTGGCTGGCTGCGCCCTCACCGTCCTGCATCACGGCGGCCATCGCTTCGTTCAGTCTTGCGCCCTCCGCCTTGAGTACCTGCCACTGCGCTTTGCTATACGAACGTGTGCGGGCCCTGCTCTCGTCGGTTCTGTCGCCGGACCAACGCGCTTGCACTTCATCGACGTAGGCGGACGGATCGAAGTCCCCGAACACCTCGAACAGCTCGCGTGGTGTCAGCCGAATCCCTGCACGCTCGGCCTGCGCTGCCTTGTCCAGCGCCGAGGACAGGTCCATCAGCTTCTCGATGCGTGCCTCCAGGGCCGCTCGCTGCTCTTGCAGGACTTCTGACCGCGGGCGCCCGTTGTCCGACAGCAAGATGCGGATTTGCGCAAGGTCGAGCTCCAGCTCGCGATAGACGCGCACCTCGTGCAGGCGTTGCAGGTCCTGCTGCCCGTACTTGCGATAGTCGTTGACGTCGCGGCGTGGTGATACCAGCCCGATCTCATCGTAGTGGTGCAGCGCCCGGACGGTGAGCCCGGTCATCGCTGCGACCTCTTTGACCGTCCATTCGCTCTTCTTCGCGTTGACCATGGCAACCTCCCCACGCCGGATTGCGCGGCGTCGGGCTCCACTATGAGGCCTCACGTAACGTGAGGGTCAAGCGCCAGGTTGGCAAATACCAACCTACCGACCACGCTTCAGGCGTGGCAGCTCGGGGCCTGTCACGGTGTGGAGGTCTTGCTCGAATGGGCGGATGCCAAGGGTGGCGAGCTTGGCTCTGTCGGGCGTGTTCAAGGGGGTGATCGTATAAGGGGTTGGAGCGCTGGAATCCGAATCGGCTGGCGTGCCCGACGGCTCATACACACTTGCCGGCCAGACACTGGCCCTGCGCGGCGGCGCAGGGGGTGCCATCGGCGACGGGCGGGTGGCTGCACCCGACGCCGGGCTGGCAGACGTCGTTTGTACACTCGACACCATCGTTGCAGATCTTGGGGGTGGCGACGCAGACATCCATCTTGCACACCCCTGCCTTGGTGCAGACATCGCCATCATCGCAGGGCTGGAAGCCGTTCAGGGGCATGAACTTGCAGCCTTTATCCTTGTCGCAGATCGCTGCCGTACAGTCGTTGCCGTCGTCGCAGGCGTCCTGGATGTTGACGCAACCCTTCCATTTATTGCACGAGTCACTCGTGCAGATGTTGGAGTCGTTGCAATCGACCGGCACGCCCACGCAGTCGCCCTTGGAGCAAATCGTCTTGACCGTGCACTTGTCACCATCATCACAGGCGCCGCCGTCGACGAAGGTGTAGGCGCAGCCCACCGCAGGCTGGCACGGTCCCGTCGGTTTGGTGCAGGGGTTGCCGTCGTTGCAGACGATGGGCGTGTGCAGGCACCCCTGGACCTGGTCGCAGACGTCTTTGGTACAGGGCTTGGCGTCGTCGCAGTTCACCTTGGCGCCGCCGACGCATTTGCCGTCAGCGCAGCCGTCGCCGCTTGTGCAGGCGGTGCCATCGCTGCAGACCTCGCTGTTGGGCAGATGCTGACACCCCTTGGCCGGCAGGCAATCGTCGGTCGTGCAGACGTTGCCGTCCTTGCAGTTGATTTTTTTACCGGCGACACAGCCTGCGCCGACGCAGAAGTCGGGCCCCGTGCAGAGGTCGTTGTCCGCCTCGCAGATTGCCGCCCACAGGCTGTGCACACAACCGACGGCTGGCTGGCAGCTGTCGGCCGTGCAGGGGTTGCCATCGTCGCAGACGACCTGGACACCTGCGCAGGTCGCCAGAAGGCCGGTGCAGGCGTCACCGGTGGTGCAGACGCTGCCGTCCGTGCAGGGGGTGCCAGCCGGAGCCGGCAGCTGGATGCAACCGACGGCCGGATCACAACTCGCGACGGAGCAGGCATTCGGCCCCGGCGGGCAGACCAGCGGCGCGCCGGTGCAGGTCGCGTTGGGCTGACAGGTGGCGTTGGTGATGCAAGCGTTGCCGCTGGAACAAGCGGCACCCGACGCGACCACGTTGCTGCAGCCCATCGCCGGGTCGCATGCGTCGGAGGTGCAGGTGTTGCCGTCATCGCAGGTCTTGGCGACGTCGATCTGCGTGCCATTGCACGTCTTGAAGGCGCATTTGTCATCGGTGGTGCAGGCGCTCCCGTCATCGCAGGGCCCCGCCTTGTTGACCACCTGGCACGCGCCGGCCGCGCTGCAGGTGATCTGCACGCACTGGGATTCCGCCGGCGGCGTGATCGGGCAGTCCAGCGTGCCAACGCACAGGCCATCTCCGGTGCAGATGTCGGCCGAGGTGCACGCCTTGCCATCATCGCAGGGCGTGTCCGGCGGTGCCTTGACAGCCACGCAGCTGCCCGCAATGCATCGACCCACGGCGCAATGGGCCGGGTCGTGCACTGCGCTTGCCTCGCAGTCTGCATCGTCCTGGCACGACTTCGCCGCGTCCGGGCCTCCGGCATCGCCCGGCTCTTCCGAATCAACTGGGTGGCCGTCACCCTCGACGCTGCGCATGGACCCGTCATCGGCGGCGCCGTCCAGCCCTGCGTCGGCAGGCCGCGGCTGACCGCTGTCGAGCGCCCCTGCAGCAGATTGGTCGGCGTTCGCATCGCTCGGCGACGCGTCGGCGCCCGCGCCACTTGTGGGCGGTTGGCCAGAACAGGCCATCGCCGCTATCGCCAACGCGATGGTCACCAGTGCGGCGCGGCGCGGGCCAGACAACGCGCAGCCACAGGTGCCGCACGACGCGCGCCCTGCGCCGAGTCGGACGCCGCCCCGCATCGGTCCGACGCAGAGCGTCATCACGAGATGGTCTTCACGGTCGGTTCACACATTCCCCGCTGCCTCCGCGGCTATTCTACAGGGCTGCCCTCCCGAGGGGGTAGGTATTGTGGAGTATGACGTCTGTAGGGCCGTTTGCAGACCATGCCGCACCAGCAGTGCGCGCCGGCCTCGATGCGTTGGAGTAGCGACCTGGCGGTCCCTCTACCCCGAATGTGCGGGGCGCCGCATCTCAGCCACTCATCTGGATTCTGAGGTCACGCCACCGGCGCGACAGCTACATCGTTCACCCAACGTTGCCGCACTTCCTCGCCACCTCCGGCCGGAAGTACTGTTCGATGAAGTTGTTGCTGAAGGTCTTGCGCGCCACCTCTGGCTCCACCTTCTGTACCTGGTCCAGCCAGTACTGGGTGATGCGCTCCTCGGGATGACGCTCGGCGAGCTCCTTGACCAGCGATGCCGCCATCTCGCGCTCGTAGAGATCCCAGAGCTGGCGGATGGCCCGGTTCAGGGCGTTGGCACGGGTGGCCTCGTTCTTGTTTGCCAGCATCGTCACCAGCGGCGACAGATCCTGTGACTTCTTTGCGCGGAGCACCTCGGCGTTCAGCGACGTGGCGCGCCACTTCTGCATCAGGACGATGCCGATCAGGCCAGCGACGGCCAGGATGATTGTGGTGGACATCTGTTTGTACCTCCGCGCCGGCGCGTGCTGCGCCCCCGCATCCAAAGGAGGCAACACGCTCGTCAACTGTTACATGGGTCGGCCGTTGCGTCGTGCTCTGGCGCGGAAGCCGACTGGAACGCAGGCCGAATCGAGCCGGGTTGTCGCCGGCGCAACAAGTACAGCGGGTGGGGCGCGGCGATCGGCGCAGTTGTTCAGGTCCGAGGGCTGCCCAAAGATGTCAGCTGTCAAGACCTGACACCTTCGTCTGTTCTGGTGACAGCCACGCCACCACCCGCCCCTGCGAGACGATGGCGAACTCCTTGCCCTGCGCCACATCGGCCAGCAACGCCGGCCCCAGGTCGGCCGCGCGGAGCGGCGTCGCTCCAGCCAGCCGCTGCCGATCCACCGCCTGCCCCTGCGCCTGCACCACCGGCTGCGGCTCCGGTGCCAGGCCCAGCACGGTGTCGCGCATCAGCGCCTCCAGCCGTCTCTCCGGCAGCGACTCGACACTCAGCCCCCAGGCCTCCCCCTTGATTCCGCCCCCATCAGCCAGCCACGTCCGACAGCGCGCGCCGTCTTTCTGCGGCAACCGCGCCGCTGCCAACTCTGCGGCGCTGTACAGCGCTGGCCGAAGCGGACAGGTCAACGAGGCGACCTGAAGTCCGAAGCTGCGCAGCTGATCAGCGAAAGCCCGCGCGATGATGGCGCCGGCCGGGTCGTAGTCCACCAGTCCGACCAGCGCAACGCCCGCCTCCGGTCCCCCGGGCATCGCCGCCATGAGCTCCTTGGCCGTGTACTCGCTGGTGCAAGCCCCCGGCGCCCCGCCCAGGGCGACGAATGACGCCCCGACCTGCCGCTGCACGCGCGCCAGCAGTCGAACGTGGGCGGTCTTCTCGGCGAACATCAGCACATGCGGCCGCAACAGCCCCACAGCGCGGTTGCGCCAGGCCGCGTCGGTGAAGCCGAAGTCCTCGTAATCGAACAGTCGATGCTCCTCGACCAGCTCCGCCAGCACCCGAGACGTCGCCGAGTCCGGGGCCTGACAGTTGCGATCCAGCTCCGGCACCCGCAGCACCGTGGGCTTGACGAAGCGGTACCAGAGGCTGCGCACGTTGCCCTTGATGACCGGCTCCTCGCCACGCCGAATGCGCCCCCACACCTGGTAGATCAGGTTGCGAAGCAGCCGGGTGGTGACGAGCCTGCCGCCGCGTGCGGCGCCGAAATGACGCACCAGTTCCGGGCCTGTCATGGAGCGGATGTCTTGCTCGAACGGGCGAATGCCGAGGGTTTCGAGCTTGGCTTTGTCGGGGGTGTGCATGGGGTGATCGTATAAGGGGATGAATAAAATTGGTATAGTGAATTTTTTATCCTGCGCCGGGGGGTACTTGCTGGCGGCAGGGCGATCGCACTAAGGGCTGAGTAGCTGAGGACGACTCTGGTCGCGCGGCT
>CAYTLW010000137.1:9895-19137 GCA_964438735.1 uncultured Enterobacteriaceae bacterium | reverse complement strand
ACTCGGTGAGCTGGTCGCTGGGCGACTGGCTGGGCACCAAGAAATAGCGCATGGCAAGGCAGACTCGAGGGCAGGCGATGAGCAGATTGCAGACGAGGCGACAGCCAGGACGATGGCTCGCGGTGGCGCTGGGCGCGGCCGCGCTGACATTGCTGACCGCGACCGCGTGGTCGGCGGTGCCGACGACGGTAGCCATCGAAGGCCGGTTGATGACCGCCCAGGGCGGGCCGGTGGCCGATGGCACCTACGCGGTGACCTTTGCGCTGTACCCCAAGCAGGGTTCGCAGCAGGCGACCTGGACCGAGACGGTGGCCCAGCTGGAGATCAAGGCGGGCGTGTTCCGGCACGTGCTGGGCAGCAGCAAGCCGCTGTCGGCCTCCATCCTGGACGCGGCGAAGGCCGGCTGGCTGGGCGTCAAGGTGGGCAACGAGCCCGAGCTGATCCGCCGAGCCGTTCACGCGGCGCCGTACGCGCTGCGGGCGGCGATCGCTGAAGGCATCGACTGCACGGGATGCATCTCTCTGTCCGCCCTCAAGGCAGACGGCGATCTCGACCTGGGCGGCAACGCCATCAAGGCCTCCAAGATCAGCGCGCCGACCATCCAGGCTTCGACCATCAGCGCCCAGTCCTTCATCGGCGACGGCAGCAAGCTCACAGGCGTGCCCATGCCCAAGGGCGCCTGCCCCAACGGCCAGGTGCTGATCGGGATCGGCCAGGCGGGCAAGCTGCTGTGCGCGGCCGGTGCTGCAGGCGGCGGCGACCTGGAGACGGTCTCCGGCGGCCTGCTGACGACCAAGTATGCGGCCCCCGTGGTCAGCAAGACGGTGCCCAAGGACATCGAGGACAACAATCCCATCGGCGTCTTCGACGAGATCGTCGTGCCCGATGTGGGCAAACTGCAGAAGTTCTCGGTCTCGGTGCACGTGACCAACTCGGACATCTCCGGCGTCGAGTTGATCCTGTACGACCCGCTCAACGCCAAGTACGTGCTGTATCAAGGCGGCAAGTCCGGCAAGGAGGTCAAGGAGACCTGGCCGGTGACGGTCAAACCCGTCAGCGGCGACTTGACCCAGTGGATCGGCAAGAACCCCAAGGGCAAGTGGCGCCTGCGCATCGTCGACAAGAAGTTCCTCAACAATGGCAAGGATGGCCAGCTGAAGACCTGGAGCATCAACGTGCTCTCTGCGGCGGGCAACCAGGTCACCTCCAAGGGCATGTTCGTGGCCAAGGGCGGCTTCAAGGTGCCCGTGGCCAACGCCCCGCCGGCCAAGTGCACCTCTGAGACGCACGGCCACATGTACTACGACACCAAGCTCAAGGCCCTGCACTACTGCGATGGCGACTGGCGCAAGATGCTCACCGAGTCGCTCTGCGGCAACAAGGTGGTCAACTCCGACGAGACCTGCGACGACGGCAACGCCCAGAGCGGCGACGGCTGCACCGCCAAGTGCCAGAAGAACGTCTGCGGCGACGGCGTGGTCTGGATCGGCAAGGAAGAGTGCGACGACGGCAACATCAAGGATGGCGACGAGTGCAAGGCCAACTGCACCGCCGCGTGCAAGCAGAAGTGCAGCAATGGCTCCTGCCTGGACTGCAATGTGGCCGGTGGCACCCTGTCCAAGGCGGCCATCTTCGTCGATCCGACGCCGCCGGCGGGCTGGGCCCAGTGCTTCGGCTTCATCAACACCGCCGCCGATGACGTCAGCGCCAAGGCGCCGGATAACTGCCTCAACGCCAAGAAGTTGCGCCTTCGCATCTATGACGCGGGCGGCAACCTGCAGGTGGACGCCTACGGCACGGTCAACACCGGACTCGCCACCTGGCCGGCCTCGCCGAAGTACCTCACCAGCACCCTGACGCTGGCCAAGTGTGGCAACCCCTTGTGGCCCTGCAATAACAAGTCGGGCTTCTATGGCGCCACCAACGGCACCGGCGGCGGCGGCTGCACGGGCTACGCCAAGGGCGGCATGAACTTCTCCAACGGCAACGGCGGACAGGTCACGATCGCGCCCGCCGAGCAGGGCGGCCGGGAGATCTGGCACGGCAAGTGCTACGGCAACCAGCAATGGCTGGGCTACAAGGCTGCGCTGTATCGACAGTAGGGCACGTCCTGTGAGCCGACCTTCCCGGCGAGTGCGCGCGCTGGCTGTAAGCGCGCTGGCCTGCGTCCTGCTGCCGGGCTGCGGCGATCCCTGCGGTGACGATCCCAACTGCGGCGCCGGCATCGAAGTGGTGTCCAACTACAGCGGTCTGGGCAGCTGCAAGACCGTTCCTGTCGCCAGCTTCATGGACGCCGTCTGGGACGCCTGGTGCAAGCCGAACAGCGACTGTGTCGGCAGGCTGCGACCGGGCGATCGATTCTCCGACCCCGAAGTGTGTCGCCTCTATGTACGCCAGAACCTGCTGGCACCCTACGGCATCGAAACCCTGCTGGCCGGCGTCGAGTCGGGCACCGTGCTCTACAATAAGAAGCGTGCATGCAGCTGTCTGGCGGCCGTGGCGGCCAGTTGTGAAGAGACGAGCCTTCTGCTGGCAGACGCGTCGTGCAACGGCATCTTCAGCGGTACAGGCAACATCGGCAGCGCTTGCAGCTACCACGGCCAGTGCTCCGGCGGCAGTTGTCGGGCCAGTCTACCGCCCTTCTCTCCCTCCTGCCCGGGCACCTGCTGGAGCGCAGCGGACGAGGGTGGCAGTTGCGACGCCAGCCAGGCCTGCGGGCCGGGGCTCATCTGCCGCTTCGCCGAGTGCGTCAAGGCCGACGTGGGCGACAAGGACGAAGCTTGCGGCGGCCTGGGCTGCGCCGAGGGCCTGTATTGCGACTGGTCGGCGGGCGGCACCTGCAAGGCCCCCTTGGCGTCAGGCGCGGAATGCAGCCTGGATGACGGCTCCTGTCCGCCGGGTCATTACTGCGCCCCGGCGGCCGGTCCAACCGGTAAAGGGCGAGTCTGTGCCACATTCTACGGCGCTGATCAGGTGTGCCAGATGGATGCCGGCCCCCTGCAGACCTGCGCGCCGGGCCACGTCTGTGTAGGCACGTGCCTGACCCTGGCCGACCTGGGCGAGGCCTGCAGCCACTCGGCCCAGTGTCACCACGACGCAGCATGCGTAGCCGGCACCTGTGCCGCGTTGCCGGGTCCGGGGTCTGCATGCTCGGCCGAAACGGCCTTGGGCGGCCAGCTGTGCAAGCCGCCGGCGCTCTGCGATCC
The DNA here is from genome assembly GCA_964438735.1 of uncultured Enterobacteriaceae bacterium. GTDB lineage: Bacteria > Myxococcota_A > UBA9042 > UBA9042 > UBA9042 > CAYTLW01. The sequence continues at coordinate 15,931 of CAYTLW010000137.1, read as the reverse complement.
GACCACGGGCAAGTGCGCCAACCCGCCCGGTGAGGGCAAGGACTGCGTCAAGGGACAGTGCGCGCCGGGCTTCGGTTGCGTCAACGGCGGCTGCACGACCGGACCACAGCACGGCCAGCCCTGTGCCAGCGCCGGCAAGCTCTGCGCCGACGGTCACCTCTGCATCGCCGGCACTTGCGAAAAAGAGGTCTGCGAGTAGTCGGTCGCCGGACGGGGCTCAAGGGGCCGGAGACGCCTGGGGCGTGACCGAGGCCGGCAATGTCAGCGCCCGATCGCGGGCCACCGCTGCCTTGAGAAGCTCCAGGTACAGGGCCGGCGCCTCGCTCTTGTCGCGGGCGCGCGCCAGCGCCTTCTCGGCGTTGTCCAGGCGCCCCTGCCGGCGCAACGCCCTGGCCAGGGTCAGTTCTGAGATCTGCGCCCCGGCCTTGCGAGCGGCCTGCAGCTGTTCGGCCGCCCAGTCCCACTTTCCGCGCAGGGCGTACCAGTCCCCCAGCGTGGCCCGCTGCGCGGCATCGGGTTCGCCGTCGCCCTGCTCAAGGAGCCCGGACACGCTGCGATGCAGGCGCGCAAAACGTCGCGCGTGCTCGAAGTCCCAGACCAGCAAGCGCGCGTCCAGCCCGGGCGTGGCCAGGACCAGCCCGCGGCGCGATGCGGCCAGTGGTGATGGCCAGGCCGCCGTGTCCTCGGCCAGCACGCGAACCCGACGACCGGTGGCCGCATCCCACAAGGTGATGGAGCGATCCTCGGTCGCTACGGCCAGCAGCCCACCGCCGGCGAGGAAGGCGATCTGGGTGATCGCGGCGCGTTGGCCGGTGAGCGAATGCACCGGACCCTTCTGAGGGCTGGCGGCGGCACGCGCCACGTCCCAGATGGTGACCGTGACGCCCGCAGCCAGGGCGAGTACCCGGCCGTCGTCGGTCAAGGCGGCAGCGCGCACATCGGGTCGATCGAGACGGCGCGCGCGACCCGCGCCAACATCCCACAACAGCTGGTGGTCCGTGTCGCCGATGCACAACGCGCTGCCATCCTGTGCGGCGATGGACTGCCAGGCGCTCGGCAAGGCCAGGTCGGGCGGAGGTCGATGGGCGACCAGCTGCTCGCCATCAGCGAGTCGATAGCGCGCCACGGTGCCCTTGGCGCCGGCCACCAGGATCTCGTCGCCGGCGCCGATGAAGTGGAATCCCCTGGGCGAATCGGGGCGCTCCGCACCGCCCTCCTTGCCGGGCATGGTCGGCAGCGCGACGGTCAACTCGCGCAAGGTCTGCTCGGCGCGCCAATCGCGCACCTCCAGGCGCCACTTCTTGTCCCGTCGGGCAAGGATCATCACCCTGCCGTCGTCGGCCACGGTCATGCGGCGGGGGCCGGGCAGGCGAGCTTCGAAGGTGTGCAGGAGCTCGCCCGAAGCCACATCGTGATAGCGATATCGGCTGGCATGACCGGCTCCCTTGACCAGCAGGAGGCGGCCATCGGCGATGAATTCGGCCACGTCGAGCTTGGCCTCGAGCTGGAAGGAGCGCAGCGCCCGTTGGGGCAGGCGCGTCCACAGGATCACATGCCCGCCGGCGTCGCCCGCCGCCAGGTGTTGGGCCCCGGGTGCCAGCGAGACGCCGCGCACCTCTCGCGGGGCGCCGACGAAGTGTCCGGCCACTCGCCCCGAGTCCACGTCCCACAAGCGCACACCCTGGCCGCCGGTGACCGCCCATCGACCGCTGCGATCCACATGCACGGCGTTGATGTTGCTGACGTTGCCCTCGAGGACCCGCACGTGCTGACCGACCACGGCGTCCCACAACTCCACCCGGTCGACGCCCTCGCTGCCGTGCAGCAGGACCAGCGCCCGCTCTCCGCCGGGTTGGAAGAAGCCACGCCAGGGGGTGTAGCCGCGCTGTGCCTGGTAGCCGATCTCGCGAAGGATGGCGCCCGTGGCCACGTCCCAGGCGCGGAACAGGCTGGAGTCCTGGGCATAGATGGTCCGGCCATCGGGTGACAGCTCGGCCGACAGCAGCAACGCGTCGTGGTGAAAGCGGCTCAACAGGCCGCCGCTGGCCACATCCCAGAGGATCAGGTCGTTGTCCAGACCAGCGGTGAGGATTCGCTCGCCGTCTTCGGCGAAGATCGCGCCGATGACCTCCGCCGTGTGACCGCGCAACGTCCGCAAGGTCTGCCCGGTGCGTGTATCCCACACGCGCGCCTGTCGGTCCGCGCTGCCCGAGATCGCTAACGCTCCGTCTGGCGACAACTCGCAGACTCGAACCCGATCGGTGTGCCCGGCGAGGGTGTGCAGGAGGCGGCCGGTGGGCCCGTGCCAGAGCCTCACCGTGCGATCCCAGCTGCCCGAGATGACCAGGCGACCGTCGCGGGAGACCCGAGCATTGCGAACAAAATCGGCGTGGCCTCGCTTGATCCACAAAGGCGGCGAAGCGTGGCGCAGGAGCAGCCACAAACCGAGGTCGGAGACCAGGGGCTTTTCACCCAACGCGCGCAGGCCCTGAGCCGCATCGGCGAGCAGCGGCACCGCATCACTGTATCGGCCGCCGAGTGTCAATCCGTCGGCCTGGCCGACCTTGGACTCGGCCAGCAGAACACGCGCCTTCTGATGGGAGCGCTCCGCTGCTGCCCACGCCTTCTCGGCCCGATGTCGCTCCCGTCGCTCCTGGCTGCGGGCCTCGCGCGCGCTGTCACGTTCGGCTGCGGCGCGCCCGCGCTCGGCCTCGATCACCACCATGCCGGTCACCAGGCCGACGGCGATCACCGTGGCGGCGACGGCCAAGGCGATGCGCATATGCCGGCCGCTGCGGGCGGCGCGACGGCGGGCGTCCAGGGCCTGCTCAATCTCGACGGCCAGGGTCCTGGTAGCGGGGTCGGCTGCGGGCAGGTCGGCGACCTGGGCGGCAGCGAGACCGAGATCACCACTGGCCAGGGCCTCGCGCCCATAGGCCAGGCGGGCTTCGTACGCGCCCGTGCGGGCGCCATCATTGCCATCGTAGAGTTCGAGCGCCTGGTCGAAGCGGGCCACAACCTTGGCGTAGGCGGCGTGGCGGGCCTCGCGATCCACGCCCGAATCGGCCCGCTGCAGGGCCGCCAGTTCATCTTCGGCGCGCTCGCTGATCACGATGGATTCGCGGTGCGTCAGGTGGATCTCCAGTCGACGCTGGAAGTCATTGACGCTGCCCACGCGATCGTCGGGTTCCCGCGCCATGGCGTCGCGACAGAGCGCGGCCAGGTCGTCGGGTACGTCGTCGCCAAATACGGGCGGCTTGCCGCGGCTGGCCGCCAGGACCGTGGCCATCACGTTGCGCCCCTCGTGGGGCGGTCGGTCGGTCAGGATCTCGTGCAGGATGGCGCCCAGGAGGTAGACGTCGGTCCAGGGCCCCTGGGCCTCGCCACGGCCGATGGCCATCTCCGGGGCCATGTAGGCCGGCGTGCCGGCGACATGTTGCACAAAGTCGCGATGCCGGGTCCGGCGGGGATCTCTGGGCGGCTCCGAGATGTCCAGGGCGATGCCCCAGTCCATCACCACGACCTCGCCGTAGCCGCCGATCATCACGTTTGCCGGCTTCAGATCGCGATGCAGCACATCGCGGCTGTGGGCATAGGCGATGGCGTTGCAGACCGCCAACAGGATGCGCAGGTGACCGACCTGGCCGATGTCGGCGGCACGCTCCCGGTGCGAGGCGGTCTCGGGGTGCAGCAGCTCCTTCCACGACAGGCCGTCGACCAGCTTCATGGACATGAAGAGCGAGCCGTCCGCGTCCTCGCCCAGGGAGTGCACCGGCACGATGTTCGGGTGGTCCAGGAAAGCCGTGACCATGGCCTCGGCCAGGAAGGATTCGTCCGCCCCCGCCTGGCGCACCTGCTTGATGGCCACCTGACGCAGCAACGAACCCTGGAAGCCGCGCCACACGATGCCCATGCCACCTTCGCCGATGCGCTCGATGAGGTGGTAGCCGGGCCCACCAGGTGCTGCGCCTCCTGTGGCCTCGAACAGACCGCTCTCGCCAGCTACGCGCAACGTCGTGCGCTCCGGATGGGGGGAGGAGATGGTGTGCGTATCCGTCGCGCGCGGTGCCCCGGCGGCCAGGGTTGGATCGTCGACCGACGGGGCCGCGTGGGCGACCTGCGCGTCCGGCTGCGGGATGGGTCGGAAGGTGAGGGTGGGGTCGCCGGCCGGAGCGACATCGGCAGCACGGGTCTGAATCGCCGCGGGCTTGAAGGTCAGCGTGCCGTCCGCGGCCAGATCGGGGGGCGTGCCGGCCAGGGTCTGCAGCCAGACCTCTTCGATCTGCTTGTCATCATGAGTGCCCAGGACTTGGGGGCGGTCGCGCGCAGATGAATCCGGTTCCACGCCTGCCGGCGAGGTCGCCTCCGTCGCGGTGGTGTCGACCGGATTGCCACTCATATTCGCCCCCCGGGGAGGATGCCCCAGGGTCCGAAGCTGTGGAAGTTCCTGGTTGAATCAGGTGCCGTCTTCGTCGTCGAAATCGGGGATGGGCGGCGGCTCTGCATTGGCGAGCGCAGCGTCAAGCGTGGTCTGCAGATCGACTTCGATGGGCTGCAACTCCACCTCTTCGAAGTCATGTTCGGCCAGGAATCGCTCGGCTTCCATGGCGAGGTTGGCGCTGTCGTCCGGGTTCGGCGCATCCAGGGAGCCGTAGTCGCGGGTCTCCTTGAAGTGCTCGTCGTTCAATTGAATCGCGGCGCCCGCCAGGTTCTGCGTGTTGGAGCCCGAGCCATCGTCGGCCTCGGAAGCTCCCTCCGCGGCGTCGGTTGCGACGCCCGATTGGGGCACGGTCAAGCCGGCTTCGATCGCGTCCGTGACGCCGTATTCGCTGGTGCCGATCTTCTTCGCCCTGGTACGGGTCTGGACCGCCGCGCCGGCGCCATCCAGCCCATCGTCGCCGCCGTAGCCGACGGTCTCCTTGCCGGGCTCATCGGCTGCCTTGGCCGCCCCCGCGCCGCGGCGATGGCCGCGCGCACCGCGTCGCGCGCCTGCTCGCTGTAGGCGGCGGTCGACTGGGGCGGTTGCCGGATGGTGGCCTGGGGGGCGGCCGTACGCTCGACGGCGACGGATTCACCACGGGCGGCGGCGCGCAGCAGGCGTCGGAACTCCTGCACCGTCGCGGGCCGATCGCCAGGTGCTGGTGAAAGCAGCACGTGGATCAACTGCACCAGCCCGGGCAGCAGCTCCTCGCTGGCCAGAGAATCCAGCGGCGGCGGTTCCTCTTCGAGGTGCAGACGTCGGAGCTCGCTCATGCGCTCCGCTGGTGTGCCCTTGTCGACGAAGAAGGGCGGCCGCCCGGCCAGCATCTCGTAGATCGCGCAACCCAGACCGTAGAAATCCGTGCGCTCGTCCACGGGCTGGCCCAGGGTCTGTTCTGGCGCCAGCAGGCAGGGACTCTGCAGCAGGTCGTCATCCTCTCCGGTCAACAACGACGCCATGCCGAAGTCGGTCACCCGCAGGAAGTGCGCCTCCGCCGGGTTGTTGAGGATGAAGAGGTTGCGCAGCGAGAGATCGCCATGGCCCAGACCCACGGCGTGGGCGTCTTCGAGTGAGGACAGCACCTTGGTCACGATCCGGCCGACCACGCGCAGGCGAAGCCGCCCCTGCTGGGCCATGAGAGCCGCCAAGCTGGTTCCGTCGAGCAGTGGATTGGTCAGCCACAACGTGCCGCCGTGTTCGCCCAGATCGCGCAGCCCGGCGGTGATGGGACTCTCCAGCAGCAACGACGTGGCGACCAGATCTTCGAGCCACTCCCGTACGCCAGCGCGGACCACCAGACGAGGGTGCAAGAGCTTCAGGGCGCAGGTCTCTTCGTGCTCGGCGTGATGGGCCTCGTAGAGCGCACCTACATTGCCAACGCCCAGGCGGCGGACGATGCGCCACTGCCCGCCCACGATGTCACCCGGGGCCAGTGAGGCCACGTCCAGCAATCTGTCCGGCGGGGCCGGTGCGGCAGTCGAGCCAGGAAGATCCGGCGGCTCCACGTCCACGCCGGGACGTGCCTGCTCGGCCTCCTCGGCCGGGACCTCGGCGAC
>CAYTLW010000137.1:0-9795 GCA_964438735.1 uncultured Enterobacteriaceae bacterium | reverse complement strand
CCACGTCCACGCCGGGACGTGCCTGCTCGGCCTCCTCGGCCGGGACCTCGGCGACCTCGGCGGCCTCTTGCGGGACCTCTTCTGCGACCTCTGGGACCTCCTGCTCGGCGTCCGAATCCTCCGCGGTCGCCAGGTCATCCAGGGCGGTCAGCAGCAGGTCGTCGATGTCGGAGGGGGCGGCTTCCTCGGCGTCCGGCGCCGAAGTGTCGGGCTCGACCTCCAGCGGGGCAGGCTGCGGGGCTGGGGCTGCTGCTTCGACCGGCGAATCTTCGCCGACTCCAGCGAGGCCGGGCTCGACGGGCTCCGGTTCGGCCTTCTCGCCCCACGTCAGCGGCGCGGCGGGCGGCGGCGGGCTTGTCTCGACCTCAGGCTCCGGCGCCTCGTTCGACGGCTGCCAGCCGGCATCTTCCACCGGCGCCTCGGGGGCTGACTCCGCGCGGGGCACATTCCAGGTGGAGGGCGCATCGCTCCCTTCGGCGCTGTCACGCCCGAAGCGATCCTTGGTCGCCATGACCACCTTGGACCAGTACAGGGTCGGCTTCTCGCTCTTCTTCGGCTTGGGCTTGACCGCCCAGGGCGAGTCACCGCTGGCGGTTCGTCGGCCGCCCGTGGTGCGGGCCGAACCTTCGCGCCCTCCAGTTCGAGCTACGGAGGCGCGATAGGCGGACGCAGCCCAGCTGGAAGCAGCCGGCTTTGCAGGCTTCGCGGGCGCCTCGACCGGAGCGGGCTCGGCGGGCACCTCTTCGATCGTGGGAGCAACTGGCGCTTCTTCGGTCGCGGGGGCGGCCAACTCTTCAGCGGCTACGGGCTCGGGCTCGGCCGGAACATCTGGCGAAGACTCGGGCTCGGCGGCCACGTCGAGTGCCGGGGCGGCGGGCATGGCCAGCGCCACCGGCTCCTTGCCCGGCTGCGAGCCGGCCATGGGGATCGTGCGGGCGGTGACCAACGTATCGTCGGCAGCCAGTGGGATGGCCTCGGCGGTGACCAGCGTGTCCCGATCCCCAGGCGGCTCCGACGCTTCACCGGCACCCATCGCCAGCGGCGCACGCGCGGCCGTGGGCTCGGCGGCGGGCTCAGACTCCGGGGCGGCTGCCGGCTCGGCGTCTGGTTCTTCTGCAGCCTCGGATGCCGGATCCGTGGGGGCCACGGGCTCGGACGACGCTTCGTCTTCGGCGGCCGCGGCGTCGCTCTCGGCAGCCGCAGCAGCGGCGAGCGCGGCCTCGTTGCGCGCCGCTTCGACCGCCTGCAGCACGTCGGCGTCGGCCTCCAGCGGGGTGGCGGAAACGGCCACCGCATCCACGTCCAATTCGTCGTCGGGCGACGTAGGCGCCGGCTCAGGCGCGGCGGACTCGACGGACGGCTCGGCGGACCGCAGCGAAACGACAGCGGGGACGTCGTCGTCGACTGTGGTCGCGATGTCCCCGGCGATTTCCGCCGCCGGCTCGTCATCGACAGCCCGCAGCAATGCCGCAGGCGATTCGGTGATGGCGGTCGGCTCGTCCGGGTCCAGTGAGTCGGGCGCCAGGAGTTCACTGGCGACGATGACCGGCGTGACAAGGGGGCCGCCGTCCTTGTTCGGCTGCTCCAAAGAGAACGTGCGCGCCACCTCGGGGCCGCCGCCAAAACTGGCCGACGGCGTCGGAGCGACCTTCATGAATGGCGTCGACTCCTCAGCCACGTTGGCCAGCGGAGTCGGTTCATGGGCCGTGATGGAGGGCTCGGCCGCTGGCGGCGAGAGCACGCCCCGATGTTCGGGCGGTGCCGGCCGCGGCGCGTCTTCAAAACCCGGGCGCCCAGCCGCATCCTGAGCGGCAGGATCCAACAGCCCCGACGGCAAGGCCTGGGTCGAGCCCAACTCCTCTTCCGTCTGGGCGCTGCCTGATTCGGCCACCCGCTGGCGCTCGATGTGTTCGCGCAGATCGCGCACGCGATCCAGGTCGGCGTAGGATTGGGTCGGCGCGGTGGCGCGCCCTGGCGTCATGGTGCCCAATCGGGGCCGCGGGGGTCCTTCTGGGGCGATGACCGGGGTCTCCAACGAGGTCTTGGCGTCCAGGTTGGCGCGCCCATCAAAGTCTCCCACCACCCGTTCCGGGGCGATGTCGGGCTCCTCGGCGGGCGTCTCGTCGATCGCCTCGGTGGTCTGCGGCTCAACCGTCGGTTCCGGCGCTGGGGGTGGTACGGGGGCGGGCTCCGGTTCCTCCACGACAACGGGCTCTACAAGCGTCTCCACGATCTCTTCGACGTCGGCTTCTGGGGCCGGCACGTCGGGCGTCGGGGGCGGCGCGGGTTGCTGGCTCCGCGGCGCGGCGGCACCGGACTGAGGATCGGTCGTGGTCACCGAGCTCCCCGGCCCGCGACCCGTGGTGCGTCCGGATGGCAACACTTCGGTAGGCGTCTTGACGGGCTCTTCCTGGACTGGTTCCGGAGCTGGTGGAGGCTCGCCGGCGACGCCGCGACTACCGGTGACGACCGGGCGGCGCGGGCCGGTGCCAGCCTGCCAGCGCGCCCGCCACCGCTCCACCTCGGCCCGGATGGCTGGGGCGTCGTCGTATGCGCGGGTTTCGACGATGGGCTCTGCAGCCGCGGCATTTGAGACGGCGCGCGGCGGCATGGGTGCAGCACCATCCGGAAGGCTCAGCGGATCGCTCCCTTCGACCTTGGTCCGCGCATCCCCCTCGTACACATCGGTGGGCTCCGCATCGGACTCTGGCGCTGGTGCGGTCTCAACGGTGCCGGGAGCGCTGTCGGAATCGCTGACGAGCTCCTGTTCCTTGGGGTAGACGTCAGTGGGCTCGTTCCTCGGCTCCTGCGCGTGCGCGACCTCGCCGCCAGCCTCTGACTCGTCGGCGTCCGTCCTCGCGGCAGGCTCACGAACGTCCTCGGCGGGATGATGACCGGATTCGTAGACGTCTGTGTGGGTCTCGATGATCGGTTCGACGATCGGTGGCGCTGCTTCGGTGGCGAGGGGGGGCGATTCGGCGACGGCGACTTCTTCGGCGGCCGCTGTCTCCACAGCTGCAGCCTCCACGGCTGCTTCCTGCTGTTCGCTCAGGGCGAAGCTGATGGCACCGATCACGGCATCGGCCGATTGGAATCGACGGTGGGGCTTCTTCTCCAGCAATCCGCCCACGATCTGCGCCAACGCGTCGGGAATGCCAGCGTTCGGCGCCGCCACGAGCACGGATTCGGACGCCCGCGAGACATGCGCGCTCAGCACCTCGAATGAGCTGTGCAGGTCGCCATACATGCGCTGGCCGGTGAGCATGTGGAATGCGACCGCACCCAACGAGTAGACATCGGCGCGATGGTCGACCGTGCCGGAGAGGATCTGCTCCGGGCTCATGTAGTGGGGCGTGCCGAAGACATCCCGTTGCGATTCGACCGCATAGGGATCACTAACGCCGCTGACTTTGGCCAGGCCGAAGTCCAGCACCTTGATGAAGTCCGCCTTACGAGGCGTCTGGACCAGCATGATGTTGGCCGGCTTCAGGTCACGATGGACCACGCCGCAGGCATGGGCCTCGGCGAGCGACTCGCAGATCTGGAGCAACAGGTCGCATGCCCGCGGCCAGCCAAGCGCGCCCTCTCGGGCCAGCACGGTAGCGAGGGACTCGCCATCGAGCAGCTCCATGGCCAGGTAGAGCAAGGATCCGGTGTAGCCACAGTCGTGTACGCGCACGGTGTGGGGAGACGACAGGCGGGACATGGCCTGGGCTTCGCGTTTGAATCGGCTGACCAGCTTGCGGTCTTGCAGTTGCTCGTGAGGCAGCACCTTGAGCGCCATCTCGCGACCCAGCAGGATCTGTTCAGCGCGAAACACCGTGCCCATACCGCCGCGACCGATGACCTCCAGGAGCTTGTAGCGCCCGTCCAACACCTCGCCGATGCCCATGGCCCGAAGCTCACCCTCTTCGTCGATCTCCGGCTCGGGGTTGCCTGTGACGCGGAACGGTCGGAGGCCGCCAGACTCGCTGGCGTGGCGACGGCGCATCGCGGCCTCGGACTGGATCAACAGCGCAGTCTCGTCCCGTTCGGCGTCATCAAAAGACGCGCTTGGCTCGCGAGTCGGTCCACGGGAGACAACGGGAGCGCCGGCGCCACCGCCCGGGTCGGTGGTGGCAACGCGACGACGACGGCCCGTTCCGGCCCGTCGTTCGGTGAGGGGGCTGCCGTCCTTGAGACAGAACTGCCCGCCCTCCTCATAGACCGTACTGCAGACCGGACATACCCTCATATTGGACCCTACGCTACCAGCCTGGAGAGTCGCCGATCCGGGCGCCTCCGTCCACTCGATGTACCAACAGCGCCGGAGGCACGGCCGCATCCTACCGCCAACACTCGCGTTGACACCAAAGCCACCGCTTCCTAGCGTGCGCAGTGGATCGACGGCCAGCAGGCCATCGGGCGACACGGAGGGCTGCGTGGACAGGCGGATCGTCTTGGGGCTGGTCGGCGTGGTTTGTGTGGTGGCGGTTGTTGTCTTCGTGCTATCCGATGGCACCGAGCAGCCGGCCTCCGAGCGGCCGACCGCCGAGGTGGAGGCGCCGCCGGCGCTGCCCTCCTCAGCGACCTCCGGCACCGCGGGTGTCCAGCGGAACGATCCCCACCAGGTCGCCGTAAGGCAGGCGGAAGCGCGCTTTGCCGAACTGAATCCGACCACCGACCGCGCCGGAGCGCTCGCCGCGGCGACAAAGCTGATGTCCCTGCGCTGCCGGCTGGCGCCTGGCGATGACCGACTGCAACCGTACGACTGCCTGCGCGAGTTGGATCGCGCCTTCCCAACACCGGGTGTGCCGACGACGGTCGCCAACGCGGCGACGGCCAGGCCCGGCCCCGACGCCGAGGCGGTGGCACGCAGCCTGCTGGCGGCCAGCGAGCCCCACGTTCAACTGGGCATTCTGCAGCTTTATTCCAGTCCGATGCCGGAGATCGAAGGCCTGGGACCACACCTGGAGAAGATGGCGATGGGCCTGCACGGTCCCCTGGTGAAGGCGGCCGCGATGCGACTGCTGGCCATGTCGCCGGCACCCGACGCCTCGGGTCGCGAACTGGCGATTCGACTGCTTCGCCAGGCCCACGGCGATGCCATCGTCGTGGCCTGCGGGCATCTGTCCGCGGCGCCGTGGTCGGGCGATCGGGCGCACGCCGACCAGCTGGCAGACCTGGTGGTCAACGGCAAGTTGCGGGTCCGCGCCAGACGCTGCCTGCTCGCATCGCTGACGGCCCTGGGAGCGGGAGCTCAGCTGAAGGCCCTGGCCGACAGCCCGGGGGATGGATCCGCCGCCGATCTGGCGATCCAGAGCGCCGCAAGGGGTGCGTTGGAGACTCTGGTGGCGACTCCCTGACCCACCAGCCGATCGAGGGACTGCGCCACTGCTCGGCCAAAAACTTGACAGTGCCTCAAATTGTGCGCTTGCGCTCCACGCCGCCATCGATCTATGCAGGCCCCCCGGTTGACGCGACATGCGGCGCGCCCGGCGAGGAGGACTGCAATGAGGATGACGCCCCAAGCCATCGGGACCATCGCGATCCTTCTTTGTGCCGCGATGATGTGTCCTGCGCCCGCTTCGGCGGCCAGGCGGTCCAAGGCAAAGAAGTCCGCAAAAAGCTCAGCGTTGCGCAAGCCCATCACCGACGTGGAGCTGATGCACCAGGCGCTCTACTCGTGCCGGCACCTGTCGAAAAAGCGCCGAGCGAAGATCGATCTGAAGATGTTCCAGCGCATGTTGCAGCTCGAGCGCGAGAACAAAGTGCCCGTGGAGTTCCGCGGCATGACGCTGGCCAAGGCGTGCATCGAGTCCGGCTACACTTCCGGCATCCGTGGTGACTGCAAGAAGGACAATTGCAAAGCCGTCGGCATCATCCAGCTGTGGCCGTGGACGCGGCGCTTCGGGGTCGATCGGAACGACCCCTACGCCTCGGTTCGATTCCTGCTCGAGCGCGTGCAGGTGGGGCTGAAATACCTCCACCGCAAGTGCCCGCACGTCAAGGGTCGCCTGCCGCGTTATCAGCTGGCCTGGCTGCGCATCAATCGCGGCCCGAAGCAGCACGGCAAACAACGTTGTGAAGGCCTGCCCCACGGCCTGCGCCTGCTCAAGAAGTGGCAGAAGAACATCGACCGCGCGCGCCGCAAGCAGCTGCTGGCAGAGCGCCGCGAGGCCCGCAAGGCGCTGCGCCGGTTGGCGCGCACCGGGCAGGCTCCCGCCACGGCCACCGCGACCACCAGCGCCCCGCGCGGACGCTGACCATGGCCGGGCCGCCTGATGGCCGCCGGCTGATCGCGCTCGTCCTCATCCTGTTCGCCGTCGCTTTCGCCGCCCGCGTGGTCGGCACCGGTCCGCTGCGCCCTGACGGCGGCGACGTGCGCACGCCATCGCCCGACGCTCACTACCTGCTCAAACGCACGGTCGACACCTACCGCTCCTTTCCCGCAGCCGCGAGTTGGGAGCCGGGCCTGTCCTGCCCCGACGGCACGGCGCCGCCCTGGCCGCACGGGCTCGACCTCAGTGGCGCGGCGATCGCCCGGCTCGTACTCGGGGCCGACGCGGAATCGGCGGCGGTGGAGCGTCTCGTCGCGTGGCTGCCGCCTGCGGTCGGGGCCCTGTCGTGCGCCTTCCTGGGCCTGATTGGCGGTCTCTGGTTTGGCGTTCGCGCCGGCCTTCTTGCCGGCTTGCTGGGCGCGCTGATGCCCATCCGGGTATGGAACTCGGCCTTCGCCATCGTCGACCATCACGTGCTGGGCGGCCTGCTCCCAGTGGGAATGGTTGCGTGTTTCGTGATCGCCGATCGTCGGCAGCGGAAGGATGCAACGAAGTCGCGTGTACTCGACGGCTGGCTGTTGGCCGGCGTTGTCGCCGGCGTGGGCTACGCCACCTGGACCGAGATGTGGCTGCAGCAGGGCCTGCTGCTGGCCATCGGCCTGTTGTGGGCGTTGTGGGACAGGGCGGCGACGGAGCGACGAGGGCAACGCCTCGCCGGGTTGTGCCGCTGGACCCTGTGGTCGACCGCGTTCGCGGCGCCGGGCCTGCTGACAGCGCCGTACTACCTGCACGATCGCGTCGCGCCGCACGCACCCGGGGTGTTCACCTGGTGGATGCTGGCCGCGTTCAGCGCAGCGGCCGTGGCGGCCTGGGCGGTCGGGCGATCGCCCAAGCGCGGCCCATGGACGATCGCCGTTGCGGCCGGCGGCGGCGGCCTGGGCGTGCTGGCGCTGGCCTTCGCTCTGGGCGGCGGCATGCACGACGCCATGGTGGCGGCGGCAGGATTTGCTGGCAGCGGCGGCATCGTCGGCGCCATCGACGAGAGCCGTTCGTTGTTCAGTCGCCCCATGCCACAGCCGTTGACCCTGCTCAGCGGCGCGATCCTGCTGGCTCCGGCCCTGCCGCTGGCCTGGCGCCGGGCCGATCCCTCTCTTCGGCTGTTGTTGACCCTGTGGTTTGCCGCCTCGCTGCCCCTGGCCCTGCTCCAGACTCGTTTTGCGATGGCGTTTTCCACCCCCTTCTGTCTGGCCCTGGGCTGCCTGCTGGCGACGGGCATCCCGGCGCGGCCCAACAAAGAGGACGACCCGCAGGCCAGCGATCGCGAGCGCCGGCGCTGGCGCTGGATGCGCTGGCTGGCGGCGTTGTTGGTGCTGACCGTGCTGCCCTCGCTCTACTTCCGCAGCTACTGGACGGTGGAACACGAGTCCCGCGATCGCCTCGTCCGCTGGCTGGCGGAACACGTGCCGCCGCTGCCCAAGGCGGATGGCCAACAGGCCTGCCTGATGGCGCCGTGGGATGTGGGCCACGAGGTCCTGCGCGTGGGCGGCCTGCCGGTGGTCGCGCATCCGTTCACGGAGCACGCCGATCGGGCCCGCATCCAGCGTCTGGCGGCCTTTCTATTCCAAGATGATCTGCTGGGCGATTGGCAGCCCAAACACGGCGACCTGCGCGCGGTCTGGATCGCGGCCATGGACGAGCAGGACATCGCCAGCCACCTGGGCGAGCTCGGCCTGACCGCGCCACCTGGCGGGGACCTGCTGCGCAGCAACTGGGCGCGCCTGCTCTTCGCCAACGGCAGCGCAGTACACCTGGCCGGCGCGGGCGGGGAGCAGGAGAGCCTGCCCGGATTCGGCCGCTTGCGCCGGATTCGCACCTCGCCCTTGCAGGTCGACGGCGCGGCGACCGGCGGCCCACCCGGCCCGGTGCATCACGACAAGATCTTCCTGGTGGTGCCCGGCGCACGCATCGTCGGCGCCTGCAGGACCGGCCGCGAGATCGAGGCCTCGGCGATGATTCAGCATCCCGGCGCGCCGCCGTTCCGCTTCGCCCAGATCGCCACCTGCGACGCCGAAGGTCGCTTCTCGCTGCGCGTGCCCTACGCCAACTCGGGCATGGGCCACCAGCTTCGGGCCAGTCCGGCGTGGACCCTGGCCGAAGATGGCGATGAGCGCTGGCAGTCGGTTGTTCGACAAGAAGATGTCGAGCTCGCTCGCGAGGTGACGGTCACCGATCTGTACGCCGATCGCCCGTGAATGGTCGCAGCGCCGACGAACCCGGTCTGGCGTCACGAATCGGATGCCCGCGCCTTGACCGGAGTGCCAGCGGCGGTCAATGTCGGCCGCCTTGGACGTGCTCTACCCGGTGATTGAACCCTTCGACGATGGCCTGCTGAAGGTCTCGTCGAGTCATGAGATCTACTACCAGCAGAGCGGTCGACCGGATGGTCAGCCGGCGCTCTTCCTGCATGGCGGCCCCGGCGGTGGTTGCCAGGACTGGAATCGCCAGCTCTTCGACCCCGAGCATTATCGCGCCGTGCTGCTGGACCAGCGCGGCTGCGGCCGTTCGCGCCCCCACAACAGCCTGGTCGACAATACGACCTGGCACCTGGTGGCCGATCTGGAGCAGCTGCGCGAACACCTGGGCATCGAGCGATGGCTGGTGGTCGGCGGTTCCTGGGGCTCGACCCTGGCCCTGGCCTACGCCGAGAAACATCCCGAGCGCGTCACCGGGCTGGTCCTACGTGGCATCTTTCTGGGCACCCGACGCGAGTTCGACTGGTTCTACCAGCGGGGCACGCGAGAGATCTTCCCCGAGGCCTGGCACGCGCTCATCGCACCCATCCCCGAGGACGAGCGGGACGACCTGCCAGCGGCGTACTACAAGCGGCTGGTGGGCAATGATCGCGATCTGCAGGTCACCTGCGCCCTGGCCTGGACGCGCTGGGAGTTCTCCACCTCGCGCCTGGTGCCGCCGCCGCAGGGCGACATCGGGCCGGAGTTTGCCCTGGCCTTCGCGCGCATCGAGACCCACTACTTCGTGCACGACGCCTGGCTGGAGCCGGACCAGCTGCTCCGCGACGCGCGCCGGATCCGACACCTGCCCGGGGTGATCATTCACGGTCGCTACGACGCCATCTGCCCTGCCCGCACCGCCTGGCTGCTGCACGAGGTCTGGCCGCGCAGCCGGCTGGAGATCGTGCCGGCGGCGGGTCACTCGGCGCTGGAGGCACCGATCCTGGCGCGATTGGTGGCGGCGATCGACGCGTTTCGCCAGCCGCGATGAGCCATTGACGGACCGTTAGAGCACCGAACAGGTAAGCTTCGCGGCGCCCTGCCGGCGGCGACCGGCCATCTGTGCCCCTCGCTTCGCTCAGGCTGCGTTGTCGCGACTTGGCGATGCGCTGCATCGCCGGCGGCGCTCCGCCTTGCATCTGGCCAACCGGCGCTCGGCATGGCACTCGCTCCGTTACCTGTTCGGCGCTCTAGTAACAGCACGCGTAGCCGTAGCTGCTGCCGGTGCCGTGATTGTCTCCGGC
>CAYTLW010000136.1:0-19416 GCA_964438735.1 uncultured Enterobacteriaceae bacterium | reverse complement strand
TCCGCGGCGGATGGTGGCAGCGCCTCTGATGGTGGCAGCGCCTCTGATGGTGGCATCGCCTCTGATGGTGGCAGCGCCTCTGACGGCGGCAGCGGCTCTGATGGCGGCAGCGCCGTAGACGCCGGTTGCGCCGGCGCCCTCGGCTGCGCTTGCGTCGACGGTTCGGGCTGCAAGAGCGGCAACTGCGCCAAGGGCCAGGACGGCCAACTCGTCTGCGCGGCGCCTTGCAAGGACGCTCTGGACTGTGACGACGCCAACCCCTGCACCACCGACACCTGCGTGGCCAACAAGGGTTGCACCTATACCGACGCCGACGGCGACAAGTGCGACGACGACAACCCCTGCACCGACAGCGACGTCTGCAAGGCCGGCACCTGCGACGGCACGACCAAGAGCTGCGACGACGGCAACTCCTGCACCAGCGACAGCTGCGACGCCAAGGCCGGCTGCGCGCACAAGGCCGAAGATGGCGGCAAATGCGGTACCGGCGATAGCTGCTCCTACGGGACCTGCAAGGAGAGCAAATGCGTCGCCGCCGACAAGGGCTGCGACGACGCCAATGTCTGCACCGTGGATGCCTGCAAGGACAGCAAGTGCGTGCACACGCCGGCGCCCGGTGCCTGCGATGACGGCGACAAGTGCACCAAGGACGCCTGCGCAGGAGGCAAGTGCGCCGGCAAGCCCATCGATTGTGCCGACGACGAGCCCTGCACCGACGACGGCTGCAAGGACGGCAGCTGCACCCACCTGCCCAACGAGGCCACCTGCAGCGACGGCAACGCTTGCACCGATGATGGCTGCAAGGATGGCAAGTGCGCCGGGGTGGCCAAGGACTGCGACGACAAGAACGTCTGCACCGCCGATTCCTGCACCGACGGCCTGTGCGTGACGACGCCAGTGCCAGGCAAATGCGACGACGGCGACGCCTGCACCGATGACGCCTGCAGCGACGGAAAGTGCGCTGGCACGCCCGTCGTCTGCGACGACAAGAACGTCTGCACAGACGACGCCTGCAAAGACGGCAAGTGCGTCGCCCTGCCCAACGAGGCCACCTGCAACGCCGGCGATGTCTGCTCCTATGGCGCCTGCAAGGACGGCAGCTGCACCGCGGCCAAGAACGGCTGCGACGACAAGAACCCATGCACCGCCGACGCGTGCAAGAACGCCAAGTGCGAAAACACCCCCGTACCGGGCGCCTGCGACGATGGCGATCCCTGCACGGGCGACGCCTGCAAGGACGGCAAATGCGTCGGCACGGCGAAGGATTGCGACGACAAGAACGTGTGCACCGATGACGCCTGCAAGGACGGCAAGTGCACCCACGCGACCAACCAGGCCAGCTGCAGCGACGGCGACCTCTGCACCGACGACGGGTGCAAGGACGGCAAGTGCAACAGCGTCAAGAAGGACTGCGACGACAAGAACGTCTGCACCGCCGACGCGTGCAAGGACGGCAAGTGTGTGCACACGCCAGCCGCCGGCCCCTGCGATGATGGCGACAAGTGCACCCTGGACACCTGCAAGGGTGGCCAATGCGCCGGCAAGGCCATCAACTGCGACGACCAGGAGCCTTGCACCGATGACGCGTGCAAGGACGGCAAGTGCACAAATCTGCCCAACGAGGCCACGTGCACCGACGGCGACGGCTGCACCGACGACGTCTGCAAGGGCGGCAAATGCGACAGCGTCAAGAAGGACTGCGACGACAAGAACGTCTGCACCGCCGACGCCTGCAAAGACGGCAAGTGCGGCCATGTGGCCATCACCGGCGGCTGCGATGACGGCGACAAGTGCACCAACGACGCCTGCAAGGACGGCAAATGCGTCGGCACGGCGCTGGACTGCGACGACAAGAACGTCTGCACCGATGACAGCTGCAAGGACGGTCAATGCGCACACCTGCCCAACAACGGCAAATGCACCGACGGCGACGGCTGCACCGACGACGTCTGCAAGGGCGGCAAATGCGACAGCGTCAAGAAGGACTGCGACGACAAGAACGTCTGCACCGCCGACGCCTGCAAAGACGGCAAGTGCGGCCATGTGGCCATCACCGGCGGCTGCGATGACGGCGACAAGTGCACCAACGACGCCTGCAAGGATGGCAAATGCGTCGGCACGGCGCTCGACTGCGACGACAAGAACGTCTGCACCGATGACAGCTGCAAGGAGGGCAAGTGCGCCCACCTGCCCAACAAGGCGACCTGCACTGACGGCGACGGCTGCACGGACGACGGCTGCAAGGACGGCAAGTGCAGCAGCGCCAAGAAGGTCTGCGACGACAAGAACGTCTGCACCGCTGACGCCTGCAAGGACGGCAAGTGTGTGTTCAGTCCGGTGACCGGAGGCTGCGACGACGGCGACGCATGTACCAAGGACGCCTGCAAGGACGGCAAGTGCGTCGGTACAGCCATGGACTGCGACGACAAGAATGGCTGCACCGACGACAGCTGCAAGGATGGCAAGTGCCTGCACCCCGCCAACAGCGCCAAGTGCACAGACGACGACGCCTGTACCGACAAGGACGTCTGCAAGGACGGCAAGTGCGTCGCCGGGCCGTCGCTGAAGTGCGACGACAAGAACCCCTGCACAGACGATAAATGCGACAGCAAGTCGGGCTGCGTGGTGAGCCACAACAGCGCCAACTGCGATGACGGCGACGCCTGCACGCTCAAGGACACCTGCAAGGCCGGCAAATGTGTGGCCGGCGCGGCCAAGAGCTGCGACGACGGCAAGCCTTGCACCAAGGACAGCTGCGACAAGGTCTGCAAGCACGTCAGCCAGAGCGGCGTCTATTGCGAAGACGGCAACAAGTGCACCAAGGGCGACATCTGCAAGAGCGGATCATGCGCCGCCGGCAAGTCCGTCGTCTGCAACGATGGCAAGAACTGCACCATAGACAGCTGCGACAAAGCCACCGGCAATTGCAGCTACAAGGGCAGCAACACGGGCTTGTCGTGCAATGACGACAACTATTGTACCTACAACGACAAGTGCAACAGCTCCGGCCAATGCAAGGGCAGTTATCGGCCCAAGGGCTACTACTGCAACGACAACAACAAGTGTACGTACAGCGATAAATGCAACGGTTCCGGCTCCTGCTACGGCACCAACAGCAAGTACGGCACCTATTGCAGCGACAACAACAACTGCACCTATGACGGCAAGTGCAACGGTTGGGGTAAGTGCTACAGCAACAGCAAGAACGCGGAGGGCTACAACTGCAACGATGGCAACCCGTGCACCAACAACGACAACTGCAACTACAACGGCAAGTGCTACGGCACCAACGTCGGCAAGATCCTGTGCGATGACGGGGAGCCGTGTACTGCGGACTCATGCATCAAGGTGAACTCGGGCAAGCACGCGTGCAGCAATACCAATATCAACGAGGGAAAGAACTGCGACGACAACAACGCCTGCTCGGCCGCGACCAGCTGCAAGACGGGCTACTGCGCCCCGACCGCGCCGCTGAAAGCGTGTGATGACAACGACGCCTGCACCCTGGACCGCTGCAACAAGAAGACCGCCGCCTGCGTCTTCGAGCCCATCGCCGCCTGTGGCGCCAAGACGGTCAAGCTGCCCTACTACGAGCCATTCGCTTGCGGATCGGATGGCGCCAAGATGTGGCAGCTGTCGATCCCCGACGCGGGCCCCGCCTGGGGCGTGGACGCCACGCCAGGCAATCCGGGCTTCTACAGCCCGAGCTGCTCACTGAACTACAACAACGGCTCCGACGTCGGCTGCGTCGAAGGGGTCAAACACAGCGGCCATGCCGTCTCGCCCTGGCTGGATGCCATCGGGCTGAAGAAAGGCGTCTATATCAAGCTGGAGTACCTCTTGAGCGGTGCCTGGGCCGGCGCCAACGTCAAGTGGTACAGCTCGCTCGATGGCAAGACCTGGTCCCAGCGGCACTCCCTGTCCCACGCCAACTCCAAGGTCAACTGGATTCGGCGAACCGTGGCGCTCAGCGGCCTGTCGGGCAGCAAGTTTCTGCTGCGTGTGAGCTATACCACCACGACCTGCAACGGCTATGGCGTCGGCAAGGCGGGCGTCTTCTTGGACGACGTGCGCGTCTGGTCCGGCGCCTGCGCCAAGGACGCCGATTGCGACGACCACAACCCCTGCACCAGCCACACATGCACCAAGGGATCTTGTTCCCTGAAGTACGTGGACGGCGATTGCGAAGACGGCAACCCCTGCACCGCGCTCGAGAGTTGCAAATACGGCCGCTGCACCGGCGAGGCGAAGGTCTGCCAGGACAACAACATGTGCACCTTCGACACCTGCGATGCGGGCACGGGCGACTGCCAGTACACGACCGCGGCCGACGGCAGCTGGTGCAGCGATGGCAACGCCTGCAACGACGACCGTTGCAAGGCCGGCGAGTGCACGCCTTTCATCACCCACAAAGGCAAGTCCTGCAAGGACAACAACAGCTGCACCTACTACGAGCGCTGCAGTTCGGCAGGCGGCTGCTCCGGCACGGCCTTCGAGGGCAACAATTGTAGCGACGGCAACTCCTGCACCTACTCCGATAAGTGCACCAAGTGGGGCGGATGCAGCGGCCAGACGGCGTCCAACAACAGCTCGTGCAGCGACGGCAACCTGTGTACGCTCAACGACAAGTGCTCCGGAGGTCAGTGCAAGGGCACGCCCACCACGGGCGAGTGCAAGGGCGGCGGGCCCTGCACGCTCTACTCCTGCGCCACTGGCAACTGCGTCAAGCTGGGGCCGAAGTCCGGCGGCAGCTGCAGCGACAACAACTCCTGCACCTTCAAGGACACCTGCCACTCCGGCAAGTGCAAGGGCAAACCTCTGTGCAACGACGGCAAGGAGTGCACGTTGGACTCCTGCAAATGGGGCAAGTGCACCTATACCCCGGTCCAGGAGGGCGGCAAGTGCGACGATGGCAACCCGTGCACCCTGGTCGACGTCTGCAAGGGGGGCAAATGCGCCTCGACGGATAAGTGCGTGCAGACCGTGTTGTGGCAGGACGCCTTCGCCTGCGGCAGCGCCGGCTGGACCTACAGCGGCAATCACGCATCCATCAAGTGGGGCATCGATGGAGCGCCCCATCCGCCGGGCTTCAAGTCGCCTCCCTGCTCGCTGAACTTCAACGACAACAAGGACTACAACTCGCCCAACGTCAACGGCCACGCGACCTCGACCAAGATCGCGCTCGGCCGCCAGGGCAGGTTCACGTTGAGCTTCCAATCATCCTGCGGCCACGTCATGAGCGGCGAGCAGATCTATGTCGAGGTGTCCGACAACGGCTTCGGACCGGGCATCGACACCCGGGTGGCCTCTTGCGGCACCGGCGGAGCCTGGGCCAAGGTCGAGATGGACCTGAGCAACTGGGCTGGCAAGACGATCCAGATCCGGGTGCGCTTCCAGGCCGACGCGGCTGAGAACCTGGGCGAGGGCTGGTTCATTGACGACATGGCCCTGGTACGCGGCGTGTCAGACGCCCTGCCATGCGCCGTCAACGCCAGCTGCAACGACGGCAATAGCTGCACGGTGGACGCCTGCGTGCAGGGCAAGTGCAGCAACAAGGCGGTGAAGGACGGCGGTCCCTGCAGCGATGGCGATGTCTGCACCAAGGGCGAGGCCTGCAAGTCAGGCGTCTGCGCGGGCGGCAAGAAGCAGGTCTGCAACGACGCCCTGCCCTGCATCGAGGACACCTGCGACGCCACCACCGGCTGTAAATTCGAGCCCAAGACGAGCCCCAGGCCCTGTCGCGGCTCGGTCACGAACAATCGCTGCTACGAGGCCAGCAAGGCCAACCTGACCTGGAAGGAGGCGCGGGCGGCGTGCAAACAAAGCGGTGGCCTGATCGCAGGCGTGGCCGACGGGGCCATGTTCAGCACGTTCAAGAAGCTGCGCGACACCCACTGCGGGGCCAAGGTCCGGACCTGGATCGGCTATACCGACGAGCTCTACGAGGGCAAGTTCGGCTGGGTCGACGGGACCAAGAAGAGCTTCGAGTTCTGGAAGCAGGGCGAGCCGAACAACCTCAACGACGAAGATTATGTGTACTTCTCCGGCGACTCGGGACCGAACGACCAGTTCAAGAACATGTGGTACGACGTCGGCGCCGACCAGAAGGTGAATTGCTACATCTGCGGCCGGACGGCGCCCAAGCCCGTGGCCTGCGATGACGGCAAAGCCTGCACCACGGGCGATCACTGCATGGCCGGCAGCTGCGTGGCCAGCAACAAGTGCAGCGACGGCAACCTCTGCACGCTGGACGGCTGCGACAAGGCCGGCAAATGCCTGACCAAGAAGGCCATGCCCGACGGCGTGCCCTGCGGCCAGGGCATGGCCTGCACCGCTGGCGCATGCAAGTCGACGACCAGCAAGTGGGGCCGTGCCGTCGCCGGCCATTGGCGTCACACATGCGCCTTGCAGAACGACGGCAAGGTGCGCTGCTGGGGCAACAACACGCTGGGCAGCATCGGCGATGGCACCAAGACCAAGCGCCTGGAGCCGACGCCGGTCAAGCTACCGGCCCAGGCGGTGGCCATCGACACCGGATTGATGCGCAGCTGCGCGGTGGCCGGCAGCGAGGTGCATTGTTGGGGTATGCGACCGTGGAACTACTACTTCATCGGCGCCAACTCCAACGGCTCGCACAGCCTGAAGCCCGTTCCGATGGCCTACACCAAGGGTGCCGTGGGTATCGCCTCGGGCAGGTACCAGGACTGCGTGTTGATGCAGGACGGCAAGGTCAAGTGCTGGGGGTTCCGCAAGCACGGCAACCTCGGTGACGGCGGCACTGGCAGCGGATGGAGCATGCCGGTGACGTCGGTGGTCAATCTCTCCAATGTCGTTCAGGTCGCCGCCGGCGAGTCCACCACCTGCGCGCTGTTGGACAGCGGCGTCGTGGCCTGCTGGGGCGGCAATCACTACGGCCAGGCGGGCAATCGCGTGCCCGGCGTCCAGATCGTCTCGGCCGCCGCCGTGGTCAAGGGGCTGAGCGACATCACCCATATCGGCGGCTCATACCGGCACTTCTGCGCGGTCGACAAGGCGGGCGCGGTGCGCTGCTGGGGCGCGGGCATGTACGGGCAGCTGGGCGATGGCGCGACCGCCGATCGCAGCCAGCCGGTCCAGGTCAAGGGCATCTCCGATGCAGTCATGGTCTCGACCGGTTCGGGCCATAGCTGTGCGCTGAGCAAGAAGGGCACCGTGGCCTGCTGGGGCCAGAATTCTTCCGGCCAGCTGGGTGACGGCACCAAGGAGCAGCGACTCACACCGGTGGCCGTCAAGCACCTGGACAGCGTGGCCTGGCTCGGCCGCGGCCTCAGCCACACCTGCGCGGTGACGACCCGGGGTGGCGTGTGGTGTTGGGGCGCGGGCAGCTACGGCCAGTTGGGCGTGGGCAACTCGACCCAGGACTCCAACGTGCCCGTGCCGGTCAAGGGCAGTGTGCCGGCCGGCTACCTGCCGTGCAGCGCGGACGGCGACTGCAATGACGGCAACCCCTGCACCACGGGCAAGTGCATCAAGCCCAAGTGCGTCTACAACGCTGCGGAAGGCAGCAAGTGCGATGACGGCAACAAGTGCACCGGCCTCGGCCTCTGCAAGGGCACCACATGCCTCGGCGGCAAGGCGCTGAACTGCGACGACAAGAGCGTCTGCACGGCGGACTCGTGCAACCCGGCGACGGGATGCGCCCACAAGGCCGTCAATGAAGGCAAGTCCTGCGACGATGGCAGCCCGTGCAGCACCAAGGACACCTGCACAGCGGGCAAGTGCATCGCGCCGGATGGCTGCGACGACGGCAACCCCTGCACGCCCGACCCCTGCGACGCGGCGACCAAGAAGTGCCTGCCCAACAAGACCCTGCTCAACGGCACGCCGTGCGGCGAAGGACAGATCTGCCAGGGCGGCGTCTGCCAGGCCGTCGCCGGTTGGGGGGTCAGCGTATCGGCCAACGAGAACCACACCTGCGCCCTGCGCAGCGGCGGCGAGGTGTCCTGTTGGGGCTACAACGGTTATGGCGCGCTCGGCGACGGCACCAAGACCCAGCGCAAGAGCCCGGTCGACGCCAAGCTGAGCGCCAAGGCCAGCACAGTGGACACCGGGCGTTACCACACCTGCGCCGTCGCCGATGGCTGGACCTGGTGCTGGGGCTACAACAACGCCTACCAGGTGGGCGCTTCCAGCACGGCGGTGACGCTGACCAAGCCGACCAAGATGATCGGCACCGAGGGTTCGATCGCCGCGGTCACCGGCGAATACCACAGCTGCGCACTGCTCAAGAACGGCACCGTGAAGTGTTGGGGCGGCGGCTACGACTATGCCCTGGGCAATGGCAACTCGAGCAGCACCCCAACGCCCACGAAGGTGAACTCGCTGACCGGCGTGGTCCAGCTGGCCGCCGGCGCGCGCACGACCTGCGCCCGGCTCGGCGATGGCAGCGTGCGTTGCTGGGGTCGAAACTCCTACTACCAGGCCGGCAAGACCGGCAGCGCCAAGTACCCCTCGACCGTCGCTGGTGTATCCGACGTGGTGCAGATCGCCGGCGCCACCGACCACTTCTGCGCGCTGATCACTTCAGGCGAGGTGAAGTGTTGGGGCAAGGGCAGCAGTGGGCAGCTCGGGTACGGTGGCAAGTCATCGCTCTACAGCCCCTACGCGGTCAAGGACCTCAAGGATGCCACCATGGTGGCCACCGGCCTGAACCATAGCTGCGCGTTGCACAAGGCGGGCACGGTCTCCTGCTGGGGCTACAACGCCTACGGCCAGCTGGGCGACGGCACCATGGTCAGCCGACTGACACCTGTGGCCGTCAAGAACCTCAAGGACGTCGTGCATATCGGTCGCGCCGGCCGGCACACCTGCGCCGTGCGCAAGGACGGCGGCGTCCTGTGCTGGGGCCGAAATCACTACGGCCAGGTCGGCGATGGCACGACGACCCAGACCAAGCTGCCAGTGGCCGTCAAGGATACCTTGCCGCCGGGCACCGCTCCGTGCGCGGCCGACAAGGATTGCGACGACAAAAATGGTTGCACCACGGGCAAATGCGTGAGCAATGCCTGCGTCTACACCAAGGTCAAGGACGGCCTCGCCTGCGCCGACGGCAAGTGCGTCTCCAACACCACCTGCACCGGCGGCCAGTGCGGCAAGGGTGACTTGAAGGATTGCAGCGATGGCGACATCTGCAGCAAGGACGGCTGCAACCCGCAGACCGGCTGCGTCTACGGCCCGACCAACGAAGGCAGCAAGTGCGACGACGGCATGCCGTGCACCAGCCAGGACAAGTGCGTCGCCGGCACCTGCACCGGCCCGAGCTCCTGCGAGGACGGCAATCCGTGCACCCTGGACCCCTGCGACAAGGCGGGCAAGTGCATCGCCAAGAAGAACGCACCCGACGGCAAGAGTTGCGGCTCGGCGGCGACCTGCAAGACCGGCACTTGCATCTTTGGCGCCACCAGCGGCTGGGCGAGCCAGATCAAGGGCGCCTGGTATCACAGCTGCGCGCTGCGCAACAACGGCAAGGTGTCGTGCTGGGGCAGCAATATGCAGGCGATGTTGGGCGATGGCACCAAGACCCTGCGCTACACACCTGTGGACGCCAAGTTGTCGAGCCCGGCCGTCGCGTTCGCCGTCTCGGCATTTCACAGCTGCGCCGTCGCGGCGAACTCCACCTGGTGTTGGGGCCTGAACAGCAAGTACACGGTCGGCCACCCGAGCAACAACAGCTCGCAGAAGCTGCCCTACAAGGTCTCCGGCACCACCGGCTCGGTCTCGCTCGCCACCGGCATGTATCACACCTGCGCCCTGCAGGGCTCCGGCAGCGTGCGCTGTTGGGGATACAACCTCTACGGACAGCTCGGCAACGGCAAGAAGACCGACACCTGGCAGGCGCAGACGGTGCAGGGGCTGAGCAAGGTCGTCGAGATCGCCGCCGCGGACTACACCACCTGCGCGCGCCGCAGCGATGGCACCGTGGCGTGTTGGGGTCGCAACGTCTACGGGGAGGCCGGCATTGGCAAGACGACCGGCAACACGCCCGTGCCGGTGACCAAGGTGATCGGCGTCAGCGGGGCGGTCCGCATCGCAGGCTACGGGCAGTCTTTCTGCGCGGTCCTGTCGTCAGGCGCCATGAAATGCTGGGGCTACAATCCGGGCGGTCAGCTGGGCGATGGCACCAAGACCAGTCGGGCCACGCCGGTCGATGTGAAGGATCTCAAGGATGCGGTGGCCGCAGCGCTGGGCAACTACCACGCGTGTGCGCTGCGCAAGACCGGCGGCGTCTCCTGCTGGGGGCAGAACAACGGCGGCCAGCTGGGCACGGGCAATAACTACAGCTCGCTCAAACCTGCGCCTGTGGTGGGCCTGTCCAACGCGGCGTTCGTCGGCCTGGGCAAAGACCACAGCTGCGCCGTCAAGACCGATGGCAGCGCCTGGTGTTGGGGCATGGGTTACCAGGCTCAGCTGGGCTACGGCAGCACGGGCAAGACGAACAAGCCGTTGCTGGTCAAGGGGTCAGGGGCGCCGTAGGCGTGGCGCCAGCCGAGGGCATCAGAAGCAGCAAGCGTACCCGTAGTTCGACCCGGCCCCATGGTTGTCGCCGGCGTTGCCCACGCCCACGGCCGCCTGGCTGCCGTCGTTGTCGCTATAGGACGCCGTCCAGCTGGCGCTCGAGGTCACCTTACCCGCCTGCCGCAGCACTGTGGTCTGCGAGATGGAGCAGAGCCGCGCGCCCAGGGCTGCGCAGGCGTTGGCCGACGTACTCCAGTTGGCGCCGCCGTTGTGGATCTTGGCCACACAGACGCCGTTGATATCGGTGGCGCCCTTGGGGCAGGCGTCGGTGGTCCGAGTGGTCGCGCAGCAGGCGTAGCCGTACTTCTGGCCCGGGTTGGTGTCATCGGACGTGTTGCCGATGGCCGAGGAGGCCATGTTGCCGTCGTTATCGGAGTGATCCGACGACCACATGCGGGCGCTGATCTTGCCCTTCTGGCGCAGCACCACCAGCTGGCCCTTGTCGCAGAGATCAGCTTTCAGCGCCATGCACGCCTTGACCGCCGTATCCCAGTTGGCGTTTTCTGCGTTGTTGACCTTCAGCAACCGCACGCCGCCCACCAGCTGCTCGCCCTTGGTGGCGGGGGTGACGTTATTGCAACAGGGCACCAGGTAGTGCGAGGTGTGGCTGTGGTTGTCGCCGGAGCCGCCGTTGCTGCCGCTCCACTTGCCGCCGTCGTTGTCGGCAAAGGAGTTGGTCCAGTTCGGCTGGCCGGTGTGCCAGGAGTAGTACTGGCGCATCATGTAGGCCTGGGAGTCGGTGCAGATGTCGAGCTTGTACGAGGCGCAGAGCTTGGACGCCTGAATGAAGGGTCGCGCCGGGAAGAGTTGCAGGTAGCAGGAGCCCTGCTTGTTGTCGTCCTTGCACATCTCGAAGGCCTGCTTCGGCTCCGTGCCGAACGACACCCCACCCTCGAAGACCACGCCCTTCTTGAAGACCACCTCATCCTCGAAGGTCACCTTGCCCGAGAACTTCGTATCGCCGACGATGTTGAACCCCTTGGAGCCCTGCACGCTGCCGTCCACGATGAGGTCGCCCTTGACCTGGATCTTCTTGCTGGAGAGCGTCTGGATGTCGATGCGCCAACTCTTCACGGCACCGTCGAACTGGTTGTTCAGGAAGGCCTCGTCGGTGATCTTCAGCTGCCATTTGCCCTTGGGATTCTTGCCGACCCAGCTCTTCAGATCGCCCGAAGCCGGGGTGCTGGGCTCGGGGAAGCTGGTCTTGAGCGAGTTGCCTTTACCCGCGCCCTTCTTCAGCAGCAGATACTTGGCGTTGTTGGGGTCATAAAGGGTCAGCTCCACCGATGACATGTTCGAGTTCGCGACATCGATGTGCACGGTCAGCTTCTGGGCCAGCCCCACGTCGGGGAAGATGATGAAGTCGGACACGCCGATGGGGTTGTTATCCGGGATCGGCACCGGCGCCTTGCTCGAGGCCGAGTCGACGAACTGGTTGAAGATGAGGTTGTTGGAGATCTCGTCGATGCCATCCGGCGGCAGACCCGAGGCGCCGCCACCGGGCACGCAGATGAGGCTGCCGTCGGACTTGATGCCCTTGACCACGTAGCCCTTGGCGCTGCAGCTGCCCGACGGCGTCTTGATGCCGGTGAGCTTGGAGCCGTCGCCGACATAACTGTTGGCGACGATGGCCTGCGCGGTGATGTCACCAGCGATGAGCTTCTTGGCCTTGAGCGCGTTGCCGCCCAGGTCCACGTCGCCGTCGAACTTCATCTCCGACACACCGACGCAGCCGGTGCACTGCAGATCCAGGGCCGTCTGCGCGGCGCCGCCCTTGGTCTTGGAGCCGGCGAAGGTAAAGCCCACCTTGTCGGCCGATATGGCGCCATTGGACAGGTGATTGGCGCCCACGCAGCCCGAGCAGGCCAGTCCACCGGCCGATGCCGCCTGCAGTGCGTAGACCACAGAATGCAGGCGTACGCGCGGTTGTTCGGGATCGAAGTTTACCGACACGCCGAGCCACAAGCTCTTGGCCGCGGCCAGCATGGCCGGATTCAGCGCCTTGGTCTCGCCCAGCACGTGCTGGAAACGTCCGCCGGTGACCGTCTTGGGCGCCAGCGGCTCCTTCCAGATGGCCGTGCCACCGGTCTTGACCTCGTAGAGCGCGAAGCCGAGGCCGTACTTGCCATCGGGGGCGGCGCCGCCCTGGGCCTTGATGGTGCCCTGTACGGCCAGGGTCGTGGGCACGGCGGCGGTCGCCTCGCTGGCGATCCAGGAGCCTGTGCAGGCGATCAGGGTGGCGACGAAGAAGCGGGTGATGGTCGGGTGCATGAGGGGTCCTCCCGGAAGGTCGGCTCACCAGGCCAACAGGCGTTCGGCGCGGACCTTCGCAGGGGCTCAGCTTGCCGGAAGCGTTTGTGAAGTTCCAGCCGGCTGCCGTCGGCGTTCGAACCGTGCAGGACCCCGCCATGCCGGGTAGACTGTTCGCCAGGAGGCCCCATGTCCGCACGCACCGCCATCAACTGGCCCCAGACTGGCATCCTGGTCGTCCTCGTCGGCATCATCTACGCGCTCTGGTCGACGCCGGTGGTCTATCCGCTCAAGATGCTGGTGGTCTTCTTCCACGAACTCAGCCACGGCCTGGCCGCCATGCTCACCGGCGGCGAGATCTTGCGCATCGAGCTGGACTCGCGCCAGGGCGGGCTCTGCGTGACCCGCGGCGGCTGGCGTTTCGTCATCACGTCGGCGGGCTACATCGGCAGCATGTTGTGGGGCGGCGTCATCCTGGTCGCCGCCGCGCGCACCCGCTACGACCGCCAGATCATGGGCGTACTCGGCGCCATCCTGCTGCTGGCCGCGCTGCTCTGGGTGCGCCCATTCATCAGCTTCGCCCTGATGTTCGTCCTGCTGACCGGGCTCGCCATGGTCGCCGCCGCGCGCTGGCTGGGGGAGAAGGGCAACGACCTGCTGCTGCGCCTCATCGGCCTGACCAGCTGCCTGTACGCCATCGTGGACATCAAGTCTGACGCCCTGGATCGCGACATCCCAGGGTCGGATGCCTACGTCATCGCCGACTCGATCCCCCTGATGAGCGGCTGGATGGTCGGCGCCGTGTGGATCGTCATCTCGGTGGTGGCGACGCTGGGCTTCTTGTGGTTTGCGGCGCGGGGTGGCGACCCCGGGGGCGAGACCGGGTCGAAATCAGCGTCGGCTTGAGGACTGACCGCCGCGGGATGGGTGACGGACCTACGCCACGTCCCGACCGAACAGGTTCTCCAGGAATACGTCCAGCTCCCGGTCCGTCATCGGCGTCGGGATATGGGGCTTCGGCCCGGCTGCGATGACCTCGGCGAGTCCACGCAGGGTATCCGAGAAGGGATGCTCGGGCGCGTGGCGCATCACCGTCTTGCGCCGCCGTTCGGCCTCGTAGACCACCTTATCCCACTCCAGGTAGTAGACGACGTTGGTGCCGATGCGCTCGGCGAAGCGCTCGATGAGCTCCTTGTCGTAGGCCAGGTCCTTGACGTTGGCGACCAGGCCGCCCATGCGCACGTCGCCGTCGGTGGCGTAGTTGCGGATGCCGCGGGCGATGTTATTGGCCGCGTACAGGCTCATGAACTCGCCCGAGGTGACCACGTAGACCTCTTCGGCGTAGCCCGAACGCATGGGTACGGCGAATCCGCCGCAGACCACGTCGCCGAGCACGTCGTAGAGCACGTAGTCGTAGTCGCGGCCGAAGATGTCCATCTCCTCGAGCTCTTCGAACATTCGCCCGAGACCGCGTCCGGCGCAGCCGACGCCCGGCTTGGGGCCGCCCGCCTCGATGCAGTCGATGCCCTCGCCGCCGTCCATGATGACGTCTTCGGGCTCCAGGTCCCGCTTGCCTTCGGCGAGCAGCTCCATGATGGTCGTGGGCGGAAAAACGTCGATGAGATTGCGCGACGAGTCCCGCTTGGGATCGCAGCCCACCTGCAGCACGCCGTTGCCGGCAGCGGCGAGCGCTGCGCTGAGGTTGGCCACGACGGTGGACTTGCCGACGCCGCCTTTTCCGTAGAACGCCATGGATCGCGACACGATGGCTCCTGCGGGTGGGCGCCCGGGTCAGGCCGCCGCTCCCGTCGTCGAGGGTACCGGGCCGCGCCGTCAACCGACAAGGCGATGGCGGTCAGGTCGGCGAAAACGCAGCGGGTGCCGCTTTGCTGAGGGGTGGTTCAAAATGCCGCGGCGGTGACCAGGTCGCGCAGGCGCTCGTCGTCCAGCTTGCCGGCGGCGTAGTAGCGGACCATGAGGTCAGGCCCCACCACCAGGAAGACCGGCAGGCTCAGCCCTTTGCGGATCAGCGCCTCGGGCAGCCACTGGGTGTGGGCCGACTTGCCGAACCATAGCGGGTAGATCCAGCGTCGCGCCTTGGCATGCTTCTGGGCCAGCTCCAGGTCGTCCACCAGGATGCTCACCAGGTCGACACCGTGGCGGGCCAGCTGCGGCTGTAGTTTGTGCAGCAATTTGAGCTCGTGGTCGCTGGTGCAGGGTTTGCACCAGGTCGCCCAGACGACCGCAACGTGCGCCTTGTACGCCTTGACGTGTTTGGACAGCCTGCGCCGCTTGCCCCGGTCACCGAGTCGCCCGACGTAGATGGCGTCGCCCGCTTCCAGGCGGCTGCCGGCCGGCATGGGTTTGAGCCAGGTCGTGCTCAGCGGCTTCAGGCCCGTGCGCTGCTCGGTGGCGTCGACGCGCGCGGTCAGCGCCTTCATCTGCGCGGTCAACAGGGCCAGCGCGGCGCGAAGGGCCTTGATCTCGGCCTTGGCGGCGGCGAGTTCAGCCTGCTGCGCTTTGATGACGTCGCTCGACGCCCCCTGGGCCCCTCCACAGCTGAAGAGGATGAGGCAACTGATGAGTGCGATGGAGGTGGCCAGGGCCGGGCCGGCGGCGCGTGGATCAGGCACCGTCGCCCTCCCAACATGGATAGGTGAAGACCAGCGCGCTGCGGTTGGCCTGCTTGACGCTCAGCTTGCGCGTGGTCAGGCGCTCGGCGTCCAGCGAGGTCAGGTACATCTTGGCGTGGCCGTAGGTGATGTAGCCGACCCGCTTGTTGTCGACGCCGAGCTGGTCGACCAGGAATTTGCGCGTATTCTCGGCCCGACTCAGCGCGTACTGCAGGTTCTTCCGCCACGGACCATCCTTCGAAGCCCGGCCGACGATGATCATGTAGCCCTTCTCGGCCTGGATGGTCTCGATGAAGCGCTGCAGTTGCTTGCGGTCGCGCCGATCCAGCTTGCTCCGGGCCGCCCGGAAGGTGACCAGCGTATGGGGCAGGCGCTGGACCAGCATCATGTACTGGCCGCGGGTGATCAGGTTGGCCTGGTCGACCTGCTTGCATTGCCCCTGGTGGCAGGACTTCACGACCTCGTTGATGTGGCCGGTGAACTCCTTGTCCGAGCAGAAGGTCTTGCGCGCATAGGCCGCGGCCGTCTGCAGCTGGCAGGCCTCGTGGTCGGGATAGTCGACGCAGATCCGGGTCAGTCGCCGGCGCTGCTCGTCGATGTTCTCGCGCAGCTCGCCCAGGTTGTGGGTGGCCTTGACCAGGGCTTCGGTCTTCTCGTTGTACTTGATGATCGAGACCATGCCCGGCGGCGGCGGTTTGGGTTTGTCGGGTTGGCTCGTGCTGGCACCGCAACCGAGCAGGAGGCCGGCGGCGATGAGGATGGTCAGGGTCGATCGCATGGCGACTCCGGGTTTGGGAGCGCGAAGGTAGCAGGGAAGACCGGGAGGGGCAAAAGGGGCGGAGGCGGGGCGCAAGGCTCCGGGCTTCGGGCTTGAGGCGTGGGGCTCAGGGGGAGTGAAACATGGCCTGGCGGGCCCGTTCTTCGGCGGACAGGAGGGTCTGGTCGGTGAGTTGGAGGGTCTGGCGGGCGAGTTGGAGTTCGTCGGTGAGGGTGATGTCGAAGAGGGTGGGGTCGTCGGCACATAGGACGAAGGGCACGCCGGCTGCGGCCATCTTGCGCACGGGGTGGTTGTGGAGTCGGTCGAGCACGCCGGCGCGGTGGTTGGAGGTGGGGCAGACCTCGATGGTGATGTGGCGGTCGATGACGTCGGCGATGAGATCCGGGTCGTCGACCAGGCTGAGGGCATGTCCGAGGCGGCGAACACCGGGCAGGGCCAGCGCCTCGGCGACGTGTTCGGGGCCGACGCCTTCGCCGGTGTGCACGGTCAGTGGCAGGCCGAGGTCCACCAACGCCTGAGCGACCTCGTGGAACTCGGCGCTGCGATGGCGCAGCTCGTCCGAGGCGAAATCAACGCCGGCGATGCGTCCGCGGCCGTGCGATTGAAGGGCTTGAACGACCTGCCAGGCGCCCTCGTGACCGCGTCGCCGGCTGATGACCACCACCAGGGAGACGGCGACCATGCCGAAATGAGCGCTGGCCTGTCGGGCAGAGGCCTCGATGAGCTCGAAAAGCTCGCCCATGCCTACGCCGGAGGAACGGGCCAGGGTCAGGGGGCTGAACCGAAGTTCCAGCCTGGTGACATGGTCGGCGGCGGCGTCTTCGATGGCCTCGTGCACGATGCGGTTGATGGCGGCGTGGCCGACGATGGGCGCGCGGAAGCGGTCGAATCGGTCCAGGGCCTCGAACAAGGGGATCGGCGCCGCGATGACGAGCTGCTCGCGGAATGTGGCCAGATCGACGCCTGGGTCCAGCAGCCCGTTGCCGCGGGCCAGCTCCCAGGCGGTCGCCGGGCGGATGCAGCCCTCCAGGTGGCGGTGGATGTCGGTCTTCTCGAAGCGGCGCAGGTCCAACACGGGGCCTCCGTTGCGGCCGCAGCGAGGGTACCACGACGGTGGTGGGCGGTCGGTTGCGCGCCGGGCGAGCCGGTGCGAACCTCGAACCATGCGACCGATTCCTCGCCCGATACGTCCGCCGAAGCTGGTCATGTGGAACGCGCTATGGGCGGTGCTCGTCGCGATTCCTCTCCTCCCGGCCGCACAGCCCGCCGCCGGACCACCGCCCATCGCCGGCGAGGCGTTGATGCCGGAGCGGCCCGCGCCGAGCGGGCCCCGGATCGTGTTCGAGACGCCCTCGGCACCGGCCATGTTGCAGGCCGGTGGCGACTGCAAGCAGTGGTTCAATCGCAGCGACTGGGCTCGCACTGCGCTCTGCGCATCGTCCGCTGGCGACAAGTCCCGGCCCCTGCTGGCACTTGCCCAGGAACAGCTCGGACGACATGACGAGGCGGCCAGGACGTGGTCAGCCTGGGCCCGCAGCGCCTACGGTCAGAACAACCTGGAGGCCACTCGACGCGCCAACGCCCTGGCCCGCGTGGAGGACGCCATCGCCCTGCTGGTGCGTGGCAAGGCGCGTCCGGCAGCCAAGCAGCTGGCCATGGCGGCGCAAACCTTCAAGCGCCAGGCTCGTTTGCGCCGCGGGCTCCAATGGCGAACCCCAGGGCCGGCCATGTACAGCCACGCGCTGGCGCTCCGGGCCGCCCGCAAGAAGCGCCCCGCAGGCAAGGCGTTGTCGATGGCGACCGCGTGCAAGGGCAGCCACGCGGCCCACGCCGCGCCGTTGCAGAAGGTACGCATGAAGCAGCGCCGCGAGCGCAGGGGCCCCTGGCCGTGGGTGGAACGGATTCACGGCGGCGCGGGTGATGACGCCATCAACGCAGCCGTCGCCTTGTCTGGTGGCGACCTGCTGCTGGCGGGTCGTAAGCAGGTGGCCGGCGCCGAGGGCATTCAGTTGCACATCTGGCGGGTGGATGGAAGCGGTCGGATGCGTTGGGAACAGTCCTTCGGCGCCGCCGGCCGAGACGAGGCGCACGCCCTGGCGATCCTGCCCGATAACGGCTGGCTGGCGGTCGGCGAGACCGCCGGGCAAAACGGCAAGCCGGACGCCTGGATGGTGCGTTTTGGCGCCGATCGCAACGTACGCTGGCATCGCAGCGTCGGCGGCGACGGCGAAGATCGGGCGGTAGCGCTGCTGGCGCGACCCGATGGCGGCGCGAGGGTCGCCGTGGCCGCCGATCAAAGCAGCGACCAGGCCGATATGGGCCTGTTGAATCTCAGCGCAAGCGGCCAGCCGGGCGGTATGGAGCGGCTGGGTGGTGCCGGACGCCAGGTGCCGGCAGCCCTGGTCGCACACAACAAAGGCATGGTCCTGGCCGGTCGCAGCCGCGTGGGCAAGACGCCGTGGCAGGCGCTGCTCATCGCCCTGGACAGCTCGGGCAGCCCGCGCTGGCAACACCTGGCCAAAGCGGGTGACGAGAGCAGTTTCGACGCGCTCGTTGTCGGCCGGAAGGGCGCCATCGTGGCCATCGGCCGGCACAGGAAAGCCCGGGCAGCCCACGCCATGCTCCAGCTGTCGGGCTTCGACAAAAAGGGCCGACGGCGGTGGCAGAAGACCGATCGAACCTTCAGCGCGGTCCAGCCGGTGGCGGCGGTGAGCCTGGGCCGAAAGGGGCTGGCCGTGCTCACGACCGGGCGGCTGAAGAAGCGCCGCGCAGACGTGTGGGTAGTCGGTTACAAGCGCAAGGGTCGGCCGGCGTGGCGCGCGGCGGTCGGCGCCGGGCCGGCAGACAGCGCAGCCGCCCTCCTGGCCGTGGGTCGTGGCGGGCTGGTCGTCGCCGGCGCCACCAACGAGGGCAGCGCCGGCGGCAGCGACGGCTGGATGGTGCGCCTGGGCCGATAGGAGCTTGATGCGCCAGCCGCCACCGCCGCTGAACGCTGATGAGACGGCGCCCTGCCCCATCGAGTCGTTTGCCTTTGTCGAATCGCTTCCGATGCAGTAGCGTTCGTGACCACGAACTGCCACGGCGGATCCGGCCTCCGGCATCACACCGGCCCGAAACAACCACACCGGGAGATTCCATGAACCAGGCGACCACCCCCGCGTCCACGCCCCTCAAACGCTCACCATGGCTGCTGCTGCTGGC
>CAYTLW010000135.1:0-19699 GCA_964438735.1 uncultured Enterobacteriaceae bacterium | reverse complement strand
CGCAAACAGGGCTAGCACCCGCCTTGCTGGATCGCAGGCTCGTGCACTAGACTCGCGCCAGCGAGATCGATTCGGTTCGAACGTCGGCGGCGAGGGGCTACCGACGAAGACCGTCACAGCGAGGCAACATGGATCACTTTTCCAGCGGTTGGGCGACCGTCAAGCAGGACATCGTCCCCTGGCTCATCCTCTACGTCGTTTTCTCGGTGGTGATGTCGTTCACCGGCGGTCTGGCGATCATCCTGTTGCCCAACGTCTTCCGTGCCAGCCGAAAGGCGCTGGCCACCGGCGCCTCGCCGGAGATCGGAGACCTGTTCAATTTCGACTACCTCACCGACGACCTGGTCGGCATGTTGCTCAAGGGCATCGCCGACATGATCGGTTCCATGCTCTGCGGCATCGGCGCCATCGCGACCGGCGTGCTCTTCTTCTGGGTGCCCCTGCTGGCGACCGAGAATCGCTATGACGGCCCCGGCCTGATGAAGGCGTCGCTGGCCCACGCCAAGGCCAATTTCGGTGAGATCCTCATCTTCCTGTTGATCGCCATGGTGCTCAATTTCGTCGGCCTCCTGCTTTGCTGCATCGGCATCTTCATCACCGTGCCGGTGACGCTGGTGGCGACGGTGCACTTCTACGAGGCCAATCGCGACGAGATCCTGGCCGCCGCCGACGCCGCTGGCGTTGAGCCGAAGCCCGCCGGCTAGTCGCCGCTTCTTTCAGGAGCTGTCTTCGATGCCGTCCAGGTCAGGCGCCTGGACGGACATCTTGGGCAGGTGAATTCGGAACAGAGTGCCCACGCCGCGCGTGGTGGTCACGTCCACCGTGCCGCCGAGCTCGCGCACGCGGCTGCGCACCACGTCCAGGCCGATGCCACGGCCCGAGATGGGCGTCACCTGTTCCGCCGTACTCAACCCCGCCTCGAAGACCAGCCGGGCCACGTCCTCGGCTTCATCGGCGGTGAGCCCCCGCTCGCTGGCCAATTGTCGCAGGGCGTCTAGATCGACGCCGGTGCCATCATCTTCGACCTCGATGTTGACGCCCTCGCTCTGCGGGATGGCGCGCACGATGACCGTGCCCCAATCGGGTTTGCCGGCCGCGTACCGTGCCTCGGGTGACTCGATGCCGTGGCCGATGGCGTTGCGCACCAGCTGCAGCAGTGGGTCGACCAGCCTCTCCAGCAGGGCCCGCTCAATCTCCACCTCGGCGCCTTCGATGACCAGCTCGATCTGGCGTCCGCTGGCGGTAGCGAGGTCCCGGACGGCGCGCTCCACCCGGTTGACTGCCCGCTCGAAGGGCACCATGCGCAGTCGCACCAGGGCTGCGTGCAGGGCCGAAACGTCGGCCAAGGCGCCCTGGTCGGCGTCCAGCAACTGCCCGACTTTATCCAGTCGGATCTGCAGGCGCAGAAGCTGACGCTCGCTCCCCGAGTCGGTCTCACTTGAGTCGATCTGGCCATGGAACTTCTGCAGCGCATCGACGACGGCCTGCAACTCTTCACCATGCCGCTTCAACCGCTCGGCGGCTCCCAACACGGCCTCCCCACGGGCGAGCAGGCCGTCGATTCGCCGGGTGCTCACCCGCACCGAGTGCACGGCGCGCGCCTGACTCTTGCTGCGGCTGGAGACCCTGTAGCTGCCACGCTCGGTGGTGCCGGCGGGTCGCTCTCCGTTGGTTGGCGTCATCGGCGCGTCGCCATCGACGTCTGGCTCAGTGCGATCTCTGCGTTCGCGGAATTCGCCGGTATTGATCTCCTGGGATTCGACGCTCATATCCGGGATGTCGCCGCTCGCTTCCGGCATGGCATCGTGCAGTTGTGGCAGCAACACAGCCATGGAAGCCCACACGAGGTCATCACCGGCTCGCACCTTGGCCACGGAGTCGGCCATGGCATCGGACGTCTCCAGCAGCAGTCGGATCAAGGTCTCGTCGGTGGAGCTGTCTGACCGGCTGGTGCCGGCCAGGATGCCTTCCAACGCGTGGCAGCTGGCCGCCACCACCTCGACCCCAAGGGCCGCAGCCCCGGACTTGAGGCTGTGGGCCGTGCGGAATAGCGAGTCCAACAGTTCCGAACGAGAGCTGTCCGCGTCGCCACGTTCCATGGCCAGCGCGTCGCGTCCCAGGGCGTCGGCATAGTCCTGGAGCTCCTCCAGGAAGATCTCCCAAAGAGGACCCCGATCGCCCGTGGCCGTCATCCGTCTTCTGCTCGCGGCATCGGATTGCACGACAAACCCTGGGCAGGTGTGGTCCTGTTAGATGCACGGGATGTTGAGCGGTTCCGCGCTGATAAGCAAGCACCAACGCCGTGACCAGCGAATGCTCGCGCTTTTGTCACCGCAACCAGTATGTCTTCGGCGTTCCCACGCCCCAGGGCTCGAAGACATTGCCCCAGGCCCAACCGCAGCCACCCCACACGAGTCCAGTGCCGTACAGGAAGGTCCCAAAGTCGGACAACGCGGCCACGTCCGGCTGGTGCACGGTGATGCCGAGCGTATCGCAACCCAGCTTGGCGCAAGTGCCCGTTCCTGAACATCCCGCCAACCAGCTGTCGTGGCAGGCGAGCCAGGGACCGTCATCCACGCTCGCGCAACCGCGCGCGTAGGTCGGGTGGGGGCCTGTGCACGGTGCGGTGTCGGTGGACTCCCAGCCGCACCAGTCGGTGATGAGCAGGCGCGCGCTATCCGGTAGATTCTTGCCGCGACCCACCATGATCTCCTGGCCGGCCTTGGGGGTGATGAGCTTGCGCCAGTCGCGGCTGTAGGCCCCGTGGATTCCCGGCTTGTCTGGGTTCACGTCGTGATGGAAGGGGCTGACGCTGTTCTTGTAGTGGTGTGTGAGATTGGTCTGGGTGACGAGCAACATCCAGCCACCGCCGTGTCTGCTCATGTCGCAATAGGCCTTTATGGCCTTGCCGGGGCCGCCGCCGTCCAGATCGAGCCACCACACTCCGGACTTGGCGTTGGCCACCCCATTTCTGACGGCCAGGCAGGAGGGCGCGGGATTGGCCTGCTTGCCGCAGTCGCTGAACGCGCCAGACGGGATGGCGCAGGCGCCGGACTTGCAACTGGCCTTGGCGTCACCACAGGCGTTGCCCGGGCAGGAGACGCCGTCAGTGGCGGGCACGGCCACGCAGCCCTTGCCAGGATTGCAGCTGTCCGTGGTGCAGTCGTTGCCGTCATCACACACCACCTTGGCGTGCTGGCAGCCCTTGCCTTCGACGCAGTTGTCCAGGGTGCAGGCGTTGCCGTCATCGCATCCTTTGACGGCGTGGGTGCAGCCCTTGATGGCGTCACAGCTGTCCGTGGTACAGGAGAGCCCATCGTCACACTTCGGTGTGGTGATTCCACACCCCTTCTTCGGCTCGCAGGTATCCAGGGTGCAGAGCTTGCCGTCAGCGCAGTCCTTGGCCGTCTTGCCGCCGCAGATGCCAGCGTTTTCGCACGTGCCGTAACCCCATGGACCGGCGCGGATCACCATGGGCTGGGCCACGTTGAAGCCGGACACGGTGCCCGCCAGGGCGAAGCCGCCGTCGGGCAGTGGCGCGATGGCTCGGTGGCCGGCCACGCCCAGGACGCCGCCGGCGACTTTGAACGTGCGCTTCCAATCGGGCAGACCGGTCGAGCCGAAGCGGCGTAGCCAGATGCTGCCGTTGCCCTGGTCGCTGCCACCAATGAGCATGAAGTCGCCGTTGCTGCCGGGCAGAAAGCCGTTGACCGTCGACTTGTCCGGGTCAGCCATCACGCGCTGCCAGACCAGATTGCCCTTGCTGTCCACCTTGATGAACCAGAACGGGTGGCTGCCATCGGTGAGGTGGCGCCGGCCGACGGCCATGTAGCCGCCGTCTACAGGCGAGACGCCGTCGAGCTGGCAATGATGCCCCCGGCCGTATTCCTGCTGCCAGATCGGCTTGCCTTTGCTGTTCATGCGGACCAGGAAGCCGTTGGGCTTGAACTTCGCCAGCAGGGTGATGGCCACCTCGCCGGCAAAGATGGCGCCGCCGTCGGGCAACGGCCGCGCCCGAACCTTGCCGACGGCGCGGTAGACGGGCCCGAAGGTAAACGAGTAGTTCTGCAACGCCTTGCCAGTGACGATGTCGCGCCGATGTACCTCTGCATGCGTGTTGGAGAACTTGCGCCATCGGAAGACCGCCATCACGACGTCATCCTTCTCCGCCACCAGGTCCCATGCGGTACCAATGTTGTTTTTGGCGCCGGAGAAGAGCTGCCAGGTACCCTTGATTTTCCCCGTCGGGTCGACGTGCAGCAGATTGGTCGTATAGGGAGGCCCGGCGTCGTGGCTGACCAGGATGACCGCATCGCCATCGGTGCGCACCACCACCCCGCTGGCGCGGCTGACCGGCGTGCTGCCCAACGTCGTGTTCAATTCGACCTTGCCGAATCGGTCCAATCGCAGCAGGTGGCCGGTGCCATCGGTGCGCGGCCCGGCGAGCACGAGGCCACCGCCTGGTGCCGCGGCGACCGTGTCGATGCGTTGCAGCCCCTTGGCGTCGTACAATTTCGTGAAGCGTCGGCTCTTGGGGCCCGCGCCGCATCCCGCTGGCCCACAGAGGCCCTCGACGACGCATCCGGCACCGGCACAGATCATGCCGATCGCCGGAATGTGGCCGCAGGTGCCCTTATGACAGGTATCCAGGGTGCAATCTTTGTTGTCGACACAGCTGGCAACGGTCTTGCCCGAACATTGTTCGGAGTCCTTGCATCCGCGGTTGCCCCACAGGTCAGAGCGAACGACGAGGCCCAACTCCTTGCCGGACCCCAGGGTTTGGCCAACGGCCAGCAGACCCGTGCCCTGTCGGTGCAGGTGGCGCAGACCGCTGCCCGTCGGACCTGCCTTGGCCTGCCAGTGCAGGTTGCCGATGGTGCCCGCCCCAGCCAACCAGCCTGTCGCCTGGCCGCCCTTGTCCTTGGCCAGGTCCAGCGGCGCGCTGGCGCCGGCAAGCACCAGTCGTCCCTGGCCGACGTGGGCCAGGCCGTCGATAGCCAGGGGATCTTCGGTGGCCCGATCCCACGATAGCGCGCCGTCGGCGTCCAGGCGTAGCAGCCAGGCCAGCCGCAGGCCGCCCTGATCTCGCCAGCCTCCCGCGGCGTATCCGCCGTCGGGCATGGCTGCCAGCGTGGTCAGACCATTGCCGGCGGCCTGGCCGTGAAAACGCTGCCACAACAGCTTGCCAGTGACGTCGACCCGCACCAGCAGGCCGCGGGTGCTGCCGCCCTGCCCCGCCTCGGCGACCCCGGCGCTGATGGAACCGGCGATGCCGTCCGAGACCACCGCAAGCAAGCGCTGCGCCCCCGGTCCGCCAACGGCCAGATTCCACTTCGCCTGGCCGCCAGCGGTCAGGCCCAACAGCCAGCCGTTGAGGTCGCCCTTGAACGAGCGGTGGCCGGCGAGCACCAGGCCGCCGGTGGCCAATGACAGCACGCCTCGGGGTACCTCGTCCGCGCCCGGGCTGCCGTATGTCTTGGTGCCCATGACCTTGGTATTGGGGTCCAACCAGCCGACGCGGGCGTCCAGGTCACCATTTTTGCCCAGGCTGGCACCCGCCACGGCCACGCCGTTGCCCAGGCCGGTCACCGCATGGGCCGCCGCAAACGGATCGGTGGCCGATGACGGGTCGAGCTTCTGCCACACGGGCGCGCCGGTGGCGTCCAGCCGCGCCAGCCACCAGCCGTAGTGCGGCGCCTTGGCGCCAGCAGGGGTCTTGCTCCAGCGGCCCACAACCAGGGCGTGGTCGCCGGCCAGGATCAGGCCGTTGTTCAACTGGCCGGCTGCGGATTTATCCGAAGGTGCCACAGTGGCGGTGTACAGGCGCTGCTTGTCGCCGGCTTTGCAGAGACCCGACTTGCAGGTCGCGCCGAGCCAGCAGCCCTTGTTGTCATCGCAGTCGGTGCCGTCCGGCCGATCCACCTTGACGCACTTGAAGCTGGACGCGGACAGACTGATGCAGGATGGCTGCTCGCAGATGCCGACCTGCAACTTGCAGGTGATCTGTTTACCGGTGTTGCAGACGCCCTTGTTGCAGACATCGTTGGCCGTGCAACCGTTGTTGTCGCCATTACAGGCCACGCCGTTGGCGGCGGCGGCGATGAAGCTGCATTGCCCTGTCTTCGGGTCGCAGATGTCCTGCGTACAGGAGTTGCCGTCGTCGCAGCTCTTGGGCAGGTGTTTGCAGGCGTTGTCCTTGCAGATGTCGGTGGTGCACGGCACCCCGTCGTCACACTGGAGCGTTTTGCCCAGGCACTTCCCTTTGACGCAATTGGTGCCCTGGGAACAGGGATTGCCATCCTCGCAGGGTTTGCCCTCCGCCACGGGCTGGAGACTGCACTTGCCGGTCTTGGGATCGCAGGTGGACTTCAGGCATTGGGTGTCGTCCTTGCCCGGGCAGAAGATCACCGAGGCTGGATTGGGCAGGCACTGATGGATGGGCTGCTTGGTCTTGGCGTCGATCTTCGACTTGTCGCAGTAGGGCACGCCGTTGCAGGGGTTGCCGTCCTTGTCGATGCAGTCCTCATTGGTCAGGCAGGCGCAGGCCAGCGTGCCGGCCTGACACTTGCCATCCTTGCACAGATCGTTCTTGGTGCACGCCTGGCCGTCCTCGCAAGGGGCCCCGGTGACCACTGCCTGCATCACGCAGTCGCCGGACTTCGGCTGGCACGTGTTCTTGACGCAAGCGCTGTCGTCGACCGTCTTGCACTTGATGACCGTGGCGGGGTTCAACTCGCACGTGCCCTTCTGCTTGTTGCAGAACATGGTGCCGTTGCAGACATCGCCATCGTCGAACTTGGCGCACTGGGCGTTGTCGGTGCACTTGCAGGTATCGGTGCCCGCCACACACTGGCCTGCCTTGCAGATGTCGCCGACGGTGCACGATTGGCCATCGTCGCACGGCAGACCCGAGGTCTCCTTGGCGTTGTCCGGCTTCTGCACCCAGCGTAGACAGACGTCGCCGCCAGGATTTGCCTGAATGCATATGGCCAGGCCCGTCGCCGTGGGCCCGCACTCTCCCGTCGCCGGTGTGCAGGCGTTCTTCAGGCAGTCCGTGTCCTTGCCGGCGCTGCAGACCACCGCCGTGGCCGCGTTGACCACGCACTTGCCGGCCACCTTGTCGCAGTAGAGCTTGCCGGCGCAGAGGTCGGCGTTGGGCACGTCCTGACAGTCCTGGTCGCTCTGGCAAGCGCAGAGATCCTGGCCGCCGCCGCAGACGCCGCCAACGCATGTCTCTGCTTTTGTGCACGCGTCGCCATCGTCACAGGCCATGGTCTTGGTGACCGCGCCGGGGGGCGCCACCTCCCATCTGCAGA
Source organism: uncultured Enterobacteriaceae bacterium (assembly GCA_964438735.1). Taxonomy (GTDB): domain Bacteria; phylum Myxococcota_A; class UBA9042; order UBA9042; family UBA9042; genus CAYTLW01. The sequence goes on along the minus strand of CAYTLW010000135.1, from coordinate 12,383 downwards.
TTGGATTCGCGCCCGCCGAACAATGTTCGATTGCGCTCTCGACGGGTGTCGCGAGGCAGGTACCCGTCTGGGGCACGCAGGCCTGGACCAGGCACGTCGTATCGCTGCCGCTGCAGTACTGAATCGTCGCCGGGTTGAGCTTGCAGCTCGGCGGGCTGGTCCCCTTGTCGCAGTACAGGACGCCGTTGCAGGCGTTGCCATCCTCCATGGGCCCGCAGTCGGCGTCGCCGTCGCACTTGCAGAGCTTGCCGCCATCGACGCACACGCCGCCCTCGCAGGCGTCAGCGGTACAGGGCACCCCGTCCGCCTCGCAGACGCTACCGTCGGACGCTGCCTTCATGGCGCATTTGCCGCTGATGGAGTCGCAGGTGTTGACCTGGCAGGCGGTGTCCTTCTTGTCGCTGCAGTTGATCGCCGAGTTGGGCTTGATCTCGCAGACCCAGGGCAAGGCACCCTTGTTGCAGTAGAGGGTGCCGTTGCAGACGTCGCCATCCTCCTTTGCGGCGCAGTCGATATCGCTGGTGCAATTGCAGAGGTTGCTGCCGCCCTGACAGGCGCCCGCCTTGCAGGTGCTCTCGATGCTGCAGGGGTTGCCGTCATCGCACAGCGCCGCCTCGGAGCGTGGCGTCATGGCGCACGCGCCAGTGTCGGGATCGCAGATGTTCGTCACGCAGATCGTGTCGTCCCTGGCGCTGCATTGCACCGCGGTGGCGCTATTGATCGCGCAGCTATATGGCAGGCTGCTGAGAGCACAGTAGCGCTCGCCCAGGCAGACATTGTGGTCGCCCTTGACGCAGTCGGCGTCCTTGCGGCAGGCGCACAGGTCGGCGCCCGAGGTGCACTTGGCGTCCTTGCATACGTCTGCGAACGTACAGGGATCGCCGTCATCGCAGAGCAGGCCGTCGATCAACTGGAAGACGCAGGTGCCTGATGTCGAGCAGCGCGACGGCGCGCACTCGTTGCCGGATGGCTTGCAGTCGCCGTCTTTGGCGCACTCCGGCGGCGACACGTCGGCGGAATCGCCGAGCACATCCACGGCGCCATCCTGAGGCGACACGGTGGATTCATCATCACAAGCGACACACACGCCAAGACACAGGAGAAACATCGCGCTGGCACCGATCGAGCAGCGGTGCGGATTGGAGCAGTTCATACACGCAGGCTATCGATGACGCCGGGGACCGGCAATCATTGATTGCCGCCGGTCCGACGCTTGACGACACCGTCGCGGCGGCCGTAGGTTCCCGCGAGTCCAACGCCCGACCCCGGCCGACAAGGCCAGCAGGAGTCGCACACCCCATGGATGGCATCCTCGTGCTCGAGGACGGCACCTTCTTCCTCGGCCGCCGCTTTGGCGCGCCGGTGGATGGTGGTGGCGAGGTGATCTTCAACACCTCGCATACCGGCTACCAGGAGATCCTCACCGATCCCTCCTACGCCGGTCAGATCGTCACCCTGACCTGTCCCCACATCGGCAACTACGGCGTCAACGCCGACGACATCGAGTCGCCGCGGGTGCGCGCGGCCGGCCTGGTCGTCCGCGATCACCACCCCGTGCCCTCGAACTGGCGCTCGAACCAGAGCCTGGACGCCTGGCTGCGCAAGATCGGCACGCCGGGACTCTGCGGCGTCGACACACGCGCCCTGGTGCTGCATATCCGGGACACCGGCGCTCTGCGCGGTCACATCGCGCCGCTGCCCGAACAATGTTCGGGGTTGCCGATCGCGGGCAGGATCTCCAGTGATCCTACGGGCCAGAATTCATCCAGCCAGTCCGAAGCCTGGCCGCCCATGGTGCAGAGTCCAGCGGTCCGCGACCTGGTGGATCGGGCCCGTGCTGTGCGCCCCATGGCCGGCCTGGACCTGGCCTCGGAGGTCACCTGCAGCGAGCCGTGGCAGGAGGGCGCCGCCGACGCTCGCTGGCATGTGGTCGCCCTGGACTTTGGCATCAAACGCAACATCGTGCGCCAGCTCGTCGACCTGGGTTGCCGCGTCACAGTGGTGCCGGCCGCGACTCCCGCCGAAGAACTGTTGGAACTGCACCCGGATGGCGTGCTGCTCTCCAACGGGCCGGGCGATCCGGAGCCGGTGCGACGCGCGGTGCAGACGATCCGAACACTGTTGGATCGCCCGCCGTCAGCGCAGATTCCCATCTTCGGCATCTGCCTGGGCCACCAGCTGCTGGCCCTGGCCTGCGGCGGTCGCACCTTCAAGCTCAAGTTCGGCCACCGGGGCAGCAATCACCCGGTGCGGGACCTGTTCACGGGGCGGGTGGAGATCACGGCCCAGAACCATGGCTTCGCGGTCGACCCTGGCAGCCTGGACGGGCGCGAGGTCGCCCTGACGCACCTGCACCTGAACGACGACACGGTGGCAGGGCTGGCTCACCGGCGATTGCCCGCGTTCTCGGTGCAATTCCACCCGGAAGCTTCGCCGGGACCCCATGACAGCCACCACCTGTTCGGGCGTTTCGTGGACTCCATGGAACGGCAACGACGCGCCGCGGAGGGTCGAACATGAGGGGACGAGGACGCCGCATCCTGGTCATCGGCAGCGGGCCGATCGTCATCGGACAGGCTTGCGAATTCGACTACTCGGGCACCCAGGCCTGTCGAGCGCTGCGCGAGGAGGGGGCCGAGGTCATCCTGGTCAACTCCAACCCGGCGACCATCATGACCGATCCCACGGTGGCGGATCGGACCTACATCGAACCGCTCACCACGGAGGCTGTTGCCGACGTCATCGCGCGCGAAAAACCGGACGCGCTGCTGCCTACGGTCGGCGGCCAGACGGCCCTGAACCTGGCCTTGGCGCTGCACCGGGAGGGGGTGCTGGAGGCCCATGGCGTGGAGCTCATCGGCGCCAGCCCCGACGCCATCGACCTGGCCGAGGATCGCCAACGATTCGGCGCCGCCATGGCCGAGATCGGGCTGGCCACGCCACGCTCGATGATCGTAGCCGACGAGGCCGACATCGACAGCGCGCTGGACACCGTGGGCGTACCGGCCATCGTTCGCCCGTCGTTCACGCTCGGCGGCAGCGGCGGCGGGCTGGCCGACGATGCGGCGGGCTTTCGCGACGCAGTACGCAAGGGCCTGGCCGCCAGCCCGACCCACCAGGTGCTGGTCGAGCAGAGCATCGCCGGCTGGAAGGAGTACGAACTCGAGGTGATGCGCGACGTGGCCGACAACGTGGTCATCGTCTGCTCCATCGAGAACCTGGACCCCATGGGCGTGCACACCGGCGACTCCATCACCGTGGCGCCCGCCCAGACGCTCACCGATCGCGAGTACCAGGCCATGCGCACCGCGGCCCTGCAGGTCATCCGCCGGGTCGGTGTGGCCACCGGTGGCAGCAACATCCAGTTTGCCGTCGATCCGGTGCACGGTTCCCTGAGCGTCATCGAGATGAATCCCCGGGTGTCGCGCTCCTCTGCCCTGGCGTCGAAAGCCACGGGATTTCCCATCGCCAAGATCGCCGCCCGCCTGGCCCTGGGCTACACCCTGGACCAGCTGCCCAACGCCATCACGCGCACCACCATGTCGTGCTTCGAGCCGGTCATCGACTACGTGGTGGTCAAGATCCCGCGTTTCGACTTCGGCCGCTTCCCCGACGCCAGCCGCGGTCTCGGCCCGCAGATGAAGTCCGTCGGCGAGGTGATGGCCATCGGCCGCACCTTCCGAGAAGCCTTCCGCAAGGGCATCGCTTCCATGGAAGAGCGGCCGCCGGCGCTGGACTCGCCCTGGCGCGACGAAGACCTGGTCCGACCGACGCCCGAGCGCATCTTCGCCGTCTTCGGCGCCATCCGCGGCGGCCGCGACCTGGCCACTATTCACGAGCTCACCCGCATCGACCCCTGGTTCCTGGACCAGTTCCGCATCATGGCCGAGCGGGAGCATGAACTGCGCAGGTACATAGGCGAGGCGCTGCCGCTGGATCGTCTGCGCTCGGCCAAACGCGACGGCGTCTCCGATGCCGCGCTGGCCGATTGGAGCCAGCGAAGCGAGGCCGAAGTCCGCGCCCTGCGCCACGAACACGGCATCCTGCCTTCCTTCCTGCGGGTGGACACCTGCGCCGGCGAGTTCCGCTCGCATACGCCTTACTTGTACTCCAGCTATGAGTCCCGCTGTGAGGCGAACCCCGGCGAGCGACCCAAGGTCATGATCCTGGGCAGCGGTCCCAATCGCATCGGCCAGGGCATCGAGTTCGACTATTGCTGCTGCCATGCCGTCTACGCCCTGCGCGCGGCCGGCTACGAGACCATCCTGGTCAACTGCAACCCGGAGACCGTGTCGACCGACTACGACACGGCCGACAGGCTCTACTTCGAACCCCTGACCCTGGAGGCGGTGCTCGAGATCGCCCACCGGGAACAACCCCTGGGCGCCATCGTGCAGCTGGGCGGCCAGACTCCGCTCAACCTGGCGCACGGCCTGCAGGAGGCGGGGCTGCCCATCCTCGGCACCGCGGTAGAGGCCATCGATCGCTCCGAGGATCGCGAACAATTCGGCGCCCTGCTCGGCCGGCTGGGCGTGCAACAACCCGAACACGGCATGGCCAGCACGGTGGCCGAAGCCCAGGAGATCGCCGATCGCATCGGCTACCCCGTGCTGGTACGTCCCAGCTATGTGCTGGGCGGCCAGAAGATGCGCATCGTTTATGATGGCGATGGGTTGGCGGCCTGGCTGGGCACCGCAGCGGCCGCTTCCGAACATCGTTCAGTGCTCATCGACAGGTTCCTCGAAGACGCCTTCGAGTACGACGTGGATGCCTTGTGCGATGGCGAGCAGGTGGTCATCGCGGGCATCCTGGGCCATGTCGAGGCGGCCGGTGTGCACTCCGGGGACTCGACGGCGCTCTTCCCGGCACATCGATATGCGCCCGGACACGAAGCGGAGATCCGACGCATCACCCGGCAGCTGGGCCTGGAGCTCGGCGTGCGTGGGCTGATGAACGTGCAATTCGCCGCCTGTGAAGACCGACTATATGTGCTCGAGGTCAACCCTCGCGCTTCCAGGACCGTGCCCTTCCTGGCCAAAGCCACCGGCGTGGGCATCGTCGCCGCCGCCACCCGGGTCATGATGGGCGAGTCGCTGGCCGACATCGGCCTGGTGGACGACCTGCAGGCGCCGCTGATCTTCGCCAAGGCGCCCGTCTTCCCCTTCCGCAAATTCCCCGGCGCCGACGTGTTGTTGGGTCCGGAGATGCGCTCTACCGGCGAGGTGATGGGCGTGGGCCGCACCACCGGCGAGGCTTTTCTCAAAGCCATGCAGGGCGCCGACATGCGCCTGCCCACTTCGGGCACGGCTTTTCTGTCGGTCAATGAGCGAGACAAGGGACCGGCGATTCTGGACGTGGCCCGACGCCTGGTGGCCATGGGGTTCGACCTGGTGGGCACACGCGGCACGACCTTGTTCCTGTTCGACAACGGCATCCCGGCGCAGCTGGTCTACAAGGTCAACGAAGGCCGCCCCCACGTGGCCGATCGGCTGGAAGAGGGCCGCATCGACCTGGTCATCAATACGCCGCTGGGGCGGGCCTCCCGCTACGACGACAAGGCGATCCGCGTGGCGGCGTCGACGCGAGGCATCCCGGTCATCACCACCATCCAGGCGGCCGAAGCGGCCATCGACGCCATGGAGCGCGCCCGGAGCGGCGCTGTCGAGCGATTTGCGTTGCAGGATTGGACGGCGAATCGACCTTTCTGACCGTCTGGTCAGGTAACGCCCGCTTACATTCCCGCGGCCACCGGCTCCGCCACGCCCTGGCGCAACTTGTAGCGCTGGTTGGCGCTCAACTCGAAGGTCTGAATGGTGCGCTTGGCGTCCGGCCAGACCACGGTGACTTTGGCCGAACAGGCAGCCCCGAGTCCGAAATGCAGCGTGGCGTCCCGCTGGGTACCGAAGTGGCCGTGCCCGCCATCGACCACCCGGGTCTGCGGGCCCTCGCTGGTCTTGATGTCCACGCGCGCGCCGATGGCCGACCGGTTGCTGCCTTCGGCGCCTTCGAGATGTACCTGCAGCCAGTTGCTGCCGGCACCCATGAGATTGCGGAAGAGTTTGATCTGCTGGGTCGGATAGCAGTCGCTGCTGTACTTGCTGCCCTCGGGACAGCGCATCAGCGAGTGGCCGGCGAAGAGATCCAGGTCACCGTCGCGGTCGAAGTCAGCGATAGCCACGCCGTTGGCGCGGTTGTGCTTGAAGTAGTCCGCTGGATCCAGGCGCTGGAACTTCTGCTTGCTGTGTTGGTGAAAGAGCAGCCCGTGGTTGCCCCAGTAGTCGGACGAGCCGATGTAGACGTCCTTCCAACCGTCGTTGTCGAAGTCGAAGATGGCGCCGGTCATATCGCCGCGATCGTAGCCGCCCCAGTCGTACTTGATGTCGTCGCGGACCAGGCCGGTCACCTCGCCGCCGGGGCGGGCGAAGCGGACCTCCGCCGAGGCCTGGTTGATGAGCAGCTCGCTGGGATCGCTGCTGGAGCCCACGTCCGAGTGCACGATCTCGTGGGTCATCAGGTCGATCATGCCGTCGTTATCCACATCGGCGCAGACCGTGGCGCCGCTGTTGCCCCCCAGGTTGAAGGCCTCGCGATCGGTGCTGTGATTCCAGCGGTACTTGCCGCCAAAGGAGTTCTTGAGCGACTGGCAGATGCCCGGCGGCGGTTCGGGCGGCTTGTCGCACTCGGGGTCTTTGGGATGGTCGTGGCAGTGGCACTGGGCGCTGAGGTTGTCGGTCCAGTCGAACCGGTGGTCGTAGGCGTAACCCGAGGCCACCGACTCGTTGACGTACTGGATGCCGCCGCCCTCCTTGGGAGCGGCGCGCCAGAGCAGGTTGGGGCGTCGGCCGTAGCTGGATGCGAGCAGCTCGGGCATGCCGTCGTTGTTGAGGTCACAGGCGGCGGTGGACCAGGCCCAGGAGTGGCCCTTGGCGGCGTTGAGCGGGCCGAAGGTGTACCAGGAGACCGTTTGGATGCCGACCTTGGCGCTGACGTCGACAAACCCGCCCTTGCCGTCGCCCTGCAGCAACGCATCCGGCAAGGGTGACGTCTGGCCGCCGACCATGTTGTGGGCGACCCAGAGATCCAGGTTGCCGTCGCGGTTGTAGTCCACGAATGTGGCCCCTGCGGGCACCGATGGCTTGCCGACAAAACGCGCATCGCTCTTCGCCGGCCCCAACTCGAACGTGCCGTCGCCCTTGTTGAGCATCAGCTCGCTGGTCTCCTGGTCGTCGGTGGGTTTGTGGCGTGCGGTGGCCACGTAGATGTCCAGGTCGCCATCGTTATCCACATCGCCCGAGACAAAGATGTCGCCGGGCCTGCCGTAGTTCGGATCGCTGTTCAGCCGACCGCGGAGCAGACCCGATTGCTGGGTGAAGTCGCTGAAGGTGCCGTCGCCGTTGTTGCGCATCAGCCAGCGCGAGCGCTTGCCCTCCTTGAAGTCCTCCGGCCCGCCGCCGTTGCGAATCAGCAGGTCGGGCCAGCCGTCGCCGTCGAAGTCGGTGACGCTCAGGCGAATGCCGAGCACGCCTTGCAGTCCGGCGACCTTGGTGGCGTCCTCGAAGGCCTTGATGCCGGGCTTCCAGAGCGTGCCGGGGTTGCAGGCGGGGCCGGTGTCTGGGGCGGTTGTGGCGTCCTGCGTCGTGCCGTCGGCGGTGCCGTCGCTGCCGATGGTGTCGTGGGCGGCGGTGTCGCTGGTCTCAGGTGCCTCGCTGCCCGATTCGTTGCCGCAGGCGGGGAGGGCCAGGGCAAAGGCGAGGAGGATGGCGAGGAGGATGGCGAGTGGCTGTCGGCGCATGGGTCCTCCCGGGTACCAGATACGTCCTGCTTCCATTATGTACCATGAGGCACAACCGCACTGCCACGGACACCTGGCCGCCCGGAGCCTGCCGATGACCACCTTGCCGATCTACCAACTCGACGCGTTCACCTCCCGCCTCTTCGCGGGCAATCCCGCCGCCGTGGTGCTGCTCGAGGCGTGGTTGCCCGACGGAGTGATGTCCGGTCAATCGTCGCCCATCACGACCAGCACCTTGCCCAACGCCTTGTCCTGCCCGACGCGCCCGACGGCCTCCGCCGTCTGCTCGAGCGGGTAGCAGCGGTCGATCACCGGCGAGATGCCCACGTCCGCCAGCAACTCCACCGCAGCCGCCAACGCGTCGGCGGTCTCGCGTACGATGAGCAGCCCTACCTTCCTGTCGCCGACAAGGGAGAGCAGGCCGCCGACGAAGACGAGCTGCAGGATCGTGGCCAGCGGCCCGCCGACGGCCATGTAGCGGCCGCCAGGCGTCAACGCCCGCCGGCACGCACCGGCTGAGCGGCTGGCCACCAGGTCGAGGATCAGGTCGTGACGCGGATCGAGCGTGGCGAAGTCGTGCTGCCTGTAGTCGAGCACATGGTCCGCACCGAGGGAGCGCATCAATTCGAGCTTGTCGGCGTTGTCCACCGCGGTGACCTCGGCGCCGAAGTGCTTGCACAGCTGGATGGCGAATGTCCCCGAACCGCCGCCCCCGCCGTTGATCAGAACCCGCTGCCCGGGCTGCACCTGGCCCTGGTCGACGATGCCCTGCACGGCGATGGCCGCGGCCTGGGGCATGGCGGCCGCCTGCTCGAAGGGGAGCGAGTCCGGCTTGAGGATCAGCTCGTCCTCCCTGGCGCAGGTGTACTCGGCGAAACCGCCCAGCCGCGCCAGGATGTCGCCGAACACCGCGTCGCCGGGTTGCAGCTTCTTGACCCGGCTGCCGGTCGCCTCGACCACACCGGCGATGTCCGAGCCCAGGATGCGCTTCTTCGGCCGGAACAACCCGTTGAGGCGAGCGTAGGCCGGGCTGCCCGTCAGGTACTCCCAGTCCGACAGGTTGACCGAGACCGCGCGGAGCTTGACCAGCACCTCGTCGTCGGCCGGCTGCGGCCGGTCGACCTCTTCCAGGCGCAGCTCGTCAGCCGAACCGTATCGCGTGTAGATGACCGCCTTCATCCCATCACCCGCTTCCGACGAACACCGCCAGCCGTCGTGCCGCGAACCTGGCGACCGGGGCATGACGTCGCAACGTCGATTCGACAGGACGTCTCAGCGCGCGCCCCAGACCCAATTGCGTCTTTGCGTCTTTGCGCCTTTGCGCCTTTGCGCGAGATCATGTGGCGCCGCCCCCACGACCAGCGCTACGATGCCCGCACCGCCCCCCAGGAGCGACCCATGCACATACCGCCAGCAGCCACTCACCTGGCGCTGACCCTCCTGACGCTGATCCCCCTCGCGCTGGCCCCCGTGGCCTGCAGCAAGGACGACCCGAGCGGCTCCACGTCTACCACCACCGGAGTCGACGGCTCCGCTGGGGACGGCGCCATTGGGGACAGCATCGGCACCGTGGATGTGGCCGGGCTGGATGCCACCAGCCAGGACGTCACGGCCGACGACGCGCCAGTCCAGGACAGCGCGCCGACCGACGGCGGCGAGCCGACAACCGACGCCGCCTCAGCAATTGACGTGGGCGCACCATCGGATGGTGGCGCTGCCGCTGATACTGGCGGCGGCACTACCATCGGCACCACCGGCGGCCAGGTCAAAGCCGCCGGCGCCGTGCTGCACATCCCCGCCGGCGCCTTGACCAAGCCGGTCGCCATCAGCCTGAAGAAGATCACCACACCGGCCGCCGACAAGGGGTTCGTCTACACCACCGACACATGGGCGCTCGAGCCCGACGGTCTGCAGCTCTCCCGACCGGTCACGTTGACCCTGACCTATGACAAGAAGAAGCTCCCGAACAGTGTTCAGCCCTGGGCTCAGGTGGTCTGGCAGCTGACCAAGAAGGGCCGGCTCATGGCCGGTCTGCCCGACGTTCCGGTCGAGGAGATGGACATCCACGATACGCCCCTGGCGACCGTGGACGAGGCCGCCACCACCGTCTCCGTGCCCCTTTTGCACTTCTCGAACTACGTCGGCGGTGTCGCCGCCGGCGGGCTGCACTTCCAGACCCAACAGAGTGGACCGGACGCCTTGCGGGTCATCCGCCGCACGGCGGGATTCGGCTGGGCCACGGCGCGAGCGAACGCCACGACGCATATCGTGGTGCACCACACCGATGGTGCCCCGGATCCCTTCGCCACCCACTTCAACACCGGCTGGAACGCCGTCGCTGCGGGCTCGCCTTCAGCCCAGTTCTGGGTCGGTCGCAACGGCGTCATCGGCCAGACCGTGGCCCTGGGCGGGCTGGCGTATCACGGCCCGCCGACCAATGACGATGCGCCGGGCATCGAGATGATCAACGACGACACCCAGAACTATCCCCTGCCGCAGCAGCTGGCCATGCGCCGCCTGGTCGGCTTCCTGGCCCGGCACCACAACATCCCGCTGCGCGGCCGCTGGCAGGCCGACTGGCCGGCCGGGGCACGTTCGGTGCCGCCGGGCTTCTCGTTCAGCCAGAACCCACCGGCGGGCGCCAGTCCGCCCCACTACGACAGGGTCCTGGGCCATCGCGAGATCGACCAGCACGTCTGGCTGACGCGCGCCTACTACGCCAACTACAACGCCATGGTGGTCGCCGCCGGCGCCAACGCTCCCAGCCACATCCGGTACACCAGCAGCGTCAATGGCTACTTCATCGACTCCAACGCCTGGGCCTGCCGGGGCGGCTGGGGCGCCGTGGTCAACGCCGGCAACGTTCACCGCAGGGTCATGCCCGTGAACCTGACCGCAGGCGGGCGCAACGACATCTACACCTGCTTCAAACCAACCCTGCTGACCAACAACGCCATGGGCATCACCATCACCGCACAGGCGCAGCGGCAGAACGCTGCCGGTGCCTGGATCAACGTCGGCGGTCAGTCCTCGGTCACCTACCAGCTCAACAACGCCGCCAACGCCGCCGCCGAAGGTGGCACCAACGGCCTCGGCCAGAACGGCTGGCGGCCCGGCATCGTGGCCGGTCGTCGCCGACGGGATCCGGGCGGTACCAACCTGTATCCCTTCACCCAGCTGATGTCGGGCCTGGCCTATGGCTCCACCGGCATCATCGAGGCCAGCGGCGGCGACTCCTACGGCGAGGCGGCCGGCGGTGATGGCGGCAAGGTCACCCTGTCCACCGGCCATGCCTTCGCGGCCAACACCTTCGACGCCGCCGAGGCCCTCTACACCGGCAACCAGAACCCGGCTACCGACGAAGCCGGCCAGGCGTACATCAAGCACGTCGCCTCGGGCGCCACCGAGAGCCTGGCGGGCGCCTCTCACGACTTCCTCTGGCTCATCGTCGAGGGCACGCTCGAGTTGCCGCAGGACACCACCATCCGTGCCGCATTGGGCATCTACGTGGCGCCGGGCGGCAAGATCATCGCCCGCTCGCCGGACGCCGCCAAACTCGACGGCTTCAAGGTGCAGCTGGAGACCCTGGGCGAGGCGCTGATCTATGGCCTGGTCGACACCGCCGGCAAGGACGCGCCGACCACGGGGCCGACGAAAGCTGGCGGCAAAGGCGGCGAGGTGATCATTCGCCAGTTGGCGGCCGACAGCTCGCCCATCCCGACCATCATCAGCCGGGGCGGCGACACCGACGAGGCCAACAACGCCGCGGCGCCCCAACCGCCGGGCGGCAAAGGTGGCGAGGTGACCATCACCGCCACCGGCGCCGACGCGCGCATCGTGCTGAGCGGCGGACAAGGGGCGGGCGCTGCTCCGCCACGCTTCGTCGAGAGCCACCTGGCGCCGGCACCGCCGATCCACATCTCGACCAAGATGACGCCCAAGTCGACGGTCAAGACCGGCGTCCGGCCTGTGCTCTTCTACGACAAGTTCACCCGCGGCATCTGCACCAGCGGCGGCATGGGCGGCGCCTGGGTCAAGTCCACCTGGGATGCCGGCAGCAAGGGCGGCGAAGGGGGCAAGATCACCATCAACGCGGCCTCCATCGCGGCCACCGGCGCCGCGTTGTGGACGGGCGCCGGGCTGGAGCACTTCCTGGTCCGGATTCCGGTCAACAAGGTCACCGGCGTCTGGCCCGCCTACGTCAGCTACACGGGCAGTCACGGCGGCGTCGGTCGGATCGGCCACAGCACCAAGAGCGGCGGCGACGGCGGCGACGGCGGCGATGCCGGCGACGTGGCCATCACCGGCGCGTACTACCCGGTCTACACGGCCAGCCACACGGTGCCGGTCATGGGTTGGGATGGACAAAAGGCCCAGGACTACTGGGATTCTTCGACCAAGGCCACCACCATTGGCACCTGCAATCGATGGACCGCCACCGTGCCCGGTGACGCGGCGCCGACCGAGTTCCTGCGCATCTGTACCGTAGGCGGCAGCGGCGGCCACCCAGGTGGCAGCCACAAGCTCTATTCGGGCAACTTCGGCAAGAAAGGCACCGACGGTACCGTGACCGGAGCGCCGCCGTAGAATC
>CAYTLW010000134.1:0-19767 GCA_964438735.1 uncultured Enterobacteriaceae bacterium | reverse complement strand
AAATCAAGGTTCGCGCATTATTCCTTTACGTTGGTGGCCGCTCCGCCCGCTCCCCCGATTGCGGTGGACCCCCCCACATTACCTTAGTAAAAACGAACACCTGACAACAACCAAAGAACCCCCTCCCCAAAGAACCGGAAACCTCAGGCCCCGCCGCCTGGCCGGAGGCCCTTGCGCCAAGCCACATTCCCCCCCACCATACCGCCCCACTCCAGCCTCCTCCCCCAGCGGAGCCCATGACCGACCACCCGCACTTCCCTCGCTGCGCAGGCATTCTGTTGCATCCGACGTCGTTGCCGGGGGGGCATGGTATTGGCGACCTGGGGATGGCTGCGTTCGAGTTTGTCGACTGGCTGGCCGCTGCTGGCATGAGCGTGTGGCAGGTCTTGCCTTTGGGGCCTCCGGGTGAGGGTGGCTCGCCTTATGCTGGCTGGTCGGTGTTTGCTGGCAATCCGCTTTTGATCGCCATGGAGCCCTTGTGGCGTGCCGGCTTGCTGAAGGCGAGTGAGCTGCGTGGCGCGCCTCCGACGGGTGAGCAGGTGGACTTCGAGGCGGTGACGGCGTGGAAGTTGCCGTTGTTGGACCTGGCCGCCCGCCGGTTTCTGAGCGCAGATGGGCACCGCTGGCGGGGGGACTACGAGTCGTTTCTGAAGCGCTCGGGGTGGCTGGCAGACGCTGCCCTGTTTGCGGCCTTGCGGCAGGAACACGACGGTGCGCCGTGGTGGACCTGGCCGGCCAAGATGCGCGACCGCAAGGGCGGCGCCGTGGCCCGAGCGCAGCGTCGACTGGGCGACCGATTGGCGCGTTTTGGCGCCGTCCAGTTCTTCTTTGACCGGCAGTGGCAGTCTCTTCGGCGCTACGCGGCGTCCCAGGGGGTGCGCATCTTCGGCGACTTGCCGATCTACACGGCGCTGGATTGTGCGGATGTCTGGGCACATCGGCGGCTGTTTCAGCTGGACGATGAGGGGCGACCCCTGGCGGTGTCGGGTGTGCCGCCCGATGGCTTCAGCGAGACCGGACAGTTGTGGGGCAACCCCCTGTACCACTGGCCCAACAACGCCCGCCGCGGGTTCCGGTGGTGGATCGCGCGACTGCGACGGACATTCGAGCTGGTCGACCTGGTGCGAATCGATCACTTCCGCGGGTTTGCCGCCTATTGGCGCGTGCCGGTCGACGCGGAGGACGCGCGCGAGGGTAGCTGGCAGCGGGGACCGGGGATGCGGCTGTTCGACGCTGTGACCAAGGCGCTGGGTCCGTTGCCTATCGTCGCCGAGGACCTGGGCATCATCGACGAACCCGTGCGCGACCTGTTGTCGGCCAGCGGCATGCCGGGGATGCGGGTGCTGCAGTTTGCGTTCAGTGGCGACCCCGACGATCTGCACCTGCCACACCAGCATCCCGAACATTCGGTGGTGTATACCGGCACCCACGACAACGACACGTTGCTCGGCTGGTGGCAGAACGCCGACAAACACTGCCGGCACCAGGTGCGCAAGTACCTGGCCATCAACGGCCACGACGTGGTGTGGGACATGATTCGCACGGCCATGGCGTCGGCGGCGCATACGGCCATCATCCCGGTGCAGGATGTGCTGGCCCTGGACAGCAATGGTCGCATGAACACGCCGGCCATCGAGACCGGCAACTGGGCGTGGCGTCTGCTCAACGGGCAGCTCGGCGCGCAGCACGCCGGTCGCCTGCTTCACCTGGTCGAGGACAATCGGCGGCGACCGCAGCGGGACCAGACATGACGCGGTTGGCTCGCGAGCTGTTGGAGCCGAGACGTCTGTCCCGCTACCTGGGCAGCCGAAAGCACACCGTCATCTCGAGGATCGTCGCCCCACGTCGGGCTGCGGTGGCGGCGATCCTGCGCGATCTACAAGGGTCGCCCGAGATCCTGATGATGAAGCGCGTGCAACGCAACCGCGACCGATGGTCGGGGCATGTCTCCTTTCCGGGTGGCATGGCCGAGGAGCGCGACGCCGACCTGCGCGCGACCGCTGTGCGCGAGACGTCCGAAGAGGTGGCCATCGACCTGGACGCGCACGCCCGGCTGATCGGCCGCATGGACGACCAGGTGGCCATCTCCCACGGCGGACCGCTGCCGCTGGCTATCACGCCATTCGTCTTCGAGTTGCAGGACGACGTGAAGCCGGTGCCGGGACCAGAGGCTGAAGACGTCTTCTGGCTGCCGCTGGACGAGGTGCTCTCAGGCCGCCTGGACGCCGTATTCGCCTATCGATTTGGGGCGCTGCGCAAAGACCTGCCGTCCTGGAAGTGGCAGGACTTCACCGTCTGGGGATTGACCTGGCGCATGACCACCACGCTGCTCGAACTGGCCGAGCAGGCGGGGGACTGAACTGCACGGGCCCCGGCTGGTTCAGGCCGCGGCGGCCTTCTTCAACTCGGCGTAGACCGCGTCCATGCTGTCCTTGGCATCGCCGAAGAACATCGCCGTGTTCTCTTTGTAGAACAGCGGATTGTCGACACCTGCGTAGCCCACCGCGCGGCTGCGCTTGAGCATCACCACCTGGCCGGCATTCCAGACCTGAATCACGGGCATGCCGTAGATGGGGCTGTCGGTATCCGTCTCGGCGCCGGGGTTGACGATGTCGTTGGCGCCGATGACCAGGACCGTGTCGACCTTGGGCAGGTCGTCGTTGATCTCGTCCATCTCGAGCACGATATCGTAGGGCACATTCGCTTCCGCCAGGAGCACGTTCATGTGCCCGGGCAGGCGGCCGGCGACCGGGTGGATGGCGAACTCGACCTTGATGCCCTTCTTGCGCAGCAGCTGGGTGACCTCGTAGACCGCGCCCGCCGCGCGCGCCACCGCCATGCCGTAGCCGGGGGTGATGACGACGTGTTTGGAGTTGGTCAGCCAGCCGGCGACCTCGGAGAAATCGGTCTCGATGACCGACAGTCCCGACGTGTCGGCCTGCGGCTTCTTCGCGCCCTTGGGGGGAGCGGCGCCGAAACCACCGAAGATGACGTTCCAGATGGAGCGGGCCATGGCCACACACATGATGTACGACAGGATCGCGCCGCTGGAACCCACCAGCGCGCCGGTGATGATGAGCAGGTCGTTCGAGAGCATGAAGCCGGCAGCTGCCGCCGTCCAGCCCGAGTACGAGTTGAGCATCGAGACGACCACCGGCATGTCGGCGCCACCGATGGCGACGACGAGGTGGATGCCCAGCACGCCTGAGATGACCGCCGTGATCAGCAGCATCATCAGCCCGCCGCCGTCTGCGGTGCCGGTCCCGGCTACGGTCATCCCGTACATGACCACGCAGGCCAGGCACATGGCGATGTTCAGCGCGTGCCGGCCTGGCAGCAGCAAGGGCTTGCCCGAGATCCACCACTTCCACTTCAGGAAGGAGATCGACCCCTTCAGCTTCAGGAAGGCGACCACCGAGCCGGTGAAGGTGATGCTGCCGATGAACACGTCGATATAGATCTCGGTCAGCAGGATGGTGTTGCCGTAGATGGCGTCGCCTTCGTTGACGAAGTAGGCGACGCCGACCAGCACCGCAGCGGCGCCGACGAAGGAGTGCAGCAGAGCGACCATCTCGGGCATCGCGGTCATCGCGACCCGAGCCGCCATGGTGCCGCCGATGACCACGGCGATCAGCACCGCGCCGACGACGGAGACGTAGTCGAGGTGCTTGGCGCCGATGACCACCGCGGCGATGGCGATGAGCATGCCGATGATGCCGTAGACGTTGCCTTGTCGCGCGGTCTCCTGATTGCTCAGGCCGCGCAACGAGAGGATGAAGAGGACGCCCGCCAGAAGGTAGGCGGTCGCCAACAGAGCGGTCTCAACCATGGTGTCACCTCCTCCCTATCGATGGAACATCTTGAGCATTCTCTGGGTCACCAGGAATCCGCCCGCGATGTTGATGGTGGCCAGCAGGATGGCGCCGATGCCGAGCCAGAAGACGAGCGGCTGGTCGGTCTTGTCGACCACGACGATGCCACCCAGGACGATGATGCCGCTGATGGCGTTGGTGACGCTCATCAGCGGTGTGTGCAGCGCCGGCGTGACGCTCCAGACCACGTGCCAGCCGATGATGATCGACAGCACGAACACGGTCATGTGCTGCAGGAAGGCGACCGCCGTGGACGGGTTGGCGAGCCCGCCGGGGTCGGCGAGCTTGTAGTAGAGCCACGGCACGATGAGCGCCAGACCCAGGATGGCGGAGATCCAGCCTCCCTTGGGCGGTGGCTTCACGTCCTTGACGGCCGGCGGCCTGGCCGCCACCTCCTCGACCTTGGCCGGCTCTGGCGCAGGCTTTGGCGCGGGTTTGGGCTTCTCCGCCTTCTCGGGCAACTCCGGCAGCACCGGCTCGACGCCGTCGATGTACAGGACCATGCCGCGGGCGATCTCGTTGGTGAGATCCAGGTTCCAGCCCTCGGCGCCGCCGAACTCGTCGAGCATGTGCACGAGGTTCATGGAGTAGAGGTTGGACGCCGTGGTCGGCATGCGCGTGGACAGGTCGCTGTGGCCGATGACGTGCACGCCGTTGTGCACGACGTGCTCGCCGTTCTGGGTCAGCTCGCAGTTGCCGCCCTTGATGGCGGCCATGTCGACCACCACCGAACCCTCTTTCATCGACTCGACCATGTCGGTGGTCCAGAGGATCGGCGCCTTGCGGCCTTGAATGAGCGCCGTGGTGACGACGATGTCGACGTCCTTGGCCTGCTCGCGGAACATGGCCATCTCGGCGTCGATGAACGCCTGACTCATGACCTTGGAGTAGCCGCCGGCGGTCTCGCCCTCTTCCTCGATTTCAACTTCGAGGAACTCGGCGCCCATGGAGGTGACCTGATCGCGCACTGCCGAGCGGGTATCGAAGGCGCGCACGATGGCGCCCAACCCACGGGCAGCGCCCGCAGCGGCCAGCCCGGCGACGCCAGCGCCGATGACCAGCACCTTGCCCGGCGGCACCTTGCCGGCAGCGGTGAACTGACCGGTAAAGAAGGAGCCGAAGGCGTGCGCGGCCTCGATGATGGCCCGGTAACCAGCCACGTTGGCCATGGACGAGAGCACGTCCATCTTCTGCGCCCGGCTGATGCGCGGCACCTGCTCCACCGCCAGGACCGTCGCCTTTCGGGCGGCCAGCTTCTCGGGCACGTCCGGATTCAGATCGGCCTGCACAAAGCACACGATGGTGGCGCCTTCTGGCAGCAGATCGGCCTCGTGCACGCCAAGGCCTTCATGTTGCAGGGGCGGCTGCACCTTCAGGACGATGTCGGCCTGGGCCCACAGCGCCTTGGTGTCGTCCATGACGGACGCACCGGCGGCGGTGTAGTCGGCATCGGGCAAGGATGCCTCGACGCCAATACCGGCTTCGACGGCGACTTCGAAGCCGAGTTTGATCAACTTTTTCACGGAGTCCGGCGTCGCCGCCGCTCGACGCTCCGCGGGCGCGATCTCTCTGGGTACGGAAATTCGCATGGGGCGTACGTAGTCTCCTGCAGGGCGGCACATTCACGGAGGACCCGTGAAGACCGCGAGTTGACTTCGTTCACGCTGGAGAGGTCGTCCCGACAGACCGGCCGGGAAGGCGTGACGACGCGCACAATGTAGACTTTGAAGGCGTGGCGTAAACGGCAATCGCCGAGTGTTTCAACCTCGGCGTCCGAAAATGCGCCTGATCGCGTCACCAGACGCCACCGCGAGATGTGAACTCAATCGACCCTACCAGAGCCCGCGGCGCACCTTGTTCAATTCGACCAGTACGGTCATGCGGTGGTCGTCGCTCTGCTGCTCCAATCCCTTGCGGATGGCCTGGCCCTGTGGGCTGCTGAGGTCGAAGTTCTCGAAGAACGAGCCGTCGACGGCGTCCGCTTCGATCTTGGATGCCGCCGACAGGGCCTCGAGCAGGGTCAGTCTGCCATCGTCCAGTTTGCGAAGGGTCGAGGCCACGTAGGACATCGATGCGTGGATGACGGCCGCGTCGACGCCGCGGTCGTGAAACGTGACGCCGCCCTCGGCGACCATGCGGGCCAGGTTGTTGACCCAGAGGACGTGTCGTTTTTCGTCGTTGGCCAGGCGGGTCCAGAAATCGGCGTGGCTCTCGTAGACGCCGGCAAAGCGTTGATAGAGCATCCACACGGCCTTTTCATGTCTTTCCAGCAGCTCGAACACGGCTTGAGCGTCAGAGGTAGAAATCTCGGCCTCCATCTCGGCGCCCGGAGGTGGCGGACGCAAGGGCTTCACGGCGCCATTGCCGCTCCACGTCGTGGCCATGCCCCGCTGGGATGGGGCCCGACGGAAGAAAGTATGCCGGTCGATCGCACGGTTCCGTAGGGCCGGGGTATAATGCGACGGAGTTTCAATAGTTTTCGGGCGCAGTTCGGGGGGCATCTCGAACGCGGGCGGGACCGGGGACCGTCTCCCCGACGGGCGCCCCCCGGCCCCGCCCGGCCGCGCGAAAGGTGTTCCTTCATGGCGGTCTTCGTCTTGCGTTGCGGAGACTCGTCCGGGTCGCCGGTTTTGCCCTCCGGGCCGGGCGCTCGTCGCGCCACGTGTTCGGTCGAATCCGGCCCCTTGATGGGCTCCGGCGGCGGTGGCTCCTGCAGGTCGACATCGCCCGCCTCACCGATGGTGAATGCCCTCCGATCGAAGAGGATGCGGCTGCTGACTGGCACCCCCTGCCAGATCAGTCCCAGTTGCGGAAATCGGTCTTCCGGGTTGTGTGTCGAGTGGGAGAATAGCGCCCAAAATGCGCCGGTGCGGCCTCCAGCCATCATGTCCTCACGTCGCAACCGGGCCCGTCGCGTGCCCACCTTGTGGGGCGCGGTGCGAGTCGGTGGCGCGCAGACGGGGAGGGCGGCCCCGTACGCCGGTAATTTGCCGCCAGTCTGCACCGACGCACGAGCCATCGAATCGATCCAATCAATCGCCCGCGGAGGCGTCGATTGGCGTCGTTATTCCGGTTGCTGAGACTGCGCGATGGGCCGGCGCCAGGTGCGCCACCCTTCCAACGCCACCCAGGCGGACAGCAGCGCGATGATGGCGCCCACTCCACCGACGAGCCAGCGGCCCGCGCCCAGGTCCCGGCTCACCTGCAGGGTCATGGCGGAGCCGGTAATCGCCAGCAGGATGAGCGCTGGCGCAAGGTAGGGCCAGGGTTTGCGGCCGAGCCGGCGCAGGTAGACGGCGCAGAGGAGCATGGTGAACGCCGCCAGCACCTGGTTGGTCGCGCCGAAGACCGGCCAGAGGCTCTTGGCGCCGTGGTCGAAGTCAGCATAGATGAGCACCAGCACGCTGGCCGCTGCCACCGCCGCGCCGGCCCAGCGATTGCGCAGCACGGGCACTCTCCAGTTCTGTCCTACTTCGGCCAGCACCAGGCGTTGGATGCGCAGGGCCGTATCCAGCGTGGTGGCTGCGAAGGAGATGACCAGCACGGCGACGACGGTGGCGCCGATGTCCTCCGAGATGCCCAGTTTGGCCAGGAAGCTGGCCGAACCGCCGACGAACGCCGCCAGCGCAGCGGAGACGCCGGGCAGACCGCCTCCCGCCGCCTCGGAGGCGTGATGTACGTGGCCCCAGGCCGAGCCGCCGCCGGCCATGGAGCCGCACGCCACCGCCAGGGTCGCCAGGATGGCCAGGCAGCCCTCGGCCAGCATGGCGCCATACCCGATGGGCCGGGCATCCGTTGCGCACGCCACCTGTTTGGAGGTGGTGCCGCTGCTGACCAGGCCATGGAAGCCCGAGACGGCGCCGCAGGCGATGGTGATCATCAACACGGGAATCAGCGCCGGCAGCGCCGAGAGCTCGCCCACCGCCGGCGCCGCGAAGTCGGGCGCCGCCACAAAGAAGCCGACATAGAGCGCCGTCAGGCCGACCAGTAGCTGGTGGCTGTTGATGAGGTCTCGGGGCTGCAGCAGCAGCCACACAGGCAGTCCGCTGGCGACGAAGGCGTAGACCATCAGCGCCGGCAGCCAGAAGTGCACCGAGCGCAATATCGAGTCCTCGGCCGGCACCCAGAGCGCGCCGGTGGCGGTGCCGAAGATGCACAGGTAGAGCCCAACCAGGGCCGTCAGCGAGGGCCAGAGCAAGGAGCGACCGGGTTTGCGACACCACAGCCCGATGGCCACGGCGACAAGAATCTCCAGGTTCACGGGCAGGATGGCGGCCGGGAAGCGACTGAACAAGCCGGCGATGGCGAACGCGAACACGGCCGCCACGAGCCAGATGAGGAAGAAGATCAGCAGCAGGAAGAGTCCGCGCGCCCGAGCGCCCATGAGCGCGCCGCCCACCTGGCCGATGGACGCGCCCTTGTGGCGAATCGAAAGCACCAGGGCGCCGAAATCGTGCGCGGCGCCCATGAAGATGACGCCGCCGACGATCCAGATGAGCGCCGGCAGCCAGCCCCAGACGATGGCGATGGCCGGGCCAAGAATCGGCGCCGCGCCAGCGATAGACGCGAAGTGGTGCCCCCAGAGCACTTCCCGCCGGGTGGCGACGTAGTCCACGCCATCGGCCTGTTCGACCGCCGGCACCGGCTCGTCGTCGCGCAGCTCGAAGACGCGTTGCGCCAGCCAGCGGCCATACCAGCGATAACCCACCAGCAGGCAGAGCAGGGCGATCACGGCGACGGGCAGGGCGGACATGGCCCGATGATGCCCCAGGAGGCGAATCACAACAATGCGGGGTTGTTTCGTTTCTGGCGTGTCGGCTGGCCAAGCGTCGGGTCGGGCGGTAGAGCAGTGAACGAGGGCCTTGTGCCGCCGGTCGAAGCATAAGCTGCTCTTCGCCGCAGTGTTCAGCGCCAGGAGGCGCCGCCATGGGACTCGAGACGCCCGCCGGTTTGGTGCTTCTATGCGCGGTTGCGGCAGGCACGGTCCTGTCCTGTGGCCCGGCCGAGCCGTCGGGCCCGGACGCCCATGAAGGAACCACCGCCGCCGATGTGCCGGCGGTACCGACCTGCCCGGAGTGGCGCGTGCGCTCCTCGGACGGCTGCTGTCCGGTGGGTACGGTGTTCGCCGTCAAGCACGGCACCTGTCAGCCCATCGGGCCGCCGGAGTGCGCCGAGACCTTGGGCGATGATCCCGCCGGCTGTGTTCCCAGATGGTGTGCGGACTGGGTGGACGTCGACATCAAACCCTGCGATCCCAGCGACCTGAACTGCCTGCCACGGGGCCGTCGCTGCGGCCTGGGCGAGCTGCAGGACGGTGCAGGATGCCCCGCTGGTTACGCGCCCACCGTGACCAGCGACGGCAAGCCCTCGGGATGCCACCCGGCCGGCGGCGCCGTGCAGTTGCCTCGCCTGGTCTCCTGGACCACCGCGACCGTAGCCACGCTTCCCTTGCCTGCGTTGCCCCCTCCGAGCCCTCCGCGATGGTGCTCGACGGCCAGCGGCGGCGGCGGATGTTCGGGTCCAGGCACGGGCTGTCCGGCCGGCGAGGCGCCCGTAGCCGGCAAGGAGGGCACCTGTGCGCCCATCGAGGGGGTCTCCTGGATCTGTCCGCCGGGCCACCTTGCCCATGGCCCGGCGGGTGAGCACCCCGCTTCGTTGCCCGGGTGCACCCCCGATCCCGCGGCATGTGGCGACGATGTATTCGCAGGGGTCGAAGATGGACCGGGCGTGGTCTTCGTCGACGGGAAATGGACCGGCGCCAGCGATGGCAGCCGCGCGGCGCCCTACGCCTCGCTCGCCATGGCCGTGACGAGCGTGCAGTCGGGCGGCACGGTGGTCGTCGGCGCCGGCACCTACGACACATCCGTGGTGGTCGACAAGCCGCTGACGATTCGCGGTCGTTGCGCCGCACTGGTGACGCTGCGGCGGCCCAAGGGCAAGGTCGCGACCATTCGCGTGAACGGTGAAAATGCCCACGATGTGACCGTGCGCGACCTGACCCTGGCCGGTTCATGGTTTCCCGTCATAGTGGCCAAGGACGCCTCGGCGACGGTCGAACGCTGCCACATTCGCCACAAAGCCGGCGACGGTTTGGCCGTGCAGCATGCCGGCTCCAAGCTGAGCATCGTCGACAGCTTCATCGACGGCGCAGACGCGTCGGTTGGCGGCGGCGTGGCCTACGGCGTGCGGGCCATCGGCGGCGCCTGGCTGGCCATGAAGCGGGTCCGCCTGCGGCGCAGCGTGCATCGCGGGGTGCTGGTCGCCCAGCCGGGCAGCAAGGCCGTTCTGGACGAGGTGCTGATCGACGAGACCCGCAAGCTGGCCAGCTCGGACACCATGACCGTCGCCGCCTCCGTCGTCCTGGGCGCACGATTGGAGTTCGATGGACTCCGGATTGCGCTGCCGGTATCGGGCGGGCTGCGGGCTTCGGGCAAGGGCACCCATCTGACGGGCGTGAACCTGCGAATCGACGACGTCCGGCCCCAGGACGGCCCCAGTCCCTTCGGGCGCGGTCTGTTGCTACAGGGCGGCGCCCGGGCGGAGATTCGCCTGGCCCGGATTCACGGCACGGAGCAGGTGGCCGTGGCGACTCAGGATCCCGGCACGCGCCTGGTCCTGAGGGACGCGCTGGTGGCCCATACCTCGACGCCGCCGGCCAAGTCCAAGATGGGATTCGGCGCCAGCGCCCACAGCGCCAGCGAGATGATCCTGGAACGGTGCCACCTGCATCACCACCGGCGGGCGGCGATCTACGCCTCCGGCGCCGGCACGAAGCTGCACGCCAGGGAAGTGCTGGTCGCCCACACCCAGGCCCGACCGGGCGAAGAGCCCTACGCCAACGGCGTGCTGGTGCGCGAGTCCGCAAGGGTCGTGCTGGAGCGGGCGCGCATTCACGACAACGGCGATTCGGGCATCGACGTCGCCGACAAGGGCGTCTCGTTGCAGGCCACCGACGTCATCGTCGATGGCACGCGGTATGGCACCGACACCGACGGCGCCGGCTCGGGCATCGCCATGCTCGGCGAGGGCAACGCGGACCTGCTGCGGGTTCGATGCAGCAACAACACCGGCCATGGGGTGCTGTCGGCCTACACCGATGGCCTGGTGCGGGCCGCGCATGTGGTGGCCGATGGCAACGGCCGGATCAGCGAGGGCAAGAAGAAGGGGCGCGGCTTCCAGACGCGATCCGACGCCCGGTTGATCCTGCGCAGCGCCCTGGCCGTGGACAATCGCTACGCTGGCCTGGCCTGTGACGGCTACTCCGAGTGCTGGACGGCCGACCTGATGCTCACCGCCGCCGGCCTGCCCGTCGGCCAGCGGCCCATGGGCGCCCAGGCGCTATTGGGGGGTGACCTGCACGTGGATGGCGCGCGCATCTTCGACAACCAGGAGGTGGGCGTGCTGACTATGGTCGGCAACGCCGCCCTGGCCGGGGTGCACATGGCGCGCACGGCCGCGGAGGACGACGCGGTGGGCGTCGGGCTGCAATGCCTGGCCAGCGGCAAGCAGGCGCGTAAATGCGCCCTGGTGGCCTCGCGCATCGAGCAGAGTCACAGCGCCGCGGTGCAGCTCAGTCATGGCGCGGCCCGCATCGACGGCAGCGTGCTCGTCGGCACCCGCTTCGCCAACGCCAAGCTGAACTTCCTGGATGAGGCGCCGCCCGATCTGCCCATGGCCGACGGCGTGCTGGCCGCCGACGCCGCCAAGGTCGACATCTCCCGCTGCATCGTGCACGGCAACGGGCGAGCCGGTGTGATGTTCGCCTCATCGGCCAAGGGCACGGTCGACCGGTCCATGGTGGCGGATAATCTCTACGGTCTCGCCACCGAAAAGGGCGTGCTGAGCGCCGACGGCAACGGCGTCTTCGGCAACAAGATCCTCAATATCGCCAGCGAGGAGGGGCTCTTTGTGCCGCCGCCTCCGAAGGTGGATTGATCGACCCGCCGGCAAAGCTCGGAGCTGCGCTGGTCTGGCCTCGCGGGGGCGACAGTGGCAGATTGGCGACGAGGACATGTCGATGCCAACCACTGGCCCGGACCCGCCGCCACCGCCCGATTCGCCTGCGACTCCGGCCTGCAGACGCACTGCTGGTTGCTGCTTTCGCCTGCCCGCCATGGCGGTCACGCGCTGGTGTCCCGAGATGCGGCAAGACACGGACTACGACGAGCACGCGGACTTCGTCGAAGCCTGGGAGCGCACCGCTCGAGCCAGCCTGGAGGCCGGTTCGCTGCTGATGAGATGCCCCTTCCTGGAGGGCGAGAACGTCTGCGGCTTGCAGCATCGAAAGCCGCCCATCTGCAGCGATTCCCTGTCATGGCAGTCCCTGCAAGCGCGCCGTCACGGGGTCTATCCGTCGGTCTTCTTTCACCGGCATTGCGGCTTTCTGAATGGCGCCCCGGAGGAGTTCCTTGCCGCCGTGCGGGCGCACGATGAGCTGCAGGATGGCACCGCCGAGAGGTTCGATGGCCGGTTCCGTCGGTATCGACGCCGGGCTCAGGAGCTGGTGGGAGGCAAGGCCTACCACGTCACAACGGATGGCTGGCGCGTGGACGACAATCCGCCGTTTCCCTTCGTCTATTCGGCGAATGAGGATGACGAATCGACAGAGCCCGAAGGCTGACTTCAGGGAGCGTGCCCTGCCGCGTCAGGGAATCACCAGTTTGTCGATCACCACCTGCTTGGTCATGGGCAGGTTCGAAGCGTTCTTCGGCGAGCCGTAGGGGTCGTAGCCGCCGACCGAGACTTTGTAGGTGCCCGGGTAGAGCACCATCTCGAAGGCGAAGGGATCGCTGTTCTTGCACATCCCGACCATCGTGAAGGTGTAGCCATGCGTCACCTCGACGAAGCGTACCTGCATGGTCGCGTCGTTGTACTTGGTCGAGCAGTTGAGCGTTGGTTTGCTGCCGTTGAGCGTCACCGCGCCGCTGACCGGCACCGTGACCACGTTGAGGACCAGGGATTGCACGTTGCCGCCGGCGCAGGCGCCCGCGTTATCGCAGCTCCAGCCAGCGCCATCGGCGGCGCTTCCACCGTCTGCAGCGACGCCAGTGTCTGCAGCACCACCGCCATCGGCGGCGCTTCCGCTGTGGGCGGTCGGTTGCGGGGGTCGACCGATGGGGCCGACAAGCTACTGGCGTCGGGGGTTCTTGTCGACGGGAAACCGCCGGTCGCGTCGGTCCCCCAATCGCAGGCGATTGGGCGCAGTGTTGCGGTTTTGACATTCGGGTGCCGTCTGTTTTGCGTCTGCTTTGCTTCTTTTGACCGCGCACCTCGTTGCGGACCGGCACCTTGATTCAATTGTCGTGGACGGCCTGCGCGCCACCTGCTCCACTGGCTCTCACCCCGACCTGCGGAGTGCTCATGGCCAACCTGACTCAGATCGTCATCCTCGGTGCATCCGGCGACCTGACCAGTCGCAAGTTGATCCCCGCGTTGCTGGGCAACTTTGCGGAGGGGAACTTCGACGACGACATCCAGGTCATCGGTGTCGCTCGTTCGGCCAGGTCCGACGCCGGGTGGCGCGAGTCCCTGTCGTCCTGGATACCCGAAGCGCTTGCCGAGGCGTGGGGCCGGTTTGCGCCGAGCCTGTCCTGGGTGCAAGCGGACGTGGCCGTCGACGAGCAGGCCGCCGCGCTGGGCCGCCGGTTGGCCGAACTCGCCCACGATGCGCCTTGCCGACGCCTGTTCTACATGGCGCTGAAGCCGCAGCTCTTCGGCCCCACCATCCGCGCCCTGTCCTCGCGCGGGCTGCTCACCTGCCCCAGAGGGGAAACCAACTGGTGGCGTCGGGTCGTCGTGGAGAAGCCCTTCGGCCGCGACCTGGCGAGCGCGCGGGCGCTCAACCAGGAGCTGCTCGAACATGTGCGCGAGGACCAGCTGTTCCGCATCGACCACTACCTGGGCAAGGAGACGGTGCAGAACATCCTGTCGTTCCGGTTCCAGAACGCGATCTTCGAACCGCTGTGGAATCGCAAGCACATCGAGTCGGTGGAGATCAGCGTCTGCGAGACCGTGGGCATGGAGGGCAAGCGCGGGGCGTACTACGACACGGCCGGCGCCATTCGCGACATGGTGCAGAATCACGTCATGCAGGTGCTGGCGCTGGTGGCCATGGAGCCGCCGTCATCCATGGACGCCGACGCGGTCCGGTCGGAGAAGGTCAAGGTGCTGACGGCGCTGCGTAAATTCCGCCCCGAAGAGGTCGCCGACTCGGTCGTGCGCGGCCAGTACGCGGCGGGCAGCACGCGGGATCGAGGGTATCGGGAAGAGAGCGGCGTAGCTGAAGGCAGCATGACCGAGACCTACGTGGCGATCCGCGCTCAAATCGACAACTGGCGATGGAGCGGCGTGCCCTTCCTGTTGCGCTCGGGCAAGGCTGTGCACAAGCGCTACACCGAGGTGATCCTGCGCTTCAAGACGCCGCCGCTGGACCTGCTGAACGGGCCTGTCATGGGCGAGGCGTGCGCGCTGCGACCCAACGATCTGCGCCTGCTGATTCAACCGGAGGAGGGCGTGCGCCTGAGCTTCCTGGTCAAGCGGCCGGGGGCGGGTATGCACATGGCGCGCTCGGAGTTGGGATTCGACTACGCCGACCTGCAGGCTGGCGAGTCGCCGCCGGCCTACCAGCGCCTGCTTCTCGACGCCATCGAGGGCAACGCGACGCTGTTCATCCGTGGCGACGAGGTGGAGGCCGCCTGGGAGTTCGTCGACGCCATTCGCGCGGGCTGGGAGCAGCAGGATCCGCCGCCCATGTACGACTATCCCGCCGGTAGCGAGGGCCCCGAAGCCGCCAATGACCTCTTTCACGGCTGTGAGGGCATCTGGGGACGCGGCCCGTGAACCCGGACCGGCCCACAATCGCCGTCGTCGAGCCCGACCGACTCGGCGCCGTGGCCGGCGAGCTGGTCGCCGAGGCGATCGCCAGCTGCATCGCCGTCCACGGCCGCTGTCGACTGGCTGTCGCCGGCGGCTCGACGCCCGCGCCGGCGTTTGAATGGCTGGCTGACAACCTGTCCGCTGACCTGGCCGGGAACCTGGTCGTGACCACGGTGGATGAACGCCATCTGCCGCTCGATGACGACCTCCCGGGCGGCCTGCAGGCCGAACACAACCTGCGCTTGTTGAACCGCTGCTGGCTGGCGCGCACATCGACGCCACCCCGCGTGCTGTCCATGGTGCGATCGGGCAGCCTGACGCGGGCGTGTGCTTCGTATAGCGAAGACTTCGCAGAGTTGGGGGGGCTGGATGTGCTGCTTCTGGGCATGGGCCCGGACGGACACATCGCGTCGTTGTTTCCAGGCCATCCTGGGCTGGACGCGTCGGGCGTCTGCCTGGCCATTCACGACAGCCCCAAGCCACCGCCTGAGCGATTGACGCTGACCATGCATGTACTCCAGGCCGCGCCGGTCGCCGTGTTGATGGCGACAGGGGCGGCCAAGGCCGAGGCGCTGAGTGGCGTTCTGGCTGGCGATGAGAGGTGGCCCGTGGCCCGACTGCGGCCACGACAGGGCTGGCACTGGGTGCTCGACGCCGCTGCAGCAGGGGAACTGGACCGCCCATGACAGGGGGATGAACAAGATGAGCCAGAACAAAGCCGACATCGGCGTGGTGGGGCTGGGCGTGATGGGCGCCAACCTGGCGCGGAACTTCGCCAGCCGCGGCTGGACCGTCGCCGTGAACAACCGCAACCAGGACGTGCTGGCGACCTTCATGGCCGACCACGGCGGCGGACAGGAGGGCGCGTTCGTCGCCTGTTCCGACTTTGCCGCCCTGGCCAGGACCCTGCAGCGCCCGCGTCGCGTGGTGTTGATGGTCACGGCCGGGCGCGCGGTGGACGCCGTGCTGGCCGGATTGGCCGAGCACCTGGAGCCCGGAGACACGGTCGTCGATGGCGGCAACTCCCACTTTCCCGACACCGACCGACGGGTGGCCGCCACCGCGGGCAGCGGTGTGCACTTCGTCGGCATGGGCGTCAGCGGCGGCGAGGAGGGGGCGTTGCGCGGACCGTCCATGATGCCCGGCGGCTCCCCCGAGTCCTGGCAGGCACTCCAGCCCCTGCTGGAGAGCGCTGCGGCGACCAGCGATAGCGGGCCCTGCGTCACCTGGTGCGGCAACGGCAGCGCCGGGCACTACGTCAAGATGGTGCACAACGGCATCGAGTACGGCGATATGCAGCTCATCGCCGAGACCTGGACCCTGCTGGGCGCCCTGGGTCACTCGCCGCCCGCGATCCGCGCCGCGTTCGAGCGTTGGAATGAAGGCGTGCTGAGCTCCTTTCTCATCGAGATCACCGCCGGGATCGTCGCCGCGAAGGATCCGGAGGGCGCAGGTCCTCTGGTGGCGCAGATCCTCGATGTAGCCGGCCAGAAGGGCACCGGTCGCTGGACCGCCATCGACGCCATCGAGCAGGGCATCCCCCTGTCCACGGTGGTCGCGGCCGTGGATGCGCGGGCGTTGTCGGCGCGCAAGGCCGATCGTGTCGCGGCGGCGGAGGTCTTCGAACAGTCGACTCGGGCGCTATCCCACCTGTCCCTGGAGGACCTGGAGGCCGCCCTCTATGCCGCCAAGTTGATGAGCTACACGCAGGGATTCGACCTGCTGCGCACCGCTTCCCAGCAGCGCGGTTACGAGACCAATCTGGCCGAGGTCGCCCGCATCTGGAAGGCTGGGTGCATCATCCGCGCCCGCTTCCTGGATCGCGTACACGCGGCCTATTCGGCCAACCCGGAGTTGCCGCTCCTCTGCCTCGACCCTGGCTTTGCCGCCGATCTACGCGAGCGTCTCCCGGCGTGGCGCCGTGTGGTCTCAGGGGCCGTGTCTGCGGGCATCCCCGTACCGGCCATGAGCGCGTCGCTGGCGTGGTTTGACTCGATCCGCCTGGCCAGGGGCTCGGCCAGCCTGATCCAGGCCCAGCGCGACCTCTTCGGCGCCCACACCTTCCGGCGGGTGGATGCGCCGGATCGGGCGGTTCACGTGGCCTGGGCGGAGTTGCAGCAGCTGTAGTGTGACCTTCAGGCCATGGCCAGTCGTTCGGCGCGGCGGAATCCCTGCTTGCCAAACCACAACACCGTGCCATCGGTGAGCACGATGTGGGCCCAGCGAAACATGCCCGCCCAGGGCGCCAACCAGGCCAGCGCCTGCCGCAATCCGAGTGACCAGTCGGCGTTCTGAATGGGCGTAGGTGTGCGGTCGCGGCCGCGGATCGTGCCGAAACCGACCGCTGTGCAGCCGACCTCGTCGGCGCGCTGGCGGAGATGACCCGGGATGGTATTGAGCAGGCGGCTGGTATCCATGGCTCCTCTTGGGCGAGACCCGGCTGGGGCAGGTCCCTTCGGTTTGTGCAACCCACGACTGTCCGGTTTGTTCCCGTTTTCGACCGCCAGGATCATCAAGCGTTCAATCGTGTCGCACCGAGCCTTCACGCAGCCTCCACCGCGGCATCTTCGACTGCGCCGATGGATGCAGGCTCAGGCTGCCGATCGCGGTCCAGCAGGGACTCCAACATCGGCAACATGCGGGGCAGTCCGCGGGCCTTGATCAACAGGTGCCACATGGGCTCCAGCTTCTTCCAGCCGCCGGCGTAGGCGACGTGGCGCATGGTGGCGACTGTGTGTGGCTGGGCGGCGCCGGCGCGCAGGATGTTCGTCCACGCGTAGAAGCGCCGATAGGCCCGCCAGTAGCCCGTCTGCAGCTGGTGGGCCGTCATGCCCATGGGACGGGTGACCACGTGGCGGGTGTCGTAGCGATCCCAGTCGCGATGCAGCAGCCGACCGGCGCGCGCCATCTGGTCGAAGAGGGCCGTGCCAGGGTAGGGCGTGGCGATATGAAACGTCGCCGTGGTCACCCCCCGGCTGACCGCCCATTCGACCGTGCGTTCGAAGACCTCCGGGCCGTCATCGTCGAGACCGAAGACAAAGCTGGCGTTGATCATCACGCCCAGATCCTGCAGCCGGCGCACCGCCTCGTCGTAGTCGCGGCCCAGGTTCTGCCGCTTGCCCGTCGCCTCGAGGTTGCCCGCACCCAGGGTCTCGAAGCCGACGAAGAGACTGCGCAGCCCGGCCTCGGCGGCCCGTTCGATGAGGTCGCCGCGCAGGATGGCGTCCACCGTCGAGGCGCCCTGGAAGAGCCGGCCCATGCCCGCCAGGCCGGCGAAAAGCTGGCGCGCGAAGCGGCCGTCGGCCAACAGGTGGTCGTCCAGGAAGTAGAGATGACGCCCCGGCAGGCGGTCGATCTCGGCCAGGGCATCGTCCACCTGCTGGGTGTAGAAGCTGCGACCGCCAGCGAAGAAGCTGTCCTTGTAGCAGAACGTGCAGTGGTGCGGGCAGCCGCGGCTGACCACCAGCGAGTTGGGCACCAGGTAGCGATGCCGCTGGATGAGGTCGCGCCGAGGTGGCGGTACCCGAGCCAGGGTACGTCGCTCCGTGCTGACGTAGCGCGGCCGCGCCTGTCCGGCGCGCAGCTCGGCCAGGAAGGCAGGAAAGGTGGCGTCGCCGGGGCCCAGGAAGATGGCGTCCCCATGGGGCGCTGCCTCCTCGGGCAAGGAGGTCACGTGCAGGCCGCCGAGCGCCACGAAGATGCCGCGACTGCGATAGTGGTCGGCGATGGCGTAGGCCCGCCGGGCGTTGGTGATGTAAACCTGGATCACCACCAGGTCCGGCGCGTCCTCCAGATCGAGGCCTTCGACATGCTCGTCCTGGATGACCGCCGTGTCGTCCGGCGCCAGCCACGCGGCCAGAGAGGCCAGGCCCAGCGGCGGAAAGAGCGCGTACTTGATGGGTCGAAAGAAGGGGCTGCTGGCCTCGGTCAGGGCGGGCAGGATGAACTTGACGTGCATGGGGGCTCCAGCCGGGCTCGGACACATAGGGTGTTGCCCGGCGGTGCAGGCAAGATGCGCGGTTCATGGGGGAATCGTGACGTTGCGGTGCAGATCCCGTGCCGCCGCCGCGGCCTTCATCCCGGCCACGTCTGGCGTCCGGTGCCCGGCATGCGGCAAGATGGCCGGCGCGACTGGCTTGAGACCCAGGCAGGAGGATGGATGCAGCGGATCGGCAACTATCGAATGGTCTGCCTGTGGATCGCGACGGCGATGACGAGCGCAGCCTTCGCTCAGGGTTGCGCGAAGCAGGCGCCGGATTCGAGCGCGTTCGCCAGCGATATCACCGCGGTCGATGTTGCCAACGAGACTGGATCGGGCGACGTGGCGGCCAAAGATGGGGCCGCGGCCAAGGACGCTGCAGCGGATGGGGGGCCAGTCGATGTTGGCGTCCATGATGTCGCCGCCAAGGATGTCGCTGCCCAGGATGGCGGCACCAAGGACGTCGGCGTGGCGGACGTCGGACCTCTGGACGCTGGCGACAACGACGTCGGCGCCAAGGATATCGGCAACAAGGACGCCGGCGGCGACGACGCCGGCAACGACGATTCGGGGTCCGTCGCCAAAGACGTCAGCAACAAAGACACCGGCCAGCCGGATGCGGGCGGCTGCCCCAAGTCCTGCGACGACGGCAAGGTCTGCACGACCGACCTCTGCAACCCGAGCGACGGCACCTGCAGCCACAAGCCGCATACCGGCGCTTGCGACGATGGCGACCCCTGCACCCTGGCCGACAAGTGCGTTGGCGGCGCCTGCAAGGGCGGCCCCTCGGCCCTGTACGATCGACTGCTGCAGGTCACCGGCGAGCCCGGCGGCGGCTGCGTGGCCGAGTCGGGCGGGCAGGTGGTCATCGGTGGCCGCTCCGATGGCCGCGCCACCCTCATCGGCGTGGACGCCTCCGGCTTCGACAAGTGGACCACCCAGGTCGACACCTTGGATGGCGAATTCCTGGCCGTCATGGAACGGACGAAGACTTGATCGAAAGTCCGCGACGTCGGCCGGATGCTGTTCCGAATCGCCATC
>CAYTLW010000133.1:9805-19790 GCA_964438735.1 uncultured Enterobacteriaceae bacterium | reverse complement strand
ACTAGAAACAAGGGGGCTTCCAGAAGCCCCCTCGGCCCGAAAAACGTCGTTTTCGGGCCTCACCCCATAGCTTCGCCGCCGTTGGCGGCGGGCGGCCGGCATTCGACGGCCGCCGATGAGTTGCCCGTCTCATTCGGCGCTGTCTGCGGAGCCGGTGGGCAACCCATCGGCCCGCACAGCGGCCCAACGCTGTCGGGCGTCGTCGAGCCAGTGTTGTGCCGTGATGCGGCCGACCAGGCGCCCCTGCGACATGCGATCGACCACCGCGTCCAGATGATGGGGCAGGGTCGGGTCGTGGGTCACCGCCAGCAACGCCACCCCCAACTCGTCCACCAGTCGACGCAGCAGGTGCGCGATGCGCATGGCGACCACCGCGTCCAGCGCGGATGTGGGCTCATCTACCAGCAGGACGGCCGGCTCGATGATCAGGGCGCGTGCGATGGCGACCCGTTGCTGCTGCCCCCCCGACAACTGGTGGGGCAGGCGGTTGCGCAACGCCCTGTCCAGTCCGACCCGTGACAGGGCCCGGTCGATGTGCTCGTCGTAGCGTTCCGGAGGGCAGAATTGCTGGATGCGCAGCGGCTCCGCAAGCTGGGTTTCGACCCGCATTCGGGGCGCCAGGGACGAGGCCGGATCCTGCATCACCGGTTGAACCGCGCGCCGGAAGGCCAGGCGTTGTTGCCGCTTCATGCCAGCCAGCGCGGTGCCCTGCCAGCACACCTCGCCCTCATCGGGAGTTTCCAGACCCAGGAGGCAACGCAGCAGGGTCGACTTGCCCGAGCCCGAGGTGCCCACGACGCAGCGCACCTCGCCCGAGGCCAGGTCCAGGTCCACCCCATCCAGCGCCACCACCGCGCTGGCGCCTCGACCGAAGACCTTGCGCAGCCCGCGCGCTTGCAGACTCATGTGATCACGTCCGTGGGCGTCGCCGGCACGGGCTGGATTCCCGCAGCCTGCAACAGAGTCTGTGTCGCCGACGCACGGGGGCCGCTTGCCACCGCATCGTAGGTTCCCTCTTCCACGGACTGTCCCTGGTCGAGCACCAGCACATATTCGCAAACCGCGCCGACCAGCAGCAGATCGTGGCTGATCAGCAGCAGTGCGGTGCCTCGCTCTCCGCATCGTCGTCGGAGCAGCCCGGCGACCTGCCGCGCCAGGGGCGGATCCAACGAGCTCGTCGGCTCGTCGGCGATCAACAAGTCAGGATCGTTGGCCAGCGCCAGAGCGATGCCCACCCTTTGCCGCTGACCGCCACTCAACTCGTGCGGATAACGGGCGAGTTTGCCCTGCGGATCTTCCAACTCCACCTCGGCGAACAGCGCCAGGGCTCGCAGGCGTGCCGCCTTGCGCGACATGGAGTTGTGGGCCCGGATGCACTCCACCATCGCGTCGCCGACCCGCTGCAACGGGTCCAGGCTGGTCAGGGCATCCTGCAGCACCAGGCCGGCGCGACCGCCACGCAGCTGACGCCGTTCCGCTGGGGTGGCCTGGAGCACATCAACGCCAGCGACCTCGCAGCGGCTGGCGGTCATGGTCGCCTCGGGCAGCAGCGCCAGCAGGGCCCTGCCCAGCGTCGTCTTGCCCGAGCCGCTGGCCCCCACAACGCCGAGACGTTGGCCCGGCAGCAGTCGCAGATCCAATTGCTGTAAAGCGACGTGTTCGCCGTAACGCACGGTCAAGCCGCGGACGTCGATGATCGACGCGGGATCAGTTGAGCAGGGAGGGCTCGACACTGCTGGGCTCGCCGGACAGCTCGGCCGAGCGCAAGAGCAACTCGCCGGCATGATCGCAGAGGCGCTCGGCACGTTCACGCACATCCAGCGTCTCGAGCAGGCGCTGACGATCGGCTGGTTCGGCTGCCAGGGTCGTGGCCAGGCGGTTGGTCAGGATGTCCGGCTTGCGCGTCGACGTGATGACCTTGCCCAATTCCACGCCGCGATCGCCCAATTGCAGAATCAGGCCGCGCACGCAGCCCACCAGGCGGCCGACCGCGTCGTCCAACTCGGGCCCCTCGGCCACCTCATCCGGCACCACGTCCACCAGCGCGGTCCGGTACGGCGTCAACTGGTGAATGGTCACCAGTCGAACTCGCGCCAGGCAGTGCAGGAAGACCGTGTAGCGACCGTCTTCGAGGCGCTCGTGGTTGACCACCTTGCAGAGCGATCCGATCTCGTGCACCGGCGGCGAGCCGTAGTAGTCCTTCTCCCAGCCCGAGCGCAGGCCGACGAGCACCATCAGGCGGTCGGTCGCCAGGACCTCCGCCGTCATCATGCGGTAGCGCGGTTCGAAGACGTGCAAGCGCGTCATGGTGTGCGGGAACATGGTGAAGTTCGGCAACGGGAATACGGGCACCGATTCGTAGCTGTCTTCGACGATGGCAACGCGCTGCATTCCGTCCCCTTCTACGCCGCCGCCCAACTCGGGCCGCAGACGTGTCTGCAACATACGCGGCCACCCCGCCGGCGCAACATTTTGCGCCCGCGGCTGTGTCCTGTTCGTGGCACTACAAGCTGTAACCGTCGTCGGTCGGGCCCGGCGTCAACTTGGGTCGATGGCGCCAGTTCTCGACCGCCCGTGCGATGGTGAAGCGCAGTCGCGCGTCGATGCACGCGGCCTCGATGGCTCGGGCCGTGGCGTTGCGCATGTCGTCCAGACGCCACTTGAGATGCCGGGAAATCGACTCGAATTGGGCGCTCAGGGGCATCTCCATGATGCCACCAGCGCCGCTGGCAGCGGTGATGAAGAGGCCAGCTTCCTTCATCCGATCCCAAGGGTGATGCGCCAGGTCGCGGGACCTGCCGCAGCGGACCTCGAGCTCGGGCGTCACCACCACCGGCAATCTGTGGGCGCGCAGGTGCAGCGCCAGCTTCTCGTCTCGTTCAGAGCGCAGTCCGTGGAGCAACCGGGTGGCGCCGAGGTCGATGGCCTCACGAACCTGGCGGGCGCCGCCGCTCAAGCCGGCTTGCGCAATGCGGCCCAGCCCGCGCGATTCGGCAGCCTGGAAGACTGGGGCCCAGGGTTTGGCCGGGCTCGTCTCGTCGCCCATCAGCGCGATGGCGACAAAGCGAGGAGGTCGGGCGTGTAGCACGTTCTCCATGCTCTCCTGGAAGGCCCCGGGGTCCAATTCGCGGCGAGCTTCGAGTACGAATCCCCAAGACAGAAAGGCGTCCTCGGCCTCCTCGAGCGCGTCTTCGAGGCCGCGATCCAGCGCCTCCAGCACCTCGAGGGCAGCCACGCCGCCGGGCACTGGATCGACGTGGATTTCGGCGTGCACGACGTTGTCTTCGATGAGCTTCTGGCCAAGCCTGCGGCCCGCGAGCTCCCAGGAACCGGGCCTGGTGAGCAGGGCGCTCGCCCACGCCAGGGCCTTGTTGAGGCCGGCCGGATCGGAGAACGCCACAGCCGCTCGAAGGGCGTCGATGTCGCTGCCCTCTGGCAGGTCCTGCTCCGCCGCCAACAGGCCAAGGAACTCGAGATCGAGCGTGCCGGCCAGGCGGCAATAGAGATCGACCTTGGGCAGGGTGCCGATGATGCTGCTCATGGAGTGTCGCTCGCGGCGCCGTGTTGGCGTGTGAGAAAACGGTGTACCGTGCCCCGGTGTGGGGCGCAACAAGCGGGGGCGCGTGATGCCGTGCCCCAGGGAGCCCCCGCAAGATGGCTCAGGTAGAGGCCTGCGTTGGATCGAAGCGGACTTCGCGCAGGAAATCGGAGTTCATGTACTCGCTGCGGATGACCCCGGCCATCACCTCCACATCCTGGTACTTCTCCCAGGATACGCGGATGGTCGGGATGCGCTTGGAGATCTGCTGCACGAACGACTCGTAGCCGGCATAGAGACGCTCGAGGTAGGCCATCTCGATGGTCGACTCCACGTCGCGCGATCGCTGCAGGATTCGCTCCATGCTCCGTTGCGGGGTCACGTCCAGGTAGATGATCGCGCTGGGCCGACACATGAAGTTCGACATGTGCTTGAACAGTTGCAGGTAGGTGCGATAGTCGCGCGGGTCCATCAGCCCCGACTCGCTCAACATGCCGGCGAAGATGGCGTCTTCGTAGATGGTTCGATCCTGGATGGCCGGCTCGCCGCGCCAGATGATCTCCTGGTGCTGCTGAAAGCGGCGGTTGAGCAGGTAGATCTGGGTCGCAAAGCTGTACTTGGCCGTGTCGCGATAGAAGTCGGCCAGGTACTCGTTATCCTCGACCGGCTCGTAATAGACCGTCAGGCCCATGTGCCGGCCCAAGGCTGTCGCCAGCGTCGACTTGCCAGCGCCGATCATGCCGGCGATGCCGATGAACATGGTATCGAGTTCTCTGCTCATTTCCCTGCTCCCTTGGGGTTGGACCCCGATGGATCGCCGCTGGCCTTTCGAACCCCAGGCCGGGCCGCAAGCCGGGCCAGGTCTGATGTGGTCTGGCCGCTCTCGCCGGCGGCTGCGAGCAACCGCGCCGCTGCCTCTTCGATCACGACCTGCAGCTCGGCCACATCGACGGTCGCGTCCACATCCTCGTAGACCACTCGAGCCCGCCCCGGTTGTACCGCGACGAGTTCGCATTCAATGCGCGTATCGGGGAAGCGCGCAATCGCGGCCCCCGTGCCCGTCTGAATCTCGTCCAGCGCCGACAGCCAGGCCAGCAGCATGGCATCCAGCCGATCCCAGATGTGCCCGTGACAGAGCGGACCCGCGGCGCATTGCAAATCCAGGCCGCCATCCAGGCCGCCTTCTCTGCCGGCATCCACAAAGGCCTGTACGACCGCCTGAGACCGGGCATCGAAAGGCTCGGCGATCAGCTCTGCGCCGGATCGAAGGTGAAGGCGCGCGACCGGTCGAGTCACGGCGCGCGGTCCTGCGCTGCGCTGTCGTCGGCGCTCTTTTCGCTGTCGCGTCGTCGCGGCACCGCCATGGCCTGGTTGCGGAAGGCGACCATCTCCATCTGGCGCTGTGCCTCGGGCTCGAAACATCGTCGGCAACGGGCCTCGTAGGACTCTGAGGAGCCCACTTCGACCAGGTCGCCGCCGCCCAGCAGCCGCTGTGAGCGGTTGGCTGGCGAGCCGCAGCGCATGCAGACGGCCAGGTGCTTGGTGACGAACTCAGCGACCGCCATCAATTCGGGGATGGGCTTGAACGCGTTGCCGAGGTAGTCGGTGTCCAACCCTGCGACGATGACCCGCTTGCCCATGTTGGCCAGGCGTTCGCAGACCTCGACCACGCCGTCGTCGAAGAACTGCACCTCGTCGATGCCCAACACCTCGGTGCGATAGTCCAACGCTTCCATGATCTGTTCGGAGGTGTCCACGCAGCGGGCCGAAATGCGGAAGTCCGAGTGGCTGACCAGCTCCTCGTCCGAGTATCGGCGGTCGATCGTCGGTTTGAAGACCTGCACACGCTGCCTGGCGATGACCGCGAGCCGCAGTCGGCGGATGAGCTCCTCGCTCTTGCCGCTGAACATCGGGCCGCAGACGACCTCGATGTTGCCACCCCGGGGCGCGATGAAGGTGGACATTTAGCCTCCGATGGCCGGGTTCAGCCGATCGCGTTGTGGGGCTGCCGGCGGCAACTCAACCACCGACGGTATAGCGCACCTGGTGCTTGGACGAGGCGCCACCGCTGCGCGGGAAGCGCAACTTCTTGACCACACTCGTTACGCACGAACCGACCTGATCGCTGGAGTGCTTGCCGCGGACCCGCGCGCTGATCACGTGGCCGTCGCCACCGATCCGCAACTCGACCTTGAGGGTCTCACTGCCGTCCACGTCTGCGTGCATGAAGTAGCAACGCATGATCTTGGAGCGCGCACCGGCGGCGACCGCGTTGACCTGCTTTTTGGTCAGGCCGCCCTTGGCGACAGGAGCCTTCGGTGGCGCGGCGGGCGGCGGCGGGGGCGCCTTCTTCTTCTTCTTCTCGTCCGCAAGCAGCCGATCGATGTCGTCCATGCTGGGCGCCTTCTTCTTCTTGACCGGCGGCGGCGGTGGCGGCGGCGGTGGCGGGGCTTTGGCCTTGGGCTGGGGCTTGGAGCGATTCTTCGCCTGGGCCAGGAGTCGGTCGATATCGTCGATCTCCTTCTTCTTGGCCGGCGGCGGCGGCTCTACCTTGATCGGCTTCGAATATGGGGTGGCACTACGCGCCTCACGGCGCGCGCGTCGGCGCTCTGCGTCGTCAGACGAACTTCGCTTGGACTTTGGCTCGTCCTTGGCCACCTCGGGCGCAGCTTCGGCCTCTGCCGGGTTGTCGGCTGCGACGCTGCCGGCATCAGGTTGCGGGGCTGAGCCCCCATCCGCCGTGCTCACGCCCGCATCCGCGGCCATCTCGCTGGTGGCATCACCGCCCGTCGCCCCGGCATCCGGTGCGGTTGGCGCGCCGGCATCGACGGCCGGCGGTGGCGTGGGCTCGGGGATCGGCGGGGTCTCCACCTCTGGCGCCGGCGTCTCAGCCGGTGCCGTCGGGGCAGCCGCCACTTCCTGTGGAGGCACGCGGGTGGGCGATCGGTTATCCCACACCTTTTTGCCCATGTAGATGCCGACAGCGACGATGGCTGCGACGATCAGCAGGGCGATGAACCAACCGGCGCCACCCTTCTTCTTCTTCTTGGGCGGCGGGCCTTTGCGCTTGGCAGCGCCCGGTCGTGCGGCGGCGGCAGGCTTGACGGCCGCCTTCTTCTTCCGATCGGGTTTGGCGGCGGGGCGGGCGCTGCTGGACAGGCTGGCGATCTTGCCGCTGGGAGACGCGGACGAACCCAGCGCTGCCCGGTCATCGGCCGCCGGCGTCTTTCGCTTGCTGGCCCGGCCGCGTTTGCCGCGCTTGCCCTTCTTGCTCTTGCCCTTCTTGGCCTCGACCGCTGCCTGACCGGGCAGGCTGACCTTGCCGGCCGACCGGTCGGTGGCCACGTCCAACGCCTTGTCCACGGCGGCGTCGGCCGTATCCGGCGTCGCCTCGACCTTGGCCGCGACGGGCACCACAGGGGGCTGCTCGTCGGCGTCCTGTACGGGCGGCGCTGTGATGGCCTCGGTAGCTGCAGCTGCCTCTGCGGCGACGTCCTCGTCGTCCGGAATCGGCGGCGCGGTCTCTTCTGCGAGCGGCGGTAGGGCCTCGGCCTCAGCGGCGGGCTCGCCGTCGGGCAGCTCGGGCGGCTGTGAGCCGTCGGCGGGTGCGTCGGCGTCGGCGCCGTGGTCGGTGCGTTCGTCGAGCTTGACCAGCAGCTCGATCATCGAGGCGCTGAGTTCCAGCGTCTGCGCGCGCCGTGGCCGGTGCTTCTTGCCGGCGGGCTGCGCCACGCTCGGCGCAGAAGCGGCGACCAGGTCGTGGAAGGGCGCGACCTCGCGCACGGGCGTCCAGGCGCTGAATCCCTTGCGCCACATGAGGTCATCCGGTCCGAGGCGGGCGGCGCCGATGTGCTCGATCACCTCCTGCTCGGTCAGCGGACCGACCTGTTTGCCGTCAATACCCACAAACCACACCCGCTGGGGCGTGGCTGCGGCCGGCTCGGGCATCTGAAGGTTGAAAGGCATGGTCTGGCGGCCGAGGTCGCCATCCGTGGCGAGGCCGCGAACGCGAACGGTGCTACCGCAACGCTTGCACTTGACCTTGAAGATGCGGTTCTTGCCTTTGACCCTGTCGTCCGGAATCCGGTACCGGGCATTGCAAGCTGGACATGAGATCTTCATCGGGTCGTACCTGTCCCTGGCTCTAATTCAAGGGCCGCGAAACTAGCGCGAAACTGCGACCAAGGCAACGCCGATCGGCGAAACCTGGGGGCGGCGGCGGGGTCCCGGCACCGCCCTGTCGAACGCCGCAGCCATCGCTTGCCCCGCGGGCTCACGATCGCGGCAGCGGTCTGGAGCACGGACGCGCGACCAGCCGTTGCGATCTTCATAACGCCCTCGCGATCGCCGCCTCAACCCCGCGTGACAGGTCCCGCCTTGGCCGAATGCCGCCCCAATCCCAGGTACTCTGCGACGTGCGGCGGCGCCTCGATGTCAAACGCTCCAGTCAAAGCCTGCACAAGCGTCTGCGCGTGCGCCGCCTCCAGGTGCCGCGCCAGCCCTTCACACAGGATCGCGAGCGTACGCTCCATGCTTTGCGCTTGCATCTGTCCGGCTTCGTGGCGTCGACGGGCCCAGGTCGCATACACGCCCAGCGACTCCGTGCCGTCCGCGACCATGGCCTGGTGAAGATGTCGAACGTGCAGATTCATCTCCTGTTGCCAGAGCAAACGGCCCTTGGGCCCCCGGGCTCGCGGCGTCTCCGGGCTCCGGGCGGCGCCTGCAGCGGCGGACCAGGACAGAATCTCGGGTCGCCAGCGCTCCAGCGCGGCGTTCAGCGCAGCGGGACCGGCCGAGGCATCGGGCCCGCCATCGTTCAGGAAATCCAGGTCCTCATCGATGAGATCGTGCAACTCCGCCCCCTGGTCGGCGAGCGGA
Source organism: uncultured Enterobacteriaceae bacterium (assembly GCA_964438735.1). GTDB lineage: Bacteria > Myxococcota_A > UBA9042 > UBA9042 > UBA9042 > CAYTLW01. Next base: position 11,374 of record CAYTLW010000133.1, on the reverse strand, counting down.
TACGCCCTGCCAGCTCCAGCCTGCGACTGGCGGGGCGCATTTGACAAGCCTTTCGGCGCCGTTGGATAAATCGGCCACAGTCCGGGTTCCGGCTGGGCGGTCCCCGGTGCACTGGCCGATCCCTTCAGCGCCTGGCGCCATTGATGATCGTCGCTCTCATCAACCCTTCTGCCTGTCGCTCGCACGGGGCCGAGATCGCCCACGCTCTGGCCGGTTCCTCGCCCAGAATGCGCCTGGTGGTCAGCGATTCAGAAGACGACGTCGACGCCCTGATCTCCACCCTTGAGGAGCGCCGCACCGAGTTGTTGGTGGTGGCGGGGGGCGACGGCACGCTGCTCAATCTGCTGACCCGCCTGGATGCGGCCGGTCGCCTGGATCAGGTGCCGCCCCTGCTCGTCCTGCCGGCCGGAGATATCAACACCACGGCCCGCGCATTGGTGGGTCTGCGACGGCCGGAAGTGCTGGCCCCGCGGATCCTGCACGCTTGGACACGTGGCGTCCGACGGCTGCACCTGATGCCGGTGCTGCGACTTGCGGTGGATGGTCAACCAGATCGCGTCGGCGTGACGGTCAGTCTCGGCGCAGTCGCCCGGACCCACCGGGATTACGACGAGAGCGCGCGCGCAGGACCGCCCGCGGTGGCGGAGTTGCTTGTTCGTCTGGCGCTGCAACAGCTGGCCGGCGACCGCTTTCGGCGTTTGCCGGGCCCCTTCGAGTTGGACGATGGATTCCTCGATATGCCCTCGATGACCGCCGGCATTCTCAGCCCACTGCCCGGCTTCTTCGTCGGCATTCGGCCCTTCCCCGGTGTGCGGGCGGTTTCGCGTGATGGATTCCATGCAGCGCTCAGCGATCTGGGTGCATACGCCACACAGGCGTCGATGTTGGCGATGATTCGCGGTTACATGCCCGCCGGACCGCGGATGCACTACGGGCTTCACCATCGCCTTTCGTGGATCAATGGCGAGGACGAAGACGTGGTCGCCATCGATGGCGAGATGGTCACAGTCGGCCCACGGGCTCGGGTCTCCGTCGAGCAGGCGGGCCATGTGCGCATCGTCGTTTGGCGAGCGATGCCCACTTCCCGACCCGCAGCAGAGGTGGATGCCTCGTTTTGACACGCGTGTGCATCTAAATGAGACAGTCCGCGAGTTTTGCGCCCATGTTCAGACATGCGCCGGTTGCTACGAAGGTCGCATAGGCATAGGAATTCAAGCCAATTTGCGCACTTAAGCGGCGCCGGCATGTTTCTTGCGTTTTTAAGGGGCTACAAGAGTGAGCAGCATCCCTATGACTTCTATGATGTACCCCACGTACCATCTTCCATACCACTCACGGCCTCGAGCCGTAGGTGTCCCATGGTCGCGCGGAGTCGTCTCGTGTTGTCGTCGGCCCATTGTTAGGGAGTGTGCCAGACGAACGCCTTCGCGGGCTGCGAGCGAAACAAACGTGACCCCTTCCAAAGTCTGACTCTCACTCTCGAATCAGGGCCGGCGGGGGGGTGGACAACCCCCCCGCGGGTTTTTATTGTGGGGCATAACCACCAGGGGGGGAGCACACACCCAAAAA
>CAYTLW010000133.1:0-9795 GCA_964438735.1 uncultured Enterobacteriaceae bacterium | reverse complement strand
AAACGGCCCCCCCAACAAACGGCCCCCCCCCCGCGCCTCCCCGGGGCGGGGGGGGGTCCCACCCCCCCCCGGCTTCTTTTTGAGTGTCTGCATTCCCGACCTGGGTCGAAGATCGCTCCCAAATGGCCCGATGAGGGCTTTCAAAAAGACGCAGGACACGTCATCTTGGCCCATCCCCGATACGGGGAGTCTGCAGCCGGTACCAGCGCCCGGCCGTGCGATCGGAGGCGGGCATGTGGCACAGGTTGGCGCCGGAAGTCCGGACCATCGTTGCCCATGCTGAAGACATGGCCCGCATGGCAGGGCAACCCCTCACCTCGGTCCATTACCTTCTTGCCATCTACGTCACCCCGTGCACGGCGCGCGACGCCCTTCATGAGAGGGGCGTGGACGACCAGCGGGTTCTGCGCACCTACAAGGCAGCCCCGCGGCGCGCGGAGTCTCCAGGTGTACTGATCCAGGTGCAGGAGAACGCGCAATTGCTGGTCGACAGTTCGCAGGCGGATGAGGTCGATTCGACCATCCTGCTGGCCAGCCTGCTCCGTGTCCGCAGCGGCCACGCCTCTCGCGTACTGCGCCGCGCCGGTGTGAACCTGCCGGAGCTACGCGCCCACGTGATCGGCCAGTTGACGCAGGGAATCGACCGGGCCAGCTCCACTCGATTGCGGGCCATCCAGCTGGATGAGCGGCAACGTCCGTCGGCCAGCGGACGCCCGGCCGTCGTCGTGGAACCCCCCGCTGCCCCGGACGCCGAGGGACCGCCGCGCCGCGTGCCGCGCGAGCGCTCGCCGGACGTCGACATGACGGATAGGGCGTTGCGTCGCCTGTCCAAGACAGGACGCCAGGCGACGGTGGAGCGCCAGCCGCGCCCGCCCCGCCCGCAGAATCCTGCACCCGTGAAGAAACCCGCGCCCGCTCCGGCGACGAAGGCGCCATCCGCTACGGTCGATGCCAAATCGGACGACCGCCAGGGCCGGATCTTCCATTTGGACCCGGAGAAGTTCCCCACCCTTTGCGAACTCGGCCGCGACCTGACCCGCGCCGGCCTCGCGGGCGAGATCACGCCACTGATCGGTCGAGACGACCTGGTGGATGCCGTCATCGATGTGCTGCTCATGCGCGAGACCAACAACCCCTGCCTGGTCGGCGAGGCGGGGGTCGGCAAGACTGCCATCGCCGAGGGGCTTGCGGCCAAGATCGCCGGGCGCACGGATCTGTTCGGCCACCTGGGCGAGGCGGTGATCGTTGAGCTGCAGGTGGCGTCTCTGTTGGCAGGGACCTCTTTTCGCGGCGCATTCTCCGAGCGCATGGGTCGTCTGCGCGAGGAGGTGGCCGCCGGCGCTGGCCGAATCATCGTCTTCATCGACGAGATCCATACGCTCATGGGCGCCGGGGCCGGAGACGGTCCGCTGGACGCCGCGAACGATCTCAAGACCGCCCTGGCACGCGGCCAGTTTCCCTTGATCGGCGCTACGACCCGGGCGGAATACCGCCAGCACATCGAGAAGGATCCGGCCATGGAGCGCCGGCTGCAGCTCGTCGAAGTGCCGGAGCCGGGTGTCGAGGAAGCGTGCGCAATACTCAGCGGCATCGCCCCCCTGTATGCCCGTCATCACGGCCTGCCCTTCAGCCATGAAGCCATCGTCTCCGCGGTGCACTTGTCCAAACGCTTCGTGACCGATCGTTGCCTGCCCGGCAAGGCGATTGCGGTATTGGACCGAGCCGGCGCGCAGGCCAAACGGCAGGGCAAGAAGCGCGTTGGCAGCGATGACGTGGCGCGCGCCGTACATACCCTGACCCGCGTGCCCATGGATCGACTGCTCGCTGACGAGCGAAGCCGGATTCGCAATCTCGCGGCCGACCTTGGCAAACGGATCGTTGGACAGGATGCGGCCATGGCCCGCATCGCCAAGCGCGTGCAGCGCAACTACGCCGGCTTTGCGGGCGACAGACCGCTGGCCTCGTTCATGTTCGCCGGGCCGCCGGGCACCGGCAAGACGGTCACCGCCGCAGCGCTCGCTGAGGCCTTATTCATGGTCGATGACGCCCTGGTGCGCTTCGACATGACGGAATTCACCGAGTCCCATAGCGCGGCTCGCCTGGTGGGTTCACCGCCCGGATACGTTGGCCACCAGCAACACGGTCTGCTCTCCGAAGCCATGCACAAGCGGCCCTACCGGGTGTTGCTCTTCGACGACATCGATCGCGCGGCGCCAGAGGTGATCTCATTGGTGCAGCAGATCCTCGACTCGGGGCGCATCGTCGACAATCACGGCCAGCAGCTGGACATGCGCAACAGCATCATCGTCATGACCACCTCGCAGGGCGCCGAGCCCCTGATGGCGGGCAGCGGTCCCCGACAGATCGGCTTCGGTGCGCCGGCGCAGGTCCAGGCGCCGGGGGCGGAGTTGGAGCAGGCGGTCTTCGAGCGCGTGCGCAAGGTGCTGCCGGCCGAGTTCTGGGGTCGCATTGACGATCCGGTGCTCTTCCACCCACTCAAGGACTCCGCTGGCGCCGAGATCGTCCGCCGCCTGTTGGATAACAGCGCCGCCACGCTCTACGAGAGCCGGCTGATCGAAGTCTCTTTCGACGACACAGTCGTCGACCTGGTCGTGGGAACCGGCGGCGTGGATCCCGCCTTGGGCGCACGGCCGCTGCGGACGCGGGTCGAAGAGCTGGTCGAAGGCTTCCTCACCGAACGCGTGCTGAGCGGCGAACTGAAAGCCGGCTCCAGAATGGGCGTGCTGGTGGCGGATGGCCAACTGGCGCTGGTCCCGGCCGCCGAGAGCAGCGGCTCGACAGTTGTGACATTGGCCTGAGATCGCGCTGCCGATCAGCCTACCGCGCCGACAAGGATGCGGCTGCGCACCCGCCCATGCAGATCGGCTTCGTCGGCTTCGAAGGCGGTGGGATCACCCAGGCCGACGAGCAGGCCGTCGAATGTCGCCGACCAGGCGCCGGGGCCGCTGCTGGCCACGTCCACGCGCCGCTCCAACACGCCTTCGCCGACGGTGATAGCGGCGTGAAGGTCGTCGGGCAACGCCGGCAATACGCAGTGGTGCAAGGCCAGGTGGCCTGGCTCGATGGCCGTGGCGCTGAGTTCGGGTTCGCCAGCGGCGAAGAGGCAGTTGCGCGCCTCTATCGTGGCCGCGCCGAGCGCATCTCCGCCTGCCAACACCGCCCGCCCGATGGGGGCCTTGTTGCCGACAAAGGTGCAGCCGACCAGATGGATCTCAGCGCCCTGGTTGGCGAATACAGCGCCGCCACCGACACCGGCCGCCCCGTTGTCGGCAAATACGCAGTTGCGCACTTCGACGTACACCGCACCTGAAGCGCGCAACGCCCCACCCTGCATGGCCACATTGTGGGTGAAGCGGCAACCATCGAGCCGAATATGCCCCTGCTGCACGTCGATGGCGCCGCCACCTTCACCCTGGCCACGGCCTCCGGTGAAGATGCAGCCCCGAGCTTGGATACGCGCCTCGTTGTAGACCCGCAGGACCGCCCCCATGGAGCGATCCGGGCCTCGGAGCACCAGGTCGTTGAGTGCGACCTGTTCGGCGCCCTCTACGGACAGCGTGCCGCCCGCCGTCGATTCGATGGTGACGCTACCCATGCCGCCAGCGGCCTGGATCTCGATGTCGCGGGGCAGGGCGATCGGGCCACGGTAGGTGCCCGGCAGCACCTCCAGGCGAACGCCTGCGTCCAGTTGCCAGACCCGCTCGGCGAGCGGCACGTCCTCAGGGCCGTGGCGGACGACCTGTGCTGAATCCATCGACGATGCTCGGGTGGGGGGCTACGGCATGTTGGCGATGTTGACGCTGGAGTAGAACTTCATGAAGTCCTCCAGAGTCAACTCGAAGACGCCGTCGTCCTTGCCGTCGCTGCCTGGCTCGACCCGTCCCCATGGGTTGCGGATCTTGACCATCTTCTTCTTGTTCTTGCCGCGACCCTTCTCGCGAACGCCCAGCACGGTGTAGGCATGCCAGGCATACAGTCGGGTGCCCTTGTACAGCTCGTCGGACTCGTCGCTCTTGCCATGGGTGCCGGCGGCCATCGCCTGGTCGTTGTCGGATGCCTTTTTCAGCTTGGACCACATCACGTCTTCGGGCGTGGTCTTGGTGCTGGCATAGGACACACGGCTGCCGGACAGGGCTTCGAGCGCGCCGGCGGTTGAGCCGCCTTCGCCGACCTTGTCGTAGCCGCCCTTCATCGTGGCCCACGCTTTTTCGTACAGGGAAGGCCAGAGCTCGCGACCGCCTTTGCGGGTCTTCTGGCCTTTGGCGTAGCGGGTCTCGTCCGCGCCATGCTGGGTAGGCAGGTCGCCGTCGATGGTGACCCAGACCGACTGGTAGTTGCGCTCCCAGTAGTTCTTCTTCTGGAAGAAGCGGACTTTGTACGTGCCGTCGCCCTGGTCGATGATGCCTTGCTCGATGAGCTCGGGTGACTCGGCGGCCACCGCGGACAGGGCGGCCACAAAGTAACAATCCGCCACCGAGCCCTGGAAGACATCGGTCGCCTTGACCCCGTAATAGAACAGCTTGTTCTTGGGGTCCTGGCCCGCCTTATTGTAGCCCCAATCCGCTCCCTGGTGCTTGTCGCGCAAGCGGGGATCGGCGAGATCACGCGGTTCCACCTTTGGCTTTTTCGGCTTCGGCTTCGGCTTGGCAGTCAAATCGGGCATTTCGGGCCTCACATGCGGCGTACTACCGCATGCGAAACCTAGCCCTGCGCTGCTGCGGGAGCAAGGTCGCACGGGCGCGCAGGCGATCGATTTGGGGTCCGTGCACCCCCATCAGCGAGAGGCGATGCGTGCGTCCAGGTGTGCCTCGCGCTGGACTTTGACCAGCGTGGGAAGCGCCGGCTAGTCTGGGACCTCCGGCGAGCCCGCACGAGATGCAAGGAGGCAAGGCCATGAGATCCCCGAGCGGATGGAGGCATCGAAGTAGCGTGGGCGGCTTCGTCCTGCTCCTCATCGTGGCCACGCTCGGCGCCTGCAATGGCGAAGAGGACACCGAAGACGCCACGGACTCCGCCGCCGACGCCGGCGCCGAGGTGAGCGAGGACGTCGCCGGCGACGTCGTTGAAGATGTGGCCAAGGGCAACCTCCAATGGCGTCGATATGAGCCCGAGGATCCCATCAAGATGCGCGCTCTCGCGGCGGTTCCGGGCAAGCCCGGCAGCTATGTCGTGGTCGGCGACAAAGCCAGGGTCTGGCGTTTCGATGGCAGCGCCTTTACCGACATGTCGCCTCCGGGCATCGGCACCTCGAACCTGCGCGCGGTATGGGTCGCCAGCGACGGTCGAATCGTCGTCGGCGGCGCAGGCAACGCCTTGTTGCTCTACGACGGCCAGGACTGGCAGCCAGCCCCGGTGAATCCGGCTCAGCCGGTCACCTTCCGCGCCATCGCCGGCGACGGCGGCGCCATCTGGGCCGTAGGCGATGGCCGCAATGCATGGCGCTACAAGGAGGCCACCTGGCTGTCCGAGGCGGTGACTGTGGCGGCGGATGGCGGCACGCAGATCGGCGGCAGCGCCAGTTTCGTGGGCGTGGCGGTGGACGCCAAGGGTGTGCCGTGGCTGGTCGCCGACCAGGCCGTCGGCGCCAAGTCCCTGGTCCTGAAACAGAAGGGCGATTCATGGCAGGGCCTGCCGTTGCCTGGCGTGGCGTCTGACATCTGGCTGGCCAATGGCGCCGACGCAGATCCCAAGAGCCGGGTATTTGTCGCCGGTGGCATCGGGGCCCCCCTTGTTGCCATCTACGATGGCTCCGGTTTCGCGCCGATCTCGTCGGATGCCCTCAATTGGAAGCAGGGCTTCACCTCGCTGGACGGATTGGATCACGAACGCGTCTGGGCCGCCGGTCTGAAGGGTCAGCTGCGCAAGCGCAACGGCGATGTCTGGGATGTGGTGAACGTGGCCTCGGCCTTCGGCGTCACGCCTTCGTTCTCGGTCAAGTCCTCCGACCTGGTGGATGTGGCCATGCATGGCGAGCAGGAGCTGGTCGTGCTGACCGATTTCACCCTCTATCGCTACGCGGTCCAGCCGTGAGGGCGATGTGGCCGCTGGCCGCCCTCTTGTTGGTCCCGTGTTTGCTGGTCGCGTGCTCGACGCCCGAGGCCGAGAGCGCCAATCCCGGACCGTTGGAGCCGCCGAATTGCGCCTCGATCAAGCGTTTCGGCAATGGCTCCGCGTGCGCTGCAAAGGCCGGGCATCTCCAGGCATGCGGCCAGGATGAACGCCGCATATGCGCCGCCGCGAGGCTGTGTTTCGATGCGCCGGAATACGCCTTCTGCAGCTGCGACAAGGACGCCGATTGTGGCGCCCGGGCGACCTACATCAACAAAGCCCGCCTGGTTCGGGGGGCGGCGCCCATCGACGCCGCCTGCAAGAACGGTCGCTGCCTGGGAGTGCCGTGATGAGCCATGATCTGGTCGCCGCCACCGACGCACTTCATCGCTGGCTGGCGGCGCTCAACGCGCCACTGGATGCTGCCGTCGTCCGCGCCGCGGTCAGCGAGGACGTGGAGATCCTGCGCCACGGCAACGATGAGTGGCGCGGCCAGGTGGTCGAGCAATTCCACGGCGTCGACGAAGCCGTCGAGTGGTTTTCGCGCTGCCCGCCTCGCATTCACTTCGAGATGGTCTCAGGGCCGAAAAGCGGTGAAGACGGCCTGTGGACGGCGCGCTACTGCCTGCAGGTGGACGACTTTCGCGGTGGCGGTGAGTTGCGTTATCGAGTCGATGACCACCAGCACATCTGTTGGCTCGAACACGTGCCCGACGAGCTGGCCGAGCGTTACCGGATGGTGGACTGAACGCCGACCCCGGTGACGGCTTCCGCGGTCAACCGTCTCAAATTGCGACAGCCAGCGAGACCTGCGCGGGGGATCGGACGATCACCAGGCCCGTGGGCCCGGGTCCGATGGGCTCGTAGCGGGCTCCGACCCCTCCCGCCTGAGCCAATCCGTTCACCACGATCTCGCCCTGCTCACGACTGCCCAGTTCGATAGCGAGCAGGCCACCGGGCAACAACCATGCCATGGCCTGGTCGGCGATCCGTTGCAGGACATCCAGGCCTCGTTCACCGCCGTCGAGCGCCAGAGCCGGTTCGTGATCGCGGACTGTGGGTTCCAGTCGGGCCAGGTCCTTGTGGCGCACGTAGGGCGGATTGGTGGCGATAGCCGCGAAGCGCTCGCCCGCCTGCAGGGCGGAGAACAGGTCTCCCTGTCGCCACTGGATGGGGTAGTCGGGCGCCAGGTCCGACGCGTTGCTTTGCGCCCAGCGCAGGCAGTCCTCGCTGATGTCGCTGGCGATGATTGCGCGTTGCGGCTCGGTCGTGCGCCACGCTTCAGCCAGGGCCAACGCGATGGCGCCGCTGCCGGTGCAGAGATCCAGTACGAGTCCATCCGGTGCGTCGGCATCGGCGGCGAACTCGACCACGCGATCAACGAGGGACTCGGTCTCCGGGCGAGGGACCAGCACGCCGGGGCCGACGGCCAGATCGATGGCGTGGAACCCCTTTCGGCCGAGGATGTAGGCCACGGGTTCGTGGCGGGCTCGGCGGCGTATCAGCGCTTTGTATGCCGCCAGTTCATCGAGTTGCAGCGGCCGATCGAAGTGCATGTACAGGTCGAGTCGCCGCAGGGAGAGCGCCTCGCCCAGCAGCAGCTCGGCGTCCAGCCGCGGTGAGTCGGAGCCCCGCTTGCTGAGAAAGCCCTCGGACCAGGTCAGGATCCGCTTGATTGTCCACGTCTCGCTCATGCTCCTCCGCCAATGCCCCGTTCGGCATCCGCCATCAGCCCCGCCCACGTGGCCGCCATGGCGCCAAATCTGCGCTCCGCTTCCTGCGGATCCCAAGGTTCGTCGGGCGGCCCCAGCCATGCCCCGATCACAGCCATGGCATGGGCCCCGGCGTCTCGTACGGCGGGGATGTCGGAACGATCCAAGCCGCCGATGGCCACGATGGGATGCTCCGAATGCAGGAATGCAGCCTGCAAGCCATCGAAACCCACCGCTGGATCCGTCGTCTCCTTGCCGCTCGTCGCCCGAAGGGGTCCGAATCCGATGTAGTCGACCGGCAGCGGTCCCGCCGCACTGACCTGCGCCACGTCGTGGGTCGACAGACCGATGCAAGCCGCATCGCCCAGGTGATGTCTGGCCGTGATCGGTGACGCGTCACCTTGGCCTACGTGTACGCCGCAACCGGCTCTGCCCACGAAGCCTTCCACCACGGGCAGCATGTCGTTCATCAACACCGGTAGACGGTCGCCGAACGCCTCCAGCAGGGCCGCGTACAGTCGCCGCGGGTACAGGCTATGGGGCTGTGCAGACTTGAGTCGCAGCTGCAGGGCGCAGGCACCCGAGGCTGCCGCGGCACGGCCGTATGCCAGGACCAGCTCCAACTCCTCGTCGGGATCGTCGGGCAGAAGTGGCGCGATCCGGTCGATGTCGAGGATCGCGTAGACGCCTGATTGCAATGCAGTGGTGGGCATCGATGCACCTGCGAGGCGAGAAGGCGGGAGTATGGGGCATGCAGATCGCCGGCGCCAGCACCGATCGCCAGCCCCATCGTCGAACTCAGACCGTCGCCCTCAAGTCGTGATGCATCAACACCGCGTCCTCGCCGTCGGGGTAGTAGCTCGGACGCCTGCCGTCCACTTGAAAGCCCATGGCGGCATAAAGCGCGATGGCGGCGTCGTTGCTGGCTCTCACCTCCAGGGTGGCCGTGATCGCGCCCGCCGCCCTGCTTCGGCGAAGAGACTGAAGCACCAGCGCCCTGCCGATCCCGCCGCGCCGGGCCTCGGCTGCGACGACCACTTGCATGATCTGTAGCTCGTCGACCACCAGCCAGGCGAGCAATGCGCCCAGCAAATGGCCGCGACTGACGTAGCCCAGAATCCTGCTCTGGGACAGTTTGAACTCCTGTTCCAGCGCCTGACGGTCGTAGGGGTCGGCGATATGCGCCTGCAGCGCGAGCCATCGCTTCAGGTCGCCCGGTACAAGGGGCCGCAGCGCGAGGTCGGGCAGGTTCGGTTCGGCGGTCACGCGCCTGCGCCCCGGTCGCCGGGCGCCGTCTCGGCGGTCAGCTGCGCGATGCGGCGCCAGATGTCGGCGGCCCCCAGGCTCTCACTGGCCGAAGTGGCGATGGCCCGGCCCGGCACACCGCACCCACGCGCGATCCGCTGCAGCGCGCCGAATCGCCGGTTTCGACCGATCTTGTCGACCTTGGTGATCACCAACGTGACGGCGACCTCTCGCTCGGCCAGCCAGTCGGCAAAGTCGCCGAGTCCTGGATCGGGATCCCGGCGTGCATCCACCAGCAGGAAGAGGCCAGCCAGGTTGTCCCGCCCGACGAGATAGCGCTCGATCATCGGGCCGAACGCCTGTCGGACGTGGCGCGGCACCTTGGCATGCCCCCATCCCGGCAGATCTGCCAGGCGCACATGGCTGTGGTCGGCCAGTCGCACATCGAAGAGGTTGACCCGTTGGGTCCGCCCCGGCGTCTTGCTGGTGCGGGCCAGGCCCTTGCGCTGACACAACATGTTCAGCAGCGAGGATTTGCCCACATTGGAGCGCCCGCCAAAGGCCACCTCGGGCACACTCGCATCAAACCCCGACGGCTGGTCGATGGAGGCAACGAACTCCGCCGAGACCACCCGGGGACCACCGCCCTTGCGCGCCTTGCCAGCCATCTCGCCACTCCCTCATCGGCAACAAGGGGGCTTCCGGAAGCCCCCACCGCCCCCAAAAAATACTTTTAGGGCCGAACCCCAAAAAATAAACCCCGATTGCC
>CAYTLW010000132.1:0-20385 GCA_964438735.1 uncultured Enterobacteriaceae bacterium | reverse complement strand
GAATACCGCCGCTTCGCGGCTCGTCGGGCTTGCGCCCTCGACCACCTTGGACGAACCGTCTCAAAGCGGCACATGGCTTGGACGCCAAACTGGGGAAGTGCTTCGGGACCGTCGAACCAGCGTCCGGCACACTCTGCCGTCAGTGTTCGTTCAGAATGCCCAGCCGAGCACCAGGCACAGGCGGGCGTCGGCGAAGACCTGGGAGTAGGGCTTGTCGAGTGATGGCACCTGCCGATTGCCAACGGTGGTCGACCGGACCTCCGACTGCTGGAAGCGTATGCGATGCCTGGTCTGCGCATCTTCGGCGATTCCCGACTCCGGAGAGTACCTGACCTTGTCGACCGTGCCGTCGCGTCGGGACTGGGCGATGTGCACCTTGAGCGCGAGGCCCGCAGAGAGGCCCTTGAAAACCGTCACATCCCACCCGATGGCGCCGTAGCCGCCGATCAGGCTGGCGCCTACTTCCCTCCGGGTGGTGTACGTGCCTTCGTTGCCAATCACTTCCACGGTCGTCATCTCGTACGGCAACAGGAAGGCGAATCCAGCGCCGACTCGCAGGCGACCGGGCCCCAGTGGCTCAGCCAGGCGGGCGCCCAGCGTCAGCAGTGTGTTGGAGATCTCTTCTGTGGTGGTGTCGACGCGGTCGCCGCCACTGCTGTCGGCCACGTGGGCGACGACCGGCACGGTCTGGTAGGTCGCATGGGAGGCGCCGAGGACAACCGCTACCCGGTCCCTCAGCCAATAGCCGACATACGCCGCCCCGCCCCACGCCCGCGGCGTCCGATAACCATATGCCTGCACGTACTCCGCCTGGTTTGCCGTGCCCGCCGACTGGAGCTTGTTGTCTTGCATGTGGGTCGGATTGGTTCCCATGCCGGCGCCGCGGAAGCCGTCGAGTTCGACGAACAACCCGCGCTCGATGGCGAGCGCGTCAACGGGGCCCCATCCCGCAACGGCGGCGAGCACGATGGCTGCCGCGGCGAACCATCGAACAAAGAACACTGGATGTTTCATGTGGCTCCTCATTGGCGCGGACGGCCCCTGGCGCAACGCCCGCGCCGGCGACGCTCGGACCCGTGGAGTGCGCCTGCCTATGTCACCCACGCCGACAGGATCTCCACCACTCGGGCCGCATCGAAGCCGTGCGCATCCGCGCCGATGTCGGCGGCGAACTCAGGGGAGACCGGCGCGCCCCCTACGATCGTGTGCACGTGGCCCAGGCCAGCCTCGTCCAGCGCGGCGACCACCTTGGCCATCTCGGGCATGGTGGTGGTCAGCAGGGCGCTCATGCCGACGACGAATGCGTCGTGCTTCCGAGCCGCCTCGACAAAGGTCTCGGGGGCCACATCCCGACCCAGATCGACAACCTCGAAACCGGCACCGCGCAACATGATGCCGACCAGGTTCTTGCCGATGTCGTGCAGGTCGCCCGACACGGTCCCGATGACCACGGTGCCCCGACCGCGCCGCTCACCGGCGTCCAGCAGCGGCTCCAGCAAGGCCAGCCCGGCGTACATCGCGCGCGCAGCCAGCAGCACGTCGGGCAGGAAGAGTTCATACTCGCGGAACTGCTTGCCTACGACCATCATGGCCGCGATGAGGCCGTCCTGCAGGATGGTGCCCGGAGCGACCCCCTGGTCCAGCGCGGACCGGGTCAACTGTCCGACCTCGTCGTCCAATCCGTCGATCAAGGCCTGTTGGATCTGCCCCAGAATCTCCACATCACCCCCCACCCGGTGCGCGTCGCTCACAGCCCCGCGCGTCACACTCTTTGCATGACTGAGGCGGCACGCGCAAGACCTCGGGGTCGCCGAGGATGAGGAGGCCGCTGACGGTTTTGACCGGCTCCATCAACATGCTCTCCTTCAGGCTCACGCCGATGCAGGCCGGCTGCAGCAGATCGAAGAGCGGCCGCTGACCGCGGAGCGTCCAATCACAGTAGCCCGGGCTGAATCGTTGCGACTGACCGCCTGGCGCACAGTGGCGCTCGAGCAGGTTGCAGAACGACTCGATCAGGCGCGACCCCGCGGCGTCCAGCAACACTCCGCGCAGAAAGTCAGACCGGTCCATGAAGGTCTGAATCCGTTGCGGCAGGGCCGGGCCGATGGTGGCCACGAAACCGCAGCGTCGTCGACCCACGAGCAGGTCTCGCACTGGGGTGGGTTCGACCAGGCAACCCAGCGCCTGCTCGTCGCTCAGCCAGCGCCAACACGCCTGTGGACGGGCCAACTGTCGGGCCTCGTCGATGGCGGCGTCGATCTCGGCCTGCCAACGGGGCCGCGGACCGGCCTGCGCCAGTCGGCGGACCTCGTCCACATCGACGGGCAGCTCGGCCGCCGGAATAACCAGCGATTCGATGTGGCAGGTTGGCAACATCGCTTTGGTTGGCCCTGGTCTACGCCGGATTCGAAGTCTCGCTCCAGGGCGGCAATCTACCCCGCCGGGACGCCTCACGCCAGCGGCGTGCCAACAGATTCATCAGCCGGTCTGCGTCAGGGGTGCCACCGGGACGGCCCGAAAACCTGGCGGTCTCATTGGACGCGCCCGGTAAGAACAAGGCCTCATCAGCGCACCCTTGCACGTATGAACATGTCGTTATAGACACTGTTGTCGTTTGAGTTGAGGCGTGAAGGGGGGGGCATGACCAAGGGTAATGGCACCGCGTCGTCCACGATGGAGCAGCTGATCGCGGCGCTCCTGGACGGCGATCGCAAGCTATCATTGGAGGCGGCCAAAGAGCTCGCCGCCGCTGGCGTTACGACGAAGACCATCGTACAGGACGGCGTTCAGGTGGCCATGCGGTCACTGAACGACAAGTGCACCGTCGAGGACTTCAACCTGCTCGAGGTGATGCTCGCCGGCCGGGCGGTCACCACGGTGATGAAACACTTCTTCCCCGCCAACGAACCGGCGGCGCAGGGATTGGGGACCGTTGTCGTGGCGACACTGGAGGGTGACGTCCACGATCTTGGCAAGAACATATTAAGGATGGTGCTCACGGGCAGCGGTTTTCGAGTGGTGGACTGCGGCAAGAACTGCAGCGTCGACCGCTTGATCGACACCGTTGTCGAGCATGAGCCCGACTTCGTCGGAATCAGCGGCCTCATCACGTCGGTTTCACCGCTGGTGAAGACGGTCAAGACGCGCCTGGAGAAGCACGGACTGGGCCACATCAAGGTGCTCGCCGGTGGCGCGGCCCTCAAGCAGGCCTCGCCCGAACTTCTCAACGTCGACTTCGTCGCGGAGACCGCATTCGATGGTGCGGATTACGTCACATCCGTCACTGGTGGAGGTGCCGCATGAACGCCATGGAAAGAGCCGTTGCCAGCGTCACATTCGGAGAGGTTGATCGCGTCTGCACGATGCCGCAGGTCTTCGGCCATGCCGCGACGGTCATCGGGGCGCCCCTGGGCGACTACATCCGCGATGGGGAGTTGATCGCCAAGGGCCAGCTCGCTGCGATGGAGCGCTACGGCTACGACGTCGTGTACTCGGTGGCCGACGTCAACATCGAGACCGAGGCCGTCGGATCCGTACTGGAGTACGCCCACGACGACTACGCAACGGTCAGCCGGCATGTCGTCCAGGATCGGTCCGACCTGGCCAGCCTGCAGGTGCCCAACCCGACCACGGACGGCCGGATGCCAGAGTTGCTGAAGGCCGCCAGCATCCTGCGCCGCGAGGTTGGCGACGAGATGATGGTCACCGGCTGCGTGATGGGGCCGTTGACCATCGCCACGCAGATGATGGGCATCGAAAACGCACTCTTCCTGGCCATGGATCACCCGGAAGACTTCGAGAAGTTGATGGACTTCGCCACCGCGGTGACGACCGCCTTCGGCACCGCTCAGATCGACGCCGGCGCACACGCGGTCATCGTCTTCAACCCCTCCTGCTCGCCCGCGGTGGTGCCGCCTGCGTTCTTCCGCGAGATCGAGCAGCCCAGGCTGAAGCGCGTATTCCAGGCGCTCACAGAGGCGGGCGGAGCGGTCAACTGGATCGCCGTGGCTGGACCCACAGCGCCCAACTTCCCCGGCTATGTCGAAGCGGGCGTGCAGCTGGCCTGCATCGACTACTACGTCAGCGGCGAAGAGGCGGCCCGACTACTGCCCGAGACGTGCGTGGGCGGCAACATCCGACCGATGGACTTCGAGAACTGCGACCCCGATGACATCGCCAGACAGTCCGTTGAACTGCTCGACGCCATGGCCCATCGCAGCGGCTTCATCCTGTCGAGCGGCTGCGAGATCCCGCCGAAATCGAAGCCAGAGAACATCGACGCGCTGGTGACCGCGGTCCTGGCCTGAAATCCACGTCCCTGGAGGTCCGTAGCAGTGCCCACTCTACGAGTCCGCTGGCCGCGCAAGGGCGAGGCCGATCAGCGCGAGGAGGCGACGGCCGATCTCCTCGAGATCCCGTTCAGTCCGGGCGACTCGGTACGCGAACTGCTGAGCCCGACCGCGTTTCGGGTCAGCGCCGCCTGCCTGGGCAACGGTGCCTGTGGCCTCTGTCGCGTCCAGATCGAAGAGGGCGATGGCGGGGAGCCCGCTGAGGTCGAGCAGCTCTACATCGAGCCGGACAAGATCGCGCTCGGCGAGCGCCTGGCGTGCCGCGTACATCCGCAGGCCGACATGACGGTCTCCGTCCTGGCGCCGGCACCTCGCACCGAGTGGCGGAGCATCCCGGACGATGACGATCTCGATGACCGCCTGGGCACTGCCTGTAACGGTCCGGAGATCGAACGATCCGGCGATATTCGCTCGACTGATTTCGTCGACCTCGGCGACCACGAACCTCTGGGTCTGGCCATCGACATCGGGACCACCTTCGTCAGCGTGGCGCTGTACTCCTTTGTGACCGGCGAGCGGGTGGCCAGCCGCCACGGGGCCAACCCGCAGCGCAGCTTCGGCGCCGATGTGCTCACCCGCCTGTTGGGCGCCTCGAAATCCCAGGAGGTCTACCAGGAGCTGCGCCAGCAGCTCATCGGCGGTATCGGCACGGCGCTCAAGAACATCTCCATCCAGGACGGCATCGCGCGTAGGCGCATCGTACGCGCCGAGATTGTGGCCAACACAGCGATCCTGTCGCTCTTCGCCGGCCGCAATACGGAGATGTTGATCGATCCCAGGCACTGGTCCGAGACCATCGACTGCTCCCTCGGCGAAGAGGACGACCCGCTCAAGGACTGGGGCCTGAACGCGAAGGCAAAGGTCCGACTGGTTCAGCCCGTGGCCGGCTTCATCGGCTCCGATCTGCTCGTTGGATTGCTGGCGGGCCACATCATGCAGAGACCTCCGGGTTCGCTCTTCATCGACTTCGGCACCAACACCGAGATGGCGTTGTGGGATGGCGAGACCATCTGGACGACCTCGGCGGCGGGTGGCCCGGCGTTCGAGGGCTGCGGAATCACCTGCGGTGCACCGGCGGGACCGGGCGCCATCCACCGGGTCGGGATCAACGGCAGCGGCCTGGTCTGCGACATTCTGCCCGGGGCGGAGCCCACCGGCGTCTGCGGTTCGGGTCTGGTGGACCTGGTCGCCTGCCTGCTCGAGATCGGCGAACTCAACGCCCGCGGCAGCCTCGCCGGCGACGCCGCGCGGGCGGGCTACGACGTACTCGGTGACGGCGGCAACATCCGCCTCAGGAAGAGGGATGTGGACGTGGTCCAGCGGGCGAAGGCGGCCGTGGCGGTGGGCGCGGCGATCCTGTCCAACCTGGCGCCCGAGGGTGTGGACATCTCCGAGGTCCTGGTCGCCGGCACGTTTGGCCGGCACCTGGACGTGCGCCATGCCCAGGCCATCGGCCTGCTGCCGGAGCTTCCCCTGGAGCATGTGCACCTGTGCGGAAACACCGCCCTGGAGGGGGCCGCCCAGCTGCTGCTGTCGAAGAACGCAGAGTCCGAACTCCTGGCCATGCGGCAGGCCATCAAGATGGTGAACCTGGCCGAAAGAGACGATTTCGAAGACCTGTACATCTCCAACCTCCTCATTCAGCCGAGTGTGACAGATGCCATCGGCTTCTAATTCATTCATCCGAACGGCGCAGTACATCACCAACCTGCTGGCGGGTCAGGACGCGCGTGCCGAGCTGGCTGCGGCCATGGTCAACTTCTTCCCCCTGCCGACGTGGGCGGGCGTGTGCGCGCCCGATGAAGGCGGCGAGTTGCGCTTCGCTTCGAGTGCGGGTGAAGGCAGCGTCGAGGCCATGCTCGGCGCGGCTGGGGAGCACATTGTCGAGGTGCTCGAGTCGGGCTTCCTCGACACCGTGCAGGGTCCGGGCGAAGCGCCCTGCCCCGTCGTCATCCTGCCCATCGCCGGGGGCTTCGGCATGGAGGCGGCGCTGGTCATCGCCCACGGCCAGGGAGATGACGTCCCGGGTGACCTGCTCAACGAGTATCTCGGAATCGCCAGCCTGGCGGGGACCATGCTGCGCCGACTGCAGCTGGAGTCGGAGAACCAGCAGAAGCAACTGCGGCTCGAGGAGCGCACCAGCGAGTTGGTGTTCCTCAAGGAGCATTTGGAGGAGCTGGTCGAGAAGCGGACCGACGAGCTGGTCCACCTGAACGCCAACCTCAACGCGATCCTGGACAACATCGCCGACGGACTGCTGGTGACGGACGCCGACGGCCGCATCGCCCGGCTCAACTCCGCCCTGCTGAACATGCTCGGCCTGACCGGAGCCAGCGAGTTCGCAGGCAGACCATGTCGCGAGCTCAGCGACGAGGTCGGCGACCTCGTGGACTGCTGCCGAGGCAGCCATGGCGCGGCCGCCGACGGAGAGATCGGCCTGAGCGAAGGCAGATTCGGCAAGGCGGTGGCGACCGGCATTCACCGACAGTCCGCAGACGGTGAGAGTCCCGGGCTGGCGGGCAGCGTGACCGTGATCCGCGACACGACCTTCGAGCGCGAGGTCGACCAGATGAAGACCGAGTTCATCTCGACGGTCTCCCACGAGCTGCGCACGCCGCTGACCTCGGTGCTCGGCTTCGCCAAGATCATCCACAAGAAGCTGACCCGTGTGGTCTTCCCGGCGGTGGACCAGAGCGAGAAGAAGGTCGCCCGATCCGTGCGCCAGATCGGAGATAACGTCGGCATCATCATCTCGGAGGGCGAACGGCTGACGGCGCTGATCAACGACGTGCTCGACGTGGCCAAGATGGAAGCCGGCAAGGTCGACTGGAAGGAGGAGCCGGTCTCGATCGCGGACATCATCGATCGCGCGACCGCGGCGACCTCTGCCCTCTTCACCCAGAAGGCCTCGATCCACCTGGTCAAGGAGGTAGAGGATGACCTCGAAGACGTTGTCGGCGATGGCGACCGCCTGATCCAGGTGCTCATCAACCTGCTGTCCAACGCGGTGAAGTTCACCGACGAGGGCATGGTGGCCTGCAAGGCCCGCCGCGACGGAAGTGACATCGTGGTCAGCGTGATCGACTCCGGCAGCGGCATCGCCGAGAATGAGGTCGAGCAGGTCTTCGAAAAGTTCAAGCAGGTCGGCGACGTGCTCGCCGGCAAGCCGACCGGCACGGGCCTGGGATTGCCGATCTGCAAACAGATTGTCGAGCATCATGGAGGCCGCATCTGGGCCGAGAGCGAGGTCGGTGTCGGCAGCACCTTCTCGTTCACGCTGCCTGCAGTGCACCAGGTCAGGCCCCCGGTGGCCGAGGAAGACGTCAGCCTGGTCGACGGGTCCAGGGCCATCACCGGCGAGATCGATCGCCCGGACCGCAAGACCGTTCTCGTGGTCGACGACGAGCCCGCGATTCGCAAGTTGCTGCGCCAGGTCCTCACCGACGCCGGCTACCGTGTAGCGGAGGCGGCTGATGGCATGGAGGCCATCGACAAGGCCAGGGAGTTGAAGCCGGATCTGATCACGCTCGACGTGATGATGCCGCGAATGGGTGGCTACGAGGCCGCCGCCGTGCTGAAGACCGACCCCACCACCGAGGACATCCCGCTCCTGGTCCTGTCGGCCACGGAGAGTCACGTGCGGGGGCGGCAGCTGGGCGTGGACCACTACCTGGCCAAGCCGGCCGATCCCGAGGTCCTGCTGGGACACGTCGACGCGCTGCTGTCGATGGAGACTTCCAAGCGTAAGATCCTCGTGGTCAATGAAGACGAGTCCGCAGTTCAGACCGTCATGGACGCCTTGCAGGCGAGAAATCACGAGGTCCTGGTCACCGGGGACAGCGACGACGCCATCCGGCAGGCGCTGGCGCAGCGCCCGGCGGCCGTGATCGTGGAGACCAACCGGTCCGAGTCCGAGAACGTGGCCGAGAAGCTGCGCACCCTCGAAGGGCTGTCCCACGTGCTCTTCCTGCTCTTCGAGCGGGAGGCGACGGAGGGCGGCAAGCCCGGGCAGGTATCGCGGGCAGCCTCACAAACGACGTCGAACGCCCGGTCGGGCGAAGGAGGACGGCGATGAGTGCGAAGATTCTCATCGTGGATGACGAGCCGCACATCAGGGCCCTGTTGGAACAGGTCCTCGAGGACTTCGAGGACGAAGGGGTGGAGATACTCATCGCAACCAACGGCCGCGAGGGCGTGGAGCAGATCCAGGAGGAGACGCCAGACCTGGTGTTCCTGGACGCGATGATGCCCGAGATGAACGGCTTCGAAGTCTGCGAGAAGGTCAAGCAGGAGCTGAAGCTGGACGATGTCACCATCATCATGTTGACCGCCAAGGGGCAGGAGTTCGACCGCCAGCGTGGCATCCAGGCCGGCGCGGACGCCTACATGACCAAGCCCTTCGACCCGGACGCCATCGTGGAAAAGGCGTCGGAGGTTCTCGGCATCGAGGTCTGACCTCATTGACACAGACGATGACCAGTCTCGCCAGGGCAGACGGCACCGACTTCGCCAGGCGAATTCGCTGGCTCGGCTGGGCCATGTGCGCGAGCTGGACCGCCTGTGCGCTCCTATCCCTGTTCTGGAATCGCTCGCATCTGCAGCAGGAGACCCTGGACATCGCGCGGCATAACGCCAAGGTGGCCTTCGAGAAGGACCTGGCCTACGCGACGTGGAACACGGACCAGGGCGGCGTCTACGTGGCCGAGACCCCGTCGATCCCGCCCAACCCCCACCTGCCAGCCGATGACCGCGCGGTCCACACGGCGTCCGGCGCGACCCTGACGCGGGTGACCGCGGCCTATATGACCCGCCTGATCCACGAGCGGCAGGAGCTGCCGGGCGTGCGCAGCCACACCACCAGCCTCGAGCCGTTGCGACCGGGCAACGCCCCGGACGCGTGGGAGAAGCGGGCCCTGATGCGCTTCAACGAAGGCGCTGACGAGGAATGGAGCGTCGAGACGATGGCCGGTGAGAGCTTCCTGCGCTTCATGAAGCCGTTGCGCGCCGAGAAGGTGTGCCAGAAGTGCCACGAGGCTCAGAAGCTCGAGATTGGCGATGTACGTGGCGGGCTCAGCGTCTCGGTGGCCCTGGCGCCGCTGCGTGCCCTCGAGGATGCGTCGTTCCACAAGCTGCTGTTCGTGCACATCGGCTGGTGGCTGGCCGGTCTGCTGGGCATCGTGCTCGGCACGCACTACCTGGCGCGCCAGGCGCGTCGGCGGGCCGAGGCCGAAGGGGCGCTGCAGCGGGCCTTTGATGAACTGGAGCTGCGCGTGCAGGAGCGGACGGCCGAGTTGTCGGCCGCCAACCGCCACCTGTTGGAGCTCGATCGGCTCAAGTCAGCGTTCCTGTCTTCGATCTCGCACGAGTTCCGAACGCCGCTGACGCCCATCATGGGCTTTGCCACGTTGGTGCGTCGCGACGTGGCCAGGCTGCGCAAGGCGCTGCCCGAAGCGGACGACAAACTGGCCCGGCGGGCGGACCGGGCGGAGACGAACCTCGGCATCATCGCGGCCCAGGCCAGCCACCTCACCACCCTGGTCGACGAGATCATGGACCTGGTGAAGATCGAGTCGGGCGACGTGAGGTGGGATGACGAACCCTTCTCCCTGGCCGGCGCGATCGAGGAATGCGTCCAGGAGGCGTCGGCCGCGCTGCCCGATGATGGCTCGTTGGTCGTGCAGGCCGACGTGCAGGACGACCTCGTGCCGGTGGTCGCTGACAGGAAGCGCATCAAGCAACTCCTGGACGCGCTCCTGGGCAACGCGGTGAAGTTCACCCAAACGGGGCAGGTCACCGTGACCGCGTCCAGGGGCGACGCCGGGTGGGTACAGGTGCAGGTGCGCGACACGGGGGTCGGCATTCCGCAGCGAGACCTGGAGCGGGTCTTCGACAAATTCCACCAGGTCGCCGAAGGTGACGCGGCCACCGACAAACCCAAGGGAACGGGCCTCGGATTGGCCATTTGCAAGAACATCGTTGAGCAGTACGAAGGGGACATCCGGGTGGAGTCCACACCGGGCGAAGGCAGCACCTTCATCTTCACGCTCCCGACTGCGACCAACGAGGGAGGCGACTGAGGACCATGGCAGCGTCCAAATTGAAACGCCTGACTGGCCGCCGCAAGGCGTTCAGGGCATTCGTCGAAGACCTGGCCGCCATGGCGGATGGGCCGATCTCCCTCGTCGACGCGGACGGCACGCTCCGCTTCGGCCCCGAGCCGCCCGAGGGCCAGTCCGGTTCGCCCATCTGGGGCGGGGCAGAACAGGTCGGCTGGGTCTACGGCGGCGACGACGCGCCGAAGGTCGCCGAGATGCTCGGCCGCCTGGTGACCATGGACACCGAGAAGCGTTCCGTGGCGCGGGAGGGGTTGGATCGATACAAGGAACTCAACCTGCTCTACGGCCTGGCCGAAAGACTGATGGAGAATCCCGGCAGCTCGGGCATCGCGACCACGACGCTGACTGAAGCGCGGGCGGTGGCGGCGTCAGACGGTGGTGTCGTGCTGCTGCTGACCGGCACGACGGGCGCGCCGCCGGTGGCCGTGGCCGAGTTTGGTGAGCCCTATTTGCCGCCCGATCACGGTTGGGCGGACCCATCCAGCATCGTTCAGCGCGTCCTACAGCGATGTTCGCCGGAGCTGATCGACGACCTGTCGGAGACCGAAGGGGACAAGGCCAACGGCGTTCGGTCCCTGCTCTGCGTGCCCATCAAGACGCGCAGCTGCACGCTGGGCGTGTTGTTGCTCAGCAGCCACACACCGGGTGCCTACTCGTCGGGCACGCTCAAGCTGGTCTATTCGCTGGCCGGCCAGGCGGCGCCCGCCATCGAGTGCAGCCGGCTGGCCGAGTCCTTCGCCCGTTTTGTGCCAGCGCAATTCCTGCGCGCCCTGGGCCGCGAGAGCGTGTTGGAGGTGACCCGGGGAGAGTACGCCGCCAAGGAGATGTCGATCCTCTTCTCCGACGTGCGCGACTTCACCACGATCGCTGAAGGGCACACCCCCGAGGAGAGCTTCCGCTTCATCAACGAGTACCTGTCCTACATGGAGCCGCCCATCCGACGCCGCGGCGGCTTCATCGACAGCTACGCCGGCGACGCCTTCATGGCCCTGTTCGACAAGGTCGGCGCGGACGAGGCCATCGACGCGGCCATCGGCAATCGCCTGGCACTGGAAGAGTACAACCGACGGCGCGCCGCCCGCGGCGAGATCCCCGTACGGGCCGGCATCGGCATCAGCACCGGCCCCATCATGCTGGGCACCATCGGGGCGGAGAAGCGCCTGGCCTGCAGCGTCATCGGCGACGTGGTGAACACGGCCAGCCGGGTCGAGTCGCTGACCAAGAGCTACGGCGCGGGCATCCTCATCTCGAACTTCACCTTCGAGCGACTGTCCAACCCGGAGAAGTATCGCACGCGACGGGTCGACCGCGTGCGTCTGAAAGGCAAGACGATCCCCGTCACGGTCTACGAGGTGCTGGATGGCATGCCAGACGAAGAACTCGATCGCCGACTGAACGCGCTGGCGAAGTTCGAAAAGGGCTGGAGTCTGTACCAGGAAGGAAGGCCAGGCGACGCCCTGGCCGCATTCGCCCGCGCCGAGCAGATCGATCCCGGCGACGACCTGACGAGGCTGTTCATGGATCGATGCCACCTGCATCTCAGCGCAGGCGTGCCCGAAGACTGGGATGGTGTGACGGTTTTGCGGACGAAGTAGCGGGTTGGTTTTGGCGGTGGCCGTGCCCAACTCACAGTGTGATGAGGTATCACACTGCTCGTCTCGCTCCGCTCGCCCCGTGTCTGTGACCGTGTCCGCAAAGGCGCCCTCTGGCCGACTGCACCCGATTGCGGCTACCCTCCCTCGCGATGGACCGCCGCAACCTCGCCCTCATCGCCGGCCCCCTCGCTGCCGGCGGGGTCTGGCTGCTGTTATCCGAACTCGCCGGCCTCACGACGCCCGCTGCCGCCACCGCCGCCATCACCACCTGGACGGCGTTGTGGTGGGTCCTCGAGCCCATCCCCATCCCCGCCACATCCCTGATCCCCTTCGCCCTGCTTCCCGCCGCCGGCGTGTTGAGCCATGGCAAGGTCGCCCGCGCCTATGGTCATCCGCTCATCCTCCTGCTGCTGGGCGGCTTCATCCTGTCCACGGCCATGGAGCGCAGCGGCGCCCATCGTCGGGTCGCCTTGGGCATGTTGCGCACGGTCGGTGGCGCTGGTGGCAGGCGGCTCGTATTGGGCTTCATGTTGGCGTCGGCGGTGTTGAGCATGTGGATCTCCAACACGGCGACCACCTTGATGCTCCTGCCGGTGGCCCTGGCGGTGCTGCAACAGGCCGGTGAGACCGAGCGCAAACGGCTGGCCGTGCCGCTGCTGCTCGGCGTGGCCTATGCGGCCAATATCGGCGGCATCGGCACGCCTGTAGGCACGCCGCCCAACGTCATCTTCATGGCCCAGTACCAGGCCCACACGGGCACTGGCTGGAGCTTTTTGCAGTGGATGAAGATCGGGGTGCCGGTGGTCATCGTGCTGGTGCCCCTGGCCTGGCTCTGGGTCACGCGCGGTCTCGGTGCCGGTCGTCCGCTGGAGGTCCCTCGGGCCGGCCCGTGGACCACCGCTGAGCGGCGGGTTCTGGCCGTCTTTGCCTTGACCGCGCTGCTGTGGATCACGCGCACCGAACCCTTCGGCGGCTGGAATGGCGTGCTGGAGGGATTCTGGGGCGTCGAGATGTCCGGTCGCAAGACGCTGGTGGGCGATGGCACGGTGGCTCTGGCCATGGTCCTGCTGATGTTCGTCATCCCCGATGGGCGCGACAGCCGCCTGCTGGATTGGAAGACGGCCAACACGATCCCCTGGGGGTTGCTCATCCTGTTCGGCGGCGGCATGGCCATCGGCATGGCGTTCGGCGCCTCGGGTTTGAGCGAGGTCGTCGGCGAGCTGTTGTCGACCGTGACCACCTGGCACGTGCTGGCGATGATGGCGGTCATCTGCGTGGCGGTGACCTTCTTGACGGAGGTGACCAGCAATACGGCGACGACCAACGTGCTGATGCCCATCCTGGCCGCCGCCTGCGGCATCGCCGGCGAGCCCGGCGCCATCGAGCCAGCGCTGCTCATGGTGCCGGCCGCCATCAGCGCCAGCTGCGCGTTCATGTTGCCGGTGGCCACAGCGCCCAACGCCATCGTCTTCGGGACCGATGAGATCAGTACCCGGACCATGATGCGCAACGGACTGGTGCTGAACTTCGTCGGCGCGCTGGTGATCTCGGTGGGCTGCTATTTCCTGCTGACCTGAGCGCACATTGCTGGGGATTGCCAGGGCTGCTAGGGTTCCGCCCGCTAGAGCCTCAGGCGCCCGGTGCAGCCGACGACGGCGGTGCAGCGTCGGCGTTGTACGGACCCGCCCCCTCACGAATGTCTTGTGCTGTAGCGCTGCGGAGCACCCATGAGATCGGTATTCAAGTTGATTCAGAAGACTCGACGTTTTCGCCTGACGTTGCTGGTTGTGTTGCTCTTCGGCTTCGTGCTCGCCAGCAGCTTGTCCCAGAGTCAGGTTCCCCAACCTGAACCGGCGACGGCCGCCAAGGCGGACAAGTTGCAGGCGGCCCGAAAGGAAGCACCGCAGGCAGCAGCCGACGCGCCGATCTCAGGGGCACCGGACCGAGGGACGCTCGAGCAAATGGCCACGCGGGTGCTGACTGACCTGTCGACCCGAGTTGCCAGCGAGCCAGAGGCCGAACCCGCAACGGTGCCATCTCACGTCGTCAAGCTCTTCTACAAGGACGAGGACGGAGAGACCGCCGATCTCCGCGACAGGTTCAAGGAGGAGGTATCGAGCGGCAAGTACATTCACAGCCTGCGAAAGCTCGGCCTGGTCCCGGTAGCGAACATCCGGTGGACGAAACTCGGGCCAAGGGCCGACAAGAAGCCGGACAAGGGGGACGACGGCACTTCGAAGACGCCTCCAGGGCCGACGGTGCTCCAGCTCTTCGGCATCATCACGGCCAAGGACAAGCCGCGGGATGTTCCCCACTGGGAGCCCCGCGCCAAGTCCGTCCGCGTGAGCTTCAAACGGGCGGGCGCCGACTGGCTCATCACGGAGATCACGCGGCCAACCGTAGAGCAACTGGGCGGCGCCGATGTGGTCAAGACCGTGCTGGACCACGCCAAGGCCGGCGACGCCGAGGCCGCGTGGGCCGGCGGTTCGAGTGTGCTCAAGCGCTCCCGAACGGCGCCAGAGTTCCTGGCGGCGCTCGAGGGGAGCGGCTTGGCGGGTGCTGCGTCCTACAAGTGGGGCCGGAGCACCGACCTGGAAGGAGGGTTCAAGCTGGAGGGCGTGGCGACCTTGGACGACGGCGTCGAGTTGCCCTTCTACGCGGCCCTGCTCGAGACAACCGATGGCCTCAAGGTGCTCGATATCCAATCGAGCAGCTCCTTCTTCAGCCGAGTCTTTTCGGGCCGGGGCGACGGCCTGGATATCAGCCTGTTCGTCTTTGGGCTGGCGCTGTTGCTGGGCTTTACCTACATCCTGTTCTCGTACTGGCGGGGACTTCGCGGCACGCCACGGGAACTCTACATCCTCTTCTTCACCAAGGTCACTGAATACAGCGCCTATGGCGCAGCGAACCTCGGCTTCATGTTCTATCTGCGGGAAGACCTGGGCCTCAGCGAGCTGGGGGCCGGCTCGTTCATCACCGGATGGTCCACGTCCATGACGCTGACCATGATGGTGGTCGGCGCCATCTGCGACGCCATCGGCATCAAGAAGACGCTGCTTCTGGGCTCCTTCGCGCTGCTCCTTTCACGCTTCATCATGCCCTTCACGTCGGACTTCTGGATCGCAACCCTGCTGGGGTTCCTGCCCCTGGCCTTTGGTATCGCCGTCACCGGCCCTGTCCTGTCGGTAGGCATCAAGCGCTTCACCACGCTCGAAGGAGCTGCTCTGGGCTTTGGCCTCTTCTACACATTGATGAACGTCGGTTGGGCAGTGGGTGCCTACATCTTCGACCTGGTCCGCATCAGCATGGGTGAGACTGGCACCGTGGACTTCATGGGCGCTTCCATGTCGACGTGGCAGGTCATCATCGGCATCGGATTCTTCATCAACCTGCCCGACCTCGTCGCGATCCTGTTGATGCGTGACGGCGTCGAGATGACCGAGAGCGGCATGAAGCTGCCAGCGCCGGCCGACCCCGCCGCGTCCGACGGCGAGGGAGGCCTGGTGGCCCGCGCCCTCGCAGAGCTTCGGGTCAAGCTGCTGGACACCGTCAAGATCTTCACCGGCAACTTCGCGCAGAAGGCGTTCTGGGTCTTCATCCTGTTGATCGCCATGACCGTGTTCGCCAAGTTGGTCTTCTTCCACTTCCACTACACCTGGCCCAGCTATGGCGTGCGCTACTTCGGCCAGGGTTCTTTGGTTGGCAACATCTTTGGTGTGCTCAACCCGGTGATGATCATCTTCCTCACACCCGTGGCGGCCTACGCCACCCGCAAGATTCGCCCCTATTGGATGTTGTTGCTGGGTACAGTCATCTCAGCCGCGTCCATGATATTCGTCATCATCCCGCCCGAGCTTTTCGCTGGCCTGGTGGACACGTGGTTCGGTGCCATCGTCTTCGATCGCTGGCTCGAGGTGCCGATCGGTTACCGCGACCCCTTCTACATCTCCATGGTGCTCTTCGTGGGCTCCTTCACGATCGGCGAGGCCATCTGGTCCCCACGGCTGATGCAGTTCACTGCAGAGATCGCTCCGCCCGGCCGGGAGGGTTCCTACATCTCTTTGTCCTATCTTCCCTACTTCGGCGCCAAATTCATCGCGGGTCCGATGGCGGGCTTGCTGCTGGCCAACTACGTGCCCGAGTTCGGTATTGATGGGGCGTATGGCAATTACCCGGACCACCAGATGATCTGGTGGTGGATTGGCGGCACGGCCGTACTCACTCCCATCGGGATGCTGGCCTTCCGAAAGCTCTATCGAATCGCCGAGGAGCGGGCAGACGCAGAGGCAAGGGCCGCCGCGGCCACTGCTGGCTGATGCCGGGGCCGTTTGCCGCCGAGCCGGCAGGGGACTGAAGTTGTTCCGTCCGGCGGAGCGGAAAGAGCTCTACGACGCGGTCTGGTTCGACGGGTTCGGGCACGGGACCAGCCACGGCCGCGCAAAGCGTCAGGCCCGCGCCGACTCGCGACCCGAATCGCGCACGAAGACGCAGCTGCTGCGGCTCAGCTCCACCAGGGTCTGCAGGCGCTCGTGGTCCGGCTGCGGGGCGATGCCCAGGATGGTCAGGTCGCTGGAGGTCGCCCGGACCATGCACTCCTCGAAGGTGCCGACCATCGCCTCGCGCACGACCTTCGACGGCAGGCGGGCGAGTTCGCTGATCCTGCGCAGGAACTCGCGCGCCTCTGGCGCGTCGGCCTCGTCGCGCACGGTGGTGATCAGGTGCAGGTCGGCGTTCCAGGTGCGCATCAGGCGGATGCCCATGAGCAGGATCAGGTTGAGGTTGCCAGCGTCGAAGGCGGCGTCCGGATCCCAGGTCGCGTGGTGGGGACGTACCCACAGGTTGACCCGCTCCCGACGGCCCAGTCCGGCGTGGCGGTGCAGCGCGACCAGCAACACGCCGACGTCGTGGCCGTGGGCGATCTCGGACAGGGCGCGCAGCTCATCCATGCCCTCTTCGCTCTCGGGCACGTTCAGGACCAGCAGGTTGGGCCGCCAGAAGGCCGCCTGCAGCGCCATCAAGCCGACGCCGACGCCGTTAACGAAGCCGGGCAGGGGGATGTTGGACCAGCTGCATTGTACGCCGTCGCCGCGGAAGGACCGCCCCAGGTCCTGCAGGCGGTTGCGGAAGCTCTCGCTCTCCTCGGGGTCGAGCCCAAGCAGTTTGATGGAGCCCTCCGGACGGGCCAGGTGCAGCAGCAGGTGGTACTTGCCGCGGGCGCGCTCGCTGTCGGCTACGGGCACGAGCAGGTTGGGCTTCCAGGCACGCACATTGCTGAGGTCGCGCTCGGTCACCTTGGAGGCCGCCCACTCGGCGACGGCGACGAAGACGCTCGAGCGCACGTCTTCGGACGCCGTGGCCACGCCGCGGCGCTGGATCCACAGGTAGATGGCCATCACGACGGTGATCGCCACCAGCCCGAAGGTCGGGTTGACGATGAACATGGCGAAGAGGCAGCCGATCAGGCCCAGCGCCGGCACGATCAGCGGCACTTTCAGCGTGGGCCGGAAGCTGACCAGGCCCAGGCCACCCTCCAGCAGGACCACCACGTTCAGGGTGCAGTAGGTGATCAGGAAGAACATGGTCACCAGCGGTGCGATGGTGTTCAGGTCGCGGACCATCACGCAGAGCAGGGTGAGCGCGCCGGTGAGCAGCAGGGAGTTGCGCGGCTCGCCATCATCGGACGTCTTCGCCAGCCAGTTGCTGCCCGGCACCAGCTGGTGCTGGCCCATGGCCATCAGGATGCGCGGCCCGCCGACCAGCCCGGCCAACGCCGACGAGAAGGTGGCGCCGAGCAGACCCGCGAGCACCGCCGGGCCGAACAAGGCCTTGTCGATGAGATGGTTGTAGTTGGTGGCCAGCTCGGTGGTGGTGCCGGTCCGCGCGATCCACCAGGCCACGGCGAAGTAGATGAGCGACGACAGCGCAATGGCGGCCAGCGTGCCCACCGGGATGGCGCGGCGCGGGTCGGTCAGGTCACCCGACATGTTGGCCCCGGCGAGGATGCCCGTGGTGGCCGGGAAGAAGACCGCGAATACCATCCAGAAGTCGGTGCCGCCAAAGCCCGTCTCGGCGAAGCCGGGGTAGTCGCCCCACCAGACGATCTCGTGGGTCGGCTCGATGGTCAGCGGGCTGAGGAAGACCGCCAGCAGCGATACCGCGATGACGGCCATGATCGCGTACTGGGTCTTGAAGGCGAGGTTGGCGCTGATCCACGCGATGATGAAGAGCAACCCGAGCACGGCCACGTCGACGGCCAACGGCGGGTGGTCGGGGAAGATCCAGAGCCAACCTTCGCGAAAGCCGATGATGTACATGGCCACGCCCAGGGGCCGCGTCAGGTAGAGCGGAATGCCGATGGCGCCGCCCACCTCGAAGCCCAGCGAACGGCTCATGATGGCGTAGGGCCCGCCAACGCCGATGCGGGTATTGGTCGCGATGGAGGAGAGCGACAGGCCGGTGCAGGCGGTGATGGTCATGGCCAGGCCCATGATCACCCAAGCCCCACCAAGGCCGGCGTTGCCAACCACCCAGCCGATCCGGACGTACATGATGACGCCGAGGATCGTCAGCAATGTGGGCGTGAAGACACCGGTGAACGTGCCGAAGCCGACCCCGTTTCGAGCTGGCGTTGGGCCGGCTGGCGTGCCCGACGGGCTGCTCGCTGCGCCGCTCATGGAGTTCACCTCATCGACTCGTCGGGGCCTCGCCGCCAGGAGGCGCCAGCCACGCCAGATCGACGCCGCCCCGACCCGGCGGAACATTCTGCACCAAGTCGGCATGAATCGCTTGGACGGATGTCGGGAACGTGCAACCGACCTCGCCCGAGCAGCCGCAACCCTTGGCGAAATCGTCCGTCGGGGCCGCGCTGAGTTCGGCAGAGCGGAGTTTGCAGGGGTCGGCTGCAGGGCTGGTAGCGGCGGTCATGCAGACTCCGTCCGCCGCGGCTGCGCGGGCGAGGGTCGGCTGCTTGGGGAGGGTCGGTCGCAGAGGCGGGCACGGGGCGAGCGGAGCGAGACGAGCAGTGTGATAATTCATCACACTGTGAGTTGGGCACGGTCACGGTCACGGACACCGGCTCGGTCACGGATACGGATTCGGACACGGCCACAGACACGGTCACGGGCACAGACACGGTCACGGACACAGACACGGGCACGGGCACAGACACGGACGCGGACACGGTCGCGGACACGGTCACGGTCACAGACACGGTCACGGGTGCCTGAAGCGACCGTTGCCTCCACGCCATCTACACTTGGGACCTGGCTGATGTGCTCCGGCGATGTTCGGCTGTCGCTGGCTCGGTTGACTTCCAGCCGAGCGGGGTCGAGGACGGCTCAGTGGCCGCGTGATCTGCGTGCAGATCGGGGTCGGCCGAGATGCGGCACACGACAAGGGGCGCCGGTCGACGCTCAACACGCGCTTGATGCAGCCGGGGCGGGGTGCGTGCTACCATGGTCGCGCCCTCTCGGTGGTCGGGTTGGCCAAGGCAATGGGGCGCACAATGGCGGAACACGCGAAGGAAGCTGCGGCGTGTGTGGGTGGCGCGCGCCCCCAGGAGACGGGCACAATGCAGGCCAACGAACCGGGGGTCGCTTCCCCAGGGTCTGTAGCGCCGACACGGGAGCGCGAACAGCGCGTGGCCTTCCTGGCCTGGATGCGCGAGAACGCACCGGATGTCTGGCGTCTCAGCGATGAGGTCGACTTGTCGTTGGTGCTGTGGATGCGGTCCCTGTCCCCAGCCGGGCGCATCGCCTGCATCGAGAACTTCAACCGCTTCATTGAGGTCGCCCGTGCCGCACCCCGCAGTCGCTGACTTTGGCAGTCTTGCCCGCGCTTTGTCACAGCATCAGGTGGAGGTCATCGTCATCGGCGGACTCGCTGCGAGTCTGCACGGCGCCCCGATGCCCACCTTCGACGTCGATGTCATCCGCCGGGTCAGTCCTGAGAATGTCGCCCGTCTCGAGTCGCTGCTTGTGGATCTCGACGCCGTCTTCCGCCGCGATCCTGGACGCCGGAGTCTGCGTCCTGGTCCCAGCCATCTGGCCGCGAAGGGCGCCCTCCTGCTGTCCACACGCTTGGGCCCACTGGACGTGCTGGCCACCTTGCACGACGGCCGCGACTACGACGACCTGCTGCCCCACACCGAGGTCATCCACATGGGCGAGGTGGACGTGCGTGTGTTGGACCTGACCACGCTGATCGAGGTCAAGGTCGCCGTCGGCCGGGACAAGGACAAAATGGCCGCGGCGCACTTGCTCGCGTTGCTGAGACATCGGGAGGCTGAGGACGGTGGAGACAGGGACGGCGGCTGATCTTCATGCT
>CAYTLW010000131.1:0-20393 GCA_964438735.1 uncultured Enterobacteriaceae bacterium | reverse complement strand
GCCCGGCTTCCGTTTGTTGAAGCCGCTGCCGGCTCGACTGGGGCACGCGCAGCACGCCGATTGGTGACATAAGGCACACAATCGGGCATGATTGGCGGATGGACGGGTTCCATTGGGACGAAGCGAAGAACGCGTGGCTCAGGGAAAACCGGGGGATCTCTTTCGAGGAGATCGTCATTCGCATAGAGGCCGACGGGGTGGTCGCTGTGCTCGAACACCCGAAGCCCGAGTATGCCGGGCAGCTCATCGCGGTGCTGTCCATCGATGGGTACGCGTGGGCCGTGCCCTATCGCGATACAGGCCAGGGCGTGCTGCTGATCACTGCGTTTCCCAGCCGAACCCTGACGAAGCGCTATCTGAGGCGAGGTGACCATGACGAACCGTAAACGGGACGAGCTTCAGGCGGATGAGCAAGCGCTGATCGAGAGCGTCGAGGATGGACAATGGCGCGGGGTTGCCGAGCCGGCGGCCGCAATCAACGCGCTTCGCGAGGCGGCCACACGCACCGGGCGCAAGGACAGCCGCGTGAACATCCGCCTCGACAGCCATGACCTGCGCCGATTGCGGACGATCGCCCTGCGCGAAGGGCTGCCGTACCAGACGCTGCTCGGCTCCATCCTGCACAAGTACGCAACGGGTCAGCTTGTGGAACGGGACGACGACAGACAGGTTGGCTGAAGGGGGGCGCGAGCCCCTCGCCGGATAGCGCGGCCAGCTCCGTGTCGGTGTCCGGGCCCGCAATCGCCACCCCTGCCCACCAACCCATGAGCGTGCTAGTCTCCCGCTTTGCAAATGCGAGACCGGGCCCCGGTGGAATGTTCTTGGACGACCCTGGGTTCAACCCCCCGGTAGGCGCATCCGTGGCCGCTGATATGCGGCCGGGAGGAACCCGTGCAGAGCTCGAACGCCGCGGCCCGTCTGGCCCGCGCCCTGGTGTTGTGCGCCATTTTCATCCCCATGCTGGCCGCGCCGGCCCTGGCCGCGCCGCCCGACGGCAAGCGTGCAGGTGACGCTGTCCAGCTCACCCTGGCCCACTACGAAAAACTGCTCGCCGCCGCCCAGGCTGCTGCAGGTGGCAACGCCGCCTGGGGCCGGGCAAACGTGTCGGTGAGCCTGCCTTCTGACGACGCCCGCCACGCCACGGTGCGGGTGAACGCGCCCATGGCCATTCACGGTGAGGGCCAGGTCAACGTGCTGCTGCTGCCGGCCGACCAGGTGTTGACCAGCGTCGACCTGGACGGCGACAGCGCCACCTTGATCCAGCGTTCAGGCGCCCACTATGCGGCGCTGAGCTCGGACGATCGGCCGACCAGCGCCACGATCCAGTATCTGGTGCCCGTGCGCACCAGCAGCGATGGCACCCGCAATGTGCTCGTGCCCCTGCCGCCCGTGCCGGGCGCGTCCCTGTCGGTCAGCGGAGCCGGCGCCGGCGCGGGCGCGGTCTGGCCCGCGCCGGCGCGCCCGCGTGGCGGCGGCCCCGGGCCGCGGGGGGGGGGGGGGTCCTTGGGGGCCCGGGGCGCGGGGGCGGGGGGGGCCCTGGTGTGGCGGGCGACGGCGATCCAGCGTGGCGGCGGCCTCAACGCGGCCCTGCCCGCCACGGCGGCTTTCGTCCTGCGTTGGGGGGACGCCAGCGCCCGCGGCGCGGTCCGCAAGGTCGCCTACCAGGTCACGCCCGATCGCGGCGGCGACGGCGTCAACGTGTCGGCGACCCTCCAGGTGCAGGTCGGCCGCGACGGCATCGACGTGCAGCTCTGCGCCGCATCCGCAGCGCTGGTCTCGGCGCTGGACGGCAAGACGCCCCTGGCCACGCGCATCGAAGACGAGTGGCACGTGGCCCGCCTGCGCGGCGCCGGCAACCACACGCTCACGGTCCGCTTCCGCCTGGCCATCGACCGCAGCGGCGGTCAGCCCCAGGTCGAGCTGCCCCTGTCCGAGATCCCCATCACCGAGGTCACCGCTGTGCTGCCCGGCAAGCGCTCGGTCACCTTCGAGCCCGAGGTGCCGCTGCAGATCAGCGTCGCCGGCCAGGGCGATCGCGCCACGACCCGCGCGGTGGGCCACCTGCCGCCCTCCGACAGCGTCAAGATCAGCTGGACCGAGACCCGCGCCGCGCCCGAGAAGATGGTCCGCTTCAATACCAGCACCTGGCAGCTGGTCACCCTCGATGAAGGCGTGCTGCGCTCCCGCGTGATGGTCGAGTACGAGGTCATCCGCGGCAAGCTGGCCAAGCTCAACCTGCAGGTGCCCGATGACGTGGTCGTCTACAAGGTCGAGGGCAGCCCGGTCGAGGACTGGCATACCTTCGCTGCCGAAGACGGAAAGCCGCGCCAGGTGCGTGTCTCTCTGGCCGGTTCGGCCACCGGCAAGCAGACCCTGGAGATGCAGCTCGAGCGCACCGCGCCCCGCAAAGAGGGCGCCGCCATCGACGTGCCCGTGGTGCGGCCCATCGGCGCATTCCGCGAGCTGGGCGCCGTGGCGCTCTTCGACGGGGAGAAGGTCGGCTTCGCCAAGGCCGAGTCCACCGGCTTCGTCAGCGCCGGTCAGGACGCCCTGCCGGTGAATGTGCGAAAAACCCTCAAGAACAAGGTCAACCAGGCCTTCAAGCACGTCGGGCCGCCCGGCACGCTCAAGTCCAAGGTCACCCCAGCGCGCAAGAAGGACGTGCGCTTCGACGCCCGCACCACGACGCTCTACACCATCGAGGAGCGCACCATCGCCGGGGTCACCTCGTTGGTGGTGGAGATCAAGTCGGGTCGCGTCGATCACATCGTGCTCTCGCTGCCCGAGGGGGTCGCCGAGCCGCGCATCAACGCGCCGAGCCTGAACAAGGCCGAACCGGCCAAAGACTTCGACGCCGGCGAGGGCCGCAAGGCCTGGGATGTGCGCTTCACGCAGGCGTTGGAAGGCACCTTGCAGATCCATGTCGAGTTCGAGTTCGTGCTGCCCAAGGAGCTGGGCAAGGTGCAGGTCCCGGATGTGCGCGTGCACGGCGCCGAGGTGGAAGAAGGCACCCTGGCGGTGAGCGCCGAGTCGTCCATCGAGGTCAGCCCCGAGCCAGGCAAGGAGCTGCGCAAGGTCGATCTCGACGAGCTGCCCCGGGCCCTGCGCCGGCAGTCCGAGCGCGAGCTGCTCTTCGGCTATCGCTACGCCCAGGCGCCGTGGAAGCTTGGCGTGGACATCAAGCGCCACAAGACGGTCGAGATCGTCGGCGCCGAGGTGGTCGGCGCCTGGCTGGAGACCAATGTGCTGGCCAATGGCCACGTGGTCAGCCGGGCCCGCTACCTGGTCAAGAATGGCGAGCAGCAGTTCCTGCGCATCAGCCTGGCCGAAGGCACCAGCGTGCTGTCCGTGGCCGTCGATGGCCGCGGCGTCAAGGCGCGACGGGACGACAAGGGCGCCATCGCCATCTCGCTGCCGTCGGCGCGCACCCTGGTGGTCGAGCTGCGCTACGAGGTGGTGGTCGACAAGCTGGGCGTGTTCGGCAGCCTGGATGTGCAGGCGCCCAAACTGGACATCCGCCAGAGCGCGCTCCACTGGGTCCTGCGCGCGCCGGGCGACCAGACCGTGTTCAACATCGACACGGAGCTGGAAGAGGTGAACGCAGCCGATTGGGGCAGCCCGCCCGAGGTCGAGGGCGAGGCCGGTCTGCAGGTTTCGGTGCCCATGCCGCGCAACGCGCGCGAGTGGTACTTCGGTTACCAGGTGTTGGCACCGACCGAAGACGCGCTCGAGATCGGCTTCATGCACCGCGCGACCGGCGGTGATGGCCTGGATCTGCTGCTCTTCCTGTTCGCGCTCATCGGCCTGCTGATCTTCGCCTGGCGGCGCGGCAAGGGCCAGCTGAAGGCGCTGGACTGGCTGCTGGTGGTGGCCGCGTTGCTGGCGCTGGTGCTCAAGGCTGTCGGCTGGAGCATCGGCATCACGGAAGGCATTTTTGCGATCGTATTGGTGGGCGTTGTGAGCTGGATCGCGGGTCGTCCGGAGAAGGTTGAAAAGCCGGTGGATGACGGGTTCGGCGAGGAGATGTGATGACAACGCCCACATCGAGATTGCCGCGCTGGCTGTGGCCTGTGGCGCTGGTGATGGCTGTGGCCGCGGTGCTGGCCGTCGGCTGCGCGAAATACGAGAGCAAGGCGGCACCGGCCCAGGCGGCCGCCGCAACACCCGGAGCAGCAAGCGGTGAACTCTACGAGGTGCTGGTCGAAGAGAAGGAGGAGGCGCCGGAGGAGGCGGCTGACGAATCCAAGGCAGAGAAGCCTGCTGAGCCCGAGTCAGAGCCCGCGAAAGTGGTGCACGGGGACCGGCGGTACATGGCTCCACCAGCCGCCGCACCGCCTCCCCCACCAGCACCGAAACCCTCGCCCACAGCAGCAGCCGCGGCCCCGGACGGCCTGGCGCTCGAGGGTTCAGGTGGCGGCGGCACAATCGAGAAGATCAAGGCCTACAAGGGCGGCGGCTTCGGCAAGCGCAAGGCGAAGCGGGTGCGCCGCGAAGAGCGCAAACGCCACGCCCGAAAGGTGGTGTCCAAGAAGACCATCGCCGGCGCATTCATGCAGGCCGGCGCCGATACGAAGCTCTTCGCCGAAGGCGGCGAGGGCGACGGCCTGGTGGTCGGCGGCGCCATGGGCGACATGGATGCCGACGACGGCGGCGCGGTGGCGCGTGGTCCCTTGGGCGGTAAGCCGGCGAAGAGACCGGCGGCGAAATTCGACGCCACCGGCAAGGCGAACTTCAAGGGCAAGGACGCCCTCCTCCAGCGACTGCGCAAGGACGGCAAGAAGGAGCGCGACCGGCGCGGGCTCCATGACGGCCGGGGCGAGGCCGACAAGAACGGCTGGATGCACGACTCCGAAGAGGACATCGACCAGCCCACCGAACCCCGGCCAGACACCTTCCTGCCGCGCATGTGCTACTTCGAGAACACCTACCTGGGCGGCAACGCGGCCTATCTCGAGCGGCTCCGCCGCCTGGACGAGGCGTTCTCGGGCGACGATCGGGTCTATCGCAAGGCGAAATCGACCATCGCCGATGTGGACGCGCCAGCGGTGCACGGCCTGGCCCTGACGGCGAGCCTGTCGCGGCGCAGCTTCAAGCATGAGGGCAAGGTCTACCTGCAGATCGGCCTGCGCGGGTCCAATCGCTACGGCTGGCGTCGACCGCCACTGGATATCGCGGTGGTGGTGGACCAGCCCGCGCTGGCGGCGACCCGCGATGGCGTCAGCGACATCCTGCTGCGCCTGATCCGCGACCTGGGCGCCCAGGATCGGGTCACGGTGCACGTGGTCGGCGGCGGGCCGGAGCCCTTCCTGGCCGCGACACCGGCCAATCAGCTGCGCTTCCGCATCGCCGAGAAGGTCGACGCACTGCAAGCCGGCGGCGACACGGGCACGCACCAGCTGGGCGCCACCATCGCCATGGCCGGACGCTCGCTGGCCAAGATGAGCGGGGCCACACATCGCATTCCCGGCGCCCAGATCGCCCTGCTGCTGGTGGACGGCCGGCGGCTGGAGCGGGTGGCGACGGCACGGAACGCGGCCCACAAGCTGACCCTGCAGGGCGCGGTCACCTCGGTGATGGCGGTCGGCGGCAACCAGGATCAGGTCGGCCACGGCTGGTGGCAGGTGGCCAACGCAGGCCATGGCAGCTATCGGCTGGTACAGCCCGGCGGCGAAGGCGTCGCGGTGCGCGCCGAGCTGGACGCCCTGGCCCGCGTGGTGGCCCGGCTGATCCGGGTCAACGTGCGCCTGGGACCCAAGACCCACGCCATCCGGGTCATCGGCAGCAAGGTGCTCGGCCAGCAAGAGGTCAAGCGGGTGAAGGCGCGCGAGAAGGTGGTCGACGCCAAGCTGTCCGAGACCATGGGCGTGGAGGCCGACCGCGGCGACGATGACGACGGCATCCAGACGGTCATCCCCTACTTCCTCGGCGGCGACAGCCACGTGGTGCTCATCGAGCTGTGGGTCGACGAACCGGGCCACGTGGCCGACGTGGAGCTGCGCTACAAGGACCTGGTCACCCTGGACAACGCCACCGCGCGCGCCAGCGTCGCCCTGCCACGATTTGGCCGCAAAGATGGCCGGGTCGAAAAGCAAGTGCGCCAGGCGGTCCAGAACGCCGAGATCGCCAGGGTGATGAAGGAGGCCATGGGCAAGCTCAACAACAACAACGCCCCCGCCGCGGCCGCGACCCTGCGCGCCGGCCAGCAGAAGCTCGGTGGCACGCAGTCGGCCATCCTGGGCAGCTTCGCCACGCAGCTCGAACAGCGCCGCAACGCCACCCGCAAGCGGCGCAAGCTGCTCAACGACGCCCTCGGCGTGGCCAGCGAGCGGCAGATGGGGGATGCGGGGTTGTAGACTGTCGAGCAACGGGCACCACCGGCGAAAGCCCTCGCCGGCAGCGGGCTGTCACACGAAGGCCCTCGCCGACTTTGTCGTGCGATTCGCCCCGCCGATGTGCTAATTTCCCCCGCCATGCGACACGCCCCCCCAATCATCACCCTGTTCGCCATCGCAACCCTCGCCACCGCCTGCTCCGGCGGAGACGAGAAGACGGAAGCAGACAGCGGCAGCGCAGCCGCCGCCGCCGCCGACAAGGGCCCGTCCGCAGTCGAACAACCCGCCAGCTGGATCACCGCCGAAGAACGCAAGCCCAAATCCCTGCACATGACCTGGCAGCGCGACCCCGCCACGACCATCACCTTCCAGTGGACGACCGATAACAACTCTCTGGACGGCTACACGCCCCGCGCCTGGGTGGTACCCGCCTCGGTGGTCGACGCCGAGGGCGCCAAGGGCCGCATGCCCTGGTCGTCGGACTGGGTCTTCAAGGGCGAAGGCGTGACCTATGAGACCGAGCTGCTGGGCACGGTCATCCTGCCCGGCGTGAACGTCATCTGGATGGTGGAGGCGACCGGCCTGAAGCCCGACACCGAGTACGTCTACCGGGTTGGCACCTGGCAGGGCTTCGACGCCACCACGGCGCGCATGGAGAGCCCGACCTTGTCGCCGCCGCGCCGATTCCGCACCCCGCCGGCCAAGGGTTCGCGGGCGCCGATGCACGTCATCATGGCCGGCGACAGCCGCGAAGGCACCGACTTGATCCGCAAGGAGATGAAGCATCTGAAGGATCGGAAGGCGGCGGTCTGGTTCTTCAACGGCGACATGTGCAGCGCCGGCCTGCAGCACGAGTGGGATGACTGGTTCGACGCCATGGCGCCGGTGCTGCACAAACACGTACTCATGCCGGTGCAGGGCAACCACGAATTCTATGCCAACGTCTACTACACCCAGTTCGCCCTGCCCCGCGCCGCCGAGCTGCCGCCGGAGCTGGTCGAGCACGGCTGGTCCATCGACGTGAACAACGTGCATTTTGTGGGCCTGGACTCCAACACGGACAAGTCGGTGAAGGGACAGGTGGCCTGGCTGGACGCAGACCTGGGTGCCGCCCGCGCTGACCCCGACATCGACTGGCTGGTGGTCATGTCCCATCACCCGATGTACTCAGCGGGCAATCACGGCAGCACCCCGCGGATGAAGGAGTATTGGCAGAGTATTTTCGACAAACACGAGGTGGACCTGGCCTTCTCCGGCCACGACCACAGCTACGAGCGCACCGTGCCCATCCGCAATAACAAGAAGGCCGAGGACGGCAAGGGCGTGACCTACATCGTCGCCGGCGGCTTCTTCGCGCCGCCCTACGGCGCCGGCAAGAAATGGTGGACGGTCACCTCCACCAGCGGCGATGTGTACAACTGGGTCGACATGAAGGTCGCCGGCAAAACCATCGAGATCACCGCCTGGTCGGGCGACGGCAAGACGGTGCTGGATTCGTTGACGTTGAAGCGTTGACGTTGAAGCGTTGACGCTGAAGCGTTGACGTTGAAGCGCTGGCCCCGGCTCCCCGATCGACCGGTTCGTCGAGCGCGATCAGAAGTGCGGATTGTCGGGACTCCGCTCCTCCTCGGGCAATACGGCACGCGCGGTCAGACCGGGAATCGCCACGGCCGAAGCGACCACCACGAAGGCCCAGCGGGGCACGCCAAGCAGGGCGTCGTCGAGCACGCCTGTGGTTCGCCACAGGGGAATGCAGAGGGCAAGACAGGCTGCGCAAGCGAGCCAGATCCAAGTTCGTCGGAAGGTCTCGTTCATGGCCAGGATTGAACGATCGACGACGGCAACGATCCAGAAAATCGATCGCAGTGTCGCAAGTGGCCGATCATTGAACGATGCTCGGGACTCCCTGTATGGAGCGGCTGATAGGTGCGCCGTGCTTGCCAGCGCGGCCGCTGGTTTCTAGGCTGAACAGCCGACCGACCCGTTGGAGGCAGACATGTCCTGCACGATGCTCCGCCAGGCGACGACCCTGCTGGCCACCGCTCTGTTGATCGGCGCGGCGGCTTGTGGTGGCGAAGACGGCGACACCAAAGAGCCGCCGGCCACGCAGCCCGACGTGGCCGTCGACGCAGGTCCAACAGATGACGCCAAAAGCGAAGACGTGCCCGTGGTGGTCGACGCGGGCCCGGTTGCGGACGCCGGACCCGATAAATGCTCCTGCAAGATCGTGCAGTGCGGCATCCCGCCCGGATGTGCCCAGAGCTGCGGCGCCTGCCCCGCCGGCAATAAGTGCGTCAACAACGTCTGCAAGTCGCCGCCACCGAAGATGAAGCTCAAGCCGCTGGGCGCCTTCTGCAGCGCCTACGAGGGCTGCAAGCCGCCGGGCAGCGGCGCCAGCCAGGCCGACTGGAACGCCTACTACGACTGCCTGGACGAGCAATGCGAGACCCAGGACTGCTCATCGAGCGTCTGCACCACCAAGTGCAACATCACCAAGGATAAGCTCATCAATCACACCGGCGAGAAAGGCATCGACGGCATCGAAGATCCCGACAGCGACTCCGACTGCGCCGGCGCCGTGGACGGCCCCCATGGCTCCAAGTATCGCTGCGTCGAGCTGCGCTCCGAAGCCCAGGTCAACCAGGGCCAGAGCTACCAGATCTGTCGCGCCGGCTACACCTTCAAACCCTGCCTGGCCAACGCCGAATGCCCCGAGGGCGAGGCCTGCCAGCTCATCTATCTCATGGGCATCTACCAGACCCGCTGCCGGCCGAAACATAAACAACCCGACGGCCAGCCCGGCAAACGCTTCTCGCACGCCTGCAACTCCAACCCCTTCAACGGCGACGTGGCGTTGTGCGAGTCGGGCACCTGCTTCGGCTGGGGCTGCATGGAGTTCTGCAAGAGCAACGACGATTGCGTCACCGCGCCCGGCGCCTGCAAGGCCGGCAAGTGCCCCAACGGCGTGGCATGCAAGGGCGACGCGGACTGCTCGGCCTGGCGTTGCGACCCCGACCACAAGATCTACAGCAACGTCGAGAAGACTTTCGACATGTGCTG
Source organism: uncultured Enterobacteriaceae bacterium (assembly GCA_964438735.1). Taxonomy (GTDB): domain Bacteria; phylum Myxococcota_A; class UBA9042; order UBA9042; family UBA9042; genus CAYTLW01. The sequence continues at coordinate 11,001 of CAYTLW010000131.1, read as the reverse complement.
GCCCAAGGAGTGCAGCGTGGACGCCGATTGCGGCGACCCGGAGTTCTACTGCCGGCTGGCCTACAACGGCGTGCAGAGCCCGGACGGCGATCCTGACCCAGACGATCCCGACGGCCTGATCATGCCCGGCTGGGCCAACTACTGCCGGCGCCGCCTGCCCGGTTCGGTCGCCAAGGGAGAGCTCTGCGACCCCTACTCCAACGACGACATCGAGACCCACGCGCCATGTCAAAGCCCGTTCGAGTGCGACAATGGCGTCTGCGGCGCCTACTGCGACGCAGACGGCGACTGCCCCGCCAGCATGAAATGCGGCGTCTCCGACCTGCGTTTCGACACCGACGACCCGGATGATGGCCTCTACGACGTCTTCCTGGCCTACGGCGGCTGCGTACACATGCCCGATGCCACCACCATCTGCCACGCCCAGGCCGACTGCCCGGACGGTCATTGCAAGGGCTGGTCGCACGAGGTCAAGAGCGGCAAGGGCGACAAGGGCGGCAAGAAAGCCTTCACCGCCGACGGACTCTGCGTGACCCCAGACGCCAACAAGGGCAGCTTCGGCACCTCCTGTGGCGCCCTGGCCAAGGAGAAGCTCTGCAACAGCGGCTGGTGTGCCAATTCCGTCAGCGGCAGCGGCAACGCCCAGGTGGGCTTCTGCACCGACCTCTGCTCGGGTCGCGCCGAGTGCAAGCCGACCGTCGATCTGTATGGCAATACCTACAAGTCCATCTGCCGCTCCTACAAACAGACCTACCACCAGACCCTGCCGCCGTATGACGACCTCTACCTGCCCTATTGCTGGGTCACCAACAGCAAGGCCAGCCTGGAGGATTGCAGCGAGAAGAAGTTCTGCACCAGCACCAAGGAGGCATGCCGCGCCTATCCCATCGCCTGGGGCCCGGACAAACCCATGACCGTGGAGTACTGGTGCAACTGGAATCAGAACAGCAGCGGCAAGCAGCCATCCAAGAAGGTCGGCGCCGTCTGCGACCTGGACAGCAATGACTACCAATGCCTGGGCGGCTACTGCCTGACCGACGTCGCCCCCGGCGCCGGGTATTGCAGCCGGATCTGCGCCGAAGATGCCGATTGCGGCACCACCACCGACGGCATGTTCTGCGACCAGGGCAACATGGGCTTCCCCGGCCTGCCCAGAAGCGACCCGAAAATGGCCGCCGTGGTGCCCATCTGCAAGAAGAAGAAGTCCTGCATCCCATGCAGTTGGGACTACCAATGCGCCGGCGACTACCGCTGCACCAACCTGGGCGGGCCGGCCACCCTGGCCAACAGCCGCTGCGCGCCGCCCTGCGAGGCGGTCAAGGATTGCGCGCTCGCCGACGGTGGACTGGAGTGCAAACCCGCCGTCGATCGAAACGGCAAGGCCCTCAAGCACAAGGTCTGCACGCCCAGCTGCAAGTAGGCGTCGGCCCAGCACTGGGTCTATCGGGCTGACCTGGGCGGTATTCTAGGAGCTTGATTCGCTACGGAGGTTCTGCCGATGGTCGTCGAGGTGCAAGGCAGGTGTGTTCTGCAAGCCGCAGGACTGGCCGTAGTCAATTCAAGGTCTTGCAGGGCCCGCATGCCGCCGCCAGATCGGCGGCCATCGGCGGGACCGTAGTGTGAATCAAGCTCCTAGAAGTCGAAAAGGACGAACTGGCCGCTGGCGGCCTCCCAGCCGACATTGCGGCCGTGGTTGTAGTCCAGGCCCACCTCGCGGACGAGCCCGTCGCGGCAGTGATTGCCGGTGGCCTCGACGAAGTTGGCCCGGCTGAAGCGGATCACCTCGGCGGCGGTGTCGCGGTACATCTGTTCGAGCGCTGCCAGGCGATCTTCGAAGTCGTCGGGAATGTGGAACTCCTGCCGCGCTACACTGCAGATCTCAGCCACCTCGGCGACCGAGGAGAGGCGTTCGCAGGCGCGGACCCAGGCGGCAACCTTGATGACGTCGGGGCCGAATCGCGACGACTTGTAGAAGCGATCCAGGAAGCGATCCACATCCTCCGCCGTCGGCGACGTATCGGGCGAGGCGGCGTGGGACAGGCGCACCGCCTCCAGCACCCGCGCCCGCGCCGTCGTGTCAGCCCGGACCTTCTTCAGGGCCGCCTTCAGGTGGTCGGTTGCGGGTCGGGCGATGAGCTCCTGCTCGATGATGCCCACCTTGAAGCGCTTGGGCTGGGAAAAGCGCGCCAGCCGCACGAACTGGTGTCGTCCGCCCTGGTCATCCATCAAGACAGCACGGGCCACCAGCTGCCTGGCGATGACATAGATGCCCAGGTCGCGCCGCAGATCCGTGACCGCCGTGTCCAGGTGGGCCAGGAGCTGACCGGGTGTGCTCGACGGCGGGATCTTGCGTACCTTGGCCACCACGCAGTTGTTCTTGGACGCGCAGACCCGGTAGGCGACCGAGTAGCCGCCCTCGCCGAGCACGTCGATCTTGCTCTGCGTCCCATAGAGGCTGCGCAGCCACGCCTGTACATTGCGTTGCCCCTGCGGTGTCAATCGCCCATCCGCGCCGCTGTCGAAGAGCCGGAATCGCACCCGCTTCAGGTCCGGGAATTCGCGCTCCAGGTCGACCTCGACCGCCACGTGTGGATCGGGATGTCGATAGACGTAGTTCTCGGGCGGCGGACGGGTCTCATCGGGCGCGTTCTCGCCGGCGTAGTAGGCGTCGTCCACGTCGCCGGCGGTGCAGGGGCGACCGAGTACATCCACCACCGGCACCCAGTCGTGAGAATTCTCAGGGTCTTCGGCGTACACCGGCGCGATGGCGCTGTCGGGTACGTACCCGGCGCAACACGATGGCAGGTCCATCTCCAGCAAGCCGTGCATCAACCGTGGATCGGGCGGATCGACGCTGGTCGGCGCCATCAGGCAGGCGACGACCACAACAAGATGGCCGACCAACCGAACCATCACGTCCATCTGGCTGCCCTCACGAGCCGCATCGTTTGACCTTGTCCGGGCAGCAGTCCTTGTACTCGGCGCACTTGGCATCACACTGACAGGTGGCGCCGCTCTGAAATTTGCCGCACTTGCCGGCGCAGCTTCCGCTGGGTGACTTGCAGTCGCTCGGGCAGGTGGAGGATTCCCCGGGATCGCACTTGCCGTTGCCGCAGCCGCTTTTGTGGCAGTCCTTGCTGCACGAGGCCACGGTCTCGTTGGGTGCCTCGCACTTGCTGTTGCCGCACTTCGGCTTGGGCGCCGTGCTGCCGCCGGCCATGCACTTGCCGAGCAGTTTACTGCACTTGACCTCCAGACAGCCCATGCAGGAGCTGCTCGACGTGTTGCTGCATTGCGACGCACATTGCTGCGTGGCACACCAGCCGGCGTGGGCGCCGAAGCAGGTGGAACAAGCGCTGGAGATGGCGATCTTGCTGCGAACGCACTTGGCGATGCAGGACTGTTGGCCTGCAGGTGTGCCGGTCTTCATGCAACTGCCCTTGAAGGCGCAGGTCAGCACGAACTGGTACACCACCTTCCAGGCCTTGGCCGGGTCAACAGCCTCGATGATCCCTTCGAAGTATTTGTGATCGCTGGAGTAGTTACAGCCCCAACCGGCCTTCAACGGGCAGTCCTTTTCGCATCCCGCGGTGGTCTCATCGCCGTTGCAGGTGCCGTCGCCGCAGCTGACGGTGACCGTGCCGCCGCTGGTGGCGTTGGCGCACTTGGACAGCTTGTGAGAAGCCACGGCGGCGGAGGGATCCGGTTCCACCTCGCAGGTGCTGCCAGAGGGGCAGGACCCCAGCGAGACCCACTTGGATGTACCCGGGTCGCAGCGGACCCTGGCGCCGGCGTGGCAGCCCTCGTTGTGCACCATGGAGCTGCACGCCTGGCCCGGCTGACCGCCAGGCTTGCCGCCATCGCCGGAGGTAGACGACTCGCAGGCCGCCACCATGACGACCACGACCAACCATCGAATGTGCCCGGAACGGGCGACGGTGCTGCCCATGGAGCCTCCCAGCCTGCTCACCGAGGGTATCCAGCAGCGCACAGCAGGACAAGCGGGGCCGAAATGCGGCCAGCATGGTCGTTCGGACCGACAGGTGCGCGCGCTGCCATGTCGCAGTATGATAGCCGACCAGAGCGACGCAGGAGCGCCCGGGAGGCTGCATGAAGAAGAACGGCTTGAGCTATCGCAGGATCGGGTGGCTGGCAGTCCTCATCGCTGCCATCGGACTCGTGATGGCCACGCCGGTCGACGTCGACGCGGCCAGCAAGCGCAAAAAGCGCGGCGTCGGGGGCTCCGTGACGGTCAAGCGCGGCAAGCGAAGCCCCTACGTGCGCGGCTTCCGCTTCGAACTGGACCTGACCGGCAGCCGCAAGGGCGCCGGCGGACGCAGCGTGGGCGTGTTCAAGCTGACCTGGAAGAAGCGCCCCTTCGTCGACCACGAGGAGTTGACCTCGGACCACCTCTGCCTGGAGCGCTACAGCCACGGCTTCCTGATGAGCGTCTGGAATGAGGCCCACGACCGCGCCCAGCCCAGGTTGCGCATCCACCTGCGTAAGACCGCCAAGAAGAACAAGCCGATCGACGAGGACAAGGCCATCGACGTGGCCACGGCGAAGGCCCGATCGAAAGGACGGCCCACCGCCTCGGCTGCGGCCAAGGTGCACGCCGGCTGCTACGTGGTGACCTTCACCGAGATCGACAATCCCGTCGCCTACGAGGTGATGGTGGGCGCGCTGACCGGCAAAGCGCTCGTCGGCCACGCCCTGCCCCGCCACGGCAACCGCTAGCCGACAAGTCGACCTACGGTCCCTGCGCGACTCCGACTCGACGGGGCTTCCTGCCCCTTTTGCACGGTTGCAAAAGCGAAACCCCTTGTACGCGCCCGCGGGGGACTGCCATCATCACGCCCCCAAATGGACAGATTCGTCCGCCTGGAGGTCGAGATGCCACGCAGCGCCCAGCACGGCCGACAAGAGGGTCGCTACCCCGCGCTCCTCGCAGTCATCAACCGGAGACGCCAGGTCTTTGGTCTGTGCGATCGCGAACTTGCCGAGCGGACTCAGAGTCGCTTCGGCACCGCCAAGAACGTCAGTCAGGTCTACCGCATCCTGCGCGGCGACTCCGGCACCCGTCAGGGTTATGCCGAGCAGCTGGCCCATGTGGTCGACATCGGCCGGCATATCTGCCGTCTGCTGATCGAGTTCGAAGACGACCTGCTGCCGCTGGAGTTCGGTGACGGACCGCCGACCGACGAAGAGGCCAACGAGGTCATCGACGCGTACGATCGGGACGAGGATATGTACGCCCTGCAGGGCGCGGTGCGTTTGTACGAGCGCTCCATGGGCAAAACCTGCGCCGACAGCCTGCGTATCCGCGCCGACATGAGCCTGGTCATCGGCAAGCTCGTGCGTCTGCACGGCAAGCACCCGGGCTTCATCGACGACGCGCTGCGCTTCGTAGACGACGCGGTCAACCTGTACATCGGCATGGCCGAGCTGCCCGGCGCACCCGCCGGCAAGATCGAAGCGTCTCTGCTGGCCGCCGAGCTCGAGCGGGCCACCATCTATCGTCGTCGCGGTCACCTCGAGATGGCCCTGCGTACGTTGGAGGCCTGCCGCGCCCGCTTCGCCACCATCCTCGCCGGCGAGCGCTGGCTCGACGGCAAATGCTGGCACGGCATGGGTGACCTCTTCGAGCAGAAGTCGCTCATCCACCATGGCACCAAGGACGGCGAGCGCTACGCCCACCGGGCCCGTTCCTCCTACGAGCAGGCGCTGGTCGCCTACGAGCAGACCGAAGGCCACAAGACCCATGTGGACCGGCTCGCCATCGTCACCGACCTCGCGATGCTGGAGATCCGCGCCGGCGAGTACGACGCGGCCAACGCCCGCCTGGACGAGCTCGAGAAGGCCGACAGCCTGCCGCCCACCGTGCTGGCCCGTATGCACAACCGGCGCGCCTGGGTCTGCCTGGCCCTGGGCGAGGCCCACCGCACGCAGCGCTACGTCAAGCTGGCCGCACGCGCCGCCAGCGACGCCGGCGACCCCCTGCTGATGTCCATGGCCGAGGTGCTGAAGTACCAGTTCTACCGCAGCCTGAACATGCAGAAGAAGGCCTCCATGCAGTACGAGCACGTACTGGATTGGGTCTACCGCGATGGCATCCGCCACGCTGAAGTGCTGCAGCCCCTGGCCGCGGCGACGCGCGATGCGGGCCAGCCTGCCGAGACCGAGCGTCTTGCGTGGCTGCTGCGGGTGCCGTGGCTGAACGCCATGCTGGGCCTGCTGCTGGTGCTGGGCACCGGCATGATGGGCGGCTGCGTGGCCGACGAAAGCGCAGGCGACAGCGGCGATGAGGCCGGCTTGGGTATCCCGGTTGTGGTGCTGGATTACAACATCCACGCCGGCGATGTGCGGCCCGAGGGTTCGGACCCGAAGCAGCCGCAGAGCTCTGACCCCAAGGAGCCGGTGTCCTCCGACCCCAAGGGTCCGGCGAGCTCCGATCCGAAGAACCCGTTGAACTCCGACCCCAAGAAGCCATCCGCCTCGGACCCGAAGAATCCCGAGGGTTCCGACCCGAAGAATCCCGAGGGCTCCGACCCCAAGAAGAAGAAGTGCCCGGGCACCAATCCGACCAACTCAGATCCCAAGGATCCCGAAGGATCCGATCCGAAGAAGCCCGACGGTTCCGACCCCAAGAACCCCGAGGGTTCCGACCCGAAGAACCCCGAAGGTTCCGACCCCAAGTCGCCCGCTTCCTCCGATCCCAAGAAGCCCTCGGACTCCGACCCCAAGGAGCCGACGGACGCGGATGAGACGACGGAGTGCACCGAAGAGGCCGACGCCGAGGACGAAGCGCACCACGCGTAATCTTTGGGGGGCCGGGGCTCGGCCCCCGGCAGGAAGAAGTGTCATTCTTCCTGCCTCCCCACTGCCTGGCCATTCACTTCGAGCCTTGCAGGTGGAGGCGTCGAGCGGCTCCCACGCGCTTCTATTCTGACGGTAGTTGGGCGTGCAGCTCGGGCCAGGCGGCGGTCAGGTGCTGCTGGGCCATGGGGTAGAGGATTCCCTCTTCCTTGACGTTGTGCTGCTGGATCAGCATGAGCAGGGTGTCGCCATGGTCCAGGAGGCCTTCGTAGTCTCCTGAGGCGGCGCATCCGGCCATGGTTCGCAGGACGCCTCGCATCTGCTCGTGTTCGGCTCGCATGACCACTGTGGGCCCCATTCCGACCATGCCCGTGGTGCGCTCGAAGGCGGGGAAGAGCACGTCTTCTTCCATGCGGAAATGCCGATCCATGGCCGCGGCGAACTTCTGCCATGCGGCGCTGGTGGCGGCGTCATCGCCGTTGTTGCCGGCCGCCTCGACCGCAGCCCAGAGACTGTCGCAGCGCCGATGGTCACCGCTGAAGGTGTCGAAGATGCCGGCCGCCGGTTGTTCGCTCATGTCTGTCTCCTTGCCGCAGTCCTGCGCGGCTCGGTTGTTATCATATGATAACTTTTGGCGGCGTCAAGGGCGGATCTGCGCCGCTGAAGGATGTTATAATCGGCTTCATGACGCCGTTTCTCCAAACGGGTTGCAATGTAGTTATCGAGCGATAACATATAGCAGTCGCACGCTCGGCGTTCTGGCGCTGGCGGCTGCGGCGGGGAGGCGAAGTCATGGCACGCCAGACGACGGAACAACGACGGCAGCAGCTCATCGAGGCGGCCTTGACCTTGCTGGCCGACAACACCTTGAGCGCGTTGAGTACGCGCACGGTGGCGCGACATCTCGGCCTCAGCCAGCCCGCCCTGTTCCGCCACTTCCGCTCCCGCGACGCGCTCATGGTGGCGGTGGTGGACCACGCCCGTACGCAGCTGGGCACGGTGGCCCAGGCCCTGCTCGAGGAGCCGGCCGACGGCCTGGTCCGCCTGGAGCGCCTGGCGGTGGCCCTGGCCGGCTACGTGCAAGAGAACCCTGGCATGCCACGGCTGCTCTTCTCCGATGGCAGCGCCGACAGCGAGCCCCTGCGCATGGCCCTGTCCCAGCTGCTGTCCATGCAGCGCTCCCTGGTGGCCGAACTGGTCCGTCAGGGGCAGCGCGAGGGCCTGCTGGATCGTCGTGTGGCGCCCCAGCGGGCGGGCCTGCTCTACGTCGGCATGGTGCAGGCGCTGGTCCTGCAGTGGCAGCTGGCGGGTCGGCAGGATGACCTGTCGGCGGAGATCCGGCCCCTGCTGCGTTTGTGGCTCGAGGGCGTCCAGTCGCGCGGCGACTCGACGACCGACGCGCCGGCGGAGGTGGACGAGGCGGTGCAAGACGGTATCTCGCAGCTGGACGTCCGGCCCATCCTGGCCGGCGGTCGCGACCCCCTCGACGACGTGCTGGCCGCGGTGGCCCGCTTGCGACCCGGCGCGGCGTTGTTATTGACCGTGCCCTTCCGCCCGGCGCCGCTCATCACCTTGTTGGGCGGCCATGGCCACAGCGTGCACGCACGTATTCTCGACAACGGCGCCTGCTGCGTGGCGGTGGTGGCGCGTTCGACACAGGACGTGGCCGAGCTCATCGACCTGGAGCCGCCGGAGCCCCTGGAGGCCACGCTGGTGGCCACGGCGGCGCTCGAACCGGGCGCCTCCTGGCTCGGCTGGCTGCCGCGCTACCCGCGCATGTTGATGCCGCTGCTGGACAAGCGCGGCCTGGCCTGGACGGTGGCCGAGGCCCTCGATGGCCGGGCCCTGCTGCACGTGAGGAGGCCCGCATGAGCCTCGCCGATGCCAGCGCAGCTGGACTGAGCACAGAGCAGGCCCCGCCGCTGTCCATCCCCTGCTCGTTCTTCGCCCTGGTGCCGGTGGCCATGATCGCCGCCGGCATCCTGCTGGCGCGCGATGCGGGCAGCGCCGTGGCCTCCTCCTGGACCCCCGCCGCCCTGGCCACCACCCACCTGGGCACCTTGGGCGTACTGGGTTCGGCCATGTTGGGCGCCCTGTACCAGATGATCCCGGTGGTCGCCGGCGCGCCGGTGCCCGGCATCCGCCTGGCCCACGCGGTGCACGCGCTCTGGGTATTGGGTTTCGTGGGCCTCGTCGCCGGGTTCTCCGGTGCGCCTCCAGCGGCGTTCGGCGTCGCCTTCGGCTGCATTGGCGCGGCCCTGATCCTGTTCGTCATCCCGGTGGTCATCGCCCTGGCCCGCGCGCCTTCGGAGCACGAGGCCGTGCCCGGCATGAGGGCCGCGGTGCTGGCCTTGATTCTGGTCGCTGGCCTTGGCCTGCGCATGTCCTGGGGCTGGCTCGACGGCGACTTCCCCGCCGATCGACTGGCGTGGTTGGCGGCCCACGCGGTCGTCGGACTGCTGGGCTGGATCGGCGGCCTGATCTTCGCCGTCTCGCTGCAGGTCGTGCCCATGTTCTACCTGGCGCCGCCGGTATCACGCCCGGTGGCATTGACCGGCGTGACGCTGCTGAGCCTGTCCGTGGTGGCCGTCACCATCGTCGTGCTGGCCGGAGGCGGAACGGGTGCAGTGGCCATGGCGGCGGCGCCGGCGGCGCTGGTGGCCTGGCTGGCTCATCCCGTGCTGATGTTGCGCACGCTGGCCCGCCGAAAGCGCAGACGCAAAGACATCAGCCTGGACTTCTGGCGCGCTGGCCTGGCGTTGGGTCTCTTGACGCTGGCGGCGGCGATTGCCACGGCCGTAGACGAAGACAGCCGCTGGCCGCTGCTGCTGGGCTGGCTGGCCATCTACGGCTGGGCGGCCATGATCGTGCACGGCATGTTGACCCGCATCGTGCCCTTCCTGGTCTGGTTTCACCGCTTCGCCCACCTGGCCGGGCTGGTTCCGGTCCCGGCCATGCGCCAGCTCCTGCCGACGAAGCGAGCGCGACCCGGATTGTGGCTGCATGGTGCGGCGGTGGTGTTGGGAGCGGCGGCGATCCTCAGCGGATGGCAACCGTTGGGAATCGCGGCCGGCGTAGCCCTGGCCGGCGCCGGCATCGTGCTCGGCTACGGCCTGACCATGGCGTTGCTCAGGCAGCCCGAGCAGGCGCCGTGAACCAGCGGTCCGTGTCCATGATCTCGCCGCGCGATGCATATTCAGAACTTGCCAGCGCTGCGGCGCAGGCGCTAGAACCGGGGCACGCGTCACCCGCGCGCCGCAAGAGGAGCCCATGAAGGATGATCTCGACCTGGATCCCGGCCAGCTCGACACCGACGATGTCTTGATCCGCAGCCTCGCCATGAGCGACCTCGACGCCGTGGTCGGCATCGACGAGGCCTGGAGCGGCGAGGCGCGGCGCGAGTTCTATCGCATCCGCATCCAGCGCTCCCTGGAGGAGTCCAGCATCCACCTGTCGCTGGCCGCCGAGATCGCCGACGAGGTGGTCGGTTTCGTGACCGTGACCTTCTTCCAGGGCGAGTTCGGCCGGCCCGAGCGGGCCGCCGTATTGGACGCCATCGGCGTGCACCCCGATCACCGGGGTCAGCAGGTCGCCAAGGCCCTGATTCGCCAACTGGAGATGAATCTGCGCGCCCTGCGGGTCGAAGAGATCCGCACCCAGGTCGACTGGGATCTCTTCCCGCTGCTGGGCTTCCTGGCCCACGCAGGCTTCAAGCCGGCGCCGCGCCTCTGCCTGCAGAAATCGCTGCTCGGTTGATCGCGCCTCGAGCGCCGGGCGCTTGCGCCTGCCGCCCTAGTTCGACGGACGGTAGGTACTTCCCCAGTTTCCTGGACTCGGGAAGTGGTGTGCCGAGCGACGCGGGAGAAGCTCTGCTTGCCGCGCGAGGCCGCGAGAAGAGCCGCGAAGCGGCGTCAGTTGTTAGCCTGGGGCGTAAGCCCTGTCGATCCTACACATCCTGGACTTCCTGCACGGTTGCGTAATGTTACGGCGTAGTCGGAGGTCGAAATGGAAGCAGCGACACCTCGCCAGTTTGGACTGCGGGCGCCACGCCTGGGAGACTCGCGATTGCAGCCTTCTCGACAGGGCTACAAGGGGTGCCCGCGCTCCGGTCGTACATCGCCCAGCAGGAGAAGCACCACAGCACAGCAAGCTACCGCGAGGAACTCGTTGAGTTGCTCGAGCGGC
>CAYTLW010000130.1:0-20453 GCA_964438735.1 uncultured Enterobacteriaceae bacterium | reverse complement strand
CCTAGAGCTCGACCGTCAGCGTGGCGCTGGGTCGGAAGCCGTAGTAGCTGATGCCATAGGGGTTGAAGAGCGGCCCCTCAGCGGTCTTGCCGGCGCTCTTGCCCGTCCCCGCCTGGGTGTAGGAGATGGAGTTTACATTGCGTCGGTTGTAGACGTTGTAGAGCGACACCTCGAAGCTCGTCTTGGACTTGCCCCAGGTCTGCACCTCGTATTTCAGGCCCAGGTCCAGGCGGTGGTAGTCGGGCAGCCGGTAGCGGTTCCGCCCCTCCCAATAGGGGAAGGGGATGCCCGAGATGGTGTAGTAGCCCTCGGCCAGGGTGACAGCGTTACCCGTCGAGTACAGGAACAGCCCCGTGACGTGCAGCTTGTGCCCCGGCAGCGCGTTGCCCAGGGCCTCGTAGCTCACCACCGCCGTGAAGTCGTGGGTCTTGTCGAACTTGCTGGCATACCACTCGCCTCGGTTGATGCCGTCGATCTGCTGCTCGCTGCGGCCCAGGTTGTAGCTGAGCCAGCCGTTGAGGCGGCCCTTGGGCTTCTTGACCATCAGCTCCATGCCGTAGCTGCGCCCGTCACCGGTGGCCACGTAGGCCTCGAGGTTGTCGACCAGGTAGTTGTGCAGCCCGTCCTCGAAGTCGGCCACGTCGTTGTGCGCCTTGTAGTAGACCTCCGCCGAGAGCTGCAGCTTGTGGTCCAGCAGGTCCATGAAGTAGCCCAGGCCGACCTGGTCGGTGGTCATGGAGGGGATGTTCTCGGTCGAGGGCATCCAGATGTCGTACCAGGTCAGCTGCATGCTGTTGGTCATCAGGCGCAGGTACTGGGCCGAGCGGTTGTAGGTGAACTTCACCGAGTTGCTGTCGTCCAGGGTGTAGGTCAGGTTGAAGCGCGGCTCGGGGTTGTGGTGCGTGGCCATGATGGCGAAGTCGTCATGGGGCTCGCTGCTGATGGCCTCGTTGGTGTTCTCGTCCCAGACGTGGGTGTCGCCGGGGCCCAGGCGGAAGAAGAGGGAGTAGCGCAGCCCCAGATAGGCCTTGAGCTTCTCGCTGTGCTTGTACTCCGCCCCCAGGTGCAGCGCGGTCTCCAGCGACTGCATGGGCGGCATGAACTTGCCGAAGTTGTTGGTGGTGTCCTCGAGAGAACCGTGGTCGTAGGTCTGGTACTCCGCCGCGAGACCGCCGATGGCCTTCATCGATTTGTCCATGAACCAGGTGCTCTGGTGGCGCACCCCACCCGAGACGATGCCGCTGTGGAAGGCGTAGATGCCGTTCTCGTTGTTGGTGTAGTACTCGCTGTAGTAGGCGGTGGTCTCCGAGAGCAGCTTGTCGGACCACTCGGACGACCAGCGCAGCGAGCCCGCGCGGTTGCCCCACCAGGTATCGCCGATGAGGATGGCGTTGTCTTCGCCGAAGAAGGTCGAGAAGATGAGCGTGTGGGCCTGGTTGACCTTCCAGGCCACTTTTGCGTTGAGATCGTACCAATACTCGGGGCGGCCGAAGAAGTAGAAGTCCTCCGCTTCGGTGGGGCCATTGTTGCCCTTGCCGGCGAAGATGGCGATGGAGCTGCGGGAGCACTGGCCGCCCTTGCCGGTCTTGCTCTTGGCGTCGGCGCTGTCGTCCGGTTCGCAGTCGTCTTTGATGGCGTCGTGCAGCTGACCGACGCTCAGCGCCGTGGTGCGTCCCGCCAGGGAGATGGACAGCTTGTCTTTGATGACGGGCACCTGCAGCGAGAGTTTTGAGGTGATGAGGCCCACGGCCAGCCTGCCGTGGAACTTGTCGACCTCATCGCCGACCATCTTCACGTCCAGGATCGAAGCCGCCCGCCCGCCGTAGCGCGCCGGAACGCCGCCCTTGTAGATGGCCAGGCTGTCCACCGCGTCCGAGTTGAAGATCGAGTACAGCCCGCTCTGGTGGGAGACGTAGTACAGGGGCATGCCGTCCATCAGCACCAGGTTCTGGTCGATGCCGCTGCCGCGCACGATGAAGCCGCTGCGCCCCTCGGTGATGGTGGTGATGCCCGGCGTCAACTGCAGGGTCTTCATGATGTCCTTTTCACCCATGATGACCGGGATCTGGGCCAGCTCCTCGATCTTGAACTTCTCGACGCCGATGTCGGTGGAGGTGATCTGCTCGTTCTTCCGGGTGCCGACGACGGTCATCTTGCCCAGCTGCATCACGCTGGAGGGCGTGACGGCGCTGGGAGCAGGCGCGGGTTGGGCGTGGACCGCCGTGGAGAGGGACAGCAGCGCCAGGAGGATGGGCGCCGCAGCGCATGTCTTCACCATCGGGTACTCCGAGACGAATCGTCGGCTGATTCCGCTCGACTGTCCTGTTTTTCGTGCCTGATCTGCCGTCCGGCGGCGGATAGCGACCATGAAGTGTCTGTGTGCCGTCCAGACGGCTCATGGGGCAGGGAAGGCGTCGCTACCTCTATGCGGGAGTTGCGCGAGCGGATCCGGGTCGGTTCTTCCTGTCTTTCCCGAGACAGGCGGAACAAGTCCCAGACCGTCCTTGAGCCCTCAACGCGATCTCATGACACTGTAGGGTGTGCGACCCCCGACGGAGCCGCGACATGCTGGGCATACATCTCGATGCGATTAGAGGATGAACGACATGGCGACGAACATTGGAGTCACAAAACGCATTGTAACGCTGGCGCTTTGCGTCGGCGTCGCCTGTGCTTGCACAGAAGAGCCCGAAACCACGCCAGACACAACGGAACTGCCTCGCGGAACGCCGGAAGAAGTCGAGATGTCTGAGCAAGAACTGAACAAGATCGAGAGTGTTGTCCAAGAGTTCATCGACACCGACAAGATTCAGGGTGGCGTCGTCGGTGTTTGCCGCAAGGGCAGGGTGGTCTACTTCAAGGCGCAGGGCCTCTTCAACACCGAGACCAAGGTGCCGCTGCAAACGGATGGCATGTTCCACATGATGTCATCCACCAAGCCGATCCTCGGTGTGGCCGCGATGATGATGGTGGAGGAGGGCCTCTTCCAACTGTCTGACCCGGTTGAGAAATACATCCCCGAATTCAAGAACGCCAAGGTCGCCGTCCCAGATGGGGCCGGCAAGGGGACCAAGCTGGTCGATGCCCAAAGCCCACCCACCCTGCATGAGCTGCTGACGCACACCTCCGGGTTCGCCGGCTTCAGCAAGGTCGGCAAGACAGGCTACGAGCACGAGTCTCTGGCCACCTTGATTCCCAAAGTTGCCAAGGAGCCGCTGAGCTTTCAGCCAGGGACACGATGGGAGTACAGCCAGGGACTCGACGTGGTCGCGCGGGTCATCGAGGTCGTATCCGGCACGCCATTCAACGTCCTGGTTCAAAAGCGCATCTTCGGCCCGTTGGACATGAAGGACACCTACTGGATCGTTCCGGAAGACAAGAAGAAACGAATGCTCCTCTCCACCGAGGGCACGCCACCGGAGTACTTCTCCGCCTCCTGGGGCCTGAAGAGCACAGCCCGCGACTTCCTGCATTTTCATCAGATGCTGGTGAACAAGGGTGAGCTGTTCGAAGAACGGATTCTCAAACCCGAATCGGTGGAAGCGATGGCCAAAAGCCAAGCGGGCGACCTCTACTCCGATTCGTCCAAGGGTCCCCAGGGAATGGCATTTGGCTACACGGTTGGCATCACCGAAGATCCGAAGCTGGCGAAAAATGGCCGAAGCGCAGGCGCTTTCGGCTGGGGTGGTGCCTTGGGGACCTCTACCTGGACGGAGCCCAAAGAGGAGTTGGCTGTTGTGATCATGGTGCAGCAACCCACGGCAGCCCTACCCACCCGAATCGCTGAAGCGATCAGGGACGCGATCATTGTCGGCCAGGGCGGAGTGATCGAAGACGCCGGGAGCACCGAAGACACCAAGGGGACCAAGGGCGGCGGCGGCAAGACGTGCAAGGAAGGCTCGGTGTGGGAGTGCAAGGGCGGCAAGTGGGTCTGCAAGGACGGCAAGTGGTCGTTGGAGCCGGCGGATGGAGGCGGCGGGAAGGGAGGCTGACTCGACGGTCCGTGCCGGGTCTCGTGTTCCGGGCGGGCACATCAACCCGCACACGCACCCGCACCCGCACCCGCACCCGCACCCGCACCCGCACCCACTCGCCAACCCCGCCCACGAATTGTCCCTCGCCACACCAACGTGTAGCTTTCACCCCACCATCCCCACCAGGAGGCAACATGTTCGTCCGCTCGCCCAACCGCCTCACCGCGCGGCCATGCCCGCTCCTGCCGGCCCTCCTGCTGCTCTCGGGTACCCTCATCCTGGCCTCGCCCACATCGGCGGCCGTGCCGGGCGCCATGTCTGCCCATGGAACCCTGCGAGCCGCTGGCGGCGGACCGGTGGCCGATGGCGGCTATACCGCGACCTTCGCCCTCTACGAGCAGGCCAAGGGCGGCAAGGCGACCTGGTTCGAGAGCCACAACCTGACCGTCAAGGCCGGCGCCTTCAGCGCCAAACTGGGCCTGAACAAACCCCTGGACGCCAAGTTGCTGGCGGCCATGAAGGGCCATTGGCTCGGCATCAGCGTGGCCAATGAGCCCGAGCTGCCCCGCCTCGCCCTGGCTTCGACGGCCTTTTCGCTCCTGGCCCAGAGCGCTGCTTCGCTGGATTGTTCGGGTTGCGTCGGCGCCGGACAGCTGGCCGCCGGAGCCGTCGCCGGCAAGCATGTGGCGCCGGGCGCCATCTCTGCAGACAAGGTCGGCTTTACGTATGCCGGCTCCAAGACCAAGGGCGGACCGGCCGACAAGGCCATGGGCCTGGCCTGCACCGGCTGCGTCAGCGTCGACATGTTGAACATCGACAAGGACCTGGACCTGGGCGGCAACGCCCTCAAGGCCAAGAAGATCAGCGCCAATGACATGCTCGCCCAGACCGTCACGGCGTCGGCATTCATGGGCGATGGCAGCAAGCTCACGGGCCTGAATCTACCCGCCGGCAGCTGCGCCAAAGCCGGCGACGTGGTCAAGGGCATCGCGCCCGATGGCAAGCTCCTGTGCACGCCAGGCGGGGCCAAGCTGCCCGCCGACGGCCTGGCCCAGGTCTCCAATGGCCTGCTCACCAACCAGTTCACGCTGTCGTGGCCCGGCAAGGCGGCGCCGCTGGACATCCCCGACAACAGCCCCATCGGCATCTTCGACGAGCTCGAAGTGCCCGACGTGGGGCTGGCCCAGAAGCTCACGGTGCACGTCAAGCTGAGCAACTCGGACATCAAGGATGTGCAGGTGCTGCTCTTCGACCCCAACAACGCCAAGTACGTGCTCTACAGCAAGGGCGGCAAGGGCAAGGGCCTGGACACTGCCTGGCCGACACCGAGCAAACCAATCAGCGGCGACCTGGGCGCCTGGGCGGGCAAGAACGCCAAGGGCAAGTGGCGCATCCGGGTCATCGACGACGCCTTCTTCAACAACGGCAATGACGGCAAATTGCTGGCCTGGCGGGTCGAGATCCAGACCCTGTCCAACAAGAAGGTGGCGGCTACCGGCGATGTGGAGGTCAACGGCACGCTCAAGGGCCCGGTGCAGTTCAAGAACGCCAAGACCGCGCCCGTCAAATGCAGCGCCGGGACCACCGGCTACGTCTACTACAACACCGTCGCCCAGGCGCTGGAGGTCTGCAATGGCAAGACCTTCTACGGCATCAACGTCTCGCCCTGGGGGGAGCAGGACAGCCCGGCCCCTTCATGCAAAGAGTTGCTCGCCGCCAAGCCAACGGCCAAGAGCGGTGTGTACTGGCTCGATCCCGACGACAAGGGCCCGGTAGCACCCTTCCAGGGCTACTGCGAGATGAAGCTGGGCGGCGGCGGCTGGACCCTGGTGGCGGCCAACTCCAAGACCTCGGGCAAGCTGCCCGGCAACGGCCAGGGCGTGGTGCTGACTCAGGGCGGCTTGAACAGCAACCCGAACCCGCAGACCGACTACGTCATCGGGGCGGTGATGCCCAAACTGAAGTTCAGCGAGGCGCTGGTTGTGGCCTGGAATGGCGGCAAGCGCATCGCCGTCAGTCACCCGGCCGACAAGTATCCCTATGTCTCGCCCGGCGCCAATACCTACAAGATCGTGCTCGATGAGCAGGGCGCCGGTGTCTGCGCCAAGAACGCCAGGTACTTCGTGCTGGGCTGCGAGGAGAAGGACGCGGGCAACAACGCCAACAGCAACCAGAACACCACCGGCATCTGCATCGTCAGCGGCGCGAGCGGCGACCCGTCCACGGGCACGTATTTCGGTCATGGCAGCAAAGAGGGCAGCTTCGAGGGCTTCTACAACAAGGCGTGCCAGTCCCTGGATTCGGACCACTACGCGAGCTTCGTCCGATAGGCAAAACAGAGGCCAAACAGGGCCAAGTAGACGGGCCAAATAGACGGCACCCGAATGCTGAAACCGGCCGACTGCGCCGCAATCAAGGTGTCGCGGGTCGCTCCGATCCGGGTCGCGCCACGTTGAACTCGCCGACCAGGACGCGGTCCTTGATGACCGGCGCGCGCGACGTGGGCTCGAGGCGATGCTCTGGTGAATCGCGGTTGGGATCCCAGAAGCCAAGCAAGACGCGGTAGCGGCCAGGGCGGAAGTGCTTGGGCACGTGGATCGCGTGGTGGTCCTTGACGTGCCAGCCCTTGGGCCACTTGCCGATGTCCGGTCCGCCGGGCAGGGAACGATGCACGGCGTTGATGTAGCTGCGCTTGCCGTCGATATAGCCCTTGCCATCGGCTGTCAGCGGGCCTTCCACGTGCACGAAGATGTCGGTCCAACGGGGCGTCTCCTGCAGCACTGCCAGGTGCCACGTGAAGCTGATGGATTTGCCGGCAAGCACCCGGCGGGTGCCCTGGGTGACCCCTTCGAGGGCGAGCAGATCGGCGAATGTGGCGGTTGCGCCGCCCGGTAGGGGCGAGGGCGCCTCCAGGCTGACCAGCGCGCGATCCTTGGCCAGCAGCGAGGCCAGCGGTGTCTTGGCGGGGGCGCGTGGGTTGGTCACGTGCAGGGTGCCCAGGTGGGCGCCGCCGGAAGCGGTGATGGAGAGCCCTTCGCCGTGGGGCCACGCGCGCTTGTTGCCGTCCCGTCGGTAGAAACCCACCGTCAACTCGTAGTCGCCGCTGGGATAGCCGGGCGGCATGCGCAGCCAGTGCCGGTCGGTGATGAACTGACCCGCCTGCCATTTATCGACCGGATAGCTGCCCTCGACGGGCACGTGGTCGGAGTTGAACAGCTTGACCTTGCCCTTCTCCCGCGGACCGGCGGCGTGCATCCACAGATTCCAGCCGGGTTTGGGCGGGCGCAGCACCTCGTAGACGCAGGTGACCCAGGTGGCGTCGCCGTCCTTGAGCTTGTTGGTCTCCACCTTGTAGCCGATCATGCGAGCGAAACTGTCGAAGGTGATGTCCACGGGCGTGCCGATGTCGGCCGGCGCGCTGTCACTGATCCAGGGCGATTTGCGCCGCTCGGATTGGGCCTGGAAGCGGCCGTTCACCTCTTTGCGCCAGTCCTCCATGGCGGCGATCTGCGGCGCCAGGGAGTCGACCGTCACCTTTCCCGCGGCGAGCAGGTCGTCCTTTTCGCCCGGGTCGGCGGCCAGGTCGTAGACCTCGGGATCGCGCTTGCCGTAGTGGTAGATGATCTTGGTATCGCCCTCCCGCATGGCCAGACAGCGCTTGTCGCGCCAGCAGGAGTAGAACAGGCGCTTGTGGCCTTCGCCCTTGAGCAGGCTGCGCCCGGGCAGGTCACCGGCGACCACGCGCAGCTTGAGCAGCTCCAGCACGGTCGGCATGACGTCGATGTGTTGCCACAACCCCTTCAAGCGGACGCCTGCCGGCACGTCGGCGCCGACCAGGAAGAGGGGCACGCGCATGCCCTCCTCGTGGATGCTGTCGTCGTGGCCATAGCGGCCGTGTTCGTTGAAGCCCTCGCCGTGGTCACCGGCGATGACGAAGATGGTGTTCTTCATCAAGCCGCGCGCTTCGAAGCCGGCGAAGAGCTTCTTGATGAAGCGATCGGTGTAGCGCAGGGAGTCGAAGTAGCGCGACATCTTGGCGCCGACGTCCCACTTCCGCTTTTCGAAGTTCTTGGGCACCTCGTAGGGGTGATGCGATGTGGCGTTGAGCAGGCCGAGGTAGAAGGGTTTGCCCTGCTGCTGGTCGAGCCAGTCGAAGGTCGGCTGCAACATGACGTCGTCCTCGTAGCCGAAGTAGCCGACGTGCTGGAAGCCCTCCGAAGGCAGGTCCTCCTTGGCCGACAAGCGCTCGAAACCGAACGCCTTGACCAGGTCGCGGCGGCGCTCGAAGACCGACTCCGGCGACTGGATGAAGTGGGTGGCATAGCCGAACCGACCGAGCAACCGTGCCAGGCAGTCCACCGGCATGCCGCCGTCTGTGGCTTCGTGAAAGCGCGGCGTGATCTTCGGGTAGATGCCGCAATGCAGCGGCACGAGCGACTTGGTGGTGTGCGGGATGACCGTGTAGGCCTGTTCGGCCAGGGTGCCCTTGGCCGCCAGCTCGCCCAGGAAGGGGGCTGTCTTGAGGTCGGGGTTGTAGGGCGTCAATACGTCGGCGCGCACGGACTCGAGCACGATCATCACCACGTTGTATGGCTTCGTCTCATTGGTCCGCGTGACCACGACCGGTTCGACGGGCTTGAACACCGTGTCTTCGCTACCGCCCTCGGAGGTGCCCAGCAGGTCGGCCAGACCGTCCCCCACATGGGCCGCGGCGGCGTTCGAGCGCAGGAGCTGAAGCTTCGCCGGCAGCTTGTGCAGCGACAGGCTCGCGTGCGCCAGTCCCAATACGATGAGCGAGGCGGCGACGAGCGTCACGATGCGACCCGCCAGCGGGGGGCCTTCCGGACGCTGCCAGGCCCTGCCGCGCAGCAGCAGCGCCGGTGTGATGGCTACCACGACGGCCGCGCCAAGGCCGAGCCAGGAGGCCGCGCCCATCTCGGAGGCGATGACGAGCTTGAGCTGTCCGAGGTGCTCGGCCGTGTAGCGCAGCAGGTGCCAGTCCAGCAGCGACCCGGTGGCCAGGTAGAAGCCGTGCTCCACCACCAGGAAGAGCAGGATGATCATGGTCATGAACTGAAACAACGCCGCCAGGGCCGTGCTCCAGCGTCCGCGGGCCAGGTGCAGGGCCCAGGTCCAGCCCACAATCCATGCGGCGACGATGAAGACGTCAGAAGAGAGTGTGGCGGCCGCGTCCAGGACGCCAGCGTCGGGACCCAGGCGCAGGAACTTCTGGACCTTGGCGACCAGCGTGCCGACCGTGACCACCGACGCCAGGATGCCGACGAAGAGCAGCAGGCGCTTCGATGGCGTGATGGCCAGGGCGCGCAGGGTCTTGTTCAAGCGGTTCGTCATGCTGGGCGGACCCCGAAATCAGCGGCGGCGGCGTAGATTGCATGATCTTGCCGGGGAAGGCCATAGACCAGACGGCGCGCGTTCAATCGTGCGTGGAGAAGGCGACCTGGCCGCGCGACACCTGCACCGCATGCTGCGCCCGCGTCGCCTCCTCGTCGCGCAGCTTCGACAGGTCGACCACAAGGTCGCCAGCCTCGTTCAAGGACACGTCGCCTCCGGACTCGGCCAGGGTCGTCTCCAGCAACGGCCGCACGGTCTGCGGATCGAGCGTCTCCTCGCTGCTGGCCCGCCGGTTGGCGGTCTGGACCAGGGCCTCGAAGGTGGGCTGCGCCCCCTCCGTCTTGAACACTGCGGCAAAGATGCGCTTGCGAATGTTGTGCTCGTGCTGCTTGCGGTTGTTGCGCCAGACGCCGATGGCACGCACCAACGGGATGGCGAAGAAGAGCCCGAAGATGGTCGCCGGCAGCGCGCCCAGCCACACGAAGGCCGAACCCGAGGCGCCCAGCGTCAACACCGCGAACGCCGAACAGAACAGGTTGAAGCCCGCCAGCAGGCCGATGCCGATGTTTTTGCCGGTGGTATTGCCGGTCACCTCGAAGGGCGCCTCGTACTCGTCCCAGTAGTAGATGATGGGTTCGTCATGCTCCGAGGTGGACGAGCGCTGCAGGTCGGGGAAGCGCGCGAAGAGCACGCCTTCGTCGGTGATGTCCACGTCGCCGTCGAACTCGGCCACGAAGCGGGCAAAGAAGCGATCCGCCTCGTCGCGGCTCATGCCGGACAGGGCCTGCACATCAGCGATGGTCAAGGCGCCACCGCGCTCGCGCACGAAGGAGGCCACCTCGCGCCGCTGCGCCAACGCGTCCGGCTCCACCCGCTTGGGGCCCAGGACGAAGTCGTAGACGCTGGCGATGAAGCCCTTGGCGTGTGGTTTGGGGTTCTTCTGCGGCAGCACCGGCTTGCGCGGCTCATAGTGGCGGTGCGGGTAGCCGTAGCGATCCTCCTGCACGTACATGACGGTCGACCAGGTGGCGAACTCGAAGATGCCGCGGAAGATGGCGCCCACCAGGCGCATCGCACCCACCGCCGGACCTTCATCCTTGCTGGCGGTGGAAGCGGCGATGGCGGCGCCGATGATCAGGACTACAAAAGTCACCGCATAGAGCACCAGAACGATCGCCAGAGACGCCTTGTAGACCACCGAGAAGGCCTTCCACAGCCAACGGCCGACCGCGCGCAGCCGCTCCCCGAAGGTCACGGCGTTCAGTCGCTTCAACTTCGCGCCGAAGTCGTAGACCAGCGTGCCGTCGTCGTGCACCTCCATGCTGCAGTCATACGTGCGCATCAACTCGTAAAGGGAGGAGCGCGCAGTGCCCACATCGACACCCACGCCGGCGGCCACGTCGCCCTCGCTCACGCGCCCACGGGCACGCTTGAGGAAGGTCTCGACGCTCTGGGTGGGTGCGGAGTCGGTAGTCATGGACGTGACCGTGGGTTATCGGCGATGGCGGTCGCAGCCCGGGACTTTACCCGGCGTGGCTGTGGTTGCCCAGCGCGGTGGCGGGGGCTTGCTGGCGTCGTCGGCGGGGAAGGAACGGCGAACTTCGCGCCGCCTTTTCAGTCTCCCCCTTGCGCATGGTAACCTGACGGGGCGCGGCAGCGTTTCGATCGATCGACTGCCGCGGAGAGTGCTCATGGATGCCCACGGAATCGCAGAGGAACGCAGCCTCGCATTGCACGCAGAGATCGCGCTCCGCCTGCAGGACGATCCGGGGCTGCTCGAGGTGGCGCGCGAGCACGTGCGCCGGCAGCTGGCGGACGGCCGTGGCGTCTGGTACGCCGAGGCCTGGCTGGACCTGCTCGATGGTCCGCTGCAGGACCTGGTAGCGGTGCTGCATGACCGGGGTGAACACGGACGCGCCATGCGCCAGGCCACGCCCTTCGCCGGCATCGTGGGACCTCGACGCAGATGGCAGATCTGGCGCGAAGTACGTCAGAGATGTGAGGCGCAGCCATGACCCGGCTGGAGTTGGAACACATCATCCGGGCTGCCGCCAGCATCTCGGGTGACGACGAGATCGTCATCTTTGGCAGCCAGGCCATTCTTGCCCAGTTTCCGGACGCCCCCCCGGCCATGCGGCGCTCGATTGAGGCAGATGTCTTTCCTCGCAACAAGCCCGAACGGTGGGACCTGGTCGACGGCAGCATCGGGGAAGGCTCCATGTTCCACGACACGTTCGGCTACTACGCCCAGGGGGTCGAGGAGCGGACTGCGGTGCTACCGAAGGGCTGGCAACAGCGACTCATCCCCATCTGCAACGCCAACACCCGAGGCGCCACGGGGCTGGCGCTCGAGGTGCACGACCTGCTCGTTTCGAAGATCATTGCTGGACGCGAAAAGGACGTGGCGTTCCTTCGCGAGGCGGCGAATCACGGCCTGGCGGACGGTCACGTCGTGTTGCGACGCCTGAACGAATCGCCCGCAGCCCCAAAGATCAAAGAAGCGGCCCGCGCCAGAATCGTCAGGGCGTTCGGTTTGACACCTTTGTTGCACTGAACCTGTGTCTGTGTCCGTGACCGTGACCGTGTCCGCGCCCGTGTGACACCCCCAACCACGCCTTGCTGGCCGCTTTGCATGCACGCCATGCATGGCCGCACTGGGTGGATGCACTGGGCGGGTGCAAAGTATTTTCAGGCAGTTATGTCCGCTTTCGGGCCACATTTCGCTGGGCTCCGAGGCGTTCTGGCGCTAATGTCCTAGATCCACACACGGTCCATGACTCAAATGGCGGAACGTTCGTCCCGCGGCGGCTCCGTGTGCCTTTCTGACCGACCGAGATGGAGGAAGACGATGAATCTGTGCAGCAGGATCCCGACCTGGTTGATGTGTGCCGTGCTGATGGCTGCCTGCACGGGTTCCGGTCCAGGTTCCCAGGCGAATCCACCGACCGATGGCGACACCGCCGACGTCACCACCCCGGACGCGGAGCCCGGCGCCGATGCAGCCGTTGCCCCGGATACATCGGGCGCCGATGACGACGCAGGGACCGACCCTTGCACCTGTGAGAACCTGGACTGCGGCTTCGTGCAAGGTTGCCTGACCAGCTGCGGCTCGTGCGCGCCGGGTAAGAAATGTGTCGCCAACAAGTGCGTGGGCGAACCGCAGCCCGTGGGTACCCCGCTGGGCGGATTCTGCGGCCCGAACAAGGACTGCCAGCCGCCCCCGCAGATGGACAACGAAGCGCAGTACCAGCAAGCGATGCAACAATACACCCAATGCCTCAACAATCAGTGCGCCGACGGCACCTGCCTGGGCAACATCTGCACGCGCCCATGCAATATCAAGAAGGACGAGGTCAATAACGCCACCGGCGAGAAGGGGGCCGATGGCATCGAGGATCCCGACGAGGACTTCAGCGACTGCACCGGCGCTGTAGACGGCCCCAAGGGCAAAAAGTTCCGCTGCGTGGAGTACTACACCGAGGCCCAGGTCAGCCAGGGCCAGTCGCTGCAGTTCTGCTACGCCGGCGAGACCTTCATGCCCTGCAACAACGACAGCGACTGCCCATCCGGCGAGTCCTGCCAGCTGCAGCGCATCTACGGCAAGTTCGCCACCCGTTGCGGCCCGGCCTACAAGAACCCGGACGCCAGCCCGGGCCAGAAGAACAGCTACCTCTGCAATAACAACATCGTGCAGGGCGACATCGAGCTTTGCGCCAACGGCCTGTGCACCGGCATCGGCTGCCGCTCCTTCTGCAAGGACGACGCCGATTGCAGCACCGCGGGCCCCGGCGACTGCAAGGCCGGCGCCTGCCCCAACGGCGACACCTGCAAGAGCGACCTGGACTGCTCGGCGTGGACCTGCTCCAAGGGCCTGAAGCTCTACAGCGACCTGCCCGACCTCTTCGACCTGTGCAGCCCCAAGGAGTGCGGCGTCGACGGCGACTGTCCCGTGGAGTTCTTCTGTCGCATCTCCTACAACGGCGTTCAGAACCCTGCCGGCGACCCGGATCCCAACGATCCCAACAAGGTCACCAAGCCGGGCTGGGGCAACATCTGCCAGCGCCGCCGCGACGATGCCGCCAAGGTCGGCGACGCCTGCGATCCCTGGCCCACCTCCGGCGCCGGCACGAGCCCGCACAAACCCTGCGAGACCCTGGACTGGTACTGCTCCATGGGCAACGGCGTCTGCGGCAACATCTGCAAGGGCGACAAGGACTGCCCCAAGGGCATGAAGTGCCCGTCGCTGGAGTTCCCCTTCGACCTGGACGACGACAAGACCTACGAGACCTTCCTGCCCACCGGCCTGTGCGACGCCACCAAGGGCAACGTGAAGAAGGAACCCTGCTACAGCAACAACGACTGCAAGGGGGCCGCTGCGGACGGCAAGGATCAGTCGTGCAAGGCGTGGTCCTGGACGGTGGAGCTGCCGGCGCAGGTGACCGGCGCGGCCAGCGAGACGTTCATCACCTCCGGCGGGCTGTGCGTCGATTCAGACGCCAAGAAGGGCAACTACGGCGACTTCTGCGGCGCCCAGGCGCAGGTCAAACATTGCAACAGCGGCACCTGTCTGAGCCTGTCCAGTGGCAACGGACTGTGTACTGATCTCTGCGCCAAGCGCGCCGATTGCGCCGATCCGCTGTCCATCCAGGGGCAGACCTTCAAGTCCTACTGCATGTCCATCAACGTCGGCGGCTTCAACGGCACCGCCGAGCCCTGGGATGACTACCAGCGGGCCTATTGCTTGTGGACCCAGTCCAGCGTCGATGACTGCGCCCAGACCAAGAACTGCACGGCCAACACCGAAGCCTGCCTGGCGCGGGTGATGAACTGGGGCCCCGACAAGAAGCCCAACGTGGAGTACTGGTGCAACGCGGTGCAGAACTTCGCCGCCAACCAGAACGATCCGCCGCCGCCGCAGCCCTCGCTATCCGTGGGTGATGAGTGCGAGCTCGGGGCCGATTTGATCCAGTGCAAGACCATGTACTGCCTGCGGGACGTCAAGACCGGCAAGGGTTACTGCAGCAAGCCGTGCAACGCAGACGCGGACTGCCCATCGGGCAAGGGTCTGCACTGCGCCAAGGAGAACATGGGCTTCCCCGGCTTCCCGCGCCTGGACAAGACCAAGGCCGCCATCGTGCCCATGTGTATGAAGTCCAAGTCGTGCATCGCCTGCCAGTACGACTATCAATGTGCCGGCAACTACCTGTGCACCAACCTGGGCAAGGGCGGCACCCTGGCCAATCTGCGCTGCGCGCCCGGCTGTGAGAGTGACAAGGATTGCGCCGCCGCCGACGGTGGCAGCCTGTGCTTGCCCGCGGTGGATGGCGATGGCAAGGCGCTGGCGCACAAGGTCTGCAAGCCGTCCTGTTAGATGTCCACGGCGTCCGCTTGCGCTGCCGTGAGCCATGGCCGACCCTTCGGCCCCCCAGCGCACGCGGATGCCAGCCGGATGACCAGCGACAGCCAGCCCAGCCCAGCGTCAAGCGTCGGCATCAAGGCCGTCCTCCGCCACTGGCCCTTCGCCATCGTCGCTCTCATCGCGCTCGTCGGCTACCAGGTGGTCCAGGGTCGCTACTACCTGCATTACATGGACGACGCCTGGGTGATGTCCTGGGTCTGGCACTACATGCGCCACGGCACGGAAGTCGACCCCGTGTTCCGCGACGGCGAGTACCTGCTGCTCTTCGGCAAGGGCATGTGGCTGCTCTACGGCGGGCTGCTGCAGGTCTTCGGCTGGAGCAAGGCGCACGCCCTGGAGATCTCCACCGCCCTGGTCTACGGCGCTGGCGTCTGCTGGTACTTCATTGGCCGCCGAATGGGCTGGGATGTGCAGACATCCTTGATTCTGGCCTTCGGCATCGTGCTGCTCGACAAGGTGGTCGAGGCGGGCGTGCTCTGCCGCTCCGAGGCGCTGATCCTGTGCTGCATGTCGGTGGCCCTGCTGGCCTTCATGCACGGGCGCTATCTACTGGCCGGCGCGCTCGCCATCGCCAGCGCCGAGGCCCACCCCATCGCCCTGACGGCCGTCTTCTACATGCTCGCCTGGACGCTGCACGAGCGGCGCTACTTCCTCGACGATAAGCGTCGGACCCTGCGTCAGCTGGCCTGGTTCAGCGGCGGTGTGCTGCTGGGCGTGCTCTGGTACGTCTGGCTGCACAAGGATGCCCTGACGGCCGAGACGTTCCTGAACACGCTGCGCGACAGCAACAAATTCGGCGGCGGAGAGCGCACCGACCTGACCTACCTGGATCGACACTTCAGGTGGCATTCGCGGCCCGAGTTGATGTTCTACACGCTGGCGCTGCTGATCTACCTTCAAAAGAAGCTCTGGCGCGAGAATCTCTTTCCCATCGCGGCCGTCGCCTGCGTCGTGCTGTCTGCGTTGTTGAACCGGCGGCCGAACGGCTTCTACGCGGCGTTGGCCATCCCGGCTTTCGCCACGCTGGCGGTCTGCGCCTATCGTCGGGCGGGCATCCTGCGGCCCGTCTTCCTGGTGCTGATCCTGTCCTTCGTCTTCGAGTGCCACGGCCGCTGGTCAAAACTCGCCGACTTTCAGCCGCAAGCGTCCATCACCCGCCTGCAGGAGGTGGTGCCGGATGATGGTCTACCGGTCGTGGGCATGAACGACTTCTGGTTCGTCTTCAAGGAGCGACCTTTCATGCCCGGCGACTTCGACGGCGACATCGCCGCACGGCTCAAATCACCGGAGTGGGCCGATCTCTACCTGCTGGACAGCAGCTTCAAGAGCCGACGCTACACCTTTGGCCGCATCAAGCAGCACCTGCGCCGCCACTTCCGCGGTCGCGAGGTGGCGCGCTTCAAAGAGCACGACAAACACGTGCTGAAGGTGATTCGCTACACGCGCCGCTGACGACTATCGGAGTACAGCGGCTGCAGCCTTGCTCAACTCATGGCGAACGCGACCCGAATCTGGCAGCCCTGCGGGCAGCGCCAGCAGGCCGCGCGGCGCTTGTTGAGCGCGTTGGCGTTCATGTAGTCGGTCAGGCACTTGTCGATCTCGAGACGGCGCCGACGGGGACGGCAGTAGAACACGTCATCGAGCGACAGGGTGTTGTTCCGCTTGCGGGCGTCGGTATTGGTCCCGTAGGTCTGTCGCATGATGGCTCCTCTCGATGGGCCGGGTGGAGGATCCCGCGGGTGTCTCGTGTCCCGCGGCTTGCTGTGGCGCCATCTTGCCGCTCAGAATCGCAAGGGACGTGCCAGTTGCTGAGACAGGTGCGGATGAAACCGATAAACTTATCCTTAGAGCGACATAAATGACTGTAAATATAGGCTATATTTCTGGGCGAAATATGCGAACATCCGATTCAGCCGGGAGCGTCCCGCGTCTCCAACTGTCTCATCAACTGTCTCACTGTGTCCCAACTGTCTCAACCCGTCCGCACCCGTCACACCCTCCCCGCCGATCCGGGGGCTGGACCCGCAGCGCCCGTCCGGTGAGAATCCCTGTCCTCGCGGCATGCCGCTCCAAGGATGCACATGACCACCAAGCGCCTCTCGTTCCTGGATCGCTACCTGACCCTGTGGATCTTCGTCGCCATGGGCGTCGGCGTCGGACTCGGCGTGACGGTGCCGGGCGTCAACCAGGCCCTGGACGCCATGAGCGTCGGCACGACCTCGATCCCCATCGCCATCGGCCTGATCCTGATGATGTACCCGCCGCTGGCCAAGGTGCGCTACGAGGAGCTGGGGCTGGTCTTCCGCGATCGGCGGGTGCTGGCCCTGTCGCTGGTTCAGAACTGGATCATCGGGCCGCTGTTGATGTTCACCCTGGCGGTGATCTTCCTGCCCGATAAACCCGAGTACATGGTCGGCCTGATCCTCATCGGGCTGGCGCGCTGCATCGCCATGGTCATCGTCTGGAACGACCTGGCCCGCGGCGACCGCGAGTACTGCGCAGGCCTGGTGGCGTTCAACTCCATCTTCCAGATCCTCTTTTTCTCGGTCTACGCATGGTTCTTCGCCACCTGGCTGCCCGAGGCGTTGGGTATGCAGGGCTACGCCGTCGACGTGACCATCATCGACATCGCCTGGAGCGTGGCCATCTACCTGGGCATCCCCTTCGCCGCCGGCTTCCTGACCCGAACCTGGTTGATTCGAGCGCGCGGGCGGGAGTGGTATGAGCGCGCCTTCGCCTCTCGGATCGGCCCCATCACCCTGGTCGCGTTGTTGTTCACCATCGTGGTGATGTTCTCGCTCAAGGGGGATCGCATCGTCGAGCTGCCCCTGGACGTGCTGCGCATCGCTGTGCCGCTGCTCATCTACTTTGTGGTGATGTTCTTCATCTCGTTCTGGCTGTCGGCGAAGCTGGGCGCCAACTACTCCCAGAGCGCGACGCTCTCCTTCACCGCGGCGTCGAATAACTTCGAGTTGGCCATCGCGGTGGCTGTGGCGACGTTCGGCATCCACCATGGCGCCGCGCTCGCGGCCGTCATCGGGCCACTGGTCGAAGTGCCGGTACTCATCGGCCTGGTGCGCGTTTCCCTGTGGATTGGCAAGCGCTGGTTTGGCGGCACGGCGCCTGTGAGTGCAGTAGCGGATTCGGCCTGAGCGGACTCATCGGGAGGTCAAAGTGCAGATCGAACCATTTCGAAGCGTGCTCTTCCTCTGCGTCGCCAACTCCGCCCGCAGCCAGATGGCCGAGGGCCTCGCTCGCGACCTCCTCCGTCGCCGTGGACTCGCCGGCGTGCGAGTCGCCTCGGCGGGATCAGCGCCGTCGCGGGTCAATCCCCTGGCCATCGCCGCCATGGCCGAGCTGAACATCGACCTTCGTAGCCACGAGTCCACCTCGGTCCAGGACGTGGCCCCCGCCTCGGTGGAGCTGGTCATCACCCTCTGCGCCGAGGAGGTCTGCCCCACCTTCCTGGGCCGGGCCCGCCGGCTGCACTGGCCGCTGCGCGACCCGGATCGCAAACATGAAGACCTGACAGACGACGAACGCCTCGATGCGTTCCGCCAGGCCCGCGACGAGATCAAGACAAGACTGATCGACCTGATCGATAACGCGCCGGATCAAGCGCGCTCTTGACGTTGGTCTGGCCGCCACGCCGGTTGCGGCCCAACATGAGAGCGTGCCCGTCGCGGGCGCGTCACCTGGCATTGGAGCGCTCGATGATTCATCAGGACCCCACCTGGAAGGAGCGCTACGCCGACCGCTTGGAGACGGCTGCTCAGGCGATCCGGAACATCGAACCCGGCCGGCGGATCTTCATCGGGTCGGGCGCCTCCGTACCCAGTTCACTGGTCGACGCCCTGGTCACGGACGGCCAACATCTGCACGACAACCCGGTCGTGCATCTGCTCACCCTGGGCCCGGCGCCCTACGTGGCGGAAGGCCTGGAGTCCCGTTTTCGCCATACCGCCTTCTTCATCGGACCCAATACGCGTGACGCGGTGCAGGAGGGGCGGGCCGACTTCATGCCGGTGTTCCTGTCCGAGATCCCGCGCCTTATCGCTTCGCGTCGCGTGCGCGTGGACGTGGCCCTGATCCAGCTCAGCCCGCCCGATCGGCACGGCTATATGAGCATGGGCGTGTCCGTGGATTGTGTGCGCTCGGCGTTTGAATATGCCGACCTGGTCATCGCCGAGATCAACCCCCATATGCCGCGCACATTGGGCGATTCGGTGGTCCACATCGATCGCATCCACCACCTGGTGGCGGTGGACCGACCCCTGCCCGAGCTGGACGCCGTGGAGCTGGACCAGGTCGCCCTCGGCATCGGCCGCAACGTGGCCTCCCTGATCCCGGACGGCGCCACGCTGCAGCTGGGCATCGGCAAGATCCCCGACGCCGTGCTGGCCAGCATCGACGATCGACACGACCTGGGCGTGCACACCGAGATGTTCTCCGACGGCGTCGTCCGCCTGGTCGAAGCGGGCATCATCAACGGCCGTCGCAAGACCCTGCTGCCGGGCAAGCTGGTCACGTCGTTCGTGATGGGCACTCAGAAGCTCTACGACTGGGTGCACGACAATCCGTCCGTGGAGATGAGGCCGAGCCAGTTCACCAACGACCCCGTGGTCATCGCCCGCAACGAGCGGATGATCGCCATCAACTCGGCCCTGAACGTGGATCTGACCGGCCAGGTCGCGGCGGACACCCTGATGGGCCGCTTCTTCTCGGGCATCGGCGGCCAGGTGGACTTCATCCGCGGCGCAGCCCGCGCTCACAACGGCAAGCCCATCATCGCCCTGCCATCAACCGCCAAGGGGGGCACCCTCAGCCGCATCCGGCCGGTCCTGGAAGAGGGCGCCGGCATGGTGACCAGCCGGGGCGACGTGCACTACGTCGTCACCGAGTACGGCGTCGCGCACCTGTGGGGACGTTCGATCCGCGAACGCGCCATGGCGCTCATCGAGGTGGCGCATCCCGACTTCCGCGCCGAGCTGCTGGCCGCGGCCAAGGGTCGGCGCTACGTCTTCGCCGACCAGGACCTGCCGACAGCCGGTCGACAGCGCGAGCAGCCGCGCGCCCTCGCCCTGGAGGATGGCAGCAGGGTCTGGTTGCGCGCCATCCGGCCCCATGAAGCCGAGTCATTGCGCTCCCTGGTCGAGCAGTTGCGCGACCCCACCCTTCGGCTGGCTTTCCTGGGCCGCAACGGCGAGCCGGACGAGGGGGCGCCGACCCCCCTGGCGGAGCTGGATGGCAGCCAGGGAGATGCCATCGTCGCCCTGGATGAAGACGGCGAAGGCCCGGACGCGTTCGTCGGCCTGGCCCGTTACGACGTCGATCCGGCCACCCGGATGGCCGACATCCTGGTCATGGTGCACCAGAACTGGCGCGGTCGGCAGCTGGGCAAGATGCTGGTTCGCCGGCTCTACGACCTGGCCAAAGCGCGGGGGTTGTCCGGCCTGCGAGCCAGCCTGTCGGCCGGCAACAAACCCATGCTCGCGCTGCTGTACGACAGTGGATTGCCCTTCACCGGCAAGCTGCGCGGCGGCGCCTGGCGTCTCAAGGTCCGATTCGACAAGCGTCGTGACGTCACGACCACCGGGGAATAGTCCGGGGCCCGACATCGTTTCTCCCTCGGCATCGCGCCGCCGCCCGCCTCGAACGCGGAAGCCGGCCAGGACGCGTGCCCTGGAGAAACCGTGGCTTCGACCTCC
>CAYTLW010000129.1:0-20608 GCA_964438735.1 uncultured Enterobacteriaceae bacterium | reverse complement strand
TCTAGGAGCTTGATTCGCTACTGGATCAGCCGCGGCGCCTTCTCTTTGTATCGCTTGCCCGTGATGGCCTTGAGGGCGCGCACCGTGTCCTGGCGAACGAGCACGTTCTTGTCGCTCAACATGCGCTGCAACGCCGGCACCGCCTTGCGCGCCTTGAGTCGGCGCAGCGCCGTGACCGAACGCATACGCACCCAGGTCTCGGTGTCGGCCAACGCGGCGATCAGGGGGTCCACCGCCTTGTGGTCGCCGATGGCCCCCAGCGCGTAGGCGGCGTTGGCCCGCACCTGGCCTTCGCGATCGCGGGCCAGCACGTCGATGAGCAGCGGCACCATGGACTTGAACTCCAGCGCCACCAGCGACTTGGTGACCATCGCGCGCACATCCCGGTCGGGCTCGGTCCGGATGGAACGGGTCAACGCCTTGTCGATGAGCTCGCCCTTGGCCTTGACGTGCGCCAGCAGCGCGCCCGACTGGCTGCGCACGTTGGCCTTTTCGTGCCAAAGAGCTTTGGCCAGCGCCTTGGTCGCCTCGGCCTTCTTCTTGGTCAGCAGGGACAACATCGCCTTGTTCGGTCGGCTGTTGGCCAGCTTCGCGATGGCGTCGCGCAGCTCGACGTCGTCGGTGAGTTCTTCGGTCTTCAGGAAAGGATCGAGCGGCTCGCCCACAGCGATGGCGCCGCTGGCTTCGGAGACCTTGGCCGCTTCCGCCGCCGCCGCCGCTTCGGCCTCCTTGCGTTCCTTCTCCGCGGCCTCTGCACGCTCGGCGGCCAGCTTCGCTTCGGCGGCCGCCTTCTTCTCCTTCTTCAACGTCTCTTCCAGGCGCTTCTTGGTCCGATCGCTCGGGTTGCAGCCCGTCGTGGCCAGCATGGCCAGGGCCGCGCAAAGCGCCACCGCGACCGCCAGGGAGTTCGCCCAACTCGGTTTGTCCGCTGCCATCACCCATGTCCTCCCGGCGCCGTCGCAAGGCGCCTGATTCACAGACCTGTTGCCTACTTGACTAGGCCGGCTGGCGGCGCGTGTCGACGGCAATCGGCGCTCACGGCTCCTGGCGGCGGCGCAAGAGCAGGCCGAGCAATGCCAGGGCCAGCAGTCCGAATGTCGACGCTTCACCCCCCCAGGCCTTCTGATCGCTCTCCAGGTAGAATTGGCTGCGCTTCTGGCTCGTATCGGTCGACGAGATCAACTGCAGGTCCTCTGTCAGCTTGTCGGGGGCGATCCTCGTGCGCAGCCTGGTCACCCAGATCGTGCCGCCAGATACCGTCGGCAACGCGGCGTAGTCCGACGCAGCCGGCGAGCCGGACCAGGTCCAGGGGCTCCAGGGCGCCGCATGTTCGGTGACGAAGGCCCGACCACCGGCGTCGGCGACGGTGGTGCCGAGCAGTTCGGGATAGGTCGAGCGATTCTGGTCGGTCAGCCACCACAACTTGCTGCCGTCGATGGTGACGCTGTCGTAGTTCTTGGCCGCCATGCGCCCGGTGGAGAGGGCCCAGATGGTCAGGTCCATGGATTCCTGTGTGCTGTTACGCAGCAGCTTCAAGGGCACCGTGGGGTGGTTGCCCGGCAGGGTGATGCGCAGAGGTCTGGCGGTGTTGGCCTTGGCGCTCAACTTGAAACGCATGGCCATGAACAGCCAGCCACTGTCGATGTAGTTGCCCATCACGGCCTTGTCGGAGGCGGGCACGGCGTAGCCCTTCTCCACCAACCAGACGTCGATGGACTGCGCATCGGAGCCCTGGAGCACGACCCACTCGTAGTCGCCCACGGCGCCCTGCCCGACCACCTTGACCTCGTCGGGCCCGGCGGCGCCGCCGGCCATCAACACCTCGCCATTGGAAGAGGCGCAGCCCGGTCCGCTGGGGCCACGGGGCTCAGCAGGCGGTGGGAAGACCTGGGGATAGGTGCTGTTGCGCAGGTCCTGAAAGAACTGCTCGCTGGCCAGCGCGACCTCAGAAGGGACGACGGGCACGGGCAGGACCCAGGCGAACTTGGACGCATCGCCGGTCCACTGCACCTTGTCCCAGATCACGGTGTTGGAGGAATTGAGCGCGATCGCCAGCTCGAATCCCGTGCCATTGGCCAGCGCACCGTCTCCCTGCTGCGCCGCGAAGAAGGCGCCACAGGCGACAGCGGGCGCCGGCAGGCCGAGCATGAGGGCGACCAGCATGGGGATGATGCGGCGCATGGGCATTCTCCAGTGAGCGACTCAGAGGTGGCGCCAGGCCTTGCGCGCCATGCGCAAAGTGGCCAGGCGGGCGCCGGGCTCGGTCAGGGCGCGCTTGCTCATGCGCAGGACGGTGCCCGGGCTGAGCCAGAAGGAGCGCTGCAGGCGCTTGTGGGCATCCAGCACCTGCCTGCGACTGAGCACGCCATTGTCCAGCACCACCTTGCGGAGGAAACGGAAGTCCTTGAACTCGGTGGTCCGCAACATGCCCTTGGCCAGCGCCTCGACGTAGAGCGGCGTGCCAGGGTAGGGGGTGCAGAAGGTCAGTTGCAGGAAGTCGGGTCGCGCTTTCGCCAGCAGCTTTCGCGTTCGTTCGATGTCGTCCAGGCTCTCGCCCGGCACGTTGACCATGGCGAAGGCCAGGGTCTCCATGCCGGCCTTGCGGGCAGTCTGGAAGGCGTCGATCACCTGGTCTTCGTCGATGCCCTTCTTCAAGGCCTCGAGGGCGTCGGGACTGGCGCACTCGATGCCCATCTCGATGCGCCGGCAGCCAGCCTGGCGCATGGCCTGGAGCAGCTCCAGGTCAACGCGATCCACGCGCGTCAGGCAGAGCCACTGGATGCGCTTGTGCAGACCACGGCTGGTCAGCGCCTCGCACAGGGCCAGCACCCAGCGCCGATTCCAGGTGAAGGTGTCGTCGATGAAGTCGATCCAACGGGTGTTGTGGGCCTTGACCAGGCCCTCGATCTCGTCGGCGATCTGGTCGGGATCCCGGCGCCGCAGGTGGCGGCCGAAATGGCGCGGCACGGCGCAGTAGCTGCACGGCGCCGGGCAGCCTCGCGAGGCGATGACCGTCATGGTGCTGCTGCCGTCGGGCGACAGGTACGCCGGCAACGGCAGCAGGTCGCGGGCCGGCGGCGCCAGGCTGTCGACGTCCACCGTCTCGGTGCGTTCCGCCGTGCGGACCACGTCCTCGCCGTCGCGGACCACCATGCCGGGCACGTCGCTCATGGGTCGGCCCTCGCGCAGGGCCCTGACCAGCTCGACGATGGTCTGTTCGCCTTCGCCCAGGCAGACGGCGGTGAGGGTGTGTTCGGTGCGTAGGGTCTGCTCGGGCAACGCGGACGGATGCGGTCCGCCGATGACGACGGGGCCCTTGTAGCCGCACAGCCGCAGGCCACGGGACAATTCGTAGCAGGCGTCGATGGTCGGTGTAGTGGCGGTCAGGCCGATCAGCTCCGCGTCATGAAAGCCGCTGCGGGCGATGGTCTCGGCGGCACCCAGACGCAGCGCGTTGGCGTCGACGATGCGCACGTTGATGTCCGCCGCACGCAGGGCGCCGGCCAGGTAGGCCAGCCCCATGGGCGGCCCGACCGTGGTCTGGGCGATGGCCTCGATGGCTCGCTGGTAGTTCGGATTGATGAGGGCGACGGTCATCGGGCGCTAGGCTCCTCGGGGGTTTTGGAATCGTTGGCTGTAGATGCCATGGGATCCGCCCCGATGGTAGTGCATGGGCCGTCGCGGGCCAACCGCCGGCGTAAGAACATCGGATTGACCATCGACGTGATTTGCATGCGCTTGTCTGCTGAACGGCGCGCGGCTACGCTGCCGCCGCCATCGGTGGCGAACGCAAGACTGGGAGGACAGACATGGGCATCCTGATCAAGAACGGCACGATCCTGACCGCGCTGGATGAATACGTCGGCGATATCTGGTGCGACGACGGCAAGATCGTGGCAGCAGGTGGCGATCTCTCGGCTCGGGCCGGAGCGGGCGACGAGGTCATCGACGCCTCGGGCCAGTTCGTCTTCCCGGGCGGCATCGACCCGCATACCCACTTCGAGCTGCCTTTCATGGGCACGATCAGCGCCGACGACTTCGAAAACGGCAGCGCCTCGGCCCTGGCCGGCGGCACCACGACCATCATCGACTTCGTCATCCCAGCCATCGGCGGCTCGCTCTTCGACGCCCTGGGCGCGTGGCACGAAAAGGCCGCCAAGTGCCCGGCCGACTTCGCCTTCCACATGGCGCTCACCGATCCCAGCGAGCAGGTGCTGGCCGAGATCCCGAAAGTCGTCAGCGAGCACGGCATCTCCTCGTTCAAGGCCTTCATGGCCTACAAGGGCGCCATCGGCGTCGACGACGAGGCGCTCATCGCTTTCATGCAGGCGGTCACCGCCGGCGGTGGCCTTCTCTGGCTGCATGCGGAGAACGGCGACGCCATCGTCGAACGGCAGAAGAGGTTCATCGCCGAAGGCAAGACCGGCCCCGAGTGGCACGAGCCCTCCCGACCCTCGATCCTCGAAGGCGAGGCCGTGCGCCGGGCGTTGACCCTGGCCGAGCTCTACGAAGCGCCCATCGGTTTCGTGCACATGTCCGGTCGCGACGCCTACCAGGCCTACGCCGAGGCGCGCGTGCGTGGTCAGAAGGCCTGGGCCGAGACCTGCCCGCAATACCTGCTGCTGGACGACTCGGTCTATCGCAAGCCGAACTTCGAGGCGGCCACCTTCGTCATGAGCCCGCCGATCCGCCCCGCCGGCCACTCCGAGTGGCTCTGGAAGGGTCTGGAGAACGGCCTGCTCCACACCATCGGCACCGATCACTGCCCCTTCCGCCTGGCCGACCAGAAGGTCATGGGCAAGGGCGACTTCACCAAGATCCCCAACGGCGGCCCGGGCGTGGAGCATCGCATCGAGCTGCTCTGGCATCACGGCGTCAACGGCGGCCACTTCAACCGCCAGCGCTTCGTCGAGCTGGTCAGCACCAACGCGGCGAAGATCTACGGCATGTACCCGCAGAAGGGCGCCATCCACCCCGGCGCCGACGCCGACCTGGCGATCCTCGACCCGGCCGGCACGCGCACCATCAGCGCACAAACCCACCGCTCGAAGTGCGACCGGTCTCTGTTTGAAGGCTTCGAGGTCCAGGGCGTGGTCAGCCACGTGGTGGCCAACGGCCGGCTGCAGTTCGTCGATGGCGATCTGCGGGCCGAGCGCGGCGGCGGCAGCTTTGTCTCGCGGGCGCCGTTCGCCGGTTGAAATCGGGTTATCATGACCCCATGAGATTCGGACTGCCACAGTCGGCGACCCTGGCCGCCCTGGCCATCGCCTGCATCGCCACCTGCGGCTGTGGCTGCCAGCGCCAGGCGCCGTCGACGTCCGCCACAAGCGAGGCCGCGCAACGGCCCAAGTCGGCAGCGGCAGCGGCCCCGGTGGCCGCCCGTGTGGAGCGGCCACAGCCCCCGGAGACGGACGACACCCGCGCCGCCCGCAAACGCATGGTCAAGGAGCAGCTCAGCGATCGCGACATCGACGACCGCCACGTGCTGGCCGCCATGTCCCGCGTGCAGCGCCACCGCCTGGTGCCGGAGGGGATGCGCAAGCACGCCTACAACGACCACCCCCTGCCCATCGGCCATCGGCAGACCATCTCGCAGCCTTATATCGTCGCCCTGATGACCCAGATGGTGCGCGCCCGGCCCGGCGAAAAGGCGCTGGACGTGGGCACCGGTTCGGGCTACCAGGCGGCCGTCCTGGCCGAGATCGTGGGCTCGGTTCAGAGCATCGAGATCGTCTGTCCGCTGGCCGACAGGGCCCAACGCGACCTGGCGGCGATGGGCTACAAGAACATCACGGTGCGCTGCGGCGACGGCTACCGCGGATTGCCAGAGCATGCCCCTTTCGACGTGATCATCCTGGCGGCGGCGCCCGACCACGTACCCCAGGCGCTGATCGACCAGCTGGCGCCGGGCGGTCGGCTGGTCCTGCCGGTGGGCGGGCGGATGCAGCAGAAGCTGGTGCTCATCGAGCGCGATCGCCAGGGCAAGGTGCATCGCAAGCCGGGCATCCCGGTGATGTTCGTGCCCATGACGGGCGAGGCGTTGCGGTAGAATCGCCCGAGCAGACCGGGCCTCAGGCCGTCTTCGCCAGGGCTGGGGTCCCGTCCGGCAAGCGGGCCTGCACGAAGCGGTGCCGGCCGGCTTCTTTGGCCTCGTAAAGAGCCGCATCGGCCAGAGCCACCAGGTCCGCGGGCGCCTGACCGACATGGGGGATCAGGGCCACCACGCCCATGCTCACTGTCACGTGGTCAGCGACGGAAGATCCAGTGTGCGCGATGCGCAACCCGTCCACGGCCGCCTCGAGCGCGGTGGCCACGTGGCAGACGCCGTCCATGTCCGTATCGGCGAGCAGCAAGACAAACTCCTCGCCGCCATAACGAGCGGCCAGGTCGCCCGGACGTCGAGCGCTCTCGGCCAGCACCCGCCCGACCTGGACGAGGCAGTCATCGCCCGCCTGGTGGCCATAGGTGTCGTTGAAGTCCTTGAAGTGGTCCACGTCGACCAGCACCAGGGCGATGGGCTTCTTCTCCCGGGTCATGCGCCGCCACTCCACCGCCAGGGTCTCGTCGAAGATGCGCCGATTGGCGATGCCGGTCAGGCCGTCGTAGCGGGCCAGCCGCTCCAGTTCGCTGTTGGCCACGGCCAGCTGCTCGTTGACCGAGGCCAGGGCCTCGTTGGCCCGCTCGACCAGCCGCTGCTTGTCGTCCAGCTTGCAGGCGCCCAGGAACTCCATGCGGGCATAGCGCTCGATGGCGTAGCAGCCGAGCATGCCGAGCACGTTGGCGCCGACAAAGAAGTAGTTATTGCTGAGCAGGACCTGGGCGGGCGTATCCATGAGCCAGATGGCGGCGACCTCGTAGGCCAGCACCAGGCTCCAGCCGGCGGCGGTCGCCCAGGTGAACCGGATGCGCGCCCAGGTGTAGCCGACCATGAACACCAGGATCAGCCCGACATAGTACGAATAGCCGGCGTCGCCGGGCACGATGGTCATCATGGCGATGATGCCCAGGCCCGCGAACACGACCCA
Source organism: uncultured Enterobacteriaceae bacterium (assembly GCA_964438735.1). GTDB lineage: Bacteria > Myxococcota_A > UBA9042 > UBA9042 > UBA9042 > CAYTLW01. The sequence continues at coordinate 13,583 of CAYTLW010000129.1, read as the reverse complement.
CGCGGTCAACAGCGCCTGGCCGATGCGTTGGAAGACCGGCAGGAAGGACGCGCCCAGCAGAACCAGCGACAGGGGCAGGAAGCCGGCGAATCGAATCCACCACAACGAACCCACGACCTCTGGCGCGACGAGCAGATCCAGCCCGGCGAACCCAGAATAGAAGAGCAAGCCGACGACCAGGGTAAAGCGCACCTGGGCCAGGGAGCGGCGCGCATAGACCGCAGCGAACTCCCGCTCCAGCCCGGGCGCGAAGGCCAGGGTTCGCCGGTTCATCGATGTATGGCGGAACAGGGTCGAGTGCTTGCTGCCGCTGGTCTGGTTGGCGCGCATGGCGATGCCTCCGCCGTCCAAGGTGGCCGCAATAGCTCGGGAACGCGATTTTTTTGGCCCTCTTTATCCGAAACAACCCGGGCGTCCGTCTGGCCGGCCGAGGTCCACCCCGAGGCGTGGACCCCCGAGAGGCGGCGCGATATCGTGGCTGAAAGCCCGCAGCCAGAGGCCTCCAGTGGACGATATCCAGCGACTCGAAGACATCCTGCAGCGCATCGACGGCCGCGGTTACAAGGCGTACGGCGACATCCGCGGCCGCTGGCAGATGGCCAACTGCTTGCTGCACATCGACCGCGTCCAGGGCGACCCCTTCGCCGCGCCCAGCCAGCTGCGTGTGCAGGTGCCGCGCGCCGAGGCCGGCTTCCCGGATTGGTGCACCTCGGAACCGGATCGCGTGGTGGCCCTGTGCGACTACCTTACGCGCGCCTTCGAAGCGGCGATCCGACGGGTGGATCCGCCCCGCGTCGGTACCGGCAAGGGCGGCCTGGTGGCCATCGAGACACCGGGCCAGGAAGTGCTCGAGCGAACCTCAGTGGTGCTGCTGGACGACTGTGTCGAGGCCCGTTTCCGCCTCGGGTTGCCGGCCCAGGGGCGCCGGGTCATGGGCCGTGCGGCGGCCGACCTGCTGCTCGATGACGTACCGGCCATCGTCAACGGGTCGCTCTACTTCGAAGATCTGAACGCCGAGCGCCTGCGTGGCCACGTGCAGGGCCTGCTGGATCAGCGCGCCGCCCGAGCCGCCCTGGCCGAGCGTGAGCTGGTCGCCTGGGTGGCCGACGGCTCACTCCTGCCGCGTCGTTCAGGTATCGATCCGCGGCCCATGACGGGCGAGGTGGTTCCCTTCCGTTCGCCGGACTCCCTGGCGGTGGAGCTGAAACTCCCCTATCGAGGCCAGGTGCGCGGCATGGGCATCCCAGCGGGTGTCACCCTGATCGTCGGCGGCGGCTACCACGGCAAGTCGACCCTGCTGCGGGCCATGGAGTTGGGCGTGTGGGATCAGCTGCCCGGCGACGGTCGCGAGCTGGTGGTGACGCGACCCGACGCGGTGAAGATCCGCGCCGAAGACGGCCGCCGGGTGGAAGCTGTGGACATCAGCCCCTTCATCGACAACCTGCCCTTCGGCCGCGACACGGCCAGCTTCCGCACCGACGACGCCAGCGGCAGCACGTCGCAGGCGGCGGCCATCATGGAGGCGCTGGAGGTGGGCGCCGGCGCCCTGTTCATGGACGAGGACACCTCGGCGACCAATTTCATGATCCGCGACCACCGGATGCAGGCCCTGGTGAGCAAGGAGGGCGAGCCCATCACGCCCTTCATCGACCGCGTGCGCCAGCTGCACGACGAGCTCGGCGTGTCGACGGTGTTGGTGATCGGTGGCTCGGGCGACTACTTCGACGTCGCCGATACGGTCATCCAGATGCGGCAATACCTGCCCGAAGACGCCACCGAGCAGGCGCGGGAGATCGCCACCCGCTTCGAGGGCCTGCGCAGTCGCGAGGGCGGCGACCACTTCGGTCGGGTCACGCCCAGGAGTGTCGACGCCCGCAGCCTGGACCCGAGCCACGGCCGCCGCGACGTGAAGCTGCGCGCCGATGGCGTCGATGGCATCCGCTTTGGTGGCGAGGACATCGACCTGGACGCGGTCGAGCAGCTGGTCGCCACGGCCCAGACCCGCATGGTGGCCGAGGCCATGGTCTGGCTCAAAAAGAACGCCCTGGACGAGGGCACGACCCTGGCCGACGCCCTGGACGCGCTGGACGCCGCGCTGACCGAACAAGGCCTGGATCTGCTGGCGCGCGGTCGGGACGGAAGCCTGGCGCTGGCCCGACGATTCGAGGTCGCCGCGGCCATCGATCGGCTGCGCGGAATGCGCGCCCGAACGCACACCGAGACATCGTGACAAGACGGTGACATCACCAGCCTATCTTCGCATCCACAACGGCGGTGAGCCGGTTTGCGCCCCTTCATGGGTAGTTCGCGCCGGCACGCTTTTCCCGCCCCGATCATGCGGAGATCAACATGACCACGCTACTTCTGTCGTCCGTCTTCGGTCCCTATGGCGTCGACGATGCCTACGGCCGCAAAGAGAACGTGATGGAGCTCTTTCACAACCAGGTCACGCGCGAGCAGGGCATGTTCAGCCTGCGCTTTCATCACCCCAGCTTCGGCCTGCGCCTGCTGGCCGAGAACGTGCAATGCGGCGTGCAGGTGCTGGACTTCCCATCCGAGTCTCGCTTCGTGCGCGAGCTGTCACGTGGCTATGACTATGTGGGCATCTCGTTCATCGCGCCCAACGTGATGAAGGCCCGGCGCATGGCCGAACTGGTGCGCAAGCACTCGCCAGGCACAGAGATCATCCTCGGCGGTCACGGCACTCGCGTGCCCGACCTGGCCAAGATCGTCGACCACGACCACCTCTGCCTGGGCGAGGGTGTGCGCTGGTTGCGCCGCCTGCTGGGCGAGGATCCCAACGCGCCCATCCGCCACCCGGCGCTGAAGTCGGCGCTCACCAAGTCCATGATGGGCGTGCCGCGACCGGTGGAGGCGGCGGTGTTGATCCCGGGTGTCGGCTGCCCCAACGCCTGCCGCTTCTGTGCCACGACCCACTTCTTCGACCGGCGTTATGACGCCTACCTGCCCGACGCGCAGTCGCTCTTCAAAGCGTGCGTGGACGTGGAAAAGAAGCTGGGCCTGAGCGAGTTCTTCATCATGGACGAGAACTTCCTCAAGAAGCATAAACGGGCCGAGGCCTTCCTGCAGATGATGGAAGAGGCCGGCAAGGACTGGAAGTTCAGCATCTTCTCCAGCGCCGAGACGGTGCAGAAGGTGGGCATCAAGTTCCTGCGCCGGCTTGGCGTGGAGTTCATCTGGGTCGGTGTGGAGAGCAAGCACGAGGTCTACACCAAGAATCGCGGCATCGACTTCCACGCGATGATCAAGGAGCTACGCGACGCCGGCATCATGGTGTTGGCCAGCGGCATCCTCTTCTTGGAGCATCACGACCGCGAGAGCATCCACGAGGACATCGAGTTCATGACCTCGCTGCAGGCGGACTTCGTACAGTTCATGCAGCTGGGGCCCATGCCGCGGACCGAGCTCTACGAAGACTACCGAAACAAGGGCCTGTTGCTGGACAACGTGCCCTACGAGGAGCAGCACGGCCAGGATCGCATCTGGTTTGATCACGAGCACTTCGAGCGCGACGAGACCTACGGCATCCTCAAGCGCGCCTTCGAGACCGAGTACCACGCCAACGGCGCCAGCCTGATGCGTTTGTTCGACACCACGGCCCGCGGCGCGACCTGCGACGACGGCGGCGAACCGCGGCTGGAGCGGCGTCGTCAGGCGTTCGAGCAGCGATGTCGACAATACCGCGTGGTCATCCCGTGGATGCGCCGCTTCGCGCCGACGTCCAAGATGCGCGAGCAGGTGGAGCGACTGGACAGGCAGTACAAGGACCTGCTGGGGCCGATGACGCTCAAGGAGCAGGCCCTCTCGGTCGCCGTGGGACCGCTGGTGCTGCGCGAGTACTTCAACGCCCGCACCGGACGCAATATGTACCAGCCGCCCACCGTCGAGACGGGCTATCGGCTGCCCAACGCGTGGCAGCGGATGCGCGGGCTGGCCCAGACCCACGAGCAGCTGCGGCCGGTGGTGGCGACCGCTGTGGACGTGTCGGAGATCTGACGGCGCGCTCAGACCGGACAACACGGGGCCTTCGCACGCCCCAAAAACAGCAAACGCGGCGCCCGTTGGGTGCGCCGCGCATCTTCTGGTCAGGCTGCGCTGAACTCCGGTTCGGGGCCGGCAGGGCGAGGAGCGACCTCGCCCCACCGGTCTCCCATAAGGAGGTTCAGTTGCCGTTGACGGCTTCGGCCTCTTCGGCCTGCGCCTCGTCGGCGATGGCGGTCTGCAGGCCCTCGATGACCTGGCCAGCCGGCGGATTGGCGGTGGCGGCCTCGGCCTCGGCCTCGACGATGACGTCGTTGCTGGCCATGGCACCGAAGATGCCCGCCTTCTCGAGCAGCACCAGCACACCAACGAAGACACAGATGGAGAGCAGCACCACGCCAGGGGCGAAGATCAGGACGCTCATCAGAAGCTCGCTCATGTAACCCATATCCATTGTGTCCTCCTTGTGGCCGGCGTTCCCTGGGGCGCCATGCCCCTCTCGCCATGTCCAAGTACATACTATGGGCAAGCGCCCCCTTCAGAAAGTGAGAGAGCACGCCAACTTGGCGGAAAGTTCATAGCATTGTGCTGTGGTATGGGTGGTGCGATCGACGTGGTACGTCCACCGCGCAGCCCGTGGTATGCGCCGGGGGGATGACCGTGGTACGTGCACACCATGGCCCCCTGCATTCTCACCCGATAACGGGCTTGCAGCGGGCCTTTCATAGATCGTGGTGCAGCTGCGGTCGGGGGGCGCCGGGACATGCCATGGCGCACCATGGCGTGGTTACTTGTCGGCCGCCTTGCTCGGATAGGATCGGCCCTGGCCCCACATGATGCGCAACCCGCCGTTGGCGCCGTTGCCGCCGGAGCCATTGGACGTGTCGTGCGAGCCGCCGCCACCGCCGCCATAGAGCCCGCCGTGGCCGCCGTTGTTACTCGAGCCGTGGATTCCGTTGGCGCCACCGGAGCCGCCGCCGCCCGCAGCGCCATCGTTGTTGTTGCCGGACACGTCGTTCTTGCCGTTGGCGCCGATGCCCTTCAGGCCCACGCCGCCGCCGCCGCCCGCGGTCTGGCCATTGCTGCCGTCGCCGCCTGCGCCGCCGCCGCCCGCGCCCGGCGTACCGCTGTTGCAGGCCTGTCCGCCGATGCCGCCCTTGCCGCTGTAGCCGCCGGCGCCGCCGCCGCCGGAGCCACCACAACCGTCGGAGTTGCGCGTATCGCCGCCGTTGCCGCCGCCCTTGTTGAAGGGGTAGCCGCCGATGTTGGCCTGTCCGCCCTTGACGCCGGAGCCGCTCTTGGCGCCGCCGCCGGGCCCGCCGTTGGCGCGCATGAGGACCTGGCCGCCACGACGCAGCTCGGTATAGGTGCCGGCCTGGCCGCCGCCACTGTGCACGCCCTGCTTGCCGCCCTTGCCGATCACGATGGTCAGGGTCTCGCCGCCCTTGACCGGGATGTTGTTGCCCCAGACCAGGGCACCGCCGCCGCCACCGCGACCGCCGTTGCCGCCATCGGTGCCGCCGCCGCCACCACCGCCGGCGCCCACGGCTACCGCCGAGATCAAGGTGATGCCCACCGGCACCTTCCAGGACTGGCTGCCCGGATTCTTGAACACGATCTGGCCGTCGACCACCGGGCAGTCCTTCTTGCAGGTGTTGAAGGACTCGCCCTTGGCCGGCGTGCAGAGGCCGTCGCCGCAGGTGAACTTGCAGGTGGCCGGGCAAGCGTCGCCCCCCTTGAGGTTGCCGTCATCGCAGTCCTCGCCCACCTCCTTGACGTTGTTGCCGCACTGGCGGAACAGGGCCGCCGTCCAGCCCGGAATGCGGCAGACATATAGGTCGCCATCGGCCGTGTTGAGGTAGCTGAAGCCGATCTTGGAGGCGTCGCAGGCAAAGGGCGGCTTGTCCAGCAACGGGAAGCGGAAGGCGCCGTTGACCAGCAGCCCGCCATGCACCTGTACCTGCTTATCCGACAAGGTCTCCACATCGATTCGCCAGGTGCCGATGACGCCGTCAAAGGTGTTGTTCAGGAAGGCAGTGTCGACCACTTTCAGGGTCCACGTGCCCTTGGGATTGGCGCCCCACCACTTGGTCAGGTCGCCGGAGACCTGCTTGTCCGGGCTCGGCCAGGTGCCCTTCAGGGACTTGCCGGTCGTGCCCTTGTCATAGAGCAGGTGCGTGCCCTTGTTGGCGTCGTAGAGGATGACCGCGACCGACTTGAGGTTGGAGTTGGTCAACTGGACCGTGACCGTGAGCTTCTTGGCCGTGCCCAGGTCGGGGATGAGCACGCTGTCGGCGACACCGATGGGGTTGTTGTCGGGGATCTTGATGTTGGATTTACCGGTGAAGGTGGCCTTGAACTCGGTCGACAGCACGCCGTTGGAGACCTGGCCCAAGCCATCCTTGGGCAGGCTGTCTGCCGACGAGGCGCAGATGAGCTGGTTGTTGCTGTCGAGTCCGACCACCACCATGCCCGGCTTGCACTTGCCGGCGGGCATTTTGACGCCTGTGAGCTTGGAGCCGTCGCCGATGAAGGAGTTCGCCTTCACGGTGCCGGCGATCATGTCGCTGCTGGTGATCACCTTGGCCTTGAGGCTGTTGCCGCCCAGGTCGACGGGGCCGTCGAACTTCATCTCGGCGACGCCTACGCAGCCGGTACAGGCGACATCGCTGGCCGGTCCGCCCTTGGTCTTGGCGCCCGCGTAGGGGAAGTTGGCGCCATCGGCGATGCCGGCGCGCATGGCGTATGGCGCGGCATGCATCTTTCGCCGCGACAGCTCCGGCTCCTTGCCGATCCGGATGGCCAGCCAACCGGTCTTGCCGCTGTCCATCATGGACGGGGACAGGGATTTGACCGTGCCGAGGGCGTGCTGAAAGACCCCGCTCTTGACCACGAGGTCGGCCACCGTCTCGGACCACACCGGTGTCTTCGCCTGGGCGCTGGCATAAAGCAGAAACGTGACGCTGTACTTGCCGTCGGTGATGGGCCCGCCGGCGACGGTCATGAGCCGGCCCTCGACGGCGATGGTGCTCGGGGTGGCGGCGTCCGCAGGCGTGCTCAGCGGGCCGGCGCAGACCACGGCCAGTATGGGGAGCATTGTGGCGATGATGCGCCGGAGTTGCGCGCTTGAAGTGGCCAGCATGTTCGCCTCCTCGCCGAATCGGCTGCACATGATGCGAACTCCTGCGCTGAATCCGCAAGTTCTGTACGGGGAAGAAAGAAGTAGAGCGGCCGAGCCTGCTCACTGCGACAACCGACAGTCGAGCAGGTGATCGTCGAATACCGGCCCGATCAGCAGCCGATCTGACCACGGCACCGCCGCCGCCGAGCCCGACAACTGGCTTCCATCGTCGAGCAGGATCTCGTCCACTCGACCTGTGCCGGGATCGATGCGCAGAACTTGTGAGGGTGATAACACCGATGCATCTGAGGCGTGCCGCAGGAAGGTCAGCAGCTTGGGGTGAGCGCCCAGCCAGAGCATGCCCTCGTCGTCGACGGTGATGTTGTCGACGCCTGTGCCGGTGTCGATGCGGCGGACCTGGCGCAATGCGCCATCGGCGGCCACCCGGTAGACGAAGACGGCGCGGTCCACGGTCGCGGCGACGTAGAGCTCGCGGCCGTCGGCCGACAGGGCCACGCCGTTGGCGTACCGCAGGCCGTCGGCCACGGTGCGCGCCCGGCGACCGTTGTAGAACACCACCGATGCCCACGGACGTCGGGTGTAGTCCTCGATTTTTCGCAACAAGCCGGCGGGCTGACCGTGATCGATGGAGGCGTAGAACCGCCCGTCCGGCAGCGGAGCCACGTCGTTGACCGAACGAAGCAGCGGGTCCGCCACGCTGTGGCTGTGCTCCAACGCGCCGTCAGCCGACGCCTGAAAGACCTCGATGGTGTCGGCTACCGACTCGAAGACGTGACCGCCGCCGCGGTGATTGACCACCATGAGCATGGTCGCGCTGGCCGAGTGGGCCAGCCCGATGCCATGTGGATGAAAAGGGAACCTGAGGCCGTGCGTCTGTCGGTTCGGCCGCGCCTTGTCGTCGGACAGATCCAGGCTCCAGAGCGCGCCGGTGGCAGCTTGCCGCTCCGCGTCGCCGCGGCGGTCGATGGCCGAGATGAAGACGCGGCTGCCGCGCCGATCCAGGGCCAGGTCCTCCGCGCCGACGACGCCCCCCACGGGCTCGCAAGTGCCGTTGAAGTGCGGTGCGATCGCGGTGAACTCGCCCGCCATCCAGACCGTGTGCAGCCCCCACGCGGCCACCAGGCACACGAGCACGCCGGTGAGGCCCAGCAGCCAGTTGCGACGCCTCATGGTCCCGCCTCATCCTTGGCCTTGGCAGCCTCGGCGGCGGCTTTCTCACGCGCTCGCATGGCCCGGTATTCCTTCTCTGGCATCAGCGGTCCGGGCTCCTTGCGATCGATGAAGAGCACGCCGTCGATGTGGTCGACCTCGTGCTGGAAGATGCGCGCGGTGAAGCCCTGGACCCGCTCCACATGGGGGGTCTCGAACCAGGTGCACTGCCCGGTCACGGTGCAGCGGCCCTGGTAGCGAACGTCGACCTCCCACGCGCGACGGACCTTGCCGAAGCCGGCGTCCACAGACAGGCAACCCTCCCAGTCGATCACGGTCCGCTTGGACAGCCAAGGCAGGGTCGCGTTGATGTAGACCTCGAAGGGTTTGTCGGGCAGCCGATCGAGGCGCTTGACCAGGATCACCCGTCGGTTGACCCCGACTTGAGGGGCGGCGATGCCGACCCCCTTTTCGTCCAGCACGGTGGCATGCATGCGCCGGATCAATCGGGTCAGCTCCGCCTCACCACGTGGCACATCAACCGAGGCCTGTCGCAATACGGCATCTCCGGCGGGCTTTTCGTTGCCCACCATGGGCAAACGCGCGCCGTCTTCGCCGGTCATGAAGAGCTTGCGCTCGGTGGTCCGCCAGACGTCGTCACGGGTGCGATCGGCGGTGCCGGCGCAGGCGCTGAGGGCGATGGTGGCGGTCGCGAGCAGGCAGGTGACCGGTAGGGAGCGGAAGGCGGGCTGACTTGGCATGGCGACGGGTCCTGCAAGATGAGCCGGCGATCCTGTCACTGTGCAGGGGAAGGGGCAACGGCCGGTCGGCGAAGCGGCCCTGGCAATCGGAGGCTGGCAGCGTTGCCTCGATGTCGCTACCCTGCCGACGAGGGCAGGCGAGCGGGCGACAATCGCCCGGGAGGACATCATGAGCACCCACTGGATGCGGACCATCGCGCTCGTTTGCGCCGCCCTTCTGGCCGCTTGCGGTAGCTCCGCGGGCGGGGCCGCCGGCAGCGGCCCCGGCAATGACACCACCGGCGGGACCATCGCTGACAGCGCCGGGCAGGACGCCAGCAGCGCCGACAGCGGCGTCGCGGTCGATGCAGGGACGACCCCCGACAGCGCAGCGGCCAAGGACGTCGGCGCGGCAGACGCGGACGGACCTGTGGACGCTGGCGCCGCGGACGCCGGCGCGGTGGTCGACGCGGGCGGACCCGTGGACGCAGGAACAGCACTCGATGCGGGCGGCCCCGTCGACGCCGGCGGTCCCGATCCGACGCAGTGGACCAACTGCGAGATCAACAAAGATTGCGTCGCCGTCGAGGTCGGCTGCTGCGATCACTGCAACGGCGGCAAATTGATGAGCTTCAACAAGAAGTTCGCCGATGTGGCCAAAGCCAAGCACCAGGAGAAGCCCTGCAAGAACAAAGCCTGCACCGAAAAGGGCTGCGCCGCACCGGTCGCGCTCTGCGACAAGGGCACCTGCGCGTGGAAGGCCGATCCCGCGTTCCCCTGGGGCTGCGCCAAGCTGGGTGAGGTCGACTGCAACGTGTCGCCGAAGTGCACACCGCTGTGGGCCTGGGCGCCGGCGGGCATCTGCAAGAACAAGCCAGGCCCGAAGGCGTTCAAGGGATGCATGAACAGTGGCATGGGCTGCGGCGACGCGGAGACCTGCGCCCGCCACGCCGAGACCGCAGAGTTGATGGTCTTCCCCTCCACCTGCCTGCCCGAAGGCTGGAAGTCGCAGCCCTACGAGACCTGCTGCACCAAGGGCAGCGAGACCTGCGCCCAGGGCGCCGCCGCCACGCTGGGCAAGATCTGCGTGCGTGGACCCGGCGGCAGCACCGACATCAAGGCCGGTCAGCCGGTCCAGATCACCGTCTACCCCAAGGGTTGCATGTCGAGCAGCTGCACCAAGATTCACAGCAGCGGCTGCGCGGTCAGCGGCAGCGGCGGCGGCCTGGACGTCACCGGGCTGATCTGCCTCGAGGGCACCGGCGGCGGCATCTGCACCGCCGACTGCAACGGCGGCGGCTTCGCCAAGTGCGACAGCGGCAATGTGAGCGCCGGCAAATGGGTCGCCAAGATGGCCGGCCTGAGCGTCTCGTTCACCGTGCCTTCGACCGTGCCTGTCAGCGGCGTCTGCGCGGGCGCGCAATGGTAGCGGCGCCCGACTGGTTCGATCGCCTGCCCAAAGTCGAGTTGCACCTGCACCTGGAGGGGGCGATCCCCGTCGAGGACCTCTGGCAGCTGGTGCGAAAATACGGCGGCGACGCCGAGGTGGGTGACCTGGAGGGGTTGCGTCGGCGCTTCGTATTCACCGACTTCCGGCACTTCCTGCGCGCCTGGACCTGGAAGAACCGCTTCCTGCGCGAAGAAGAGGACTTCACCTTCATCGCCGAGGCGGTGGCCCGGCAACTGCGCCGTGAGCACATCGTCTATGTCGAGGCCTTCTACTCACCGACCGACTTCACCGCCCGCAGCGGGCTGACCGTGCAGCAGATCACCGCCGCCCTGCGCCGGGGTCTGGCGCGCGTGCCCGAGGTCGCCGTGGCGCTGATCGTCGACCTGGTCCGCGATCACGGCCCAGAACGCGGCGCCAGGACCATGGCCCAGGCGCTGGAGGTGCGCGATCTCGGCCTGATCGGCATCGGCATCGGCGGCACCGAGGACCTGCACCCGCCAGGCCCCTTCGCGCCGGTCTTCGAACAGGCGCGACAGGCCGGTCTACGCACCACCGCCCACGCCGGCGAAGGAGACGGCCCCGAGAGCGTCTGGGAGGCGGTCCAGATGCTGCGGGTCGACCGCGTCGGCCACGGCGTCGCGGCCATTGCAGACGACGCCCTGGTCGAGCACCTGGCCAAACATCGCATTCCGCTGGAGGTCTGCCCGACCAGCAACCTGCGCACCAACATCTACCCCTCCATGGCCGAACATCCCATCGAGGAGCTGGCCCGCCGCGGCGTGGTGGTGACGGTGAACAGCGACGATCCGGCCATGTTCCACTGCAGCGTGGCCGGCGACTTGCGTGAACTCAGCGCAGTGCACAACTGGCCGCGACAGCGTGTGCGCGACCTGCAGCTGGCGGCGGTGGAGTCGTCCTGGCTGGACCCGGCGGGCAAACTGGCCTTGCGCCGCAGGCTGGTCGAAGATGCGGCCTGGCTGGAGGAACAGGTCACAGCAGCCAAGGCGGCTGAGCAGCGACCCGGCGGCGGCGCAAACGCGGAGAGATGAGCATGAGCAGGGCTTCCCGGATGTGGATCAGAGTCGGCCTCAGCTTGTGCTGCGCCCTGGCGCTGGCGGCGTGCGGCACCGATGCCGCCGACACCCCAGCGACGACCGAGGTGGTCAACGGGGCCGATACCATCGATGGCGACGTCGATGAGCAGGCAGATGCCTCGGTGGCGGACACGGGGTCGGTTGCGGACACGGGCACTGTCACGGACGCGGGCACGGGCGCCGACACGGTCACGGGCACGGACACGGTCACAGACACGGGGCGAGCGGAGCGAGCCGACGGGGGTGATATCTCATCATCCCCGGAGGTGGCCACCGACACGGTCACCGGCACCGACACGGTCACGGGCACGGACACGGGCACGGGCACCGACGCGGCCACCCCCGACACCAGCCAACCCAAGTGTAATGTCACCGCCAAGTCCACGCTGCCCGGCGTGACCATGCTCATACCGGCGCAGCCCTGCACCTTCACCCTCGCCGAAGCCAAGGCGGGCGTGACCTTCAAGTACCAGGTCAAGGTCGAGGGGCAGGTACCGGGGGTGGTGGCCAAGTCCCAGGATTCGGGCCAGTGCAGCAAGCCGGACGCCAGCGACCTGATCGTCTTCGGCCGCATCACCGGCATCGGCCAGAACTACTGCATCTGCGATACCGGTCTGTGCATGCCGCCGGCCAACGCGCCCGTGACGCTGCTCCAGGGGACCTACGACGGCACCTATGACTGGGATGGCGTCAACTGGAATGGCCCCTCCGATACCAACAATCCCAAGGGCCAACCCTTCCCCGTCGGCATCTACCAGATGAAGTTCAGCGCCAAGGGCAACCAGGTCGCGCCCATGGGCACCGGTCCCTTCGAGGTCCATGCCACGCTGCAATTCGAACTGACGCCGTAACAACAGCCGCACTCGGCCGACCAGACCTCACGCCGCGCGACACGTAGCGGCGGGTGGAGATGTCATGACCGAGTCCCCGACCGCCATCTCAGAGCTTCCCGCGAGCGACTACCTCAAGGCGACCGAGGACCTGTACGCCGAGGCCGCCCTGGCGCCGCAGGCGGCCCTGTGCTGCACCAGCACACCGCCGTGGAAGCTGCCGGGATTGGTGATCCCGGACGGCATGGTCGAGCGCAACTACGGCTGCGGCTCCACCGTCGATCCGCGCGACCTGGCGGACGTGGAGCGGGTGCTCTACGTGGGTGTCGGCGCCGGCATGGAGGCGCTGCAGCTGGCCTGGTTCGTGCGTCGACCTGGCGGCGTCATCGGCATCGATCGGGTCGATGCCATGCTGCAGGTGGCCGGCGAGCTGCTCACCGAAGCCGAGGCCAGCAACCCCTGGTTCGAGCGCGACTTCATCGACCTGCGCAAGGGCGACGCCCTGGACCTGCCCGTGCCCGACGAGAGCGTCGATCTCGCCGCCCAGAATTGCCTCTTCAACATCTTCCGCAGCGAGGACCTGGCCACCGCGCTGAGCGAGATCCACCGCGTCCTGCGCCCCCACGGCCGCCTGGTCCTGAGCGATCCTGTCGCCACCCGACCCATCCCCGCCCACCTGGCCAATGACGACCGCCTGCGCGCCGAATGCCTCAGCGGCGCCCTGCCCCTGGACGACTACCTGGCCGCCCTGGTCGCCGCCGGCTTCGGCACCATCGAGGTCCGCTCCCGCCGGCCCTACCGCATCCTCTCCGCCCGCCGCCACGACCTGGACGAGAACCTGCTCCTGGAGAGCGTCGAGGTGGTCGCCATCAAGGATCCCATCCCACCAGATGGCCCCTGCATCTTCACCGGCCGCACCGCCACCTGGCTCGGCGACAGCCCCATCTTCGACGACAACAAGGGCCACATCCTGCAACGAGACGTGCCCCTGGGAGTCTGCGACAAGACCGCGAGCGCGCTCGCCTCATTGGGCAACGATGAAATCGTGCTCACCCAATCCACCTGGCACTACCCCGGCGATGGTTGTTGCTAGTCGCGCCCCGGCAAATCGCCGACCTTCATCCCTTCATGCGGCTTTGCGGCTTTGCTCGAGATCGGCTCCTTCCCTACCTTCCC
>CAYTLW010000128.1:0-21402 GCA_964438735.1 uncultured Enterobacteriaceae bacterium | reverse complement strand
TGCAGGTCTTGTCGCCGCCCCCGCCGCCGCCTTTGCACTCGGCCGCGTAATCGGTGCAGCAGTCCTTGTTGGCGCTGCACTTATCGTCGCACCAGCAGCCGCCGACGCCTTGACCACCGCACTTGCCCTTGCAGGTCTTGTCGCCGCCGCCGCCGCCGCCGCCCTTGCACTCGGCCGCATAGTCCGTGCAGCAGTCGCCGGACTGGGTGCACTTGTCGTCGCACCAGCAGCCACCGGTTCCCTGGCCGCCGCATTTGCCCTTGCAGGTCTTGTCGCCGCCGCCGCCACCGCCGTCGGCGCAGACCTTCTTGTAGTCGGAGCAGCATTTGCCGAGCAGCTGGCAGCCGTTGATGCAGTGGCACTGGGCAAAGGGATTGAACTTGCCGCACTTGCCGACGCATGAGCCACCGCCGCCACCACCGCCGGGATTGCCGCCGCAATCGGCCGGGCAGCTGTTCTGGGTCTCGTTGGCGCCGCATTGGCCGTCGCCGCAGAAGCCGTTGCCACCGCCGCCACCACCGCCGCCGCCGCAGGTGCCGCAATCGCCGGGGCAGGCCTGGCAGGACTCGGTGATGCCGCAGTTGCCATCGCCGCAGACGTCTGGGCATGCGCCGCAGTCGGCCGAGCAGGTCTTGCAGCCTTCCGCCGCATCGCACTGGCCATCGCCACAGACCACCGGACAGGCGCCGCAGTCGCCGGCGCAGGTGGTGCAGCTCTCGGTCGGGTCGCACTTGCCATCGCCGCAGACGCCGCTGCAAGCGCCGCAATCCTGCGGGCAGTCCTTGCAGGTCTCGTTGTTATTGCACTGACCGTCGCCGCAGACGGGCGCGTTGTTGCAGCCCTGCTTGGGCTTGAAGGCGCACTTGCCGCCATCGCAGACATCGTCGGTGCAGATGTCGCCGTCGTCACACTCCAGGCCGATGGTGCAGCAGGTACCGACCTGCTTGAAGTTGCAGCTGTTGAACTGGCAGGTGTCCTCGGTGCAGCCCTTCTTGTCGTCGCATTCGGCGTCGTGCTTGCAGCAGCCTTCGGTGGGCACGAACTTGCAGTCGCCGGCCTCGCATTTATCCTTTGTACACGGGTCGCTATCACTGCAATCGTAATCCTGTTTGCAACATCCGCCTGCGGGCTTGGTGTTCTGGCAGGTGCCGCCCACGCACTTGTCGGTGGTGCAGGTGTTCTTGTCATCGCAGCCGGCGTCGTCCACGCAACACCCAGGCAGCGCCTTGTTCTGGCAGTTGCCACCCTCGCAGGCATCCAGAGTGCAGGAGTCCGAGTCGTCGCATTGCGCGTCGCTATCGCAGGGTTTGGTGCCTTCGAAGACGCAGGTGAACTGCTTGCAGACGCCCTTGGTATTGGGGTTGTCGTCGCTGCAGTCGCCATCGGTGGAGCAGCAGGTCAGGCCGTCGGCGCTGCCCTTGGAGAACCAGCACTGCGCGTCCAGGCACTCGTCCTTGGTGCAGGGGTTGCCATCATCGCAGGCGGCCGCGTCGATGCAGCTGAAGCACTTGGCGGTGAGCATGGGCGGGTAGACGCAGTTGTTGCCGACGCATTGGGCGTCCTTGCACTCCTTGAAGGGGCAGTCCTTGTCGACCTTGCAGCACTTGCCATTGCCCTTGTTCTCGCACTTGCCGTCGGTGCAGAGGTCATCGGTGCAGGCGTCGCCATCGTCGCAGGTGGAGGCGTCGGCGCAGGCATTGCCGGTGGTGGTGGTGGGCTTGTTGTCGTCCTTGGGCGTGTTGTCGCCGTTGTTGCCTGTGGGGCCGGCGTCGTTGCCGAAGTTGTGATTGACGCTTTCGCCAGCCGTGCACGCCCCGTTGACGCAGGTGCCGGTGGTGCAGTCGGAGTCGAAGGTGCACGTGGCGGCGATCTGTCCGGTCGAGGGCTGCGCGTCACCGCCGCACGACGACATCACAAGCAACAATCCAGCGGCCATGACGACCCCCAGGACAGGGCTTCGCTGCATCGTCTGGAGGGTGGCATCAGGTCGGCTGGACGTGGCACTCGGCATGTCGTCTCCTCCGGTCCATGCCAGCCGGCGGGAAGACACCCGCAGGCCGGCGAGTCGCGAGATGGTAAACGCTCCCTGGGGGTCGGTTCAATCGAATCTTCGATCCCGTGTCATTTGATAGGGGGACTGAAGACCCGATCTACGCTGGACTTTGGCGCACGCTTGCGGTTATCCATGCCCCCTGGCAGCCAACTGCGCCGCCCCGGAGGACCCCATGCGCCGTCTACACGTCGCGCTCGTCGCGCCCCTTTTCGCTTTTGTGATGGCATGTGGCACCCAGGCGACCACCCCGGCAGGGACCGCCGGGCAGGATGTGGCGGGGGCAGATGGCGCAGGGAGCGATCTCGGCGGAACGCCTGCGGACACGGGCACGGTGTCGGACACGGACGCGGGCACTGTCGCGGACACGGGCACGGTCGCGGACGCGGGCACGGACACGGCCACGGTCGCGGACTCGGGCACGGTCACGGACGCGGCCACAGTCACGGACACGGCCACGGTCGCGGCCACGGCCACAGTCGCGGACACGGCCACGGTCGCAGACACGGCCACGGTCGCAGACACGGCCACGGTCGCAGACACGGCCACCGCCCCCGACACGGCCACGGTCGCGGACACGGCCAAAGCCGACGTCACCATCCCGCCCAGCCCCAACCCGGCGCCAGAGGCCTATGGCCCCCACAACATCGGTACCCGCGTGTACGCCTGGTACGACACCGCTCGCAAGCGCGCCGTCAACACCCGCTTGTGGTACCCGGTGACCGAGACCGGCGGCGACAAGGCGGTCTATTTCGACATGATCCTGACCAAGGTGAAGGGCCAGGCCATCAAGAAGGGATCGGCCAAGAAAGGGCCGTGGCCTGTCGTGATGTTCTCTCATGGTTTCAAAGGTATCAATTGGCAATCGTATAGCTTTACTGAATATGTCGCCAGCCACGGCTATGTGGTCGCCGCGCCCGACCATGTGGGCAATACCCTGTTCGACTTCAGCGCCAGCAAGGAGGTGGAGTCCAAGTCGGCCATCGAGCGGCCCAAGGACCTGGTCTTCTCATGGGGCGAGCTGGTCAAGTTGAACAACGCCGCCGGCAGCGACATGCACAAGCTCATGGACCTGGACAAGGTCGCGGTGACCGGCCACTCCTTCGGCGGCTACACCGCCATCGTGGCCGCGGGCGGCGAGGTGGACGTGACCGCCGCCAAAGCCGGCTGCAAGACGGCCAAAAACATGCTCTGCAAGGGCGGCTACATGGACTCGTGGCCCGACGGCAGCACCATCAAGCTCGACAAGCCCATGCCGGGGGTCAAGGCCATGCTCAGCCTGGCGCCGGGCTTCGACGTGGCCTTCGGCAAGAAGGGTATGGCCACGGTCAAGGTGCCGGGCCTGCTCTTCGGCGGCACCCTGGACGGCACCACACCCGTGGCGACCGACATCAACCCCATGTACAACAACCTGCCGTCACCGAAAGCTCGCGTCATCATCACCGGCGCCAGCCACATGAGCTTCACCAACATCTGCAGCCTGCCGCCAGCTCAAGCCGTGCCGCAGCTCAAGGAGATGTGCGTCAAACCGGGGCTGATTGCGCTCGACAAGGGCTTCGCGGTGACCAACGCGTTCTCGGTGGCGTGGCTGAATCGGTGGCTGAAGGATGATCTGGCCATGGGTCCGCATCTGAACAAGCTGGATACGCAGTTTTCGGCAGCAAAGTTGACCGCTTCCGGCATGTAGCCGCGTTGCCTTGCGGACGGTTTGACCAGTCGGCGGCTCCGAACACTGTTCAGTGAGGGGGGGCCAGGTCCTTATTCACGGGATCAGTCATCCAGCGTGATGGCTTCAACGTCGGCCAGGTCCTGCAGACGGCCGGACGCCCGCTTGTTGCTGATCAGGTCGCGCAGCCCCATGAAAGGACAGCGAATGCCCCTCCCTACGTCGAAGTGCGTCCTGGCCTCCCACGCCGCAGCAAACTCGACCGCGGACAGCGTAGTGAGTATGTCGATGCGGCGCGGTGGCACGCCCATCATGAAGCCGTAGTGTGGTGTGGCGAGATCCTCCACTCGCAGATCGGCCATGTGGGCGCCGAAACTGCACAAGGCATCGAAGACGCGAGGTGCATTCTCCTGCGAAGGCTCGACCCAGATGGCGAGGTCTTTGGTCGCCCGCGGGTGCCCATGGGCACCGACAGCGTAGCCTCCTACGACCAGGAAGCGCGCCTCAACCGCGAGCAGTTCTTCGATGAGGTCGAGGAAGTGGTCGTTCACCGTCGCCCATTCCCGCCAGGCGATATGCCTCCTGGCTGAGCGTCCAGATCAACGCCAGGCGCTGCTCAGCTGTCAGCGGAGACGCTGCATCGAACGCCACCTCCGCTGCCGCCCGGTTCTCACCAGGCGGAATCACGGCACATCGCCATCGGGCTCGCGCGCGTTTGCGGTCTTTGGGGTTCACAGGCCGGCTCTCCATGGCGCAGCGCAGGGCCGGCATGACCCGGGGCTTCGGCATGTGGGCTGATCCTACCATGTTTGCATCGCCGGAGCAGAAGCCTGATACCCAAGAGCGCCGCCCGCGCAGGACCGCGTGACGAGTCCCGAGTGTGCATTTGGGCGGTGCCGGCTTTCGGACTCCCAGGGCGTTTGACCCCACCAAATCGCCACGCTACGCTCCGCGCGCCACTCAGTCTCACGAATCCGGCGCCTTGCGACGCCACACGACCAAGCTCATGCACCGACCCGCCGAGCGCCGCGCGCACCTGTTGATATGTCTCGCTCTGACGGCCACCGGCTGCGGCCTGTCCGACGTCGGCGCCGATATGGACGCCTGGCAGGCCGCCCAGACCGCGGCGGAGACCAGCGGAGACCTCGCCTCTGAAGGCGACGCCGCTCCTGCCGACGCGGGCGGCGTGCCGGACGCCGGACCGGCTGGGGATGCAGTCGCCGACACGGGCCCCCTCGACGCCGCTGGTGACGCCTCGAGCGCCGATGGCGACCTCTCGGATGGGGGCACTGACCTCGATGGTGCAGCCGGCGACGATACAGCCGACGGCGGGGCATCCTCGGACGGCCAGGCGGGCGACGGCTCGGGCACAGGCGACGGGGTTCAGGCCGACATTCCTCCGCCGGAGTGTGTCACCGTCACCGATTGCGACAAGGAGTCCGGCGCCTGTGAAGCCTGGCAATGCTCCGCCGGCAAATGCGTGTTGGGCCACCTGCCCGACAAGACGCCCTGCCCCAACGCAGACCTCTGCCAGTCGTGGCTCTGCACGGCCGGCACCTGCGCGCTCGCCAAGACGAAGGATTGCACCGACGACAATCCCTGCACCAAGGGCTCCTGCCTGGCCGACAAAGGCACCTGTGTGCAGCTGCCGGCGGCCGGCACGTGTACCGACGGCGACAAGTGCACGGTCGATTCCTGCGAGGCTGGCAAGTGCGTGGGTTCGGCGGCGGATTGCAACGATTCGGATCCGTGTACGGACGATGGCTGCGTGCCCGCGACGGGCTGTAGCTACACGCACAACACGGCGCCTTGTAGCGACGGCAACCCGTGCTCGGTGTTGGATACATGCGCCAAGGGCAAGTGTGGCGGCAAGCCGGCGCTGGGCACGGAGAACTGGCAGCCCAAAGGCGTTTCGAGCTGGTCTGATGCCCTTGTTCTGCTCGACGGCGGCGCATTCGTGGTCGGCGGCGCCGCACCGGGGCTGAACGCCGCGTATTCCTGGAAGGCGCGTCGGTTGAATCCGGCAGGCGATGTCATGGCCGAGTCGACAATGATCGACGCGGCGGCGGTGGAGCCGCCGGTGGTCGTAACCATGACCGGAGGCGACCGCTTGCTCGTCGGCAGCCAGGCGGCGGTGGGCAAGGCGCCCAAGGCGTGCCGCGGAGCGCGCGTGAACGACAACGGCAAGGTCACCTGGTTGAAGAGCTGGTCATCCGGTGCTGGCAGCCAATGCAGCGGCGCCATCACCCGCGGCGATGGCCAGCATCTGCTCGTTGGCGCCACCACCGACAAGGCCGGCCTCGAGTCACCGCTGCTGCTGCTGGTCAACGACGCCGGCTCCATCGGCAAACAGGTGATTCCGCCGGGGGTCGGCGCCGGTGCGCTGCTGGCGGCGGTGGGGCCGGCCAAGTCGAGCCAGTCGGTGGTCTGCGGTCTGTTGACGATGGCCGACAACGGCGAGCAAGCGTGGGTGGCTGGTCTGGACACTGACCTGGGATTGCGCTGGCAACGACAACCGTGGCCGACCGTCGGGTCACGTTGCATGGCTCTGGCGCTGACCAACGACGGGCGCGTGTTTGGCGGTGGCCGACTCACCCACGCCGGCAAGACCCGGTCGTTGGCGTTCGCGCTCAACAAGAATGGCCGGCTGCTCTGGTCCCGAGCTGTTGATGACGGCGGGATGCTGACCTCGCTGGCGGTCACGGCGGACGGCGGCGCGTTGGCTGCGGGCATGGCGATTCCAAACAAGGGCCCGTGGACTGCCACGCAGGTTCGCCTGTCTGCATCCGGACGTCAGATCTGGAGCCGCAACGACAAGCTGGGCTCGACCCACTCGGCCTGGGCGACCGTGCGGCGTGCTGCAGACGGCCGCGTCTGGTTGCTGGGCGCGGCAGCCAACGGCCCAAGCCTGGCGTCCCTGCAGGCTGTCTTGCGACGAGCCGATCCCTGGGGCCACGCCGACTGCACCGAAGCTGGCAAGTGCGGCCTCCAGATCGGCAACGATTGCAGCGACGGCGACGCCTGCACCGACGACCTCTGCGAACCGGCGACCGGCTGCAAGGCCACCGCCCACACCGACCCCTGCGACGACGGCAAGTCCTGCACGGTCGGCGCCACGTGCGCCAAGGGCACCTGCCAGGCCGGCGTGGCGCGGCTGTGGCGACACGTCTACGACACCGACGCCGGCCAGTTGATCGACGGCCTGCCCTGGAACAAGAGCACGCCCGTGCCGGTCATCACCACCCTGCCAGGCGGCGGCCACGCGGTGGCCAGCCGGGTGAAGGTCGCGGGCAAGGGCCTGCAGGTGCGAGTCGACCGCTTCGGACTCGACGCCAGCAAACTCGCCGCCCAGGCCGTGCACGGTGGGCCCGGCGACCAGGTGCTGCGCAGCATCGCTGCTCACGATGGCGGCGTGGTCATCGGCGGCCGGGACGCCAACAACGCCGGCTGGCTGCTCTTCCTGGACGGCAAGCTGGCCCAGAAGGCGACGACCCACCTCACCCACGGCCTCCAGACCACGGTGAACGACCTTCAGGGGCTGCCTGGCGGCGATCTGCTGGCCGTGGGCACGGGCTTTCTCACCGGCGACAAGGACGCCAGGGGCGAGTTGGTGCGGGCGCGCATCAAGGGCACAAATATCTTCGACCAGGCGGCGTTCGGCGACAAGACCTGGAGCCTGCTGGCCCGGCGGTTCGTTTCATTGGCGCCGCATCTGCAAGCGATTGCCGGCGAGCGGGTCGGCAAGGATGGCAAGGCGCAGGTGCTGCTGACCCTGGTCCACTCCAAGCAGGGCATGACCTGGCAGCGCGGACTGGCGCCAGCGGCTGGCGTGGACTCCGTGCGCGGCCTCGCCCTGCTGCCCGACAGCGGCTTCCTGGTGGGCGCCACGGTGCTGGACAAGTCAGGCGCCGCGGTGCCGTCGGTCCTGCGTACCACGTCCACCGGCCAGCTGGTCTGGCAGTGGCGGTTCAGCGACACCAAGGGCTGGGTGCACGGCCGGCTGAGCGCCATGTTGCCCAGAGAAGATGGCTCAGCCGGGGTCATGGCCCTGGTGGGCAACGCCGGCGGACCGGCCAATGTACCGGCCTGGATCGTGGTCGCGCCCGGCGGCACGGCGCACTTCCAGGAGCTGTCCATCTTCGGCATCAACGTGCCGGGTTCGGCGACCCTGACGGATAACGAGGACGCTGTCGTGGCCATGCAGACCGAACCCAAGGCGCCCGGCAAGCACTTCCTCAGCCTGTTGCGTATGGACGGCTGGGGACGCCATGACTGCAAGGTGGCCGGTGCCTGCGCCGACCTGGCGGTGGGCGATTGCAGCCCCGGTCTGCCGTGCGTGATGGGCCACTGCGACATCAACAAGGGCTGTGTCAGCGCCGCCATCAAGGTCTGCGATGATGGGCAGCACTGTGCCATCGCGGACACCTGCGTCGGCGGGGTGTGCAAGGCGGGCAAGAAGGTCGATTGCGACGACAAGAACGCGTGCACCAAGGACGCCTGCGACGAGCTGAAGGGGTGCAGCCACCTCGTGGCCGCGGCTGACCCGTGCGATGACGGCAAGTTCTGCGTCAGCGACGAGAAATGCGACAAGACCGGCGCCTGCGTCGGCAAACCCACCGACTGCGCCGACGACGTCAAGTGCACCCAGGACATCTGCGACGAGAAGCAGGACGGCTGCCTGCACAAGGTCGTGCACGGCAACTGCGACGACAAGATCGGCTGCACCAATGACATCTGCCACTTCAAGGACGGCTGTTCGCACAAGGTCGTGCAGGCCAAGTGCGACGACGGCAACGCCTGCACCACGGACACCTGCCACGCCGCCCTGGACTGCCTGAACGTGGCCGTATCGCTGGGCTCCAAATGCGGCCAGGACAAGGTCTGCTCGGGCAAGACCTGCGCGGTGCCCTGGGCGAGCGACGTGGCGGCCGGCACGGGCTTCAGCTGCGCCTTGCGCTCGGGGGGCCAGGTCTCGTGTTGGGGCGACGGTGGCAAGGGTCAACTGGGCGGCGGCGTCGTGGCATCGCCAGCGCTGAAGCCGGTGCTCGTGGCGACGGTCAAGGGCGCTGGCCACCTGGTCGCCGGCCACGCGACAGCCTGTGTCAGCGAGTCGGGGTCCGGCCCGGTCTGTTGGGGCGACAATGGCGTCGGCCAGGCCCTGCCTGGAGACAAGTCTGCTGTGGTCAAACCGACCCTGTTCTACGGCAAGCAGGTCCAGGACATGTCCCTGTCCGATGCCCACGGTTGCGCCATCTATGGCAGCGGCACCGCCGCGTGCTGGGGCTGGGATCGGGGCGGCACATTCGGCAACTCGTCGACGAGCGCCAAGACCCACATGGAGGCCCTCGTCGGCATCGTATTGCAGGGCAAGACGGCCATCGCGACGCCATTCGGCGCCACCTGCGTCATCGGCGCGGGCGCCAAGGTGTGGTGTACCGGCATGGGCGGCCAGGTAGGCAATCCCGCAGGGGCGCAGGCTGACACGACGGACTTCGTCCCAGTGCTCCTGGGCGATGGCAGTCAACTCGCGGGCATCGCTCGGATTCGTTCGACCCTCTTCCGCACGCTCGCCCTCGATGGCGCCGGCAAGGCCTTCGGCTGGGGCCTGAGCAGCGGCTTCCTGGAGAACTGGCAGGCCAACCGCGCCAACGCGATCAAGTTGCCCGGCAAGGCCGAGGAGATCGCCGGCGGTCCCTATCATGCCTGCTTCCTGCTGGCGGACGGCAATGTCTGGTGTCAGGGGCAGCAGACCGGCATCTTCCTGGGCGATCCCGCCGCCAAGGTCGTCGCCAAACCCATGAAGGTCCCCGGCCTCGCCCACATCAAGGCCATCGCCGGCGGCAACGACCACACCTGCGCCGTGCGCGCGGACGGTGCGGTCCTCTGCTGGGGTGCCAACGACAAGGGACAGTGCGGCAACGGCAAGACCTCCAAGTACAGCAAGCCCGCCGTGGTGACCGGTTCGGCGCCCTGAATCCGCCGGACTGCAGCCCAACGAGCACCGCTGCGGTCAAAGTGGCTGGCACGGCCGCCACGGAAGGCGGTATAGTGGGTGACTCCTTGGGGGACCCGCCGTGAAACTGACCGTGTGCAACAACAGGCTCGTCGCTTTTGCCGCGGGCCTCATCGCGCTTGGCCTGAGCCACGCCGCTGTCGCCGAAGTGCCCGCGCGTCTGGGCGTGCAGGGCAGCATCTCCACGGCCGCAGGCGGTCCCATCGCCGATGGCGACTACACCGCCAAGTTCGCGCTCTACGCCAGCGCCAACGCCAAGCAGGCGCTGTGGACCGAGGCCGCCAAGCTGAAGGTCGCCCAGGGACGATTCGCCTGGTCGTTGGGCGCCAACAAACCCATCCCGGCCTGGCTGCTGACCAAGGGCGATGCGACCTGGCTGGGTGTGCAGATCGCCGCAGAACCAGAGACAGCTCGGTCACCGATTCAGCTGGCGCCATTTGCGTTGCGTGCGTCCTCTGCGGCTGGCCTGACATGCACCGGCTGCCTGTCGGTGAACGGACTGAAGGCCGACGGCGACCTGAACCTGGCCGGCCACGCCATCAAGTCCACGGTGCTGGTGGCCGGCTCCATGCAGGCTGGCGCGGTGACGGCCCAATCCTTCACCGGCGACGGCAGCAAGCTCACCGGTGTGGGTGTGTCACCCTCGTCCTGTGCCAAGGGCAAGTTGGTCAACGGTATCGACAAGAGCGGCAAGGTGCTGTGCATCAACGCTGGCGACGCGGGTGGCGACCCCCTCGAGGCGGTCTCCGGCGGACTGCTGACGACGCAATTCGCCAAACCCATCGAGAGCAAGACGGTGCCCAAGGGCATCGACGACAACAACCCCATCGGCACCGTGGACGAGATCACCGTGCCGGATGTCGGCACGGTGAAGAAGTTCTCCGTCTCGGTGAAGCTGACCAACTCCAACGTCGGCGACCTGGAGGTGGTGCTCTATCCGCCCGATAACAGCAAGATCGTGCTCCACAAGGGCGGCCCGGCGGCCAAATCCCTGGACGAGGCCTATCCGGTCACCAAGAAGCCCGCCAGCGGCAATATCGACGCCTGGATCGGCAAGAATCCCAAGGGCAAGTGGCGCCTGCGCATCATCGACGACAAGTTCCTCAACAACGGCAAGGACGGCCAGTTGACGGCATGGAGCATCAACGTGCTCACCCAGGGCGGCACCCAGGTCACCGGCAAAGGCACGCTCTATGCCGCCGGCGGCTTCGGCCACCAGAAGTCGGCCGGCCCGCCCGGCCCCTGCAACGAGGACAGCTACGGCCGCATGTACTTCGATACCAAGGACAAGCGCCTGTATTACTGCGACGGCGACTGGCGCAAGATCCTGCCCGAGCCCCTGTGCGGCAACGGCGTCATCAACCCCGGCGAGGCCTGCGACGACAGCAACGTCAAGGATGGCGACGGGTGCACGGCACAGTGCAAGAAGAACATCTGCGGCGATGGCATCATCTGGGTCGGCAAGGAGGAGTGCGACGACGGCAACGTCCAGAGCGGCGACGGCTGCTCCGCCGCCTGCAAGAACGAGATGCACCAGCAGTGCAAGAGCTACACGGTGCTCAAGGAGAGCAACCGCAACGTCAACTACCAGGGCTCAGTGACCTGCGACAGCGGCTTCAAGAACATCTGGTATCGCTTCCTGCCGCCCGCCGGCGTCAAGATGCCCACCAGCTCACCGCCGAAGCAGAAGTGCGGCACCCACGCGCCTGGCTGGATGCAGGGCAGCCACCCGGCGGTCAAGGATGGCATCGTCTCGCGCAAGGTCTGCTTCCACTGGTCCAACAGCACCTGCCATTGGAACGCCACCATCGGCGTCATCAACTGTGCCACGTACTACATCTATCGGCTGCCCAAGACGCCGGTTTGCAATCTTCGCTACTGCGCGATGAACTGAGCAGGTGCACCGCGCCAGCCACCACATCCGGGTGTACCCAGCGACCCATCGGGCCGGTTGGCAACGATTTGGCCTGTGCCTGGTCGCGCTCTGCCTGGCTTGCGGCGAGGGCGCCGGCCCTGACACGCCCGTTGGCGACACCGGGCTGCCGCCGGTGGCCTTCGACATCGCCAGCACGTCCGATACCGTCACCACCACGACACCGGACGTGGCCCCTCCAGTGGACACGGCGACGAGCCAGGACATCGCGACCGTCGACAGCGCGCCGCCCGCAGACGCTGGCGAGGTCGCGCCCGACAAGGTCACGCGCACATTCGGCGTCGACACAGTCAGCGCAGAAGTGCTCTCCGAGACCGACGGCCTGCGCACCTACCGGTTGAGCACCAGCCACAAGCTGCGCTGCGGCCCGGACGACAAGCAGCGCCAGTTCAGCGAAACCGCCGACCGACCGCGCCTTCGTTCGGGCAACGTGCTCTTCGACGCCCTGTACGCCCTGGCCCTGCACGAGGTCGGCCAGTTGAGCACCGACACCATCTCCGACGGCGCCTTCAACAACGGCAAGCCGGTGGACTGCCATTGCTTCCAGACCGGCGAGAAGTGGCCCTGGGCGTGGACGCGGGACACCGCCTACGCCATCGACCTGGCCCTGGCGGCGATCGATCCGCTGCGCGCTCGCGACACCGTGCTCTCGCGGCTGTCCGGCTTCAAGGCGGGCAAATCGGGCAAAGGCCCGCAGGTGATGCAGGACACGGGCACCGGTGGCAGCTGGCCGGTGTCCTCGGATCGGGCCGTCTGGGCGCTGGGCGCGCGGGCGGTCTGGCGCCAGCTGGACGGCGCCGAGCGCAAGTCATTCGGCGTCCAGGTCAAGGCGGCCCTGCAGGCCATGGCCGAGGTGGACGATGCGGCCCTGAAGGTGCCCGGTCAGGTGTTGCTGCGCGGCGAACAATCCTTCCTGGACTGGCGGGAGCAGAGCTATCCGTCCTGGACCGCGATCCGACCGGCCGATATCGCCATGAGCCAGGCCCTGTCGACCAATATCGGCCACCTGCTGGCGCGCGAGTTCCGGCGCGTGCTGAGCGGCGAAGGCGGCGACGAGAAGGCCCTGCGCGCCGCCATCCACGACGGCTTCTACCTGCAGCAGCGGCACCTGTACTCGGCGCTGCGCACCACGGGCCTGGATACCAGCCCGGCCGAACGCTTCGACCTGCTGGGCAACTCCCTGGCCGTGCTGCACGACATCGCCGACACCGGCACCGCCGCCGACGTGGTCGCCAGCTACCCCGTCGTCGCCGCCGGGCCGCCCGTGCAGTGGCCGCAGCAGCAGTTGGTGCCCATCTATCACAACCGCGCCCAGTGGCCCTTTGTGACCGCCTACTGGCTGCTCGCCGCCGCCCGCACGGGCAACGCCGAGGTGGCCAACAACGCCTTTGACTCCCTCATCCGCGGCGCGGCGCTCAACCTGTCGAATATGGAGAACTTCGAGTTCCTCAGCGGCGGCAATCACGTCCAGGATGGCGAGTACTCCGGCCCGGTGGTCAACTCCTGCCGCCAACTCTGGTCCGTGGCCGGCTACGTGGCGGCGATTCAGGGCGTGCTCTTCGGCATGCAGCCCACCGACGATGGCCTGCGGGTCAAACCCTTCGTCTCTCGGGCCATGCGCAACGACTGGCTGAAGAACGCCAAGGAGATCCACCTCCTGGGCGTGACGTACCGCGGCCGCCAGCTCGACCTGGCCCTGACCCTGCCCAAGGTGGGCCCACCGACGTGGGGGCCGCTGGGCATCGCCAATCACATCGTCAATGGCAAGTCCGTGCCGGCGGGCGAGGTGGTGGCCACAGCCCTGGAGGCCAAGAACACCTGGATCGCCCAGCTCGCCGATGTCAGCCAGCCCGCAGCGGACATGGTGCTGGTGACCGACGACGGCGACTACCGGACCTTCTTCGGGCCCAAGGAGCCGAAGATCCTCTCCCTGTCCATCGCCGGCGAGATGTTGAAGCTGAACATCGACCCCTCTGGGGAGAAAGAGGTGGTCTTCGACGTGTTCCGCGATGGCATCCAGGTGGCGTGGGGGCTGACCAGCCCATCCTGGTCGGACCCCACCAGCAAGGCGCATGATAAAAACGCTTATTGCTATGCGGTTGCAAGTAGATTCATGAAGTCAAACAACGCATCCCACCACAGCGCGCCCATGTGCTGGTGGGGTACCAAGAGCGAGCGCGTGGTCGACATCCCCGCCTGGCGCCTGGGTGGCCATCCAGGGGCCGGGGCGAGCTGGTCGACGGCCCATGGCCTGGCCCACCTGGCGGGCTGGGGGGCCACTGATGGCGAGCTGACAGTGGCCGCCTGGTTGCCGCGACATGGCGGCAAGCACCTGCTGCAGGTGCGATATGCCAATACAAACGGGTCGCTGAGCAGCGGCATCAGCGCCGCCCACAAGCGGGTACGGCTCACGCCGGCGGGTAGCGCGAAACCGACCGTTGACGGCGCCGTGGTCATGCCCCAATTGGGCACGCAGCATCGCTGGGGCGAGTCCACCGTCTATGGCCCCTTCACGGCCACAGCTGGTGTGCCCATGCGCATCTCGCTGAGCGAGCCGACCGGGCTGGGCAACATGGCCGACCTGGCCGCCATGAGCATCTATACCGGCGGCAAAGGCGGCGGCCCTGCCCCGTTCAATCGGGCCGATATCGCCGGCATCCGCCTGCTGGCCCTCGAAGGCGCCGAGGTCGCGCCCAAGACGGGCAAGCTGGTCGAGTTCGACGGCAAGGATGATGTGCAGAAGCTCGCCGCCGCCCAGCATGTGGCGCCTGGGGTCAAGCTGGCCTCGTGGGCCAAGTTCGCCCTGGACTGGGACGACGACTGGCTCTACCTGGTGGTCGTCGGCAAGGGCTTCGAGGCCGATCTCAAGGCCATGATGGTCTACATCCAGGCCGGCGATGCCCTGCCCGCCCCACAGCCGGCACCCGGTCTGACGTATACCAATCTGACCGCCATGCTGCCCTTCACCGCCAGCCACGTCATCGCCCTGCGCAGCAAGTCCGACGCCGGCGATGGCTATGGCCCGTGGGCCGGCGTGCACGAGCGCAGCAGCGGCGACTGGCGCCTGCAGACCCGCCTGCAGCCCGGCGTGGCCATGTGGCTGGCTGGCGACAAGCACACCATCGCCGTGCGCATCCACCGCGCCGAGCTGGCGCCGCCGGGCGTAGCCGCCATCAAGAAGCTGCGCCTGGCCGCCCACCTGGTGCACGGCGGCGCGGGCCACGAGTACAAAGCCGTGGTGCCGCCTGCGCACGCCCCTTGGAAGACGGCGACCAAGGGCTACTACGAGATCGACCTCAGCGGCGCCCATCCGGTCGCGAACTGGACCGTCAAATGAGGCGACAAAGGGCGTTCGGCGGTTCGATTCCCGCGTTCTTGCTGCTCTTCGCCGTGGCGCCTGCCGGTTGCAGCGATAACGCCGCCGAAGCGCCGGACACGTCGTCGAATATGTCGTCGAATATGTCGTCGGACACCGTATCGGATGGCACAGGGGACTCGACCGTCGACGCCGCACCGGCTGACGATTCAGGCTCCAAGCAGGACGTCGCCTCAGACGCTCTGTCGTCGCCAGAAGTGGTCACCGACATCGCGCCGCCCGACTACCCCATGGACGACCTGCTGCGGGTCAATCAAATCCAGGTCAAAGGCACGCACAACAGCTATCACCTCAAGAACGGGCCCACGACGATTCCGCAATGGGACTACGAGTTTGCGCCCCTGGACGTGCAGCTGGATAAGCAGGGAGTCCGCCAACTGGAGCTGGATGTGCACTACACGCCGGGCAAACCCGAAGCGACCTGGGAGGTGCTGCATGTGCCTTTTGTGGACCCGAAGAGCACCTGCCCGGACCTGGCGGTCTGTCTGTCTATCGTCAAGACCTGGTCGGACAGCCACCCCGGCCATCACCTCCTCTTCATCCTCATCGAACCCAAGGACGCGGTGGATCTGAACAAGATCGCCGGCCATTACGACGAGCTGGACGCGGCGATCCTGGCCGTCTGGCCGAAGTCGCGTGTACTGCGCCCCGATGATGTACGCGGCAGCCACAAGACCCTGCGCCAGGCCCTGGAGAGCGATGGCTGGCCCACCCTGGGGCAGACCCGCAACAAGGCCATGTTCGTCATGCTCGACAGCGGCAAGCACCGCACGAACTACCTCAAGGGGCACCCGAATCTCGAGGATCGCGTGCTCTTCATGCGCGATGGCCAGGGCGAGCCCTGGAGCGCGGTCATCGAGACCAGCGACGTCGACAAGGTCAAGGCAGCGGTGCAGGCGGGCTACCTGGTGCGCTGCAAGGCGGACGATCCCAACGCATCCGACGACAAGAACGTCGAGCGCTCCAAAGCGCTGCTCGCGGCCGGCGCACAGCTCATCAGCAGCGACCTGCCGGTGCCCAAGGCCGGCAAGTCCTACCAGTTCGACATCCCAGGTGGCACACCATCGGGCTGCAATCCGCTGAACGCCCCTTCAGGCTGCACCAGCGCAGCGGTCGAAGCGTTGCCGTGAAAAAGGGGCGAGGTCCTTAGCCTTTGGCATTTAGCGGACGCGGCGCCTTCGGGAGCAAATAGACGGCACCCGTTTATAGAAACCCGATGACTGCGAGGCATTCGGCCCTCAGACAAGCCGCGGCCTACCCGTCCGCAGCGGCCTCCCGCTCGCACCACGTAGCGACGTCCTCGAGGTGCCCGAGCATACCCTTGCGGAACATACCCTTCATCAACGGATTCAGGATCTTCGGCACCAGCTTATGGGGCCGCGCGTCCATCACCATCTGCAGCTCTGCGCCGCCTTCGACTTCGCGTACCGAAAACGTCGTATCCCAGACCGTGCCGTGGCTGTCGGTCACGATACGCAGGTGCTCGTCGGTGCGGTACTCCAGGACCTCCAGATCGGTGAGCATCTGCTTGCCGTTCTTCATCTTGCGGGTCTCGCGGAAGCGCGTGCCGACGCCCGACGTCGTCTCGGAGAGCATCTCGATGCCGACCACATCGGGGCTGACCTGCGGCAGGTTTGGCAGGTCGGCCACGGCGCGAAAGACGATGTCCGCAGGCGCTGAGATGGTGCGGTTCACGCTGATTTGGATCATCAGGGCTCCTGGGGGCTGACCAGCGCAACAGACCGGCCCGCGTCTCGCTTCGCTGTCTCAACCTCGAGCGTTCTGCTGTGGCCAATAATACACCATCGACGCCAGCCTTGTCCGCGCTTGGGCCGCCGGTGCGTTGATACACCGACCGCCGACAGGCGTTTCGTATGTCGCCTGAATGGAATCGAACGCCGGTGAATCGACCTGGGCCCATGTCTTCGGATTCTCCTTGAAGCCACGACCCGCAGCGGTTAGCGTGCCCCGGGTTCGAATCCAGCGAGGAGGCGTACATGCGTGGCGCAACGATGTTCAACCGTATGATTCTGGCTACTTCGGCAGTCGCACTCGCGGCCTGCGGCACGACCGCTGGCGGTGGCGGCGCTGGCGGGCCGGTGGGTCCCAAGCAGACCGTGGCCGCTGAAGGTGCCGCCTGCGTGCCGGCGACCATGACGTTTGGCTGCCTGATGGGCGGCCACGTACTCATGCGTTGCGATCCCGCCAACTCGTTGTGGGCCAAGGTCAAGGACTGCGCCGTCGGCGAAATCTGCTCTGAAGGCAAGGACAACGCAGGCCTGGACACCGCCCAGTGCATGGCCGTGTACAACGCGCAGGCGGACGCCGGGGTGGACGCGGGCACGACCGACAAGGATGGCGTCGCCTCTGACGTCAAGCTGCCGCCGCAAGATGGTGGCGGCGGTGGCGACACGGTGTTGGTCACGTCCGACGCCGACACACCCAAGGATGCCGGCCCAACCGATACGGCGCCCGTGGACAGCGGCCCGGTAGATGCGGGTCCGGTCGACACTGGCCCGGTGGATACGGGACCGGTCGACACAGGGCCCGTCGACACAGGGCCGACGGACGCGGGCGCCACCGATATCGAGACCCCGGATGTGCAGCCTGATCCGGTCAATACCAACATCCCCCAACCCATCCTGCCCTGCCCGTCCGGCACCCAGAAGACCAGCAAGTTCAACGACCACGTCATCACCTACAGCGTCACGAAGGGGCCTGGCGGCGACGACATCATGCACGGCCCCATCGAGTGGAAGCTGTCCACCACCGTCGTGACCAAGGGATGCTTCAACAACAACAAGCGGTATGGCAGCTGGTTGTCATGGCACGCCGACAACGCCGCCAAGTCGACCAACTTCTATTTCAACCAGTCCGGCGAGATGCACGGTCTGCAGGAGAGCTGGTACGACAACGGCCAGAAGTACTTCTACGGCACGTTCTCCAATGGCGATGCCATCGGAATGATCGACCGCTGGCACAAGAACGGGCAGATGCGTTCCAAAGCCTACTACGACAGCAAGGGCGAGATTCACGGACCGTACAAGTCGTGGCACGACAATGGCGCCAAATCCGTCGCCCAGGTCTTCATTCATGGCAAGTCCCAGGGCCTCACCACCGCCTGGTTCGACAAGGGACAGATTTCCTTCCAGGGCGCCTGGGATAAGGGGCTGCACGAGGGAGCGCACACCGATTGGCACGAAGGTGGCGGAGTGGCTGGTAAGAACACCTACAAGAACGGCAATGGCGACTACAAGCTGGTGCACGAAAACGGCAAGAACTGGATCCTGGGCTCGCGCAAGGATGGCGAGCGCCACGGCACCTGGGACTGGTGGGATGACCAGGGCAACAAGGTCGCGCACGCCGAATTGAACCTGGGCAGCGGTCCATTCACGGAGTGGTTCCCCAACGGCAAGCTCGCGACACAGGGCACGTTCAAGGAGGAGCAGCGCCACGGGCCGTTCAAGGAGTGGGCGGAGTCAGGCAACCTGAAGTCGGAGGGTTCCTACTTCGAGGGCAGCCAGCACGGCACCTGGACCTACTACGACGACCAGGGCGCCAAGGCCTACACGTTGTGCATCATCAAGGGCGCCATCGCCCGCTTCGAGCCCTGCACGTCAGGTATGCTCAACTGACTGTCGAGAGGTGACGTCAGCGCGACACGCGACTCAACTGGCGTCCGTCTACCAGCCGCAGTCGGCCCAGCCGCCGAGCCCTTCGGAGGCGGCGCGGGATTGCATGGCCAGGCCGTCGTCTTCGTATTTCAGGCCGTAGGCATAGGGGTAGAACACCCGCGCCAGGCCCAGGCGCAACAGGCGCGCGTTCAGCTGCACGATCTTGCCGTCGCGTTTGTACCAGACGTAGCGCAACAAGCGCTTGTACATGTCCACATTGCTGGCCGCGGCGTCGGACTCCAGGCAGACCTCGCCGGCGCTGGTCAACTCCGCGCGGCTGAAGTTCAACGCCTCCTGGGACTGGCAATCCTTGCTGCTGAGCTCGGGGGTATCGACCATCAAGAAGCGCACCTTGTCGCCGTTCTTGAGCTGGATGGTGTCGCCATCGGCCACCCACTTGACCTTCTGCCAGCTAGAAGCCTTGTCGCAATAACCGCTGGTGGCGACGATCCAGTCCTTTCCAGCCGCCGCGACCACGGGGGTCTCTGGCGGCGGCTCTGTGACTTCGATAGCGCTGTAGTCGTCGTGCGTATCGGCGTTGGCGGAGTCGGCAGCGTCGGTCGCTTCGACCACATCAGGCTCATCGCCGCCACCATTGCCGCCCACCTGCGCGCAGCCTGCCGATGAGAGGGCCAGGCCAGTTGCGAGCAACAGAAGGCGCCTTGAGGGAGATGTAAGGGACAAGCGCAGCCTCCACCAGCCGGGGCGGCGCAGCGTGGCATGTTCGTCGAGTGATTGCGAGCGGGCGGGGACGCCCGCAAGCCGCCGGCGGGGACGCCGGCGCTCCTCGAGGGCGCACCGGCAGTGGCGCCGCGACTCTGTTATGCTGCCCCCCTTCTCGGAGCGCCCCATGAAGAACAGAATCCGCCTTCCCCTCGCTCTTTTCGCCACCCTGCTCTGCCTGTCCTTCGTGGCCAGCGCAGCAGAGGTCAGCCTGCCCCTGCACGGCCGCCTCAACAGCGCCGGTGGCGGTCCGGTGCCCGATGGCGACTACGCCATGGAGTTCGCCCTCTACACCAGCGCCAACGCCGTCAAACCCGCCTGG
This sequence comes from uncultured Enterobacteriaceae bacterium, assembly GCA_964438735.1. Taxonomy (GTDB): domain Bacteria; phylum Myxococcota_A; class UBA9042; order UBA9042; family UBA9042; genus CAYTLW01. The sequence continues at coordinate 1,645 of CAYTLW010000128.1, read as the reverse complement.
CAGCAGAAGGCGCTGGCCATCCCCGCCAAGGGGGGCATGTTCGCGTTCACGCTCGGCAAGGGCGCCGTCCTGGCGCTGGACGACGCCCTGTTCATCAACTCGGCCAACCTCTGGCTGGGCGTACGGGTCGGCTCCGGCAAGGAGTTGTCGCGGGTCGCGCTCGGCCACGTGCCCTACGCCGCCCGCGCCGTCTCGGCGGCCCATGCGGATAAGTTGAAGTGCTCCGGCTGCGTCAAGGGCGAGCAGATCGCCACCGCCACCGTGCTGCCCAAACACCTGGGCTTCAACTACGCCGGCGCCAAGACCAAGGGCGGCCCTGCCGAGAAGGCGCTGCTGGCCGACAAGGCGACGTTGGCCGACAAGGCGACCCTGGCCGACAAGGCCACCGTGGCCAGCCAGGCAGAAAAGGCGCTCAAATCCGCCAGCGCCGACAACGCCAACTACGCCAACGCGGCCGCCAAGCTGCAGTGCACCGGCTGTGTGACGGCCAAGGAGCTCGACGGCGGCATCGTCAGCGCGCTCATACAGGCCGGCAAGCTGGCCAAGGTGACCGCTTCGGGGTCCTACAACGACCTCAAGGACAAGCCAGACCTGAACCTCTACGGCCCGTTGGCCGCGGCCAACGCCTGGAGCAGCCAGCAGAAGATGGGCGGCGGGGTCAACTTCGACAAGAGCCAGGCCACGCTGATGCGGCTGCAGAACGCCGCCGCCGATCCCGTGCCCTGCGCGCCCGGTGTGACCGGCCTCATCTACTACAACACCGCCAAGAAGGCGCTCATGGTCTGCAATGGCGGCGCCTATGTGGCCTTCGCCTTCGCCGGCGCCGGCACGCCCGACAATCCCGGCACCTCCTGCCAGGCCCTGCTGGACAAGGGGGCCAAGGATGATGGCCTGTACTGGATCACCCTGGGCGGCGAGAAGATGCAGGTCTATTGCGACATGAGCGGCGATGGCGGCGGCTGGACCCGCCTGATGGGCGCCAAGTGGAAGTTCTTCTTCAACGGCAGCAACTACCTCTGGTACCAGCCCACCAAGCCGGAGACGGATAACTACTCCATCCTCAAGCACCGCACCTCGCTGGTGAAGAATGGCACCTGGACCCTGCGCCTGACGGTCGGCAATGGCGGCACCTGGAAGACCGGCGCCAAGGCCCACCGCACCATCTGGAGCCAGAAGCACGACCCGTTTACGCAGAGCACCAACGGCAGCGACTACACCCACATCGCCGGTGACAAGTCCTCCACCTGCGGCGGCTTCAATGGCCTGCACCACAAGTACAAGGGCTTCAGCTACACCTCGGATCCCGACACCGGCGACAGCAACGGCTGTTGGTGGATGCAGGTCGTGCCGCACAAGAACTACAACAGCAAGGGCTACCTCGAGGGTTACGGCGGCAGCGGCAACTACCACCAGTGGCAGGTGCTCTGGATGCGCTAGTTCGACGGACCGTAGGTACTTCCCCAGTTTCCTGGACTCGGGAAGTGGTGTGCCGAGCGACGCGGGAGAAGCTCTGCTTGCCGCGCGAGGCCGCGAGAAGAGCCGCGAAGCGGCGTCAGGTGTTAGCCTGGGGCGTAAGCCCCAGGTCTGGCAGTCCCAGGGCCATCGCAAGAACGATCAAGCTGAATCAGTAAGCTGAGGTCAAGGG
>CAYTLW010000127.1:0-21706 GCA_964438735.1 uncultured Enterobacteriaceae bacterium | reverse complement strand
CGCCCGGGGCGTCGGTTGGATCTTTATCTACCCGGTGGTAGCCTCGTCGACTCTCGCCGGGATGATCCCACGAAAAACCGCCGACGTCCTCCCCAAACGACCTCGGCACCGCTGAAGCAGAGAAGCCGACGATGGCAGCCATCGTCTGGTTTCGCTGGCCTCGTCGAACCCCGGCGTGACCGGGCATTGGAGGGAACATGATGACCTGGTTCCAGGCACCGCCGGAGATTGGCGCCGTCAGCGACGCCGAACTCAGCGCTCGCCATCTTGATTTGCAACGGGATCTGAAACGGCTCAGGTACGCGATCCCTATCGTGGTGCTCCTGATCATCGCCGGCTTCGTTCTGCACATGCGTTCAACCGTGAAGTCCGTCTCCAGCGTGGCGGTCGGCGAGGCGTTCGAGAAGCGTGCAGCCATCGTCCTGCCGAAGATCCAGCGCGCCATGATGGACGTCGGCCGCGAGGTGGCACCCGAGGTGGGCGACGCCTTGCAGAAGCAGGTCAACGACTTGATCGCCAAGTTCGGCTCGCGCATGGACCGGGAGATGAAACTGCTCCAGGAGACCCTGCCCAAGCAGTTGGAGGGGGCGATGTTCCGCCAACTCAAGGAGGCCAATGAGCGTCAGACGGCTGTGCTGTTCGAGAACTTCCCGGAATTGAAGAACGACCCCAAGAAGGTGGCGCAGCTCCTGGAGAGCTTCGAGAAGGGCTTCGCCACGTGGGCGCAGAAGACCCTGACCACGACGTTCAACAAGCACCTCCTGGAACTGGACAAGATCAAGAACACCCTGAACGGTTTCGTCGCCAAGCAGAACGCGGCGATTGCCAAGGCCAAGGATGACGCCGCCAAGGAAGGCGCCGCCGTGGCCGACACCCGTGTCCACCCCGAGCAACTGCTCGCTCTCTGGCTGGAGATCCTCGACCAGGCGATCCAGGGCGAAGAGGGCCGAATGGATCTGCTCGAGCAACCCGCAGGCAAGGGCCGCTAGGACGGTGGCCGTTCACACGGCAACCCGTCTGAGGAGATGGACATGAGTGACAACAGCGTATTGAGAAATCACTTGGAGTCAGAGGTCAACAAGCTGCATGGGCAGCGAAGAATGGGCCTCATCATCGGTTTGATCCTGGCGGTGGTGGTGCTGCTTTACATGGCCTGGATCGATCGCCAGGTCACGTACTGGAGCCAGCCCGACAACCTGGTCCTGACCGCGTCCGGCGTGGTGGAGTCGAACCTTCCATCCATGAAGCGTTCGGCCCGCGCGATGATCCGCACCGAAGCGCCGAAGCTCGCCCGCTACGTGGGCGATACGGTCAGCCGCGAGGTGCCCGTGTTGGTCCGCAACATGGTCGAGGAGACCGTGGCCCAGTACACCCGCAAGCTGGCCCGATTCGCGGTCGACAAGTACAGCGAATCATTTGCGGCTGTCATCGAGGGGGCCCGCGGAGACATTCAGCAGGCGGTGACCACCGACGTGAACGCTGAGCGCGATCGCTTCGTGGTATTGGCCCTCGAGAAGCAGTTGGAGACCGCCATCCAGAACGTCTCCAAGGGCAAGCTGAGCGAGGATCCGGTGTTCGTGAAGCTGGAGGAGAGTCACGTCGCCCTGGCCAACCTGAACAAGCGCCTGGCCAAAATGGCCTCCAACAAGGACAAGGATCTCGGCCGCCGCGACCAGTTGACCAAGCGCTTCCTGGGTACATTCTGGCGCTACGTGCAGCAGGAGAACCCGGACGCGCGCGCTGCCAACGAACCCGCTGGCAATGCGGGCAAGAAGGGCAAGAAGTAGCGGGACATCTCAGGCCGACGATTCGCGTTCGTCCGGCCAGCGCACGTTCACCTCTCTGGTGCCGTCGCCGCGCAGCCGAAGCGTGATGCGCACGGTTTCGTCGTCCAGGTAGGGGGCCGCCAACGCGGGCCACTCGATGGCCACGACGCCGCTCATATCGGCGAGGTATTCCAGCAGGCCGCAACTCTGCAGCTCGTCCGCAGCCGTCAATCGATACAGGTCGGCGTGCACCAGGGTGATGTCGGCCAGATCGTGAACGTGGATCAGCGCGAACGTCGGGCTGCGAACGGTCGACTCATCGGCGCCCCACGCCGAGGCGACCATCTTGACCAGGGCGGTCTTGCCCGCGCCGAGGTCCCCATCGAGCGCGACGACGTCGCCAGGTCGCAAGCTCGCTGCGAGCCGAGCGCCCAGTCGTCGAGTGTCCTCCATGCTGCGGAGAAGGTGCTGCAACGCTGTCCTCGATGGGGTCGCGCTCGGGTTGATCAGATGAACTCGACCTCGTCGATGATCACCTTCCGGCGCCCATTCGGCGAGACGATGGTGACCTCATCCCCTTCCTCTTTGCCCATCAGCGCGCGAGCGAGGGGCGAAGCGTAGGAGATCCGCCCTTCCGCCAGGTCTGATTCCGCTTCGCCGACGATCTGGTAGCGAATCGGCTCGCCTTCATCGTCCTCGTCGACCAGCGTCACCGTCGCGCCGAACATGACCCGAAAGCCACTCAACGTCTTGGGGTCGATGACTTCGGCGGTTGCGATCTGCGTCTCGGTGTACTTGAGCAGGCCGTCGATCTGGGCCTGCCGATCCTTGGCGGCGTGAAACTCCGCGTTCTCGCGCAGGTCACCGTGCGCCCGCGCCTCTTCGATGTCGCGCACATTTTGCGGTCGGTCCACTTCCCTGATGCGCTGGAGGCGAGCTTTGAGGATTTCCAGGCCGCGTGGGGTCATCGGTGAGGTGGACATGAGTTGAACGCTCCAGAAGGGCCCCGCCGGAAGGCCAGTCGGGGTGGCGACACTAGGTCAGCAGATTCGCGTGGGTCAAGCAGAGAGGCGACGAGTGTGCGGTCGGTCGGGGCGCGCGATCGGCCGACTCAGACTTTGCGCACGATGCGGAATTCCGAGTTGAGCTGGTACTGCTCGCCGAGCCCCACGGCCACTTCGGCGGCTGTGTCTTTGAACACCATGTCGTGCTCGATGGCCAGCTCACAGGCGAGCGCCTTGACCCGTTGGCTCTCCTCGGGATCGGCCAGGCGGGCGACAAAGAGCGGAACGACCTGATCGTGCGGATAACCGGCGAGGCCGTCGAGGGCGTAGAATCGGATCTCGTCCGAGCGACTGACGAGCAGCCCGGCCAGGGTCTCCCGGACCCGCTCGTGCTGGAAGTCCCGCAGGTTGGACACGATCTCGCGCAAGCGCTCGAGCCCTTCATGATAGCCGGGATCCGTATCCCCTATGGCAGCGAGCAATGTGTCTACGGCCTTGTCATCACCGGCGATGTCGCGCAGCGCGCGCAGCGGGAAGTAGACCGCATTCTTGTGCTGGATGAAGCCCACCACCGCGTCCACCGCATCGTCACCCAGCGAAGCGATCAGCTGGTAGCAATACGTCTTCTCCTCTTCGTCCACGGTGGGGCCGTTGACGCGGATGGTGAAGCGCTCCAGCAGCGCGTCCAGCGCAGACCGCGTGCCCATCTTGGCCAGCTCATCCATAGCCAGGTAGCGTTCGTGGCTCTGGCGATAGGGGTCTGTCAGACGTTTCTTGTGTTTGGCGATCGCCTTGTCCGGGTCACCACCGCCGGTGAGGAAGTCGAACAATCCCATGCTCTGCGCCTCCGCTCGATTCGAAGAAATCCGAATCATCCCGCAATTGTCGGGCTGCGAACATTATCAGAGGACGACAACACGGTCCATACCGGACAAGCGGCGATCGGTGGTTGTCTTGGATGCTGTCGTTTTTGCGGCATGATCAGCCCATGCAGGTGCGTTGCTCCATCTTCTGCTGCCTCTTCCTGGTCACCGCCTGCGGCGGTCCCGATGCGCAGCGCAGAACGCGACCCGCGGGCGGGACGCGACCTGCCCCCGGCCCAGCGGCCGCCATCGAAGCCGATGCCGTCGAAGGCGTATCCGGCCGGCCAGCGGCCAGCGCCCGTCGACATCGTCCGCTCGTCATGAGTCAACGTCGCTCGGAGCGCTGCGAGAGGGTGCTGCCGCTCGCCACACAGGTGGCACAGGAGGCCGGCGGCGATGCGCTGTTGATCATGGCCGTGGCGTGGGTCGAGAGCGGTTTCGATCCGGAAGCCCGGTCGAGCGCCGGCGCGGTCGGATTGATGCAGTTGATGCCCCGGACAGGCGCCGCCATGGGCTGCACAGACCGCGAGGATCCGTCGTGCTCGATCCGGGCGGGCAACGCGCTGCTCGCGGTGTTGCTGAAACGCCACAAGGGGCGACTGGTGTACGCTTTATGTGCCTATAACGCAGGCGCGGGCAGGATTCGCTCGGCCTGGCGCCAGGGCAAGCAGCCCTTCAACTACTGGTACGCTGAGCGGGTTCTGGCGGCCAGAGCGCGCTTGTCACGGTCGGGTTGCAGCCCCGATCGCCGGCGCTGATCGGCTCAAACCTGGGAGTCGCGAGACTTCTCGAGCAGCGGCTGCACCGCCTGGGTGAAGCGCAGGTGGCCGTGGGCTGCTTCGCGCAGCGCGGACACGCACTCCTTGTTCTTGGTCTCGATGGTCGCCGGCTCGCCTTCGCGCAGCTGACGCGACCGCTTGGCCGCCAGCATCACCAGCGCGAAGCGGTTCGGGACGTTGTCGAGGCAGTCTTCGATCGTGATTCGCGCCATGAGTCACCTCGTTTGCCGAGCGGACGTCCGACCGGGGTGACGCAGTTACCGGAAGATGAGGCCCTCGTCAATGACAATCGTCTGTTCGACGGCGCGTGAGGCAGTGGTCGGGCGGTCGATGTTTGAACTTTGACCTGGATCGGCTCTTCTCCGCTCGCGCCACCAGGGCACCAGATGCCTCGAATAAAGCACTGAAATGCCAGCGGATTTAAGCGCTGATCGGGCTGGTTCACGGCTCGCCCGCTACATTGCCTCGACGGCTGCCTTGCCGTACAGTACCCGCCTGTGGAGGCCAGGTATGGCAGCAAGCGGAGCAGGCCCGAGTAACGACCGCTCCGACGGTCTGATCGGGCATACCCTGGCCGGCCGATACGCAGTCGAGGGTCGCCTGGGCAAAGGCGGCATGGCGGTCGTCTACAAGGCCCGCGATCGGAGTTTCGGCCGAACGGTCGCCATCAAGGTCCTGCGCACCGACGTAGCCAAGGATCCTGTCGCCGCCAAGCGCCTGGTACGAGAGGCCCGCGCCGCCGGCCAGCTGCATCACCCCAACATCATCACGATGCACGACGTCGGTGAGACCGACGGCATGGTCTACATCGTCATGGAGTTGATGAAGGGACGCGAGCTCGCCGAATTGATGGAAGAAGAGGGCGCGATTGGCGTGCGGCGCGCGCTGGGCATCGGCCGGCAGGTCGCAGCGGCGCTCACGATCGCCCATCAGCACGGCATCATCCATCGCGACATCAAGCCCGAGAACCTGTTCCTGATCGACAAGGATAGTGGCGAAGACTTCGTCAAGATGCTCGACTTCTCCATCGCCAAGCTGCCGACAAATATGGTGACCGCGGCCCTGACCCGCGCGGGCTCCGTCTTCGGCACGCCACACTACATGGCGCCCGAGCAGGTCGAGGGTAGGACGGTGTGTCCTCAGACGGACCTGTACGCCCTTGGCGCGGTGATCTACGAACTCATCGCAGGTGAGCCGCCCTTCGATGGCGACTCGGTGATCGACATTCTGCTGCAGCATGCCAAGAAGCAGGCGCCCAAGCTCAAGGATCTTCGCGGCGTCACGTTACCCGCAGGCGTGTCCGAGCTCGTCGACTCCATGCTGGCGAAGAAGGAGGCGGAGCGCCCAGCTACCGCCGCCGACGTCGAGACGGCTCTGACCCGCCTCATCGAAGAGTTTGCGCCCCCGCCGCCGGTGGCACCGGACCCGGATCGGACCGTTGCCCTGACACCGATCTCCGTACCCGACGGTGCGCCGCCTTCGTCCATGCCCGCCGTCGTTCGCCCGGCGCCGCGGCCGCCGCCAGCTCATCCACCCGAGCCGCCAGCTCCAGGCCCCGGACTGGACCTGCCCGACGCCCCTCCGCAGAGCCGTCGGGAGGCCAGTTCCGGACCTGAGGAGGGCACGTTGATCGGTCACGGTCTCGCCGCCCAGGTGCGAGCTGCGGCAGAAAAGATGGCGGCCGAGCAGGCGGCCGCCGAGCAGGCGGAAGCCGAGCAGGTCGCGGTCAACGCTTCGACTGAAGACGAGCCGACACGGATCGAGCAGCCGGCCATGGACCAGGTCGAGCCGACCCGATTGGAACAACCGGCCGCCGCCGAGCCAGTGTCGTTTCCTCCGCCTCCGCCGGGCCGTGCCAAGGTGCCGGGGGTCTTCGCCCCGGGCGCAATGGGGCCCTCAGGAGGTCGAGGCAGCGCCTCGGCAAGCCTGCGCGCGGTGCCCGATGCCGCGCCGCCGCCGCCGCCCCCGCCTCCGCCGGCGGAAGCGCTGGTCGGCGCCGACAGCGTGCCGACCGCGCCTGAGATCTCCGTCGACGATGTCAGCAAATTGCAGCGCGCGTCGCAGGATACCGTGGCGATCTCGCCGACTCAGATGCGCGATCTTTCGCAGCAAATGAAGCGACCGCGCCGCCAGAGCTCCATGCTGCTGTGGTTTGCTGTGCCCGCTGCCGCCTTTGGGGTCATCGCCATACTGGTTGCCGTATACCTGTTGATCTCGGGTCAGTAGAAGGTCAGGCGGCGGGGCCGAGATGCCAAACGGATTCGAACAACTCAGATCCTGGTTGCCGGAGTTCGTCGTCGATCGGCTCAACCCGCATGCCACGGTCACCACCGACGTCGCCCGTGAACTCATCGGTGATGCGCTGTCGACCACGCTGGTCGTCATCGGGGTTCTGCTCGCCTCGTCGCTGCTGGGTGGCTTGCGCAACATGCTCTTCAGCCGGACGCTTTTTCGCAAGACGGGCCGCTTTATGGCCTTCATTCGCAAGGCCAGCGCGCTGGCGGTGGTCGCTGCCCCCTGGTGGTCGGTCTGGCAGATGGTCGAAGGGGGCGGAGTCAGCGCTGGAGCGGAGGCGATCATGGTGCTCGCGATCATCGTCTGGATCTGCGCCTGCGCGGTCGATCACAGCGGGGCGTGGTTGGACAAGGACGGCGCGATCATTCAGCTGAGGAGCGGCTTTGCCATCTTTGCCGTGCGCAAGGTGGCCATCCACCTGCAGCAAGCGTTGCTGGACCCGCTGGTCGGCGCGCCCCTGGGCTCCGCTGTCACGTCCCATGCCCAGCGACGTCGCTTCCGCCTGGCTGCGGTGGACGTGGAGTCCTGGCGCCTGCTACGCGACCAACTGGGCCGCAACGAAGCCATCACATTCCTGCAGTCCGCGTTGGCCCCCTACATGTTGCGCCTCGATGTGGAGGGGCTGCCTGGTGACGGTTGAGCGCCAGCCGGCGTCAGCCTTGCCGTATGCGCTCCCGGTCAGCGGACCATGCGCCGGCAAAAGACGAATACAAAGAGCGAGATCAGGAAGACGCCCAACAACGCCTCCGAGCCGGCCAGGAAGCGGGCGAAGCCGCGCGGCGTGACATCGCCGTAGCCCAGGCTGGTGAAGGTGACCACGCTGAAGTAGAGCGACTTGAGATAGTCGTACTGGATCGGGCCTTCAGGGCCGCGAAGGTCACAGAAGTAGAAGCCACAGGCGAAGCCAAAGATGGTCACGAAGAAGGCGGCCACCGAGCGCATCGGTTTTTCGCCATAGCCGCAGACGGCCCATAACAACGTCAACCAGGCCCGCTCGAAGGGCTTGCCCGTGCGCCGCTTCATGTCCATCTCGCGCTCGTAGAACAGGCCCGATGCGTCGTGATCGCCCTGGTTCTTGTAGCCCTCCTTGAACTGGCGGAAGACGAACTGCGCCTTGTTCAGGTCCGACTCCTCACCATCCTCGTACACCGAATGCAGTCCCACGTGGGAGAAGGTGGGGATCTGAACGCTGTCCAAGATCACTTCGAACCACTTGATGTCGCGTGCGCTCGTCGCCCGGCGCAGGTCGCACTTCTCCAGGATGGCGCTCTCGAAGTTCACCTCGTCCAGGTTGGAGAAGTCGAAGCCCACCTTGTTCAGTCGCGCATTCTGCAGCGAAGCACCGGTGAGATCGGAATACTGCAGGTTCTTCAGGTTGAGGTTGATGCCCGACAGATCCGCGTCGACCAGGTAGAGGTCGCGAATCCGGATGATGCCGGCCTCGTCGATCTTCCGGAACGCGTCGATGAGCGCCTCGTGCTCCTTGCCATCACGCGGGTTGTGAAGAATGCAGAGGTCCGCGTGGGCTTCTGCGGCCAGCGGGCAATCCTTGGCACCACATGTCTGCGCGTCGGTCATGGGCCGCGATTCTATTCGGTTGTGTCGCGCTTCGCCACCGGCGTTGCGGACGGCCACGGCAACTGTTCGATGCGTCGAAGCTGGGCCCGCGCAAGTCGGCGTAGCAGGTGCATCAACGCCAGCGCCCGTTCCTTGTGTGCGGCGTCGGCGACCAGGTTTCGCCGCTCGTCTGGATCGTCCGCCAGGTTGAAGAGCCAGCGCTCGTCGGTGCCCGGAATCCAGATCAGCTTCCACTCGTCGATGGCCAGGCTGGCGATGGGTCCGACATTGTTGCTGTAGGCGAAGTGCACCCTGGGTTGATAGCCGGGATCCAGCAACGAGCCGCCCTGATGTTGTGGATCGGCGGGCAGGCCCATCGCGTCCAGCAGGGTCGGCGCGACATCGATGGTCGACGCCTGGCGACGATCCACCCCGGGGGGCACGCCCGGCACACGCAGCAGGAAGGGGACTTCGATCATCTCCTCGAAATGCTGGGTCGAGTGGCCGAACATGGCGTGCTCTCCCCACGCCTCGCCGTGGTCGGTCAGCAGGATGATCGCCGTCTCATCCAGGGCGCCGTTGCGCTGCATATGGGCCAGCATGCGCCCCAGGGCGCGGTCGGCGTAGCGAATGGAGTTGTCGTAGCGATTGAGCAGCAGCGGCACGCGGCCAGCCGGCGGCCGGAAGTCGAAGACCTCGAAGCCGTCCGCGGCGGGCTGGAACGGCGGCTGCCAGCCATCGCCAGCCGGCGGCGTGTAATAAGGGGCATGTGGGCGCAGGAACTTCACGTACGCAAACATGCGATCGCCTGCCCCGTGCACGCCCGGATACCAGGCCAGGAATCGGTCGACGACCTCATCTTCACGTCGACCCGCCCAGCGCACGATCTCCGCCTGGATCTCTGGTGTGTCCGCCTCGCGGGCGTCCAGAAAGGCGTCACAGCGGGCCGGATAGAGGGCCCCATGGCCACGTTCGTGCACCTCCCAATCGGCCGAGAATACGCCCACCTTCATGCCGGCGGCGGCCGCGCGGAGGTGCACGGGAGTGCCGCCGTGGCCCTCTACATAGGTCTGCCCCTTGTCGAGGTGCGGCAGGGGAAGCAGCGAGTAGAACAGCGAGATGGTGGCCAGATCGGTCTGCGATGCGTTGCTGCGAAAGCGGTCGAATCGAATCGATTGCGCGGCCAGTCGGCTCATCTCCGGCGCCACCGGGCGGGCATAGCCCCACGGTTCCAGGTGGCGACGTGAGATGGAGTCGATGAACACGATCAAGGCGTGGCGGATCGGCTTGTTGGGCCGGTCGCTGGCGGTTGCGGCCCCCGGCAGTCGAGCGGCGGCCGGGTGGGGCAGGCCGTCTGCGGCCAGGGCATCGGGGTAGAGCTTCGCGGCCGCCTCCGCCCCGCCCGGCTCTTCGGTGCGCAACGTCATCTTCAAACTCGGCGACAGCAGCCGCGCGACCTGGTCCAGGCTGGGATGGCTGTGATGCACCACCAGCCGCCGCGAACGCTCGTCCAGGAGGCCATATGCGGCAGCGGCGAGCACGACCAACAGGGCCCAGGCCCGGTGCACGCCATGAACCCGTGCGGTGCGGCGCTGTCGGCCCGGCCGGGTCCGCAGCCGCCAGACGATCGCCCAGGTGCTCGAGGCCACCAGGAACAATGCGATGATGGCGCCCAGGCGCAGGGCTTCCGGCGCCAGCAACATCGCTGCGGCTTCATCGGCCATGTTGCGCAGCAACGCCGACATCTCGAGGATCGGTACCCAGGTGCCGCCGCCCAGGTGGAAGATGCCTTCGATCACCACCAGGAAGGTCCACGTGGGGGGCGCCACGTCGATCAGGGAATCGGCCGTCGGCACGCTCAGGGACTCGTCCAGAAGCGCCGAGCTCGTCGGCGTCTGCAAGCCACGCATGCGGATCCACGCCGCCCAGAGCAGACGCAGCGCGCCACAAGCCAGCGCCGCGGCGAACCACAGCCCGGTAAAGACCCCGATCACCACAGCGCCCCGGTTCAGTGTGCGCGTGAGCAGAAACAAGGCCACCGCGAGGGCGATGGTGAGCGCGGTATGGCGCGCGATCTGTCCGCCCGCCCAGCGCTCGGCGCTGATCACACCGCCGGCGTGGGGTTTGCGGCGTCCCACGGATCGGGCCGACAACGCAGCGGCAATCTGCCAGCCCAGACTGGCTGCCCATACCAGCAGCAGCACTGCGCCGACGGTCGCCAGGGAGGCCAGCGCCCGTTGCCAGAGCGATGGCGGGCTCAGGACCAGGTCATAGTTGGTCAGCTGCAGATATAGCGCGGCGGCGACGCCATGACAGAGGGCCAGCGCGAGCGCCGCCGGGCTGGCCGCGGCGAGCGCCAGATCACGCAACGCAGCGCCGGATGACCGGTGCCCTTGTCTGCTCGTCATGCGCAGGCCTGTCGTTCAGAAATTGAGCGAGCCACGCCCGGGTCGGGCGCCCAATCGTACACCGCCAGCCAGCCCTTTTGTCGACCTGCCCAAAAAGCGCTATACGCGAGCACCCGACAGGCCCATCAGCAGGGCCGCGTGGAGGCCGACATGAGCCAGCCCGAGATGCCCAAAAACTACGACTTCAGCAAGGTCGAACCGCGCTGGATCGAGCGCTGGGAGACCCTGGGCATCTACCGCCACGATCCGGACTCCGAGGCTGGCCGCAAGGGGCACGTATATTCGGTCGACACGCCGCCTCCCTACGTCTCCTCGGCGCACCTGCATGTCGGCCATGCGATGAGCTACTCGCAGGCCGAATTCGTGGTTCGTTTCAAGCGCATGCGGGGCTACGAGATCTATTACCCCATGGGTTTCGACGACAACGGCCTGCCGACCGAGCGCTACGTCGAGAAGAAGCACAAGACCGGCAAGGGGCGCATCAGCCGCGACGAGTTCGTCGCCCTCTGCCTGGAGGAGACCCGGGCCGGCGCCAAGGTTTACGAAGAGCTGTGGCGCAGCCTGGGTTTGAGCGTCGACTGGCGGATGACCTATTCGACCATCCAGCCGCGCGCCGTGGCCAACTCGCAACGCTCCTTCATCGAGCTCCATCGCGACGGGCACATCGAACGACGCGCCGATCCCATCCTCTGGTGTCCGCGCTGCGCCACCGCCCTGGCCCAGGCCGATGTGGAAGCCGGCGAAGAGCAGCCCCGGCCCATGCATCGGGTGCGATTTGACCGCAACGATGGGGGACCGGCCGGACTCATCGAGACGACGCGGCCCGAGTTGATCACCGCGTGCGTGGCCATCGCCGCCCATCCGAAGGACCCCCGCTTCGCTGACCTGGAGGGCACGAAGTTCAAGGTCCCGCTGACAGAATTGCGCGCCGATGGCAGCCAGGACACCCACCTGGAAGCGCCCCTGATCTACGACGATGGCGTCGACATTGAGTTCGGCACCGGCCTGATGATGGTCTGCACCTTCGGCGACCCGGAGGACATCACCAAGTGGCGCGTACATCGCCTCGACACCCGCATGGTCATCGATGCCAGCGGCCGCATGACCACCCCCGAGATTCCCTCCCTGAACGGATTGCGGGTTCACGTGCTGGCCAAGCGGTCGCGCCACTCAGAGGCCCGCGCCCACAGCATCGAGCTGCTGGAGCAGCATGGCTACCTGCTCGGCGTCGAGGACAACGTCAGCCGGGCCGCCGTGCACGAGCGCTGCGACACCCCGGTCGAGATCCAGGTGGCGCCGCAATGGTTCATCAAGGTGTTGGAGTTGAAGGAGCCGCTGCTGGAGCGGGGGCGGCAGCTGCGCTGGTACCCCGAGTTCATGCGCGAGCGCTACGAGGCCTGGGTCGAAGGCCTGCGTTGGGATTGGAACATCTCCCGCCAGCGCTTCTACGGCGTGCCCTTCCCGGTCTGGTATTGCGGCGACTGCCAGAGCCCGGTGCTGCCCACGGCGGCCGACCTGCCGCTGGATCCGCTGGTGGATGACTGCCCGGTCAGCGCCTGCGCATCGTGTGGCGGGACCGATTTCGTGCCCGAAGAGGACGTCATGGACACGTGGATGACCTCGTCCCTGACCCCGTTGATCAACGCCAACTGGGCGTTCTGGGACCGCCCGCCCATCGATCCCGATGACCTGGCCATGCAGCCCCGACAGGGCATCTATCCCATGGGTGTGCGCGTGCAGGCATTCGAGATCATTCGGACCTGGCTCTTCTACTCGGTGACCAAGAGTCACCTGCACACCGACTCCCTGCCCTGGCGCGACGTGATGATCTCCGGCTGGGGCCTGGATCGGCACGGCAAGAAGATGAGCAAGCGCGCCGGGAACTTCGTCGATCCCAAGGCGGTGATCGCCCGCTACAGCGCCGATTCACTTCGCTACTGGTCCGCGGGTGCGACCCTGGGCAACGACCTTCGCTACCACGAGGAGGACGTCAAGGGCGGCAAGCGGTTGCTGACCAAGCTCTGGAATTCGACCCGATTCGCCATGCAGAACATCGGCGACTGGCGCCCGGGCCCTTCGGCCGAGACCCCGACGCCCGCCGATCGCTGGATTCGGGGCCGCTTCATCGCCGCCATCCGGCGGGCGACCACGGCGTTCGAGGTCTACGAATACAGCAAGGCCATGCGGACCGTGGAGACCCTGTTCTGGCGCGACTGGTGCGACAACTACCTGGAGATGGTCAAGGATCGCTTCCGCAATCCGGACAACTACGACGAGGGCGAGTTGGAGGCTGCAAAGCGCACCATCTTCGAGGGCACGTACGCTCTGCTTCGTCTCTTCGCACCGATCCTGCCCTTCATCAGCGAAGAGCTGTACACCCGGGCCGTATTGCCGCGTCTTGGCGATGGCGCGCCGGTGAGCATCCACGTGGCGCCCTGGCCGGAGAATGAAGCCAGTGGCGTCGTGGACACGTTCGGCGGCGCCGCCGATCCCGAGGACGAGCGACTGGGCAGCTTGCTGGTCGACCTGGTCGCCGCCGTGCGGCAGCTCAAGACCCAAGGTCAGCTGGGCATGGGCCGGCCGCTATATGCCATTCATGTGCGCGCTGAAGACGGATTGAAGAGCGACGTGGACGCGGTCTCTGCCGACCTCAGGGCCACGGCTCGCGCCGACCGACTCGATTGGAATCCACCGGCAGATGGCGCCCACGAGCTGGCCACGCCCAGCCACCCGGTCGAGGGGAGGGCCATTCACATCGGAATCGACCCGGCGCCCAAACCCGTTCGCAGGTGAGCAGTCCAGAGTTCAGGCGCGGGCGGCCACCACGGCCAGTGCAAGGCCGGCGGCGATAAGCGCCCACGCGGCGCCCGTTTGCAGCCGGGCAGGCCAGCCCGCCTCCTGACCGGCGGCCCATTTCCGTCGCACGGGAGTCCAGACCATCATCAGTCCGATGGCCCAGGCGCTCTGGGCCAGGTCCAGGCCCAGGCCGAACGAGACGATGGGCCACAGGATGCCCTCGGCGCCGCCGACGAGCGCTTTGAGGCCGGCGCCGAAGCCGACGCCGTGCACGATTCCGAAGACGCCGGCTCCCGCGATCGTCCAGCCTGCACCCGCGTGTGTGGGCCGCCGTGCGCGCCAGCCGGACCAACAGATGCTGGCGGCGATAGCCACCTCCACGACCGTGGCCGCCTGCCAGTCCAGCAGCAACGTCAAGGCCATCGAGAGCATGTGGCCCACCGAGAAGGCCAGCACCGCGAAGAGGAGCGCCCGCCAGGCCAACGCCGCCAGCGCCAGCGCGGCCAGGAAGAGGAGGTGGTCGGCGCCACCAACCAGGTGGTGAGCCCCCTCCTGTGCCCAGGCCAGCAGGATCTCGCCGGGCGGCGGCCGCAACGCGCGCTGCCACGTCGACGGCGTCGGTGCCCCCGGTAGCGGCAGCTTCGACAGGTCGACAGGGTCGGTCGGCAAGCGCCCCGGGGCGCCCGCTTGCGCCGGCCCGAGTTCATGGCCTGCCGGCCCCTTGGCTCCACGCCGCGGTGTCGGGCTGGGGCTCGGCAGGGGAGCGGCCGCTGCCAGCAAGGGCAACGACATCTGCGCCAGGCGGGGCGGCACCAGCGTCCGACTCGGGGCACGACCGGCCACCCGGATCGAGACATAGAGGGTCGTACGCGTCTTGCGGCGGTCGAAGTCCACCCTGTGCAGTCGCAGCGCGTCGCGCACCTGCTCGCAGCGCAGGCGCAGGCGCCAGGCGATGAAGCCTTTTTGCGGCAGCTCCACGCGCACCTTGTCAGCCGCCAGGGGCTCCGCGCGGCAACCGTCATAGCGGAACGCCTTTGCCAGCCGGCGGGCAAAGTCCTGATCGCCCTGGCGCACGTCCATGCCGGCCTCGCGCGCCTGTCGATAGAACGCCTCGACCGTGGCCGCATGCACCACGTAGGTCAGCCCGAAATCGCGCCGGTCAGCGCTCTCCAGGTCGATGACGATGCTGTCGGCGACCTCGTCGATCAGGTGCGCCGACCCGATGGACGGGGGCCAGAAAGCGACAACAAACCCCATCACAGCGGCTGCGCGAAGCATGGTGGAGCGTGGGCACATCAGTTGGTACTCGTGGGCCCGTCCGGCGGCTGGCCAGAGTTGGGAGAAGCCGTACAATGGCGACGGAGGTTGGGATGCGCAAGCCGCTACAACGTCGCCACCGGGTCATCCCGCCGTCCTCGTTGGACGGTGCGACGGTCGCGATCGCGTCTCGAATGACTCCACTGGCCGGCCTGTTTCTCATCCTCGCGGCGACCTGCGCCTGTGGCGAAGGTGACGACGAAGACGACGCCAAATCATGGAGCGTCGATACGGGCGGCGCCGGTCCGGGGGGGGGCAAAGGCGATACCAGCTACCGCTTCGGTCCCCAAGATGGCGGCGGCACGGACGATGCCGATGACTCGCTGCTCGACGTCGAGCCAGCAGATGGCGAAGCGGCGCAAGACACCTCCGTCGACAGCGACGTGCTCTCCACGCCTGAGACAAGCTCCGATGCCGGGCCGGCCAAGATCGCCTCCTGCTTCAGTCATTGCGGCATCTTCCTCGAAGACAACCCCTGCCACTGCCACCATGGCTGCGTGGCGGAGGGCAATTGCTGCAAGGACTTCGAGGCCATTTGCGCCTGCAAGGACAAGTCCGATTGCGACGACGGACTGTTCTGCACCATCGACAACTGCTTCTCGGGCCTGTGCAAGCAGATCCCGCTGCCGCCGGGCAAGTGTTGCGATGGCGATGCGGCGTGCGACGGCGGCGATTCGTGCAACCTGGCCAAGTGTGTCGACGGCACGTGCAAGCTGGTCGCCAAGGACTGCGATGACGGCCTGTCGTGCACGGTGGACGTCTGCGACTCGAAGACAGGGGACTGCGGCAATACGCTGCACCCCAACAAGTGCAAGATCGCCGGGGTCTGTGCGGCTTCTGGCGACGCCGAGTCGGGTAGCGATGGCTGCAAGACCTGCCAGCCGAAGGTCGACCCTGCGGCCTGGACCGCCAAGAAGGGCGCCTGCTTCATCGACGGCAAGTGCGTGTCGGCGGGCAAGGCATCGCCCGGCAGCAGCGGCAAGTGTCGGCATTGCGATCCCGACAAGGAACTCGACGCCTGGACCATCAAGCCGGGGACCTGCTTCATCGACGACACCTGTTACGCCGCCGGCAACGATCACCCACAACAGCCCGGATGCGCCCTCTGCAGCCCGGCCAAGAGCCAGGCCTCCTGGACCGGCAAACCCGGCAAGTGCGCCGTCGACGGTGTCTGCTACAACGACGGCGATCCGGCGCCCGGCAACGCCACGTGCGGCAAGTGTGACGCCACGAAGTCGACCCACGCCTTCACGATCACAAAGGGCTTCTGCCTGGCCGACGGTGTCTGTCAGAAGCACGGCGACAAGGCCAAGGGCAGCTTCGGTTGTCAGGTTTGCGACGCCAACAAGGCGCCCAACGGCTGGACCGTGGCCAAAGGCAAGGACTGCACCGACGACGACCCGTGCACAATAGACACCCTTTGCACGGGGGCCGGCACCTGCAAGGGAAAACCCAAAGGCGCGTGTTGCAAGGCCGATGGCGACTGCGCCGGAATGCCCACACCGGACTGTCACAAGGCGATCTGCGTGGTCGGATTGGGAGAGTGCAAAACCAAGAAGATCGATGGTTGTTGCACCTCTGGCGTCTGTTGCGACAAGGCCAGCAAGATCCTCTATCCCGCCTCGACCAAGTGCAGCGACTTCGCCATCGGCAGCAACCAATACAAGTGCGAGGGCAACCAGGCATTCAAGCGGCAGTTGTTCCCGGGCTGCGACGGCGTTCAACCCAATAAGTGCTCGCAGCTGCACCCCGCCGCCGGGCCTTGGTCGTTGTACAAGACATGCCCCAAGGGACAGACCTGCTCGCTGACGTCACAGACCTCGCCGCCAGCCTGCAAGTAGCCCGCCATTCCAACAGATTCGGCCAACCGCACAGTCACTCAGTGGTTTGTCCCGCGTCACTTGATTCCGTCGACCGACACGGGCAAAGTGCCTTCGATCCTGGCCCAACTGTCGCGGCGTGTTGTTGCGTCGTTTGCAGCGTGGTCGGCCGATCGGGGGAGAAGGGCTATGATCATGGCACCTTGGAAAGCGCGTTCCGGCATCGTCGCGGCGTTGACTGGTCTCACCATCCTCTTGTTCGCCGGCTGCGGTGACGACATCCCGACCGAAGGCGAAGGCACAGTCGACGCCGGCAACGTCGATCCGGACACCGGCAAGGTCGATGACGACTCCGGCGTCACCGCAGACGCCGTTGTGACGCAGGATGCCGGCCCGACAACCACAGACGCCAAAGATGATGCGGCCGCGCCCGAAGATGCGGGTGCGCCCGACGCCGGCCCGGTCTGCCCCGGCGGCGCCGGATGCCCATGTGACGGTCCGGAGGCCTGCTATTCCGAGCAATGCGTGGATGTGGCGGGTCAGAAACTCTGCGCGGCCCTTTGCGGCGAGGGCTGCCCCAAGGGACAGAAGTGCGTCAAGGCCAAGGGCCAGGGCAGCGCCACCGTGGACATCTGCGTACCCAGCTGGCCCGGCATCTGCGACCCCTGCAATGACAACAAGGCATGCCAGGGGCTCGGCGGCGAGAAGAACGCCTGCGTCGACCGCGGCGATGCCGGCGGATTCTGCGGCACAGGCTGTGCCACCACCGCAGACTGCCCCGGCGGATACATCTGCGAGGACGCCTTGGACATCGAAGGCAGCAATACCAAGCAATGCGTGCTGCCCAAGGGCGATCTCTGCATCTGCTCGCCGTCGGCGATCAAGCAGGAGTTGTCTACCGTCTGTCTCGATCAGCAGCCCAGCGGCGGCAAGTGCATCGGCAAGCGACGCTGCCTGCCGGAAGGCGCCCCCGGCGCGCCGGAAGGTGGCGGTTTGACCGCGTGCGACGCGCCCGCGCCAGCCACCGAGATCTGCGACGCGCTGGACAACGACTGTGACGGCAAGACGGACGAGACCACCTGCGACGACTCGGATCCCTGCACGATCGACCAGTGCAAGGGTGATGGCGGCTGCGATCACAAGGCCGATAGCGGCGCCCCCTGCGATGCCGACAACTCCGTCTGCACCGAAGGCGATGTCTGCAAGAACGGCCTCTGCAAGCCGGGCACCAACAAGACCTGCGACGACGGCAACCCCTGCACCGCCGATACCTGCGACGACGCCAAGGGCTGCGTTTTCGCCCCCTCCAGCGGCGCTCCCTGCAACGCCGACGACAACCCCTGCACCGCGGCCGACGCCTGCAAAGATGGCGCCTGCGTCGCTGGCGCGGCGAAGTCCTGCGACAGCGGCGACCAGTGCATTGTCGGCAAGTGCGGCATCAAGGATGGCAAGTGCCTGTACAGCGACAAGGTGGGCACGCCCTGCAATGACGCCAATCTCTGCACCGCCGACGAGGTCTGCGACAAGCAGAGCTGCCTGGGCAAAGCCATCAACTGCAACGACGACAACGCGTGCACCACCGACAGCTGCGACCCGAAGACCGGTTGCAAGAACGAGGCGACCCAGGTGGGTGTCTGCGATGACGGCAACAAGTGCACCAACAAGGACGCGTGCGCCGGTGGCAAATGCGTTGGTCTGGCGCTGAACGCCACGGTCGACTGCGACGACGGCGAGGCGTGCACCAAGGACATCTGCCAGTCCGCCAAGAAGGGCTGCGAGAACATCCCCGCCGACGGCGATGCCTGCAGCGATGGCAACTCCTGCACCGAGAACGATGCCTGCAAGGCCGGCAAGTGCGTCGCCGGTCAGAACACCTGCGGCTGCAACAGCGACAAGGATTGCGTCGCCAAGGAAGATGGCAACCCCTGCAACGGCACCCTCTTCTGCGACACCGGCAAACCGCCCTTCACCTGCCAGATCAAACCCGGCTCGGTGGTGCAATGCGACGACAAGCTGAACAGCGACTGCCAGACCAACTCGTGCAACGCCCAGTCGGGTAAGTGTGAGATCGTTCAAGCCAACGACGGCAGCGCCTGCGACGCCGACGGCAGCTTGTGCTCAAAGAACGACACCTGCACATCCGGCAAGTGCCAGCCCGGCAAGGTCGCCAACTGCGACGACGGCAAGCTCTGTACCGACGACAGCTGCGACCCGAAGAAGGGCTGCCAGCACAATCCCAATACGAACCCATGCAATGCCGACGACAGCGACTGCACGGTGAGCGATGCCTGCCAGCAGGGCACCTGCGTCGCGGGCAAGAAGAAGAACTGCGACGACAGCGAACCCTGCACCGACGACATCTGCCAGGCCCAGGGCGGCAAGTGCCTGCACAAGCACCTGGTCAAGGGCTGCGATGACAGCAACAAGTGCACCACGGACGACAAGTGCGGCGTGGACGCGATCACCAAGCTCTACACCTGCATCGCCGGCGGCGTGTTGACCTGCAACGACAAGAACCCCTGCACGGCCGACAAATGCGACCCGGTCAAGGGCTGCCAGACGACCGCCCTGCCTGACGGCGGACAGTGCAACGATGGCAACGCTTGCACCTCGCTGGATGTCTGCACAGGTGGCAAGTGCGTCGGCAAGCCGGCCGACGTCAAGGTCAAGTGCGACGACGGCAATCCGTGCACCGACGACCTCTGCAACCCAGACAAGGGATGTTTCAGCAAGGCGGCGGCAAGCAAGGGCTGCGACGACGGCAACGCCTGCACCAAGAACGACTTCTGCAAGGACGGCAAGTGCCTGCAGGGCGTGAACACCTGCGGCTGCAACGCCAACTCGGATTGCGCTTCCAAGGAAGACGGTGACCTGTGCAACGGCACCCTGTTCTGCGACAAGTCGTCGCAGCCTTTCACCTGCAAGATCAACCCCGGCACGGTGGTCAAGTGCGACATCTCCGTGAACACCACCTGTCAGAGCAATAACTGCGATCCCAAGATCGGCAAGTGCGGCATCGTCAAGGCGCAGGACAAGCTGCCCTGCAACGCCGACAATAACGTCTGCACCGCCGGTGATGCCTGCTCCAATGGCGTCTGCACGCCGGGCGGTCTGCTGGACTGCAACGACAAGAATCTGTGCACCACCGATAGCTGCGATCCCAAGGCCGGCTGCGTCAACACGCCGGTGGCCGGGCCCTGCGAAGACGGTGATGCCTGCACCTTCCTGGACACCTGCACAGGCGGCAACTGCAAGGGCAAGGCGGTCGACGAGAAGGTCAAATGCGATGACGGCAACGAGTGCACCATCGACACCTGCGACAAGAAGAGCGGCTGCGTCAACGGCGCACTGACCGGCAAAAAGTGCGACGACGGCAACGCTTGCTCCATCGGCGAGAGTTGTAACAAGGGCAAATGCGACGGCGGCACCAACGTCTGCGGTTGCAAGCTGGACAAGGATTGCGCGGTCAAGGAAGACGGCAACGCCTGCAATGGCACGCTCTTCTGCGACAAGAGCAAGCAGCCCTTCCAGTGCAAGATCAAGCCGGACTCCCTGGTCACCTGCGATACGGGCACCGACAACTTCTGCAAGAAGACGAGCTGCGATCCCAAGACGGGCAAGTGCAACGCCGCGCTCAAGACCGACGGCACGCCCTGCGATGCGGACAGCTCCCTGTGCACCACCAAGGACTCCTGCCAGGGTGGCAAGTGCGCACCCGGCAAGCCGCTGCCTTGCGACGACTTGAACCCCTGCACTGCAGATAGCTGCCACCCGAGCAAGGCCTGCGTGCACACCGCCCAGGGCGGGCCCTGCGATGCCGACGGCAACGCCTGCACGGTGGGCGACGTCTGCAGCAACGGCAAGTGTCTGGCCGGCAAGCAGAAGAGCTGCAACGACGGCGAGTTCTGCACGGCGGACTCGTGCAACAAGTCAGACGGCAAGTGCACCAACAAGCAGCTCGTGCAGTCCTGCACCGACAACAACGCCTGCACCGCCGGTGATAACTGCGGCATCGACCCGCTGCTGAAGAAGTACACCTGCGTCTCCGGCAAGTCGGTGACCTGCAACGACGCCAACCCCTGCACGATCGACGCCTGCGACAAGGTCAAGGGATGCAGCAATACGGTCAGCACCGATCTGAGCGCACCCTGCTATTCGGGACCACCGAAGACGCGCGGCAAGGGCGAGTGCAAAGACGGCTTCCAGAAGTGCCAGGCAGACGGCAAGCTCGGCAAGTGCATCGGCTCCAAGCTGCCCTCGCCGGAGCTCTGCGATGGCAAGGACAACAACTGCGACACCGTGACCGATGAGGGTTGCGCGCCCACAGGTTTCACCGCCCGGATCGGCAACGCGGTCATCGCCGGCCCCAGCAAGGGCAAGTACGGCGCGCGGGCGTTCGTTGGCGGCTCCAGTGTGGCCGCTTCGGTGGCGCCGGCGCCGGGCGGCAAGATCGGTAGCCAATTTGGCTTCTACGCCTGGCTGAAGCAGCTGCTCGGCAAGTAGCCCCATCTCGATCCGTACGACAGTGACGATTCGGCCCGGATCGGGCGTTTCGGGGTGATGTGGTGGGGTCCCGCCAGGAAGTTGATCGCCATCAAGACCGCCGTCCGACGGTTGCAATGTCGCCTGCTCGCACTGCAGCGTCGGCCCCGAACGCGGCCCCGACGCGCGGCAATTGTCAAGTGTCGTTCAGAGCGCCGACATACCTTCCATTCACAGGAGAATGTCGGCATCATGTCAGCGCCACGCTGTTGACGCCTGATGCCGACGCGTCAAGCAGTTGTCATTACGGGTGGGCGCTCACGGCAGGGAGCGTCATCGCCGACCTGGAAACGACCATAAGGAACATGGAGAGCCCAATGATTCACGTCAATTCCCTCACAAGCCGACGTTTCGTGCTTGGAGCCGCCGCCATCTGCGCGGCTCTGGCGCTGACCACCACAACCGCGACCGCTGCGGTGCCCTCATCCATGGTCTTGGAAGGCTTCCTGAATTCGACCGGCGGTGGCGCGGCGGCTGACGGCGTCTACGACGTCACCTTCGCCATCTACAACGTGCAGTCCGGCGGCTCCGCAGCGTGGAGCGAAGGACCGATCAAGGT
>CAYTLW010000126.1:0-21970 GCA_964438735.1 uncultured Enterobacteriaceae bacterium | reverse complement strand
CCGCCCTCGTCGCCGGCGCAGAAGCTGTGGCTGCCCGGGTTGTGGAGCACGCCCGGACGACATCCAGTGCGATGCCGACGGCTCCATCTGCACGCCCTATGACTTCTGCAAAGCCGGCAAGTGCGAGATCGGCAAGAACATCTGCACCTGCAGCGACACCGACGAGTGCACCAAGTTCGAAGATGGCGATATCTGCAACGGGATCATGTTCTGCAACAAGCAGGCCAAGGATCCCAAGGGCAATCCATCACCGAAGTGCGAGGTCGACCCCAAGACCGTCGTCGGCTGCCCCAGCGTTGACAACACCCCTTGCAAGAAGAACCTCTGCAAGCCGAAGACGGGCAAGTGCGAGATGACCTTCCTGGTCAAAGGCACCCCCTGCAGCGACGGCGTGCCCTGCACCGACAAGGATCAATGCGACAACGGCTCCTGTGTGCCCGGCACCGACATCTGCGACTGCCAGAAGAACGCCGACTGCGCCCCCAAGGAAGACGGCGACGTCTGCAATGGCACGCTCTTCTGCAACAAGAAGACGCTGCCCTGGAAGTGCCTCGTCAACCCGGCCTCACCCATCAAGTGCAAGACCGTCGACAACAACTACTGCCAGACCAATACCTGCCACCCCAAGACCGGTCAGTGCGGCATGGTCTTCAAGCACATCGACGAGGTCTGTGACGACGGCGATCCGTGCACCAAGATCACCATCTGCAAGGAGGGCGTCTGCAAGGATCCCGAGGCCGATAACGTCAAGAAGTGCGACGACGGCAACGTCTGCACCACCGATGGCTGCGACCCGAAGAAGGGCTGCGTCAACGCCGCAAACAAGGATAAATGCGACGACGGCAATGCCTGCACCGAAGGCGACGCCTGCGTCAAGAGCAAGTGCGTCTCCGGCCCCAAGACCGACTGCGACGACAAGAACGCCTGCACCACCGACATCTGCCACAACATCGCCGGTTGCCTGCATATCCCCAACAGCGACAAGTGCACAGACGGCGACGCCTGCACAGTTGGCGACGTCTGCGGGTCGGGCAAATGCATCAAGGGACCGGCCAACGCCTGCAGTGACAAGGATCCCTGCACGGTCGACAAGTGCGACAGCAAGACCGGCAAATGCAGCCACATCAACAACGGCGCGCAGGCCTGCAGCGACGGCGTCGCTTGCACCCTGGATACCTGCGATCCCGTGCTCGGCTGCAAGCATCAGCCGCAGGCCGGGCCTTGTGACGACGGCGTGCCTTGTACCACCGACATCTGCATTCTTGGCGGCGGCTGCAGCCACCAGGCGGTCAACAACGCCTGCAAATCCCAAGGTCTATGCGTCAGCATCAAGTGCGACGTCACCAAGGGTTGCGTGGCCAAACCCGTCGTCGACGGCACCGGTTGCTTCGACGCCGATCCGTGCACGGTGGGCGACTCCTGCAAGGCCGGCAAATGCGCCAGCGGGCCCAAGGCGCCCCTGTGCGGCGTCGACAACAAGCAATGTGAGAAGAAGAAGGATGGCACAACCTGCAATGACGCCACCGCCTGCACCAAAGGCGAGAAGTGCTACAACCAGGTTTGCCGGGCGCCGGTGAACCTGGCCAATGTGCGCGTGCGCACATGGTTTGGCAGCGGCTCCAAGAGCATCTACGACAACCAGGGTGTGCGCGCCGCCGTGCGGGATCCATACGCCCTCGCCGTCGACGGCGCGGGCAATGTCTACCTGGCGAGCTCCTACTACTCCGTCATCCAGCGCATCGATCTGGACGGCATCAGCCGGGTGGTCGCCGGTGCACCCTGGCCCTACGGCAAGAGCTTCGCCGACGGCACCGGCACCGCCGCGCGCTTCAAGAATCCCCTCGGCCTGGCCATGGGGCCCAAAGGCAACCTCTATATTGCCGACTACGACAATCACCGCATCCGCAAGATGACCCCGGAGGGCGTGGTCACCACCTTCGCTGGCCAGTCGTCCTACGGCCATGTCAACGGCAAAGGCGCCGAGGCGAAGTTCAACAAGCCGCTCGGGCTGGCGTTCGACAGCGCCGGCAACCTGTTCGTCGCCGACCACAGCAACCACCGAATCCGCAAGATCACGCCCGCCGGCCAGGTCACGACCTTCGCCGGCAACGGGAGCGGGAGTTACGGCGACGGCACGGGCACCAAGGCCAAGTTCTATCACCCCTTCGCCATCGTCATCGACGCCAATGACAACCTCTTCGTGACCGAGAGCGTCGGCCATAAGGTGCGCAAGATCACGCCGGCGGGCGTGGTGACGACCTTTGCGGGCGCGGCCAAGTTGAGCGCGGGGTCCACCAACGGCAAGGGCACGGTGGCCCGCTTCAACCAGCCCACGGGCATCGCCATCGACCACGCCGGCATCCTCTATGTGGCCGACTCCAACAATCATCGCATTCGGCGCATCCTGCCCGATGGGACCGTCTCGACCCTGGTCGGCTCGACCAAGGGCTACGTCGACGGCAGCAAGTCGGCGGCCAGGTTCAACTCGCCCCGCCATGTGGTGCTGGACAGCAACGGTGACCTGCTGGTCGCAGAGGTGGGCAATCACCGCGTGCGCAAGGTCGAGCTGCGCCGAGACATCTGCTCCGGCAGCGGCCCCTGCGACGCGCCGACCTGCGACACGGCCAGTGGCAAGTGCAAGGCCAAGAAGATCTGCGACGACCACAACGCCTGCAGCCTGGACAGCTGTGATGCGGCCAAGTCCAAGTGCACGTACAAGAACGCGCCCACCGGCACCGGCTGTGATGATGGCGACCCGTGCACCGTCGGCGTGCAATGCGTGCGCGGTCATTGCCGGCCGAACAGCAAGGTCACGACGTTCTCCGGCGGCGCCGCCGCGAAGGTGGACGGCGTGGCCGCCAAGGCGCGCTTCTACTACCCGCGAGGCATCGCCTTCAGCGATGACGGCCACCTGTGGATCACCGACCAGAGCAACCACCTGATCCGGCGCTGGTCGCCCGACGGCATCGTACGAACGGTCGCCGGGTCGCCGACCGAGGCCGGCATGGCCAACGGCAAGGCCACCGCCGCGCGCTTCAACGCGCCCATGGGCATCGACGTGGACGCTGCCGGCAACGCCTATGTCGCCGACTACAACAATCACCGGGTTCGCAAGATCACATCGGAGGGCGTGGTCACCACGTTGGCTGGCACTGGCAAGGCGGGCTTCAAGAACGGGACCGGCAAGATCGCCCAGTTCTACCGACCCAAGGGCATCGCCGTGACGGACGATGGCATCGTCTACGTCTCGGAGCGGGACAACCACCGCATCCGACGTATCACCCCGGACGGCACCACCACCACGTTCGCTGGCAGCACCTGGGGCATGCGCGACGGCAAGGGCGCCGCGGCTCGCTTCCACCAGCCCGGCGGCATGGCGTTGGATAGCGCCGGCAACCTCATCGTCAGCGACCCCGAAAACAACGCTGTGCGCAAGATCAGCCCCCAGGGCGACGTCATCACCCTGGTCGGCATCAGCTGGGCGGGCAACACCGATGGTGTCGGCGCAGTGGGTACCCGCCTGAACCATCCGCGCGGCGTCGACGTCGATGCCTCGGGCAACATCTACATCGCCGACTCGGACAACCATAGCGTGCGGATGCTCTTCCCCGACGGCACCCTGGTCACCATCGCGGGCGCCGTGAACGACAAGGGCGCCGTCGTCTACGGCACCAACAACGGGCTGGGCAGCGCTGCCAGATTCCGCACGCCGACCGACATCGCCATCGGGCCGGACGGCGCCGTCTATGTGGCCGATCACGCCAACCACCGCATCCGCAAGCTGACGCCGGCGACCAAGCTCTGCGTCGACGGCAACGCCTGCACCTTGGACATCTGCCAGCGCAAACTGGGCTGCAGCAACGACGGCGCCGCGATGATCTGCTCGGATGGAGACGCCTGTACCGTTGGCGATCTCTGCACCAACGGCAAGTGCGTCGCCGGCAAGAAGGCGGCCAACTGCGCCTGCGCTGGCAAGAAGTGCGATGACGGCACCACCTGCACCGTCGACAGTTGCGATCCGGTCAAGGGCTGCGCCAATACGCCAGTAAAGGACGGCACATCCTGCGACGACGGTAGCGCCTGCACCGAAGGCGAGCGCTGTCGGGCCGGCACATGCGCCCCCAACCCGGCCAAGTGGGTTGTCGACACCTGGGCGGGCGGCGCCAAGGGCGAGCGCGACGGCTTCCGCATCGCCCAGGCCGGCGCGCTGGCCACGGCTCGCTTCGCCGCCCCCTCCGGCGTCGACTTCGACCCCGCCGGTGGGATGTTCATCGTCGACCTGGAAAACCGCCTCCTCCGCCGTCTGGGCACCGACGGCTTCATGGACACCCTCGCCGGGCGTGCCTATACATGGCAGACCAACGTCTACAAGGACGCCAAGGCGACTGCGGCCGGCTTCAACTACATCATCGACGTGGGCACCGACGCGTCTGGCGGCGCGTACGTGACCGAGTACAGCGCCCACCGGATCCGCAAGTACAAGGCAGACGGCACGGTGACCACCCATGCCGGTTCGGGCAAGTACGGATTCGCCGACGGCAAGGGAGCGGCGGCCAAGTTCTACAATCCCATGGGCATCGACTGCGACGCCATCGGCAACTGCTACGTCGCCGACCGCAAGAACCACCGCATCCGCAAGGTCGCCTCCGACGGCCAGGTGACCACCATCGCCGGCTCCACCTGGGGCTTCCGGGACGGCAAGGGCAGCGCCGCGCGCTTCAACCAGCCGGTCGCCCTTGCCCTGGGCGGCGACGGTCATCTCTACGTGACCGAGTCGCACAACCACGCGGTGCGGCGCGTCACGCTCGACGGCCTGGTGAGCACGGTCGCTGGCGGTCCGCTCGCCGGTCACGTCGATGGCTACGGCACCTTCGGCGCGCGATTCAACAGCCCCCATGGCGTGGCAGCGGATAAACTCGGCAACGTCTTTGTCTCCGACCGCAGCAACCATTCGGTGCGACTCATTCTGTCCTGGGGCGAGACCGTGACCATCGGCGGCAAGGTCGGCGGCGGTGCGAAATTCGCCGAAGGCCTGACCGAGAACGCTCGCTTCAACGCGACCTATACCCTCGATCTCGACGCTCAGGGTCACGTCTACGTGGTGGACCAGTCCAACAATCGGATCCGTCGGCTGCGCCCGGTGGGAAGCTCCTGCGATGACGGCAATCCCTGCACCATCGACCTCTGCGACAAGGCCAAGGGCTGCAGCCACAAACCCGCTGATGCCGCCAAAGCGTGTCCGACGGCCGGCCCCTGCGTCCAGCCCACCTGCGATGTGAAGGCGGCCAAGTGCACCTACAAGGCCCGCCCCAACGGCTGGGTCTGCGGCGGTACTGGCGATTGCAACAAACAATGCATCGGGGGCAGCTGCGTGACGGCGGCCGTGACATGGAACTACGCAGGCGCTGGTTACGGCAAGACGGACGGGCCTGCTGACAAAGCCAAGTTCTACAGCCCATGGGGCCTGGCCATCGACAAGAAGGACACGCTCTACGTAGCCGATCGGTACAATCACCGGATCCGCAAGATCACGGCTGATGGCACGGTCAGCACGCTGGCGGGCAGCGGCGCCGGCTACGCGGAGGGAGTCGGCGTCAAGGCGAAGTTCAACCAGCCCCTGGGCCTCGACCTGGCGCCTGATGGCACGCTGTACGTGGCCGACTACATCAACAATCGGATCCGCAAGGTGAACGCCGCCGGCAAGGTGTCCACGCTGGCGGGCTCCACGGGCGGCTACAAGGAGGGTGTCGGTTCGCTAGCCAAGCTCAATCATCCGGTCGGCGTCTGCTTCGATGGCAAGGATGGCGTCTACTTCACCGACACCAACAACCACCGCATCCGCCATGTCGCCGCCAATGGCACCACCAAGTTGATCGCCGGCAGCGGCAGCAAGAACATCGTCGACGGCAGCAAGACCGCCGCGGCGTTCGCTTATCCCCACGACCTGTTGCTGGACGGCAAGGGCGGGCTCATCGTCGCCGATGGCGAGAGCTCCGCCATCCGCCGCATCAACCTGGCGGACGGGTCGGTGGCCACATTGGTCGGCTCGGATCGGACCTGGAATAAGAACGCCTATTACAACGGCAAGGGGCGTCTCGGCACGTCGTTCTGGGTGCCGGTGGGTCTGGCGCTCATGCCCGATGGCAGCCTGCTGGTCACCGATACGAACCACCACACCCTGCGGCGGGTCTGGCTGGATGGCAGCTCGGAGACCCTGGCTGGGGTGACTGCCAAGGGATATGTGCACGGCATCGGCGCCGACGTGCGGTTGAATCTGCCACGTGAGTTGGTCATCGACAGCAAGGGCGACATCCTGGTCGCCGACGACGGCAACCATAGAATCCGCAAATTCAGCACCAAGCTCAACAAGTGCTCCCACCTGACGGGCATCCACCAGTACACCGCCGGCAAGTCCTGCAAGTCCATCAAACCGCAGTACAAGTGGGGCAACATCACGACCTTCTGGGTCGACCCGGACGGCGGCGACAAAGCCAACGCCATCAAGACCACCTGCGACATGAAGTCAGATGGTGGCGGATGGACTCGCGTCGATCAGGACACCAAGGTGGAGGACATCCAGCTGATGCTCGGCTCCAAGGGCCGGATGATGCTCAAATGCAGCGACGGCGGGGTCGAGCACCTCGTCTCGCCCGCCACCAGCAAGACCTGGGCGTGGTCCAACAAGAAGCACGCCGTCGCCGGCGACTGGATCGTCAAGGCAAAGGACGGCAACGCCAAGACCGTCAAATGCGGCGCCGACCCCGCCTTCGACGAGCTGGAGTGCGGCTGGGGCTTCGGCTGTTCGGACGGCAAGGACGACCCCAAGAAGAAGCTCGTCACCAACAAGGTGATGCCGGGCGTCAAGTCCACCGTTCAGTGTACCAACACCACCACCGTGCAGACAGGCATGGACATGAGCATCTGTGGCTCGGATGCCTACAACAAATACCGGGTGTTCGTGCGCAGCGACGATTGATCGGTCGCAAAATGGATCTAGATCCCTTTTGCAAAGGAACGCCATAAACATCTGTCAAATCATGACGTTTATGGCACACACGTGATCTTTCGGATACGATTGTTTCCGTTGTCCGAAACCCAGATGCTGCCGTCGGAAGCGACCGCCACCGCCCACGGCTCGAAGAACTTCGCCTTGTCTGCGGGGCCGTCGGCGAAACCCTTGCTGGTGCCAGCCAGCGTGCTGACCAGGCCGCCGGGCGTGATGTGGCGGATCTTGTGGTTGTCGCGGTCGGCGACCCAGACCGCGCTGTCCGTTCCGACAGACAGCCCATGGGGCTGCTTGAACTTGGCTTTTTCACCCATGTCATCGACGTAGCCGCCGAAGCTGCCGGCGAACGTCGTGGTGGTGCCGTCCACCTTGACCTGCCGGATGCGGTGATTGTGCCGCTCGGCGACGAAGAGGTCGCCGCTCGGGGCCAGGTCGAGGGACTTGGGGTAGGCGAAGCGGGCCATGTTGCCCTTGCCGTTCTGATTGCCGATGGAGGAGCCGGCCACCAGGGTGACCTGGCCGTTGGCGATGGCGCGGATCTTGTGGCTGTGGGTATCGGCG
Organism: uncultured Enterobacteriaceae bacterium; assembly: GCA_964438735.1. Classification (GTDB taxonomy): domain Bacteria; phylum Myxococcota_A; class UBA9042; order UBA9042; family UBA9042; genus CAYTLW01. Next base: position 14,403 of record CAYTLW010000126.1, on the reverse strand, counting down.
ACGTAGACGATGTCGTTGACCTCGTCCACAGCCGTGTCCTGGGGTTTGGTGAAGCGGGCGTCCTTGAGCGCGTCGCCATTGGTCCAGCCCTGGATGCCCTTGCCGGCGAAGGTGGTGACCGTGCCATCGGCGGCGATGCGGCGGATCTTGTGGTTGTCGCGGTCGGCCACGTAGACCACGCCCTTGGCGGTCACGGCGAGGCCGGCGGGTTTGGAGAACTTCGCCTTGGTGCCGACGCCGTCGTCGCTGCCAAAGGACGAACCGGCCAGGGTCTTGACCGTGCCGCTGGTGGTGAGGATTCGGATGCGATTGTTGCTGCTGTCGGCGATGTAGAGGTCGCCGCCGGGGCCGATGGCGATGCCGCGGGGCTTGAAGAAGCGCGCCTTGGCGGCGGGGCCGTCGGTGGTGCCCATCTGGCCAGTGCCGGCGGCGGTGGTGACCATCCAGGTGCCGTTGCAGGGCACGGCGGAGCCGGAGTCAGGCGCCGCTCCGGCGTCGACCGGTCCGCTGTCCATCGGTCCTGTGTCGGCGGTCGAGCCGGTGTCCATGGGGCCGGTGTCGATCGGCCCGCCGGCGTCGACTGCGCCGCCCGTGTCCTCGGTGGTCGTGCCGCTGTCGACCACGCCTGCATCGACCAGGGCGCCCGCGTCGGCCGTGCCGGCATCCGCCGTCGTGCTGCCGGCGTCGACCGCGCCAGCGTCGCCGGCCTGGGCGCCGTCGCCAGCCTGGGCGCCGTCGCCGGTGTAGACGTCGCCGCCCTGGGGTTTGTAGGGCAGGTTGCAATCACAGGGGCCGTAGATGCCGGCCGCGGTGCAGGTCTTGGTGCCGATGATGGCATCGCAAGGGCATTGCGCGGTCAGGCCTGCAGTGCACACGGCGCCGCTGCCTTCCGGATCGTCCGAGCAGGCCAGCAAGAGCGTGGCGCACAGCCCGGTGATGAAGATGCGTGCGGTGATGCTGCGCGCAAAACCCGGCCACGAAAGTGAATGCAAGCCCATGACTTCCCCCCTCGGATCGATCGACAGCGTCGACTTTCAGACCCGCGGGAGCCTAGTACGAACCCGACAACCCAGTCCAATGGTGGTGTTTTTCGCCGGGCGCGCGCGGCGCTAGAATCGCATGGCGAGGCGTGCTCCGGCGCCGAAGCCATGATCCTCGTGGCGCTGGGCCTGGTAGGTGGCGACCATCTCAGCGACCAGGTTGGCGCTGATCTCGTGTCCCAGCCGCAGGCGCACCCGCTCGGCGACTTCGGCGGTGGCGTTGGGCAGGTTGTCGAGCTGGATCTCCACGGCCAGTGGCCAGCGCTCGATGGTGTCCAGGTGGAAGGCGGCCATCACGTGGGCGCCGACGCCGCCGATCACCCCCGTCTCGAGCAGCAAGCGGGCGTGACGTGGGCGGCCGATGCGCAGGCCGCCGGCGACGCCGACGCGGAAGGTCTGCTCGTCGCCGCCCAGGAGCAGTCGGCCGTAGCTGCCGACCGTTTCGCTCATGCGGAAGCCCACCTGGGCCCAACCGCGGTCGAATCCCACGGGCACGCGATGGGTGGGCTGGGTGCCGGGCAGGCTGTCCGGCGGCGCCTGTCCACGCAGGGTGCCGACGCCGAACTCGATGTACTCCACCCCGCCCAGCAACCAATGGCGGAAGCGCAGCGTGCTGCCCCGATAGTCGGGGCCGATGGTGGCGTCGCCGCCCAGGGTGTGGAAGTCGACCCAGCTGCCGGCCAGTTCCAGCTCCGAACGCAAGCCGCCGAGTTCCATCTCGGCCAGCTCCCGCCGCACCAGTCCCGCGTCACCGCGGACGATCACTCGGTGGGGATGCGCCTCGCTGGCGAAGTGAGCACTTTGACCGCCAGAGGTGTCGCGCAGGACCACGTAGTAGGCCAGGCCGGGGTCGGTGAGCACGTTGGCCGGAATTGTCGCGCGCATCCGGCCGGTGCTGGCCAGCTGGATCGGCGCCCTTCGCCAGATACCGCCCTCGGCCGAGCGCCAATGCACATGACCCGCCGCGAGCCGGCTGAGCGGCGCGATGGCGAAGTCCAGGTTCAACGGGCGGTCTGCGGGCGCGTGGGCCGGCGGCAGGTGGTGGCATGACAGGGGCTGCGCTGCGTGCGCGGCGGTCTTGTTTGCCGGCGCGGCGGGGCGGCTGGGCGACGGTGACGCGGCCCATGCCGGCGCGGCGACCCCTGCCAGGATGATGGACAGGACGGAGAGCGGGATGCGATGCATGAGAATCTCCTCGGTGTGGTGGGGCTACCAGTTCAGCGCCAGGCCGGCGCCCAGGCCGAAGCCGGCGTGGTCGATGGTGCGCAGGGCGTAGCTGGCCCGGCCGGTCAGGGCGAGCGCTTCGGTCACTTCGAAGTCAGCCTGGTAGACCAGGCGGATGCCCAGGTCCTCGCCCACGGGTCGATTGGTGACCTCGAAGACGCCGGTCATCGGCACCTTGGGCACCACGTGGGTGGTCAGCGCCACGGACGCCGCCCGGCCGGTATCCGCCAGCGCCGACATGCCAAGCTGCAGATGGGTGCCCTTCTCGGCCCCGATGCGGGTCAACAGCTCGATGCCGGTGTCCAGGCCCTCGCCGTCCAGGCCCATCACCAGCCGCACGATGCCATGCCAGGCCGGCGAGAAGGCCCAATCCGTGCCCAGCCAGGCGTACTTGAAGCTGGCGGCGCGGCCATCCAACGTGTCGCCGCGGCTGGCCACCTTGCCGCCGACCAGCGCCTCGCCGCCGTCGGCCACCCGGCCGCCGCGTCCGTTGAGGAAGCCGTAGCCCATGTCGAAGGCGTGCAGCCGGCCGTGATTGAGCCGATAGGCCACCGAGAGCTCCGAGATCAGCACCCGGTCATCGCCGCGCATCCGGTTGAAGTCGACGTATTCGGTGATCCAGCGCAGCGTGGTGGCGTCTTTGCGCGGCCGACCGATGGTGGCGTGGGCGTCGTTGACCGCCACGGTCCGCGGTCTGCTGGCATCGCCCGCCAGGTGCCGGATGCCGCCGCCGGTGTCGGTGACCACGGCGAAGTATTGAAAGCCGGGACTGCGAACTGCGTCGTCGGGCAGTCGAACCCGGCGATGCAGGCGTCCGGCGGGTTCAGCGCGGGCCATGCGGAAGACCCCGGCGCCTGTTCGTTTGTAGTAGACCCGCGCGTCGGCCACCGAGCTCCAATCCGCGGCGGTGATGACCACCCACGCTGGCTCCCCGACGCGCATGGCCGGCAGGGGTTGGTGGCGGACGATGCGGCGGGCATGTTCCAGTCTGCGTCGCGTTGAATCTCCCTGCTGCAGTCGGCGCTGGTCGGCGCCCAACTCGGCCATGGTGTCGATCTCGGCCCGGATGCCCGCAGCCAGCGGACTGTCGGGATGTTCCGCCAGGAAGCGTCGCCAGGCGGTGATGCGTTCGGCCGGCTGCTTGCCGAGCGTGGCCCGAAACTGGCGCTCCGCTGCCTGCTCAACCGGGTCGGGGGCCAACTGCCCAGGCCGCAGGGAGGTCGGGTTCAGGAGCGGGGCGCCCGGCCGGCGCGCTGCCGGGGGCAGGACGGCCGCCGGCACGGTGATGACAGGCGATCGCGCAGCGGCGGGCGCTGGCTTGGGCTGCGGACGCGGTTTCGGGCGCAGGACCTGCACCGGATCGCCGGGTCGCAATCGCCGCGCCATCTTGGGGGGCACGATCAATACGGCCATTCGGGCCGCGACCTCGCTGATCTCCACCTCACCCACTTCGAAGCGATCGCGCAGCTTGCGACCCGAGACCGGGTGGCGGACCCGGATCGTCCGATACAAGCGCACCCGATTGCCGGCGCGCAGACCGTGTTTGCGGCCGATGTCGATCACGTGTTCAGCCCCCTGCACGTGCACCAGCATGCCTTCGGTGGCCGCGCCGGCGGACCGCTTCGGAGCGGCCCTGGCATCGCGCACGGCGGCGAGCACGGCGATTGAGACGGACAGGGCGACGACGCCGCGCAGCACCAGCCATGCAGTGCATCTCGGGCAGTGACATCTGTGTCGGATTCGGAGTCGAGCGATCATGTGGGCCTCCCTCGTTGGCAGGCTCAAGATGGGCGGCGGCCATGACAACTGCGCATCGTCGAGGCGAAACCTGGGCGAAGGGTGTGTGAAATGCATGTGAACCAGCGCGCTGATGCACGCGGTGCCGCTGCACGGCTTGCGGCGACATGGCGCCCGGCATACGCTCGGCCACAGGAGAAGCCATGCCCCCGCCACCGGCCAGTCCCGACGCCGACAATCGCTATTGCCCGACGTGCGGTCGCACCACCGCGGAGGCCTACTGCCCCGACGACGGCGTGGCGACCATCTCGTGGGCAGGCTTCAGCAAGTCGCCGAGCGCCTACCGTGTCGGCGACGTGGTTGGCGATCGCTACCGCATCGACAAGGTGCTCGGACGCGGCGGCTATGGCTCGGTCTACGCCGCGGTTCATACGGGCACCCGCCAGAACATCGCCGTCAAGATGCTCGACTTCGACCCGCGCGAGGCCGGCGAGGTGGTGCTGCGTCGCTTCTACAAGGAGGCCCAGGTCACCGCCAGCCTGCAGCATCCCAACACGGTGCGGGTCTTCGATGTAGGTCAGGACAAGGGCGGCCCCTTCTTCATCGCCATGGAGCTGCTCGCCGGGCCGACCCTGGCCGACGTGATGAAGCGCGCACTGAAAGCCCGGCAGGCCATGCCCGAGCGCCAGGCCACCGAGCTGACCATTGCCGTACTGCGCAGCTTGCAGGAAGCACACGAGCAGAAGCTGGTCCACCGCGACCTGAAGCCGGCCAACATCATGTTCGCGGCTATCGCCAACGACGTGGTCGTCAAGGTGCTCGACTTCGGCATCGCGCGCACCCAGGACTCCTCGCTGACCGGATCGGGGCTGGCGCCCGGCACACCGGTCTTCATGAGCCCCGAGCAATGCCGCGGCCAGCCGGTGGACGCCCGCAGCGACATCTACGCCGCTGGCATCATGCTCTACCTCTGCTGCAGTGGCCGCCTGCCATTCTTCGCCCGTCGGCAGGTCGACATGATGGCGATGCACATCAACGAGGTGCCGCCCGATCCGCGCGACCGGACACCCCAGCCCCTGTCCGAAGAAGTGGTCTCCATCATCATGAAGTCGCTGGAGAAGAACCCGGACGATCGCTACCAGACGGCGGCCGCCATGCTGACCGCCCTGGAAGGCTGCCTCGCGGCCCTGCCGGCGAATCGACCCGGCGAGTTCGCACCGGTCTCCGTGGCCCCGTTGAGCGACGCAGAAAGGGAGCCGCAGCCCGCGCCTGGCGCCGGACAGGCCACGACCGGAGATCAGCCCACCACGGTGCTGCCTCGACCTGGCCAGACCACCGGTCACCAGCCCGCGGCTCCGGCTCCAGCGGCGCCAGCGCCGGCGGTGCCCGCCGTGTCCACCCAGGATGCGCCGGCGTCATCGGCATCGAAATCTCCGTCTCCGCTGCTCTATATCGGCGGTCTGCTATTGGCGGCCGGGCTGGGTGTGGTGATCACCCTGGTGGCAGGCAGAGGCGCACCGTCATCGGCGGCCGCGACGGCTGCACCAACCGCTCCCGCTGGCGACAAAGCCGCGGCCCCGGCCGTCGATCCCGACGTCATCAAGGCCGAACTGCTGGCCGAAATGGCCGGCCGCGACGGACCGGTGGTGCGGCGACTCGAGTTTGCCCGCGAAGCCGCTCGACTGGCGCCGAAGAACCCGGCCTACGCCGCCCTGGTCGACAAGCTGGCCGCAGAGATGGCACAGAAGGCGAAAACAGACTCAGCGGCGCCCGGCCCGGCGCCATCCGTAGCGCCCGCAGCCGAACAGCCCGCCGCTGCCAAACCCGCCGCTGCGACCACCCGCCGCAAGGCGCGAGCCCGCAAGGCGCCGCGACCCAAGCCCAGCGCCGCGCCTGCAGTGATGGACTGAGCGTCTGGGGCGTCTGGCCACAGTGTCGCCCGGGAGTGCAGTGACCGAGAACTTCGCCAGGGACGCCACCTCCTATCGCGCCGGCGACGTCATCAGCGGCCGCTATCGCATCACCGGCGCCATCGGCAAGGGTGGCTTCGGCGCCGTCTACGCCGGCGAACACCTGGGCACCCACCAGGAAGTGGCCATCAAGATGCTGGCGGTGGACGCGCGCTCGGCCGACCCCGGCTTGACCGAACGTTTCTACCGAGAGGCGCGGATCACGGCCGCGTTATCGCATCCCAACACGGTGCGGGTCTTCGACGTCGGCGAGGCCGAGGAGGGGCCCCTCTACCTGGTGATGGAGCTGCTCCGCGGCCCCACGTTGGAGCGCGTGCTGCGCCACTTCGAGGCCAACGACAAGCGCCTGACCGAGCTGCAGACCGTCGACGTGGGCATCGCCGTATTGCGGGCCCTGTCCGAGGCGCACCAGGCCGACCTGGTACATCGCGACCTCAAGCCAGCCAACGTCATCCTGGCCACGCTGTCGGGCGACGATCCCCTGATCAAGGTGCTGGACTTCGGCCTGGCGCACACCGAGGACTCGTCCATCACCGCCGAAGGCCACTCCCTGGGCACGCCGGCCTATATGAGTCCAGAGCAGTGCCGCGGCGACCCGGTCGACCCACGCAGCGATCTCTACGCCCTGGGCGTGATTCTGTATCGCTGCATCGCTGGCCGCCTGCCCTTTGATGCGTCCAAGCCGTTGGCGCTGATGTACATGCACGCCAACGAAGCCGCCCCGGATCTGGCCACCACCGCGCCGACGCCGCCATCGCCGGACCTGTGCGACATCATCATGTCCACGCTGGCCAAACAGGGCGCCGAAAGGCCCGACTCCGCCCAGGCCATGCGCGACGCCCTGGAGGAGTTCCGCCGCACCTTGCTGCTGCGTCGTGACAGCGACGGCGACGAAGCCGACAAGGCCGCCGCCGAGGGCACTGTCAAGGAGCTCATCGAAGCCACCGGACCCCTGCCGCCGCTGTTGCAGAAGCGAGAGACCGCCTTCGCCGGCCAGGACGCCGGCCCCGTCACTCGCACCCAGGTCTCCGACGAACCGGTGACCATCCAGGCCTCCGTCCTGCCGCCCATTATCCCACAACAACAAGGCACCAACTGGCTCCTGCCGGCCCTGCTCGCCGGTGGCCTGGTCGTCGTCGGAATCGCCGTCTGGCTGCTGCTCGCCCAACCCACCCCGCCCCCGTCAGCCCCCGCCTCAGTCGCCGCGCCCGCCGCCGTCCCCACTCCGCCACCGCCCGCGCCCGCGCCGGCCCCCTCGCCCACCGTCGAATCCGTCGTGCACGAGATGGCCGCCCGCAAAGTCGAGCAGGCCATGGCCGCCGAGGGCGCCAAACGCAGCCGCCTCCTCGCCGAAGCCCTGGCCCTGGACCCGGAAAACAAGCGACTTCAAGCCCTGGTCAAGCAGTTCCCCGAGCCCAAAGCCGACGTCCCCCCAGTGGTCGAAAAGCCACCACCGGCCACCGCAAAACCAGCCGCCACCCCAGCCCCAAAGCGCCGCCCCATCCGCCGCGCAGCCAAACCCAAGCCAAAAGCCGAAGAGCGCCGGGTGCAGCCGGCGGTCATGGACTGACCCCCCCAGGGGAACCGCGTCGAAATTTGACACCTTTTGTGCCAATCGCAGCACTGCGACGCCACCCATTTGAGGGTCAGGTATTGACACTTGACACCTTTTGCCGCCTTTTGACCCCAGCCAACGTGGCCGGCTAGAGTGCTCATCGGATGGAGCCTGGGCTCTGAATCTGGAGGCGACGTTGCTGTCTTTGCCGACCGTTGCATCACCGCTCCGCCGAGGCGCCCTGGCGCTCGCCGTCACGTGCCTGTTGATGCCCGCTGTCGTCATCGGCGCGCCCTCGGCCAAGAAGGACGAGGCAGCCGCCATCTCGCAGATTGCCATGACCAAGGCCAAGGCGGGGGACTACAAGCTCTGCGCCGAGCTCTATCACCAGGCCTATCGCACCGACCCGGCCTTCCTGGGCTACCTCTACAGCGCCGCCCGTTGCGCCCAGAAGGGCGGCAACTTGGACGCGGCCGAGCGCGACTTCCGGGCGTTGCTGCGACGCGCCCCGGCGGACCACGAGCTGGCCCCGAGGGCGCAGAAGCACATCGAGGAGGTACTGAAGACCCGCGCCGAGGCGCCGCCCATAGCCGAGCCCCCCAAAGGAACGGCGGGCAAGGGCGACGCGGGCAAAGGCGACGCGGGCAAGGGCGACGCCGGCAAGGGCAGGGCAGGCCAGGGCGCGCCATCGGGGAAAGGTGCCGCCGCCGGGGGCACCGGACCAGGCGTCGTCAAGAAGGCGGAGCCACTGCCCAAACCGGCCACCTGGAAGCGCCCCACGGGCCTGGCTGGATTGGTAGCCGGCGGACTGGCCGTGGCGGTCGGAGGCTGGCTGCTGGTCGATGGTTCCATGGCCCGCGCCGACCTGGTCGAGCGTCTCGACAACCGCAAGGACGGCCTGGTGGTCGGCATGACGCCCGCTGAGGCACGTGCAGACGAAGAGGACTATCAGAGCAGTCTGCGCCTGGGCGCCATCGCCGCGGGTGGCGGACTGGTCCTCGCCGGAGTGGGCGGCTGGTTGCTGGCCACCGCGCCCCAGAAAAAGGTCTCCCTGCTGCCCACGACCAACGGCGTTGCGCTCGTGATTGGGTGGAGGTAGGCGATGAGGAGCGTGCAAACCGCCGTCGCCGCGCTCTGTTCGGGGCTCCTCTGCGTGCTGGCGTTGAACGCGTGCGAGAGTGTGGTGCCGCCGGACGCCGAGTTCGCCTCGGAGGCCACGTTGGCCCAGCTGCGCTGCGAGACCCTGCTCGACCCGGGCACCGCCACCACGCCATTGACCATCGGCGCCGTGCTGCCCATGACCGGAACCGACGGCAAGGCGGATGCCCGCGGTCGTCACCGCAGCCGGGCCATGCAACTGGCCCTGGAAGAGGTCAACCAGAACGGCGGCGTGGCCGATCGTCTGTTTCGTCTTCGGGTCTGCGATACTGGCGGCGGCTGGGTCACCTCGGGAGAGGAGGCCGCACGCAAGCTCGCCACCTCGTTGATCGACGACGAAGGCGTGCAGGCCATCATCTCCGGCGGCAGCGGCGATACCCTGGCCATGCAGACCGTGACCCGACCCCGCGGCGCCTTGTTGATGAGCGTGTCGGCGACGTCCATGGCCATCAGCGATCTGGTCGACGACGGCCTGGTCTGGCGAGTGGCGCCAAGCGACCTGCACCAGGGTGTGGTGCTCGCCTGGCTGGCCAAGCAGGCGCTGGCGGATAGCGGCGGCAAGAGCGTCGCCGTGATGGCCATCGGCAACCCATATGGCGACGGGCTGAGCAAGGTCATCGGCGACCACCTGCCGGCCAACGCGCACTCGGGCTACGTGCTCAAGGGCGACGGCAGCAACCTGGAGTCGGAGTTGAAGCGGGCCGATGGCGACGATCCAGACGTGCTCGTCGTCGCTGCGCCGGCCACCATGGCGGCCAAGGTGGTCGCTGCCCGGGCCAAGCATAAGAACCTGGCCGCCGCCGCGCTGCTGCTGTCGGACTCCGCCCACAATCCGGACTTCATCGCCGGCGCAGGGGATGCCGCCAATCTGGCCGACGCCAAGGGCACGCTGCCGGGCGCTCCGGAGGGACCCGCCTTCAAGACCTTCCGCAGCCGCTACATCTCCAGCTTCGGCGACGATCCGGCGCAACAGAGCTTCACCGCCCACGCTTATGACGCCGCCTGGTGCCTGGCGCTGGCCCACGCCTGGGCCCTGGGCAAGGCCGGTAAGGGCAAAGCCGACGGCAAGGGCCTCAACGCGGGACTCGGCCAGCTGTCCGATGCCACGACGAAGGCCGTGACCCTGGAGCCCACCGCCTTCAGTCCCATGCGCAAGGCCTTGATGGCCGGCACCGCGGTCAACATCGAAGGCGCCTCCGGGCCGCTGGACTTCGACGCCAGCACCGGCGAGGCGCCGTCGCCCGTGGGCATCTGGAGTGTCGATGCCAAGGGCAGTTTCGTCGCCGACAAGTGGGTCGAGGTGGTGGACGAAGGTGGCAAGCAGCAGGTCAAAGAGCTGCCCGCGCCCTGATCGACACACACCCAGGCCAACATGCCCCTGCTGACCGCACGCAATCTCAGTCTGTCCTATGGCGCCACCGTCCTGCTGAAGGATGCCGAACTCAACCTGCAGCGAGGTGAGAAGGTCGGCCTGGTGGGCGTCAACGGCTCGGGCAAGTCCACATTGCTGCGGGTGCTGGCCGGCAGCGAGACGCCAGATGACGGCGAAATGGCCTGGCGAAGCGACCGGCGGGTCGCCTTTCTGCCCCAGGTTCCGGAGTTGGATGAGTCGCTGACGTTGCGGCAGGTGGCCATGGCCGGCGCCACCAGCAGTCGCTCGGCGCTGGAACCCTTCGAGCGGGAATTGCGCGCTGAACGCACCCTTGGCCGCCTGGGCGTCGATGATCCGGCGCTGCTGGTGCGCCACGCCTCTGGCGGTGCCCGACGGCGCGCTGCCCTGGCCGCCGTGCTGTTGGAAGAGCCGGACCTGTTGCTCCTGGACGAGCCCACCAACCACCTGGACATGGCCACGGTCGCCTGGCTCGAGACCTGGCTGCGGCAGCTTCCTTGCACCGTCGTGCTGGTGACCCACGACCGCTACTTCCTCGATCGCGTGGTGGAGCGCATCGTCGAGATCCGCAAGGGCAGACTGTGGTCCTGGCCCGGCCGCTTCGAGGCCTGGGTCGCCGGCCGCATCGCCCAGGAAGAGCTTGAGGGGCGCATCGAGCGCAACCGCAAGCGCCTGCTCAAGGTTGAATTGGAATGGTTGGGTCGCACCCCCCAGGCCCGCACCGGCAAGAGCAAGGCGCGCATCAAGCGCATCGGCGACCTGGAGGAGGCCGACAAGAAGGTCGAGACGCGGATGAACCTGCAGGTCCACCAGGGTGTGCGACTGGGCAAGACCATCGTGGAGTTGCGCGACCTCAACGTAGGCTACCCGGGCGCATCGCCGCTGGTCGCGGGCCTGGATATGAGCCTGACCCGCGGTCAGCGGATCGGCATCGTGGGCCCCAACGGCGCTGGCAAGACCACCGTGCTGCGGACCCTGGTTGGCGAGGTGTCGCCCCTGGGCGGCCAGGTCAAGACGGGCATCAACACCCGCTCGCTCTACATCGACCAGGAGCGGTCAGGGCTGGATCCCGAGGCTACGGTCAAGGAGTCGGCCACCGAAGCCGGCGGCGAGTGGGTCCGCATCGGCGACCAGAAGACCCACGTGGTCACCTGGCTCGAACGCTTCCTGTTCGCCTCTCATGACATGCCCCAGAAAGTGGCGACCCTGAGCGGCGGCCAGCGATTTCGCCTGCTCCTGGCCCGTCGCCTGCAGCAACCCATGAACCTGTTGTTGCTCGATGAACCGACCAACGACCTGGATTTTGAGACCCTGGCCGTGCTCGAAGAGGCCCTGCGCGACTACGCCGGCTGCCTTTTCGTGGTCAGCCACGATCGCTGTTTCCTGGACCGGGTCTGCACTGCGATGTTGCACATTCCCGGCGACGGGACCTGGGAGCTGCACGCCGGCGGCTATACCGAGTGGGAGGCCAGGCAGGCGCGCGCGGCCGCTGACAAAGCCGCGGCGGAATCGGACGCCCGCAGCACGGCAAACGCATCCACTGCCGCCAATGCAGCTCGAGAACGTCCGGCGGCGCCGCCCAAGCCGACGTTGCCCGAGACCCGCTTTCTGGACGGCGTCGACGAGCGCATCGAGCAGGCAGAGGCCGAACTGGCACGTTGCGAGGCGCTGCTGGCAGATCCCGCCGTGGCCGTGGACAGGGAACGCCTGGCCGAAGCCACCCAAGCCCACGCCAAAGCGACCGCCTCCAGCGAGCATCTATACGCCGAATGGGAGCGCATCGAGGCCAAGACAGAGGCCTGGCAGACGTGGCGCGCCGAAGGGGGCGGGCGCAGGTAGCGCCGCCACCGAGATGACAGCCGCGCGGACTCGGGCGATGATGCCGCCCAGATTGTCCAGGAGCAGCCTACATGGCCCACACGCCACCCACCCGAAGAGATGGAACCGTGAGTGGAACGGGCGACGGAAGCCATGATGGCGTCCGCTATCGCGTCTACGAGATCATCTTCGAGGCCGATACCGGCGCCGGCAAGGCCTTCGACCTCGCCCTGATCGTGGCCATTGTCGCCAGCGTGCTGGTGGTGATGATCGAGAGCGTCGCAGCCTACCGAATCGAGTACGGAGAGTTCCTGCGTATCGCCGAGTGGGTGTTCACCATCGCGTTCACCATCGAGTACGTCCTGCGCCTGGCTTGTGTCGGACGACCCGTGGCGTATGCGACCAGCTTCTTCGGCATCATCGATCTGCTGGCCGTATTACCCACCTTCCTGAGCCTGCTATTGCCGGGCGCGCAGTTCATGCTGGTCATCCGCTTGCTGCGCATTCTGCGCGTCTTCCGGGTACTCAAACTCGCCCGCTTCACAAAGGCCAGTTCGTCCCTCCTCGTGTCCCTGCGGGCCAGCCGCCACAAGATCGCGGTCTTTGTCTTCGCCGTGTTGACCCTCGTGGTGGTGCTTGGCTCGCTGATGTACCTGGTCGAGGGCGGCGAGCATGGGTTCACCTCGATCCCGCGCAGCGTCTACTGGGCCATCGTCACGCTGACTACGGTCGGTTACGGCGATGTCGTGCCGCATACGCCCCTGGGACAGGCGCTGGCCGCCTGCATCATGATCATGGGTTACGGCATCATCGCCGTGCCCACCGGCATCGTCACCGCCGAGCTGGTCCGCGGCGAGCGGCCCGACGATGCCCACGATTCGCGCCACGCCTGCCGCCAATGCACCGCCGAGGGGCATCGCGTCGACGCGGTGCATTGCTATCGTTGCGGCGAGTCCATCGAGTAGCCGAATCGGGGCGCCATTTTCGCGCGGCTACCAGCTTTCAACATGTTACGACCCAAAGATCTGATATGTGAGGGTCTGACACCTCTTTATCACACTTTCGCGGCGGCGATTCGCAGGGCGACTCGGACATCGGCGGAGAGGGTCGTGGCGGCGGGGCGGCCGTCTGGGCTGGCGTTGCTGGCTTTGGCGATGCGCTGTCGGGCGGATTCGAGCAGGGCCTTGGCGCGGTCGGGGGGCGATTGGCTGGCCTGGACGCCCTCAACTGCGGCGCGGAGCAGGTCGATGGTGGCGCTGACGGAGGGGTCGTCGCCCTTGCCTGCCCATTCGGCGGCGTGTTTGAGGTCGGCTTCGGCGCTGCGGAAGTCGCCTCGCGTGGCGCTGAGATAGGCCAGGGCGGCGGTGTACATGGGGCCGTAGCGGCGGTCGCCCATGCTCTCGAGGGCGGCAGTGGCGGTGCGCAGGGGGGATTCGGCCTTTTCCGGCTCGCCGAGTTCGAGGTGGAAGAGCCCCAGCGCGCCTTCTGCGTAGCCGCCCGTGTAGCGATCGCCGACGGCGCTCAGCATGGAGACCGAGCGTTGCCAGAGCTTGCGGGACCGGTCGACTTGACCGCGCTCCTGCTCGATGCGGGCCAGCCGGCAGAGCTCGGCGCCAATGCCGCGTCGGTTGTCCAGGCGGCGGGCGTCGACGAGGGCCTCGTGAGTGGTGGTCTCGGCCTGGTCGAGCTGGCCCTGGTCGAGCTGGATGAGGCCGACATTGCCCAGTGACATGGCGCCGAGAAGGAAGTGGCCGATCTGGCGGGAGGCGGCCACGGCCGCGCGGAAGGAGCGGGTGGCGGCGTCGAGGTCGCCGCGATCGTAGTGAATGCAGCCGATGTGGTTCATCGCCCGGGCTTCGATGTGCAGGTGACCGATACCCTGCGCGATGCGACGGGACTCGAGGCCGGCGGCCATGGCGCCGTCCAGGTCACTGGTCAGTCGCCGGGCGAAGCTGAGGCGATACAGCGTGAAGGACTCGAGTTCCGGGTCATTGGCCGAACGAGCCAACTCAATGGCGCGCTCGGCGTCGGGGATGGCCTGCCGGGCGCGGCCTGTGCGCGCGCGGACTTCGGAACGGGAGGAAACGGCCCAGCCCAGCACCGTCGGGTCGATGGCCAGCTCGGTGGTCGGACGCAGCGCCTCTTCGACCACGCGCGTCAGGGTGGAGATGGGGCCGCGCTCGACCAGCAGGGGCGTGAGAAGGATGGCGATGCGGGCGGCGCGCTCGATAATCTCGGCGCTCGGGGGCTCGGCGGCCAGGGCCCGCTCGTGCACGGCGAGCAGGTTGTCCAGGTCGGCGGCCATGGCGCGGCGGGCTTCGACCCCGTCGTGGGTGGGCAATTCGGCCAACCAGCGCTCGCCCTCTTCCAGGTACCACCTGGCGTGTCGCTCCCGGGCAGCATCGACAGCGCCAGCATCATCGACCTGCTCGCGGGCCCATGCGCGAATGGAGTGAAACAGCCCGAAGCGGAGTTCGCCGTCGGTCTGCTCGACCTCGTCGGCGCGCAGCA
>CAYTLW010000125.1:0-22230 GCA_964438735.1 uncultured Enterobacteriaceae bacterium | reverse complement strand
TAGATAGATCGAGTCATCAAGGCGCAGCCTGGCTCATGCAGTAGCCGGACGTGCACGTCACCGCGATTTTGCCTGCGGTGACCACGTTGCCGTCATCGGCTTTGGTCGGCTGCTCCATGCAGTCGCAGATGGGCTCGTTCTTGTTGCAGGCCTTTTCGGTCTTCTCGAGCAGCACCTTGGCCGTCTTGGCTACGCCCCAGGCCACCTTGGTGCCGCAGCAGTCGATCATGTGCATCATCCAGGCGCAGTCTGCGTCCACCTGGCACCATTTGAACGGCTGAGGCGCGCCGCCCGGCAGCTTTTTGCAGTTGGCCGGGTCGCCGGGGGCCGTGCTCAAGCAGATGCCATCGATGCACTTGGCTTTCGCGTCGCTCGACAGCGACACGGGCTTGCCATCCTCTGTGATGGTCGGCCCCGAGGCGCAGCCGCAGGCGGGATACTGGGCGCTGCAGATCTTCTCGTTGGCCTTGAACGTGGCCAGGTCGGATTTATTGAGCCCGACGACGATGTTGGTGCCGCAGCAGTTGACCTGGTGCAGGGCGACTGCGCAGTCCTTGTCGACTGTGCAGCTCTTGGAGAAGGCGGGGAACTTGGGGTCCTTGCCGCCGCAGACGATGTTCGGGTTGGGACCGGCATCGACGGGTGGTTGGGCCGTGTCGGCGACCGTGCCCGCGTCCGGGACCGTGCCCGTGTCAGCGACGGCGGCCGTGTCCGCGACGGTGCCCGTGTCCGCGACGGTGCCCGTGTCCGCGACGGTGCCCGTGTCCGCAACCGTGCCCGAGTCCGTGCCTGTGTCCGAGACCGTGCCCGAGTCCGTGCCTGTGTCCGCGACGGTGCCTGTGTCCGCGACGGCGGCCGTGTCCGCGACGGTGCCCGTGTCCGCGACCGTACCCGAATCGGTGCCCGCGACCGTGTCCGTCTTCGCGCCGGTATCCGAACCTCCATTCGCCACGTCGCTGGCGCTGTCCGGGTTGCTGGTTCCTGGCGATGACCCGCTGCTCGTCCCGCAGGCGCATAGGAGCAGGGACAACGCCAGGCAGACGATGGTTCTGGGGGTGTTCATGGCTGACCTCGCTTTGTCTTCTATCTGGATTCGGAGGGTAGCGCCGTCGGTGGTGTGAGGCCAACACATCTATGGGCGCGCCGGAGCGGGCTGTGGGCCACCTGGAGATCGCCCGGCATTTCGCGCGACCATGGTGTTCCGACCTTGTGAACCGACATGCACGATGCGCCAGCTGCGACGACGCCGTGCCCATGGACCGCCGGGGGGCGACATGAGCCAGACCACCGCCTCGCAACAATCGGGCCCCGCGGCCACGCTGGCTGCGCTGGGCGTCGACCCGCAGAGCCTGTCGCTGGATGACGAGGGCACCATCGTGGTGGCCGGCCCCAGGCAGTGAACACGATCCGCAGGAGTGAGGGAGTCGGGCGCCCCAGCGAGCGCAGGCCTTGGAGCTCCGAAGACAGGACGAATGGGGCGCGGGGAGCGCGTTCGATGATCTCCGTCGGTACAACGAAACCGGCCCGGCCTCGCCAAAGCAAGACCGGGCCACGGAGCGGGTTACGAGACTCGAACTCGCGACCCTCAGCTTGGGAAGCTGGGATGTGGGCTTTTGGTTTCAGCAGGTTGTGCGTGATGTTGAGGGGTTGTGCGTTGCGGGGCGCTGCGGGGCGTTGCATGGCGACATGATATGTGACCCCCTGTGACCCCCTACTTGTGACCCCCGTCGCCGGGTGGAATCGTCAGCCATTCGACACCATCAGGACGGGTCTAACCCTCAACCGGATTCACGCCGCCCCGCGTGCAATGCTTGCCCCACAGGCGACCAGATCCTACGATGGCCATTGGCGCGGGAGCGTGATTGCGCCAGAGGCGACGGGAGAGGCGGATATGCTGACCAGCATCGACGGTCGAATCACCATCGAGCCAGGCAAGCGGGGTGGCAAGCCCTGCGTGCGTGGACTGCGCATCACCGTCTACGACGTCCTGTCCTCACTGGCTGCGGGCATGACCCGCGAGGAAGTTCTGGCGGACTACCCAGATCTGAACGCCGAGGACATACAGGCCTGTCTTCGCTGGGCCGCAGACAGAGAGCGCGCGACCCTGACTTCAGCGGCATGATATTCCTCTTCGACGCCAACCTCTCGCACCGACTGGCTGCCGCGTTGGCCGCGGAGTTGCCAGGCGCTGTGCATGTCGCTGACTTGGGCCTGATGTCGGCAGATGACGCCACCATTGCAGATTGGGCAGTGGCCAACGGCGCGGTCGTCGTGACTCGAGACTCTGACTTCAACGACATGGCCTTCACTCGCGGCAAGCCACGCAAGGTCGTCTGGCTCAGGTTGGGCAATTCAACGACTGAGGTCCTACTCCTCGCGCTTCGCCGACACGCAGCAGAGATTCGACGTTTCGCTGGGTCCGAGGACGCCGTGGTGCTGTCCATCGTCGGCGGAGACTGAACAAGACCGATTTGTGACCCCCGTCGGCGCGATTGTGACCCCTGGCGCCGCCAAAACGACACCGGCCCGGCCTCGCCAAAGCAAGACCGGGCCTCTGGAGCGGGTTACGAGACTCGAACTCGCGACCCTCAGCTTGGGAAGCTGATGCTCTACCAACTGAGCTAAACCCGCCTCCAACGTCCGCTTCGGACGCGCCGGCACGATACCCCCACCACTCATCATGTCAACGGCTCGCGCGACGGCTCGACTCGGCCTCTCAGCGCGACTTCTGCTTGGCTCCGGAGGCCTTCGCTACAGCGGCGATGAGGTCGGGCAGCGTCGACTTCGAAGCCCGCTTCTGCACCCAGACCGGCACTGAGATGTTCGGCTCCGCGTGCACCCGGTAGACCACCAACGTGCGCTTCCCCTCGGCGTCGAAGGGCTTCAGCGTCCAGCTGCCCGTGTTCCGCTTGTAGTCACCGGACATCAGCTGCCACGCCCGCTGCCAGAAGGCCTTCTTGACCGTATGCACGGCCTTGGTCGTGGCGGTCAGGTCGGAGATCGGGAAAGGCATGTCGATGGTGATCTTGCACACGATGATGTTGCCCTTGCGACTGAGCTCCTTGCTGGCACTGGTCCGCGGCATGACCTTCTTGTAGCGATCGCAACGGTCCAGAATGGCCCAGACACGCGTCGGCGTCGTCTCGATGACCGCCTTGACGATAGCCTCGGGCATATCGCTGCCCTTGACCGCGCGCTGCTTGATGATGATCTCGCCCTTGTCCAGACGCGCGCGCTCGCTCTCGGCGGCCGAGGCGCTATGCATGGGCGCCAGGGCGACCGCGGCCAGTAGCGTGAGGCAGGGAATTCGTCGTTGCATGGTCCTCTTCCGGGGCGGGTTGGGGCGCCACCATAGCAGAAGGACGCGCCACCGCCTTGGGGATTCGACGTGCCGGGCGAGAAGGCGGAGACAGGACTACTCAGCCAACAGCAATACCACCGCGATGGTGCCGCTCGCGCCACGGGTCTGGTCGATGCCGATGCCCAGGCGGCGCACGGTCGGCCGACGCAACATTCCGGGCAGATCCACGCGGCTGATTTCGGGGGTCGTGGCCGCCCAGGCGCGCAGGCGGCCGGTGAGCAGACCGCGTCGCTTCGCCTCGTCCAAGGCGCCGCGGGTGACACCGTTGAGTGACCCTCCGGACGCCCTGCGGGCCGCGTCTGTGGCCACATCGGTCAGGTCCCCGTCCAATAGCAGCGCCGAGACGCCGGAGGTTCCGCGGGCCTCGTTGATCACACCCAGCAGCCGGTCCGCCTCGGCGGCGGGTTCAATGTCGCGCACCGGTCGGGCGAAGAGCTGCGTCACCCACCAGCGCTTGCCACCGCCGGCCCGCTCCTCACCGACCACGCCGATGCCTACGTGGGTCTGGTTGGGATCGAGGATGTTGCGCCGATGGCCGAGGCTGTGCATCAGCCCCTGCTGGGCCTCGTGGATGGACACGTTCAGGGCCAGGTTCTCCGCTGAACTTACCGCCCGATAACCGGCCCGGGTCAGGCGCTCCGGATGCAGCCCGGTGGAGGGCGACTTGTGACTGAAGAAGTCGTTATCGCGCATGTCACGGCTGTGGTCGGTGGCGACCCGCGCCAGTTCCGCATCCCACGACAGCGGCTGCAGGCTGTGGCGGAGGCGGTCCTTGTTGAGCAGCGAGAGGGCGAAAGCGGCTGCCTTGTCGGCGTTGTCGATGCCATCTTCGTTCGGCGGCAGTGTCGCTTTGAAGCGCGTGGGCAAGGGTCGTCCCACCTCGGCCCGAACCTGGAAGAGTTTGCCCGGACCTCTGGGGCCGACGCCGACGAATTGTACGTCCAGGGGGCCGACCTTGTTGCCGCTCATCACGACCACTGAGAAGCGGTTTCCGGTCCTCTTGGGCACCAGCTTCTCGCTCGACCCGTCCGGTCGGAGCACCAGCGCTTTGAGGTCCCGCCAGTCCACCAGCATACGTCCTTCCAGCAGCCAGGCGGTGTCCAGACCCACCTCGCGCGGCAACGCCTCCAGGACGGCCGGCGCGCGCGTTGCCACCACGCCGATATGACGGGAGTATTTCTGGCCTGGCGTGAACACTTCACCGATGCCCACCGTGACAGCGCCGACGCCGTCTGGTGGGTCGGCGACCACCGCCTTGATGGCCTTGCGCAGCGATCGCTCCGTGTCCGAGGTCGTGCGCACATGCTGAAAGGCCGTATCGCCCGCGATGGCGCCCGAGGAGCGGATCAGGAAGTCGCGCACCTCCGATGGCGGCTCGATGCCCAACTCGGTGTATTGGAAGACGAACTCCCGGGCCGCCCGGCCCAGGTTGGCGCTGAAGAAGGCGTTGGCGCCAGCGATCTCGCGTACCAGGCGGCGGTAGAACTTCTCGTTGCCGCCGTTTTCGGCTCGCATGAACCAGGCGGCGGGCGCCTCGCTGAGTCTGATCTCCACCGTCTCGCCTGCGACCACCCGTGGCGGCGCGGGCGCGTTGGCGGCCTCGACCGGGTTGGGGGCAGGTTTGTTGTCCTTGGCGGTGATGGGTGGCAGCTCGCCGACAGGCTGTCCCGGCACGATGCCGCCCGAACTACTGCTCGACAATCCGCCGATTCGGATCGGGCCGCGGCCCTGTTCCATCAGCCAGAGCGCCGCGGCGGCCAGCATGAGCAGCGAACCGAGCCACAGTACCGTCTTGCCACGTCGCCGCTTCAATGGACCACCTCGCCCCGCGGGGCCAGGGCATGTGTGCGACAACCGCCACAGAGCGTCAAGCATTCCCGGACGACGCGGCGCAACAGGTCCTGTCGGTGCCGCGCTCGCCGTCGCCCCAAAGGGTCGATACCATGGCGCCATGCGGACCTTTGTTGCCCACCTCATCGTCGTCTTGCTGCCCGGCGCCTTTGGATGCAACGGCGGCGGCTCGGGCGTGCACGCCGCGGATGGAGCGGGCGGCGGTGACAAGGACGGAACCGCCGAGGTGACGCCCGACGCGAACTCTGACCCCTCCGGCAACCCGACCTGCGCCGGGCTGTTCGACTGCATGGTCGTACGCTGCCAACTGCCCCCGCCCCCGCCGCCGTCATCGGTTCCATGGCCGCCACCCAAGCTGCCAGACGGAGCCGGTGTCGGTTGCCTGGATGTCTGTGCGCGAGAGGTCTACGGCCCCGAGCGGCCCGCCGCCCTGGAGCTGGCCGATTGCGCGCAGAAGCAGTGCGCCAAGCCGGTTTGCGAGAGCAGCACGCCGGCCAACCAGTGTCTGGAGACCTGCATCTGGGATCATTGCGCCGAGCAGCTGGCGCTCTGCGGTCGCGGCCCGGTGGCCCAAAAGGCGCGCTGCCGGAGCGGCCTGACCTGTATGCAGACCATGGCCACGGGCTCCGGGCTCGGCGCGCTGCTGGCCTGCTTCTCCGGTCAGTCGGCCACCTCCATGCCCCTGCTGCAGGCGGCGGTCGCCTGTGTCGAGCTGGACGGCCCGAGTGCGCCGCAATGTGCAGTTCCCCTGGAGACCTGCGCATGTGACACGGCGGCCGGTGCGAAGACCGCGGGCGACGCGGCCTGCCTGGCGGTGCTGAGCAGCTGCCACCTGGGTGGTCCTTGTGGTCGCCAGATGTGTCGGCAGGGCCTGTCGCAGGACTCCAGGAAGCTGGCCGACCCGCTGCTGGATTGCCTGAACCAACAATGCGGCCACTGCAAGGACGCCGCCTGTCAGGCAACGTGCATGCAGAACAAGTGCGGCGCTTCCATGGCCGGTTGCTTGATGGATCGCTGCGCAGCCGATCGCGCTGGCAAGGGGACCGGGACGTGCCAGGCGGGCGTGCAGTGCCTGGCGAAGTGCGAAGGATCGGACGATGCCTGCTGCCTGTCTGCGTGTTCGGCGGCGATGAATGGCCCGTCTCGGGCGACGGCGACAACGTGGTTGGCCTGCGGGCTGCGGGAGTGCGGCTGCCTGGGGTCGAGCGATGGCCTCGTCGCTTGCCTGGAGAATTGCGCAGCGTGCGCAGATGAGAAGCTGATGTGCTCGAAATCCGTGCCGTAGCTACAAGAACCCGATCCGACGCATGAAGCGCGACATCTCGACCAGGTATTCGCCCTTATCCAGGTGGACCAGATGGCCGCCTGGGAACCAGTGCAGGCGACAGCGCTCCCAATGTTCCCAGAGCAGCCGCGCGTGTTTCGGCGGCGCCATGCGGTCGCCCACGCCGCCGACGATCATCAACTGCTCGCGCGGCAATACGGCGCGATAGGTGAGCGGGCTGGAGATGGCCAGGGTGTGGCGCAGGTCTTTGATGCTCAATCCCGCCGCCGCCAGGATGGTCTTGACCAGGGTCGCCAGCGGCTGCCACTCCAGGATCAGATCGGCCATGCTGACCACCGGCACGTTCGGGATGGAGAAGCTCAGCCGTGGCTCGCAGCAGGCCAGCAGCGAGGAGGTATAGCCGCCCAGGCTGATGCCGGTGACGCCGATGCGGGGCGTGCCGCGATCCTGGAACAGGTGGTCGATGAACAATCGGGCGTCGTGCACAGCCTGCGCGAACGCCTCGTTGATGCGCGAGATGCCGCCCGAGAAGATGCCGTGGCCCGAGAACGGTGACAGCAGATTCGCCCGCGGGCCGTGGAAGGGCAGGGTCAGCAGGAGCACGTCGCAGCCCATGTTGAAGAAGCGCGGCAGGGTCAGGATGAACTCGTTCATCCAGCTCTTCTCGGCGCCGAAGCCGTGGATGGCGATGAGGGTCGGCCGCGGGCCATCTTTGTGTCGCCAGAGGCGGGCATGGGCCGTGCGGTTGGCCTTTTGTGCGGCGTACTCCTTGCGTATCCGAGGATTGGCCGGGATGAAGGGACTCTCGAAGGTCAGGTCCTCGCAGACCCCGTCGCGGGGCATGAACAGGGTCCAGCGGACCCGCCGGGAGCGCACCGCGACACGTCGACCCGGCGGTCGGAAGAAGGCGCTGGCGTCGGACTCGTCCAACAGGCGACTGTAGAACGTGCGATCCCGCCGCATATCGGCCAGCGTCCAGGGGTGGTAACCCGTCGGCAGGGTCAGCACCGAGACCGCCGAGGCTGTAAACGTACGTGCCGCCACGTCCAGGGCCGCCGACGCGCTGACCAGGGCCCGATCGCCCAGATCGAGCTCAAATCCTTCGGGCCGCTGCGCGAAGTTGTTCTCCAGCTTGCGCCACCAGCCCGGCGAGAGATCCCGCCGCGGCTCCCGCAGGCAGGACTCGTGCGCGATCTTGGAGACGACCTTGGTGCGTGGCATGGCTGGCTTGGGTGGCTTGGGTGGCTGGGCGAGCGATACACGTGCCGCGCCAGCAGTATAGCGCTACCCGACGACGTCGCGAGAAAGCCCGCGCAGACCTCCACGCCCGCACAACAGCGCGATCTGCGGCTCATTGCCGGCATGGGTGGCGCGACCCAACCTGCGCCTCCCCTGACCGCAGCGGATGTCGAGGGCTGATGGGTTGATCGCGCTATCGACCACGCGTCTCCTGGGCGCCCGACGCGATTGTCGCGATGTTCCCGTTGCTGCGGGCCCGCTCGGGCGCCGGGTCAATCAGCACACGTCGCACGCCCTGCCCATCGATCTCGATCAGGGAGGAGAAACCCAGCGCGCGAGCCCGAGCGATGGCCCGCGTCCGGCGCCCGAACGGCTCATGGTGCGCCGGTTCGGCCCCAGGTCTGTCCTCGTACGTTGCGAAACCGTAACCGCTGGTGGGACGCCCCTCGCCCGGCAGGCCGTCCACCATGGCCACGCCGGTCAGCATGGGCGCCACAAAGGGGATGGTCGTGGGGGACATCAGGCTCCAGAATGACGTGTGGGATCTGGGGATGTACAACAACGATCGTCTCTTCTCGGCCGCAGGCAACCCGGAGACCTGGCGCAGGGCGGTCAGCGCCTGGATCGCTCGCGGATAGTGGGGAGCCTGGGCAATGCGCTCCGTCTCGGCGATGGACCGCACCAGCCGCGTGCCCCCCGCGACCGCGCTGCTGGCAAGCAACAACGCCAGCCCCCCCGCAATCAACGTGCCCCAACGCGCGCCGTGGCCGACTCCGACCAGCGCAGCAGGCAGCGCCTTCCCTTCCGGCGCCGCGTCCCTGTCGCGGACGGGTGGTCGCTGGCCCAGGCTGGCCAGCAGAAACGTACACGCCACCCACCGCTGGATGTCGGAGAAGTAGTAGGCGCTGCCCCCAGGAATGTTCAGCAAGAGACCCGGCAGCGCGGCCACCAGGGCGAGCACCGCGACCAGCTCGACGTCGAGCAGGCTCCGCCGGACCCAGGCGACCCTCAGGTCCCTCAGGCTGCGAACACCGGATTGCCACAGCCTCCAGGCCAGGAAGACCCAGAGCCAGAGGAAGTGCAGGCCCAGGAATCCGAGGGTGCGCAGGGGCCAGGTCGCTGGCGGCTCGTCGCGCAGCACCCACTGGCGAACGAAGCTGAATAACTGCATTGATGTGCTGTTGCCGCCATCCGATCCCGCCGTCGCGACCCACGCGCCCATCGCCAGTTGCAGCAGTACGGACAGTACGGCCATCGGCGACCTGTACAACCGCAGCCGCACGAGCACGTAGCAGATTGTGCCGAAGAGGACCGCCATGTAGGAGACCTTGAACCATCCCACCAGGCCCATGAGCAGCGGCAGTGCGGCCACAAGGGTAAGCCCGTGCCCGAAGCCGAGTGTTTTGGTGGTCTTGCGCTGCCAGTCGGCGCGCAGCCCAGCGACGACCGGCAGGCCGGCAGAGCCCAGCAGGAAGACGAGGGCGGTGGCGACGCCGTAGGACTCGCTGATCAGCAGATTGGGGCGCTCCCAGCCCACATACCCCGCGAACGCGCTGGAGACGCCGGTGAAGGCGGCCACAAACACGAGCCAGAAGCAACCGTCATGCGCCAGCGACCACGGGGCGCGCTCGCGGCAGAGAAAGGCGCGGAGGTCGATGGCAAATCCCAGCAAGGCCTGGATGATGAAGGGGATGACCAGGATCGGATATCCCAGTTGGTAAAAGAGCCAGGGTTCCATCCGCAGCAGGGCAGAGATCTGTGCGAAGAGCCAGTGGCTGCCCACGTGATACCGGATGGGGGGGAGGCCATCCAGGCCCGTGCTGGGCACGCCGTATGTGCCGATCATGTTCGAAACGCTGGCATGGTACAGGACGTCGTTGCTGGCGGTGCCATCGGCGATGCGACCCAGGAGCGAGGTGGTCTGGTAGCCGCATCCCCAGGCATGCCCCGCCACCCATACGGATATGGTGACCACTCCGCACCACGCCACCACGGGCACACTGCCCGCGCGCAGGATATCGGCCGCGTGCACGAGCCAGAATACCAGCCCCAACCCCATCAAGGGCCACAGCACCGGCACGCCGAGATTGCGCGCTGACAGACCGGCGCACGCCAGGATGGACAATCCGAGCAAGGACAAGGGGGCGTCCGAGGTCAGCCGAGCCGCCACGGCCGGAGCGAACCTGCGCACTGTTGCGGGCAGCAGAACCAGGAAATGGCCGAGCGCGAGGGTCTGCAGCACCGGCAACCAGGGATTGTCCGCCAGGTGGATGCGTGCCGCCCAGTAGATGGCGGCGAGGATCGTCGCCACCACCGCGCAGAACGCCGCAACGGCGGTGCGAGGGTCCAGGCCCCCGCTCTGCGCTGCCCTCACGGCTTTGGGGGCGGCCGTCACGGCACCCCAGGGCGACCATGGCCGGGTCCCGATGCCTCGACCGGGCCGCCGCCGAGCGACACGGTTTGAGCGTTCATCCGCATTCCTCGAAAACACTGGGCCTGGTGCCTGGAATCCCAACCGCGAGTATTCACGCGGCGTCCTCGGTTGTCCATTCCGCCCGCTGGCGCCGCAACCTCCAGACCAGCATCGCCTTGACACCCCCCGAGAGCCTGTCCTAGCCTCACCGACCGCTTGGTTGCCGCTTGGCGCCAGAGGAGCGCATGTTCCCATCCAACGCACACTATGGACATCGCTCGATCCTTAGTGACTACGCGGGCGTGCCGAACGACCGATCGATCCCGGGTCTGGTCCAGCATGGTTGGAACCACGATCTGGGCGCAACGCTGATCGACATACGCCTGCCACTACCAAATCCCTTCTTCGCCTGGGCCGGGCGCAACGTGCGCAGGTGCCACGAGGCGGGCCTCGAGCACGTGGTGGGCCTGGGCGCTCCCTTCCTGTACCTGCCGCCCGCCCCAAAGCCCCCGACGCGGCGTCCGCGGTCGCTCGTGGCAGTGCCCGTGCACGGCTGGGAGAAGGAACGGGTGCAGCAGGAGTTTGGTCTATACGCTCGCAGTCTCGCCGAAATCGCGAATGACTTCGACGAGATCACGGTCTGTCTCTACTGGTTCGACCACCAGTTCGCCGAGAATCGAGAGCCCTTCGAGGCGCTGGGTATGAAGGTGGTGACAGCGGGCCATCGCGACCGGAATCCGGACTTCCCGTACAGCATGCGCCGACTGCTGCTGGAGCACGAGTACGCCACCTCGAACCGCATCCAAACCGGAGCGTTCTACGCCATGCACCTGGGATGCAGGTTCTTCCTGCGCGGCCCCCCCGTGGGCCTCGACGGCCGCATCGACCATTCCGGGCAGCTGTTCGATGCCTGGCAGGAGCGCGAGTTCCCGAGCCTGTTGTGGGACAACTTCCAGGGAGATGTGGAGACCGAGATGGCTGCGACCGAGTTGGGCGCAGAGTTCAAGCGCAATCCCGACGAGTTGCGAGAGCTGTTCCTGTGGCAGCCAGCGCAAAGGCGCGAGTTGGCACGCCGTTTGCAAGCCCAGAAGACGGCCCGATCTGCGGGTCTTGGCCGGCTGTGGCATCGTGGTCGACGGCTGGTGACGTCCTGGTGGCCCACCGACGGCGACCCTGCAAGTGCTCGTTCGGAAGGACGCTCGAAATGACCCAGCCTGCCACCAGCCCGCTCACCTATGGCGGGTCGATCGCCGACCTCGCCGACAAGGTCGTCCTGGTCACCGGCGGTACCGGCTCGTTCGGAAGAGCCGTGACCCGTCGGCTGCTGACCGACGGAGCGCCGCGCAAGGTGATCCTGCTGTCCCGCGACGAGCAGAAGCACTTCCAACTACAGCAGGAGATCCGCGACCCACGGCTGCGCTTCTTCGTCGGCGACGTACGGGACCGCAGGCGCTTGATGCGCGCATTCGACGGCGTCGACGTCGTGCTGCATACGGCAGCGATGAAGCACGTCTCGCTGGCCGAGTACAACCCGCTCGAGGCGATTCGGACGAATGTGGACGGGGCGGTCAACGTCATCGACGCAGCCCTGGAGCGAGGGGTGTCCAACGTGGTGGCCCTGTCCACCGACAAGGCGGTCAATCCGGTCAACCTGTACGGCGCCACCAAACTCTGCATGGAGAAGCTGCTGATCGCGGCCAACAGCTATCGCGGCGAGGGCGGGACTGTGTTCTCCGTGGTACGCTATGGCAACGTGGTGGGCAGCAAGGGGTCGGTCGTCCCGTTGTTCGCCGAACAGCGCAAGTTCGGCGAGT
Organism: uncultured Enterobacteriaceae bacterium; assembly: GCA_964438735.1. Taxonomy (GTDB): domain Bacteria; phylum Myxococcota_A; class UBA9042; order UBA9042; family UBA9042; genus CAYTLW01. The sequence continues at coordinate 10,267 of CAYTLW010000125.1, read as the reverse complement.
TGACGCTGACCGATCCCGGCATGACACGGTTCTGGATCACCATGCGACAGGCGGTGGACCTGGCGATTCTGGCGGCCACCGCGAGCAACGGCGGGGAGGTGTTCGTGCCGAAGATCCCCGCCGCCGATCTCGCCACCCTGGCCCGCGCCATGGGCCCCGACTGCCAGTACCGCATCGTTGGCGCGAGGCCCGGAGAGAAGGTCCACGAGACGTTGATCGCCGCCGACGAGGCGCCGCAGGTGCTGGACTGCGGCGCGTACTACGTCATCAAGGCGAGCTTCCCGTGGTGGGGCACGGCTTCGCACTGGGGTGAGCACGTGCCGGTCGGGTTCTCGTTCACCAGCGCAAACGCGCCGGAGCGTCTGACCGTGGCGGCGTTGCGGAGCACACTCGAGGAGCTCGGCTTTCTAGCGCAGCCCACCGCCCCATGAGCGGGCTGGGGGCGATGTATCCGACGTTCGAATGGGCCGCCGATCTGAGCGCAGGTAGGCGCCCGTGACGGCAGGGCTGCCGCCGCGAGGTACATGTGTCCCATAGCCCCGCCGCCCCCCCTGAGCCGCCGCCGCCGGCCGCCGGGGGGGATCCTGTTGCCGAGGTGGTGCCGCCGCGCTCCAGCATCCGGCGCCTGTTCAAGAACGCGAGCATCTATGGCGCCGGCTCGTTCACGGCATCTCTGATCGGGCTGACCATCGACCCGATACTGTCCTACCACCTGACTCGCGCGGACTTCGGCCTGCTCGGGCTGGCCGCTGCGGTGCAGGGACTCCTCGCAGCGACTTACACCGCCGGCCTCGATGGTGCCGCCAATCGCGTGTACTACGAAGTGGAGACCGACGGGGTCGCGCAACGCCGCGCCATCGGCACGCTCAACACCTTCTTGCTCGGCTGGGTGATAGTGTTGACCATCGCCCAGGAGGTCTTCGGGCCGTACCTCTACGCCCTGGCCTTCGACGGGCTGCCCTACCACCCCTACGGCCGCCTGGTGGCTCTGGCGTTGCTGCTGGCCGCGCTGGCGGCGATCCCCCGCGCCCTGTGGGCCGCGCGGGAGGACGTCCACCGCGTGGTCGGACTCCGCGTCGCCGCATCGCTGCTCGGCGCCGCGACCCTGTTCGCGCTGCTCTTTCTGACGGACCTGGGCCCCCTGGGCGTGCTGCTGGCCCAGGTCGTGGCCCCGGCGCTGCTCATCGGCGTCTACATACGCTATGCCTACGGCACCTTCGGCTTTGCCTGGGACATGGGGGTGCTCAAACAAGGTCTGGCCTTTGGCCTGCCGATGATCGTGCACCTTACAAGCCACTGGGCGCTGAACGCAGTCGACCGACTGCTCATCGAAAGCTACCTGGGCCGGGAGGCCGTCGGCCTGTATTCGGCGGCCTACAAGGGTCTCGCTATCCTCATTACCATCAACATGGCCATCAACGGGGCCTACGTACCGCAGTTCATGCGGGCCCACGGCAAGGCGGAGCAGAGCGCCTTCGTTGGCCGCGTTGTCACCTACTTCATCGCTGTGGCGAGCGGCGCGTCGGTGGCCGTGGTCGCGCTGGCGCCCAGCGTCCTGCGCGCGGTGTATTCAGAACGTTTCGTCGCCGCCGCGCCGCTGCTGGGCATCGTCTGCATGGGCGGGCTGGGCCAGGCGCTCTATCTCGTGGCTGTGAATGGTCTGTTCTGGGCCCGGCGGACCGGGCGGATCCCGGTCTACACGCTCATCTCAGCCCTGGTGAACGTGGGCCTCAACATCTGGTGGATCCCGCACTTCGGCCTGGAGGGGGCGGCGTGGGCTACTGTGAGCAGCTACGTCGTGCTCGCCACGCTGGTGTACTTCGGCTGCCGTCGCATCACGACAATCCCGTATGAGCCCCGCTTGTTGCGCCTGATTCTGCTTGGCGTGGTGTTCATGGTGGGCGCCTGGGCGGCAGACGGCGTGTGGTCCTTGGGCATCGAGTTCGCCGTAAAGATCTCGATCGTCCTTTGCTTTGTGCCTATCCTGGCGGCCTCCGGCTTCTTCACGGCTCACGAGCGGTCCTGGTCGGCCGCGCGGGCGCGACGATGGCTGGCCGCGATCAAAATGGTGAGACGATGAACGAATCCAAGCCGTTTCTTCCATACGGCCGCCAGACCGTGACGGAGGACGACATCGCGGCCGTGGTGCGGGTGCTCCGCGGCGACTGGCTCACCCAGGGTCCGGAGCTCCGGGCGTTTGAAGTCGACCTGGCGCGCGCCCTCGGGGCCCGGCATGCGGTCGCGTTCAGCCATGGCACAGCCGCGTTGCACGCCGCCGCTTTCGCCGCGGGCGTGGGGCCGGGCGATGAAGTAGTGACCAGTCCGATCACGTTCGCGGCGTCAGCAAACTGCGCGTGCTACATGGGCGGTCGGGCGGTGCTTGCCGACGTGGAGCCGGCGGCGGCGACGCTGGACCCGGGGGCGTTGGAGCGCACCATCAACGCGCGCACCCGCGCCGTGATTCCAGTGCACTATGCCGGTCAGCCCGCGCAGATGGAGGCCATAGCGGCCATCGCTCGGCGCCACGGGGCGTGCATCATCGAGGACGCGGCGCATGCCGTGGGTGGAACCTATCAGGGTCAACGGGTCGGCGCCGGGCAATACAGCGACATGACCATGATGTCGTTCCACCCGGTCAAGCACGTCACCACTGGGGAGGGCGGCGCAGTCACCACCAACGACGCCGCACTGGCCGACAAGTTGCGGCGTTTCCGCAACCACGGCATGGAGCGGAATGCCGAGAGGTTGTCGATCCCATCACCGGGTCCCTGGTACCACGAACAGCAGGAACTTGGATTCAACTATCGCCTGAGCGACATCCACGCAGCCCTGGGCAGGTCGCAACTCCAGCGTCTGGGCGCGACGGTCGAGCGTCGCCGTGAACTCGCCGACTGCTACGATGCGAAGCTCAGGGACATCTCGGGCCTGTCGGCCGCCGGCCGGCTCCCCGACAGCGAGCACGCCTTCCACCTCTACGTCGTGGGCATCGAATTCGAGGCCCTGGGCGTCAGCCGCGCGCAGGTCATGATCCGGCTGCGCGAGCGGGGAATCGGTACCCAGGTCCACTACATTCCGGTGTATCGACATCCCTATCATGCCGCCGGCTGGCGACCCGAGGACTTCCCCGTGGCCGAGGCCTTCTACGCCCGCGCGCTGAGCCTGCCCATGTATCCGGCCATGACAGAGACGGACGTTGACCGCGTTGTCGCGGCGCTTCGCGAAGTGACCGGGACTTGAGGAGCAGATGCCGTCGAATCCCCACCGGCCGGTGATCGCGCTGATCCAGGCGCGCATGGGCTCCACCCGCCTGCCCGGCAAGGCGCTGCTCGTGGCGGCCGGGCGCTCGCTGTTCGCGCACCTGGTCGAGCGGCTCCGTGCCGCGACCACGCTGGACAAGATCGCGGTGGCCACCACCACCAGTGAGCGTGACGACGCCATCATCATCGAAGCGGAGGCGCTCGGCATCGGCGTCTTTCGGGGCAGCGAGGCCGACGTGCTCGAGCGCTTTCGCGGCGCCGCCGAGCGGTTCGATGCAGCGACCATCGTACGGGTGACGGCCGACTGCCCGCTGATGGATCCGGCCGAGGTGGACCGGGTCGTCTCGGCGTACGTCGCGCGGCGTGACGCGCTGGACTATGCCGCCAACCAGGGCCCGGGGCAGCGAAGAGGTCCCCTGGGCTTGGCGGTGGAGGTGTTCTCCCGCGCCGCCCTGGAGCGGGCTGCGGCCGATGCCCGGCAGCGGCACCAGCGGGAGCACGTCACGCCCTTCCTGTATGATTCCGCATCGGGCATGAGGGCGGAAGTCCTGGCGTTTCCGCGAGATCTCTCGCACTTTCGGCTGACGGTGGACACCCCAGAAGACTTCGCAGTGGTCAGGCCCGTGCTCGAGGCTGTCGACGGCCTGCCGGACGCCTTCGCCCTGCGCACCGCGGTCCGGTTCCTCGCAGAACACCCCGAGATCGCAATCAAGAACAGCGCCGTGCGGCAGAAGACTCACCGCGAGTCCGAGACGACCGTCGCGCTGTTTCGGGCCGATGCCTCGGTGGCGGCAGGCGCCGGGCACGTCATGCGCATGCTCGGCGTGGCGCAGGCCTGGATCGAAGCGGGCGGCCGAGCTGTGATGGTCTCGCGAGCCGCGCCGGCAGCGCTGGCCCGCCGACTCGAAGCTGTGGGCGCGCAGCTCGTCGATCCTGGCTGCGCGGTCTCCGGCGGGGTGGACGACGCCCGCGCCACACGCGAGCTGGCTCTGTCGACCTCCGCCGGGGTGGTCGTGGTCGATGGCTATGGCTTCGCCTTCGACTACCTGCGCGAGCTGGGCGTTGGTGGGCCGCCGGTGGTCTATGTCGATGACTACGGCCTGCCCGATCTGCCGGTGGCCGCCGTCATCATGCCCAACGCCGGTGCCCGCCCGCCCGAGGGGCGGGGTGGCGGACGAGGAACGGACGCCGTCGTCTGGGCGGGCGCTGATTTCGTCCCCGTTCGGGCTGAGTTCCGCAACGCGCCGCGGCCGAGGCGTTCGTTCGAACACAACCCGCTGCGGCTGCTGATCACGTTTGGCGGCAGCGATCCTGCCAACATGACGTTGCGTGGGGTTGAGACCGCCATCGCCGTCGCGGAGGAGTTCCCGCTGGAGATCACCGCGTTGCTCGGACCCGCACACCCTGACACGGCACGCGTGCGCGCCCTGGCCCGCGAGGTGGAGATTCTGCACGACGTGCGCGACATGGCGGGCCTGGTCCGTCGCGTCGACGTTGCGCTCTGCGGTGCAGGCACCACTTGCTGGGAGCTCGCCACGCTGGGCGTGCCCATGTTGCTGGTTCCCGTGGCAGACAACCAGCGAGTAGTGGTCGACGGCCTGCTGTCTGCCGGCGCCGCCCGCACCCCGACCCTGTTGCCGGCGTTGACCGATGCCGCCCTGCTCAGCGCCCTGAGGGCGATTCTCACCGCTTCACCGCAGGCGCTCCAGGCCATGTCCGTGGCCGGCCGCCGGCTCATCGATGGGCAGGGGGCGTGCCGGATTGCCGACCGGCTGGCGCAGCTGGCTGGAGGCGGTTCATGACCTCACCGCCGCTCGTGAGTTTCGGCAGGCGCCAGATCGGCGCCGGCCAGCCGTGCTACGTCATCGCCGAGGCGGGCAGCAACCACAACGGCGACCTGTCCCAGGCCCTGGCGCTCATCGACGTGGCCGCGGAGGCGGGTGCGGACGCTGTGAAGTTCCAGGTGTTCAAGGCCGACAAGCTCTACCCCCCCACCGCGGGCAAGAGCGACTACCTGGGGGACGACCGGTCCATCTACGACATCATCCAGGCCATGGAACTGCCCAATGGCTGGCTGCCGCGCATTGTCGAGCACACCCGCGCCGCCGGACTGGACTTCCTGTGCTCGGCATTCGACGAGGGGGCGGTCGACCTGATCGATCCCTACGTCGACGCGTTCAAGTGCGCCAGCTACGAGATGAACCACACGCCGCTGCTGGCACACATGGCCAGGATCGGCAAGCCCATCCTCTTGTCCACCGGCGCGGCGACCCTGGATGAGGTCGGCGAGGCGGTTGCGACGGTTCGTTCGGCGGCGCCAGGAGCCGGCCTGCCCCTTGTCTTGCTGCAGTGCACGGCGTCCTATCCAGCGCCGCTGGAATCCGCCCACCTGCGGGTGATGACGACGCTGCGGGAGACCTTCGGCGTGTGGTCGGGTCTGTCGGATCACACCGCCGACCCCATCACCGCGCCAATGGCGGCGGTGGCCCTCGGGGCGATGGTGGTGGAGAAGCACTACACCCTCAACAAGGGTCTGCCCGGTCCCGACCACGCATTCGCGCTGGAGCCACGCGAGTTGCGCGAGATGGTGCAACGCATCCGCGCGGTGGAGCAGGCGCTCGGCAGCGGGGTCAAGGCCGTCGATCCAGCCGAACAGGAACTGCGCGCCTTCGCCCGCCGCAGCGTATTCAGCATCCGCACCATCGCCGAGGGCGAGGCGTTCAGCCGCGAGAACACCGCGGTCCTACGCCGCGGGAAAGTGCCAGCAGGCCTGGAGCCGCGTGAACACCCCCTGATTCAGGGCAGGCCGGCGGCTCGCGATGTCCCTGCGTGGCAGGCGCTCCAACCGGCGGATGTGGGCGGCGAGGGCCCGCGCCCGGGCGGTGATGACCTGCGGCTGCGGCGAGCGACCCCGAATGATGCCAGGGCGGTCTGGGAGTGGAACAACGAGCCCGACGTGCGGCGCCTGTCCCTGTCGAGCCAGTCCATACCCTGGTCGACCCACGTGGCGTGGTTCTCCGCCAGGCTCGCAAGCCCCACGTCGCGTCTGTGGATCATTGAGTCCGATGAGACGCCGTGTGGGATCGTTCGCCTGGACCGGGAGCTACGCGGCGTCAGCGGCGTGGGTATCGTATCCATCGCCCTGAACCCGAAGGCCAGGGGCCGCGGCCTGGGTCCGCGAGCTCTGGCGGAAGCGTGCCGACGCTATGTCAGCGAGACTGGTGACTCGCGAGTCGAGGCCCTGATCCTGCCAGAGAACACCAACAGCATTCGGGCATTCCTGCGCGCTGGCTTCGTGCACCGTCAGGACCAGGCCCTCAATCAGCGCACGGTGGGCATCTACGACTGGTCGCAGTGAATGCGGGTCGGACCGCCGAGCGCGTTCACGCCGGCCTCCCGGTCCGCTCCTCCGGCCCATCGCATCGCCAGTCTGGCTTGCCGAAGAGATGCCAGGTGATGCGGTCGAAGCCCTCGCCCGGCCCCCTATAGCCGTGGTCGACGAGCTCCAGGTGCGGGAAGGTCTCCTGCCACAACGCCCCGTAGTTGCGTCGCCACAACGCCGACTTCTGGCCGCGCCACGGCACGGCCACCTCGCTCTGGTCATCGTGGTACTCGGCGCACAGGATGAATCGGCGGCTGATGCGGTGAATCTCAGCGAGAACCTGCTGGATGCCGGCGGGCGGCACGTGGATGAGCACGCCGCAAGTGAACGCAAGGTCGAACCACCCGTCGCGGAATGGCATCTCCAACAAACTGCCGGTCACGAAGGTTCCGGCGGGCATGGCAACGCGTGCCCGGGTGATGGCCGTGGCCTGGATGTCGATGCCCCATACGTCCAGTTCAGCATCGTCCACCGCAGGTCCGAGGTTGAGCCCAAGGTTGCAGCCGCACTCGAGCACTCGGCGTACGCCATGTAGCCGAAACAGCTCGTGGAAGAACGCGGGCTTGCGGGGGTCGACGTCGCGGTTGCGATCGGTGTACGCCACCCCGAAATCGCCCTGGAATAGACGCTCGACCCTGCGGGCCGCGTCATCGCCAGATTCTGCAATAGTATCGAGTTCTTGTGTCATTCTAGCCTCAAAACTGCATCCGTCTCAGGCGAACCATGCACCAGGAGCTGTTGTGGTTCAAGGGGCAGTGTGCGCCGGTTCGGGGGCGGCGCCCGCTCCGTGTGAGGCCTGGGTTCCCTGTGGCTTGCACGGGCCAGCGCAGGACGACACAATGCCGCCCCGGCACTCTCGCCGGCAGCACTGCGACCCACGACCCGACTGCATCGCCCGAATCGTCCATGAGCCGAGCCCCGTCCTTGCCAGCAGAAGCCGACGCCGCACTGGTCACTGCGGTCATTCCCTGTTTCAACCAGGGCCAGTACGTAGCCGAGTGCCTCAACAGCCTGCGGGCCCAAACCATGGGCCGCTGGCGGGCCATCCTGCTCGATGACTGCTCAACCGACGGCGTCTCGGCCGAGCTCTGCCGGCGACAGGCCGATGAGCGGGTCCAGGTCATCTGCCTGGACCGGAACCATGGCCGCTCCCTGGTACGCAACGTCGGCATCGAGGCAGCGACGACCGAGGCCATCTTCAGCCTCGATGCGGATGACTGCCTGGCACCTGCGCACTTCGCCGCCACCGTGCCATTGTTGCTGGCTGAAGCGTCCGTGGGCCTGGTGTATACCGACTACCAGCGCTTCGGCGCCGCCACCGGGGTGTTGCGCGGCGCGCCTTTCGATCTGCGGACCATGTACCTGCGTCAGTACATATGGGCGGGCACGCTATTCCGTCGCTCGGCGTGGGCCAAGACCATCGGCTACAGCGACGACTTCCGCGATGGCAACGAAGACTACGACTTCTTCCTCCGCATCGTCGAGGCGGGCTACAGTGGCATCTACGTGCCCCAGGCTTTGTTCCGCTACCGGGTCCATACCACCAGTTGGAGTACGACCCAGAGCACCGACGACGACCGTGTCTTTCGATCGTATCTGCGGATCTACGACCAGCATCGGGCCGGCTTCGAGGCCCAGGGCACCAGCGCGATGTTCCTCGCCCGCATCCACGCCATGGAGAGCAGGCGCCGGTTTCGCGCCGGTGACAAAGCCGGAGCGCGGCGACTGTTGGCCCAGGCCCGCGGCCACGCGCCTGGCGACTGGCGAATTCGCTTTCAAGCGCTGAGGCAAGCCCTGCCTTCGGCCTCTCGCCGCTGATCGACGACCATCTGACAATTCGCCCCCGGCCCGGCGCGTCTTGAGTTAGACGGTCGGTTGAGCAGGCATCCGGGCTACCCGAGCATGGCCTCGGCGGCAGCGGCCTCGAGTGGACGGGCGTAGTGATACCCCTGGGCGTAGACGTAGCCCATGGTGTCCAGCAAGCGCGCCTCGCCGGCCTCCTCCACACCTTCAGCCACGGCATCCAGGCCCAGCCGGCGGGTCATGTAGCCGATGCCCGCGACGATCACACGCACGCGTCGGTCGGCCTCGATGCGACAGATCAACGAGCGGTCGACCTTGACCGTATCCAGGGGCAGCTCGGCCATCTGGGTCAACGACGTGTAGCCGGTGCCGAGATCGTCCATGGCCAGTCGCACACCCACGTCACGCAGGGCGGATAGCACGCGGCGGGCCACATCGGGGCGCGCGCTCAGGGCGGTCTCGGTGATCTCCAGCTTGACCCGCGACGGCGACAGCCCGGACTTGGCGAGGGTATCGGCCACCTGTTTGGGCAGGTCGGGGTCGTGAAGCTGGCGGGCCGACAGGTTGACGCTGATGAAGATGTTGTCCGCGGTCGCCCAGTCGGCGACCTGCTCGCTGGCCTGGCCCAGGACCCATCGATCCAACGGGGCGATGAGGTCCATCTCCTCGGCGATGGGCACGAACTCCGCCGGCGAGACGGCGCCCATGGTGGGGTGATTCCAGCGCAGCAGCGCCTCGAAGCCCGCGACCGTCGGGCCGGCGATGGCCATGATGGGCTGGTAGCGGACCGACAGCTCGCCACGGAACAGGGCCCCGGGCAGGGCCGACATGATGGTCAGTCGCCTGTTGTCGGCCCGGCGCATGCCGGACTTGAAGGCCTGCGCGGTCAAGGTCTCCCGGCCGCGGCCGCGCTGGGTGGCAGACTCGGCTTCGATCAGCACGTCACCGAAGGGCCGGGTGGACTCCTGACAAGTCGCCAGGCCGATACGAGCGGACAGCGGGATCGCGTGACCGCCCACCTCGAAGGGCTCGCTCAGCAAGCTGCGCAGGTCGGCGGCCAGCAGGCGCAGGTCGGCGTGCTCGCGGTCGCCGGCGAGCAGCACGCCCAACTCCTGGGGGCCGATGGAGGCGACGATCACGGTGTCGGGCACGCCTTCATCGATGCGCTCGGCGACGTGTACCAGCAGCTCGCGGGCGGCATGGTGGCCGATGCCGATGGCGACCCGCCGAAAATCGACCAGTTGTACCGCCATCAGGGCCAGGGGCTGGTCCTGATCGAGGATGGCCTGACCCTGCCGTTCGAGGTCCGCACGTGCCGGGATGGGGGCCTCTTCGGCGCCGCGCGTCGTGGCCAGAACACCCTCGAACTGGGAGTCACGGACTCTGGACAGGGTGGTCTGTACACGCACGCTGGCGCCCTGGCGAGTCCGTCGCCCGTAGCTGACCACGCGACGCCCGGCGTTGCCGCTGCGCACGTCAATGATCGCCTTGCGCACGCGCTTGGCGTCGTCGTCTGGCACGCCTTCGAAAAAGTTCAGGCCGCGCAGGTCGTCCGCGCTGTAGCCGAGCAACGTGGCACCGCCGGCGGACGAGCAGGTGCAGCGGTCCTGGCCGTCGAGCAGGACGATCCAGTCATCCGAGTCGACCGTCAACGCCGCCATGGCGCTGTGGGCCAGCAACAGCTGTTCCTCGTTCACGTCTGCTCCCGTCGCGCCTCCAACCTGACCTGGAGCTTCAGGGGGCTTCCGGCAGCCCCCTCCGGCCCCCAAACCGCCGGTTTGGGGCGGCCCCCCAAACATAGCCCCCCCCCGGCGCCGGGCGCGGG
>CAYTLW010000124.1:17500-22622 GCA_964438735.1 uncultured Enterobacteriaceae bacterium | reverse complement strand
CCCCCCCCCCCGCCCCCCCCCCCCCCCCCCCCCCCCCCCCCCCCCCCCCCCCCGACTGCTGAAGAAACGAAGACGTCAGCAAAAAGAAGTTCAACCCCCAACCAACAACAACCAGCCAATTGCAAACAACCAAACCACCCACTACCCTCCGCCCCCCATGACCATCCAACCCTTCCAGGTCCCCGATCTCCTTGCCGGTCCCGGCGCCACGGCGCAGCAAAAGAACGGCTGGATCGAGGAGACCCAACACTACGTCGTCAAACCCCGCCCCAAACCCAAGTTCAAGACCGTGCTGAGCGCCGAGGAGCTCTTTGGCAAGGGCGACGTCAAAAGCAGCGTGACCACCCGCATCGGGACGGACGAAGATGGCCAACGCCGGCTCGAGCTGCACATCACCCACCTGATCGGCGGCCTCGGCTTGGACGAAACGCTCGTCTGCGACGCCAGCGACGGCTTGGATGTGCTGCACTTCCGACGCGAGCTCGGCGGCAACGACGGCCCCTGCCGAGTCGAGCAGGTGAACTGGCAGGACGGTCCGCTGGCCCTGCCGTCGGCGGCCTATCCAGAGGTCACCCTGCCCTTCGTGATGCGTGGCCAGCCCCTGGACGGCAACCGACGTTCGGCGTGGTCCTGGACCAACGATCGCATGATGGCGCGCGTCTACTACGAGGTGCGACGCCGCGAGACCATCGACGTGCCGGCTGGTCGATTTGAGGCGGCCGAGGTCTGGATGTACCCGGACCTGAACGACTGGATCTCCCTGGGCAGCATCGTCACCCGCCTGGCCAAGCCCCTGCTGCCTCGCTACAACATCTGGTTCGAGGTGGCGCCGCCCCATCGCGTGGTGCGTTTCGAGGGCCCATACGGCCCCCCCTCTTCGCCCGAAATCGTGCTCGAGCTGTGCAATCCGTGAGCGTGGCGCGCCATCCACGGGCATCGGCGGTAGCGTTCGCCTCGATGCTGGTCTGCGCCTTTGGGTGCAATAAGTCCCGCGATTCTGCCGCCGCCACTGCGCCCACCGCTGCGCAGGCGCAAGCCGCCGCGATGTCGTCTGCAGCCAGTCCGATTTCGGCGCCGCCCGCGACGACGACGTACGAAAAACGCACCATCCTGACCATGTCGACCCGGCTCGACCTGATGGTGCCCACTGGCGAGGGCGTCCAAGGTGCCAGCGACGCGGTGAAGGCGGCTTTCGACCAGGTCGCTGCGCGGGCGAACGAGTGGCGGGAGACATCGCCGCTGTCGGCGGTCAACGCAGCGGCCGGCGGTCAGCCCGTGGCGGTACCTCCAGACCTGCGATCCCTGCTGAAGCGTGGACTGCACTGGGGCCGCAAGACCGACGGCGCATTCGATGTCACCTGGGCGGCGCTCTGGGGCGTCTGGGACTTCAAGGCCAGCGAGCCGAAGCCGCCACCGGCCGACGAGATCGCCCGGCGGCTCGCCTTGATCGACTGGCAAGCGGTGCAAATCGACGACAAGGCCGGCACCGTGCGGTTGAAGAACGCCGGCATGAAGCTGGGTCTGGGCGGCATCGCCAAGGGCTGGGCCCTGGATCGATCCGCCGAGGCACTGAAGGCGCTGGGCGCGCAATCCTTCATGATGTCGGCCGGTGGCCAGGTGCGCGTGGCCGGCGGGCGCTCCGGTCGACCCTGGCGCGTTGGCATCCGCGACCCTCGCGGTCCGGCCTGGGACTACTTTGCGGTCATCGAATTGACCGACGGCAACGTGTCCACCAGCGGCGACTACGAACGCTTCTTCGAATACCAGGGCGTGCGTTACCACCACATCCTCGATCCGCGCACCGGCCAGCCCGCACGGGGTCTGCGCAGCGCGACGGTAATCGCTGCCACCGGCACCGACGCCGACGCCCTGTCGACGGCGCTGATGGCCATGGGGCGAGAGAAGGCCATGGCGCTGGTGACCGCCGATCCGGCGCTCGAGGCGGTGCTCGTCGACAGCCAGGGCACCGTACATGCCAGTCCGGGCATGGGCGATCGGCTACGCATTTTGCACCCGCCAAAGCCCTGATCCACCAACGTCTTTGCAAAAGTGATCTAGATCCCTTTTGCAGCGGATGGGCGCTGTTGTGCACGGTGAAGATCGTTTTGTAGACCGGCGCGTCTTAGCTCCTCAGGACCACCTGGAGGAGGAGACATGCGTCTGTCCATCGCCCTGAGCATCACCCTGTCGACCCTGGTCATCACCGCCTGTTCGGCCACCTCCGAGGGCCGCCCCTGGCGCGGCGACGCGCCGGCGCGTAGCGGTCCCTACCAGCTGGAGATCACCGATCAGTGGGGCTCTTCGCTGCGCACCTTCCACCACAATGGCCGGACCTGGGTGCTGGGCGAGCGCGGCCAGCGCTACCGCATCAAGGTGCACAATCACTCTGGACGCCGCATCGAGGCGGTGATCTCGGTGGACGGCCGCGACGCCATCAGCGGCACGCCGGCGCGGACCACCAAGCGGGGCTACATCATCGATCCCCACGACCACCTGCTGGTCGACGGATTCCGGATGAGCATGTCCAACGTGGCCACCTTCCGCTTCTCATCGGTGGCCAACTCCTACGCCGCGCGCATGGGCAGCGATCGCGAGGTCGGCGTCATCGGCGTGGCCATCTACGAAGAGCGGCGCTATCGGCGACCGCGGCCGCGCCGACGACCCTGGCGCAAGTACCGGCGCCACCACAGGCCAGACGACCGCGATGAGGCCAGGGCTGGTGCAGCGGAATCTGCACCCGCGCCCCCCAGAGCCAGCGCGAAGGGAGATCTGGGTGGCGCGCGCAGCCGGTCCGCCCGCAAGTCCATGGACCGACCGGGACTGGGCACACGCTTCGGCGAGCGCCGCCACGCCCCGGCCACCGAGGTGGTCTTCAAGCGGGCCCGCTCCTGGCGTCCGAACAGGGTGCTATCGCTGCGCTATAACAACGCCCGCGGACTGCTCGCCATGGGCATCGATGTCTACCGACGACATCGCCACCGCTCGGATACCTGGCGGCGCAAGTCGGCACGGCCCTTCGCGGATGTGCCGCGCGCCTTCGCCGCGCCGCCGCCTGGCTGGCGACACTGAGCCAACGCGATAACGGGCCAGTTTCAGCTGCCTGTTGCCGTGGCCGACTCGGCCAGCAACGCCACCACCATGTCCTCGATGAGCGCCCGATCAGCGTCCTTGAAGCCAGCGAACATGGCCCGCGTCCGGCCCTGTCGATCGACCAGGAAGGAGGTCGGCATCTTGGGCACGTCCAGGCGCGCCACGTTCTTCTGATCGCGATCCCAGACCAGCACATAAGGCAACTTCAGGTCAGCCACGAAGGCCTTGGCCGGCCCCTTTTCTTCGTCGACGCTCAGCGCCACCACCTCGAAGCCGCGGGCGGCCAGGCGCTTGTGCAGGTCGCCGAAGAAGGGCAACGCCTCGCGACAGGGCGCACACCAGGAGGCCCACACATCCACCAGGCAGACGCTGCCGCGCAGGCTCTTCAGGTCGAATGCCTTGTCGCTGTTGAGGTGCTCGGCCTGCACTTCGACCGGCGGCAACGGGGACTTCGGCCCTTCAACGGTCTGGACGCCGGCGCAGGCGCCGAGGCAGATGACGGCGGATAACAGGAGCAGCAACGGGGGTGGTAGTCGGCTCAAGGCACACCTCGCTGTGAGCAGCGGCAGTACAGCGCGGCGGACGGAGCGTGGTCAAGGGGTTGCCCCATCGGCCACTGCCGGCGCCGGGCACAGATGATATCGTCGAGCCATGGTCGCCCGCTCGCCGAGTTCGCCCCCTTCCCCCCGTGCTGAACTGGCCGCGCGGGTGGGCCCCCAGGCGTGCGTGCTCGACCACGCCGATCGCCTGACGCTACGCCTTGACGCCGAGGGACGCTGGGCGGCCCTGCGGGTGGGCTCGGAGCGCTATCGACGCACGGTGGACGCCCGCGTGGTGCAGCCCCATGGTCACGGTTGGCGGGCCTGCGACGACGATGAAGCGGCCAGGGTCCATCAGCGCGCCATGGCGGCGGCAGAGGAGTTTGGCAGGCTGTGGCGCGATCTGCCCATGGAGCGCCGCAACCTGATCGGCGACGAGGCGACGCTGTTGAGCAGACTGGCGGCAGCCGGCACCTGGACCGCCGCTCGATTTGCGGAGTTGAGGCGCCGTTTTTCGGCCGTCTATCCCGCCGGCATCTCCATCGTACCGCCCCATCGCTATCGTGACCTGGTGGTCCAGCCGGCCATTGGTTGCCCACACAATCGCTGCACCTTCTGCGATCTCTACGCCGACCGCCGCTTCGAGGTGCTGGCCCCGGATCGCTTCGCGGCCCACCTGCGCGGCGTGGTCGAGTTGATGGGCGCCGCGGCGGTGGAGCGCACTGGCATCTTCTTCGACTCGGGCACGGCCCTGACGCTGCCGGTGGACGCGCTGCTCGAGCGACTGCAACTCTGTGAGGACATCGTCGGCAAGCGGAAGCGTGGCGTGGCCGCCTTCTACGATCCGGACCGGGGCCGACAACGCACAGCCGCGGACTGGCGCCAGCTGGTGCAGGCGGGGCTGGCGGACGCCACTCTGGGCCTGGAGACGGGACATGGCCCCCTGCGCGGGCAGGTCGATAAATCCGCCGACCTGTCTCGCTTCATCGACGTCGCACGGACGATGAAGGCGGGCGGCTTCCGCCTGGCGATCACGGTCCTGGTGGGGCTCGGTGGTGCGGAATCGGCAGCGGTTCACCAGCGGGATACGGTGGCGCGACTGGCCGAGGTGGAGCTGGGTCGCACAGACCTCGTCTACCTGTCGCGTCTGCAGGGCGCCATGGCGGACGACGCGCTGGAGGCGCAGGCCCGCAGCCTGCGCTCGGCCCTTGGCGAGGCGACCTCGGCGCGGGTGGGCAGCTATCGCATCGAGCGCTTCGACCACTTCGCCTGACCGACCATCGCAGGGCGCTACAAGTCCCCGAACGAGTCCGTCGGGCATTGTCGACGCCGAGCAGCGCGACTAGGCTTCCGCCGCGCAATCAGCCCTATCAGCCCCATCAGCCCCATCAGCCCCAGCAGCCCGATCCCCCCCAACCGACCACACCGCCCCCACAACACCCCCAAGCGCCACCCCCCCCACCCCCCAAACCCCGACAAGCCCAACCCCCCCC
>CAYTLW010000124.1:1437-17490 GCA_964438735.1 uncultured Enterobacteriaceae bacterium | reverse complement strand
CCATCAGCCCCATCTCCCCGACCATCGGGAGCCCCACCATGCGACCTCCCCGGCACTTCTTCAGCCCCCAGGCCGTCGGCGCCCCGCCGCCAATGCGCGAGATCCCCTTCAAGCCCTCGCGCATGATTCACTTCTTCGATCCCAGCAACGAGCGCATGGCTGCCAAGGTGCCGGGCATGGTCGCCAAGTGCGACGTGCTGCTGGGCAACCTGGAAGACGCCATCCCCACCGAGCGCAAGGTAGCGGCCCGCGAGGGCCTGATCCGCATCGCCAAGGCGACCGAATTCGGCGACTGCCAGCTGTGGACCCGGGTGAACAGCCTGGACAGCCCCTGGGCACTCGATGACCTGAGCCGTCTCGTGGGCGAGATCGGCGACAAGCTCCAAGTGATCATGGTCCCCAAGGTCGAGGGCCCCTGGGACATCCACTACGTCGACCGCCTGCTGGCCCAGCTGGAGGCCCGCCACGGCCTGAAGCGCCCGCTTCTCATTCACGCGTTGCTCGAGACCGCCCTGGGTGTGGCCAACGTCGAAGCCATCGCCGGCGCCAGCCCCCGAATGCAGGGCATGAGCCTGGGCCCGGCCGACCTGGCCGCCTCCCGACGCATGAAGACCACCCGCGTTGGCGGCGGTCACCCCGGCTACCTGGTGCGCGCAGATCCCGACCCGGACGATGCCGAAGCGCCGCGCCCATCGGCCCAGCAGGATCTCTGGCACTACACCCTGGCGCGCATGGTCGACGCCTGTGTCAGCCACGGGATCCTGCCCTACTACGGCCCCTTCGGAGACATCCGCGACCTGCAGGCCTGCGAGGACCAGTTCCGCAACGCCTTCCTGCTCGGCTGCGTCGGCGCCTGGTCGCTGCACCCGGCCCAGATCGCCATCGCCCGCAAGGTGTTCAGCCCGCCGGCCGCCGAGGTCCTCTGGGCTCGCAAGGTCATCGACGCCATGGGCGACGGCAGCGGCGCGGTGATGATCGACGGCAAGATGCAGGATGACGCCACCTACAAGCAGTGCAAGGTGATGGTCGAGCTGGCCGACATGCTTGCGCGCAAGGACCAGCCATGAGCTCCCACATCGTTCCCCGCCGCAGCATGCTTTACATGCCCGGCTCCAACGCCCGCGCCCTGGCCAAGGGGCGCACGGTCCCTGCTGACGCGTTGATCCTGGATTTGGAAGACGCCGTGGCGCCCGATGCCAAGGCGCTCGGGCGTCAGCAGATCGCCGACGCGGTTCGAGAGGGTGGATACGGCGGACGCGAGCTCATCGTGCGCATCAACGGCCTGGACACGCCCTGGGGACAGGACGACCTGGCTGCGGTGGCCACCTGCGGCGCCCACGCGATCCTGCTGCCCAAGGTGGAGAGCGCCGCCATGGTGCAGGAGCTCGAGGCGGCGATGGTCGAAGCCGGCGCGCCAGCAACCCTGGCCATCATGTGCATGATGGAGACGCCGCTCGGCATCCTGCGCGCCGAAGAGATCGCCACCGCGAGCGAGCGCGTCACGGCCCTGGTGATGGGCACCTCCGACCTGGTCAAAGACCTGCACGCGGCCCATACGCCAGCGCGCCTGCCGGTCCTCCATTCGCTGAGCCACGTGTTGCTGGTCGCCCGGGCGCACGGCCTCGCGGCGCTGGACGGTGTGCACCTGGACCTGTCCGATGACGCCGGTTTCGCCGCCTCCTGCCGACAGGGCCGCGAGCTGGGCTTTGACGGCAAGACCCTGATCCACCCCAAGACCATCGTCGCGGCAAACGCGGCGTTTTCGCCGGACGAGGCAGAGATCGCGTTCGCCAGGCGGATCATCGTCGCCCACGCTGAGGCCAGCGCGCAGGGGCTCGGCGTGGTGGTGGTGGACGGCCGGTTGATCGAAAACCTGCACGTGCAAGCAGCGCAGCGGCAGGTGGCCCTGGCCGAGGCGATCGCGGCCCTGAACGTCGGCGCCGAGGGGTAGCGCAGCGCCACCGGGTCGCTCGGACACCGGGACGGGTCTCAGGAGAGCGTGACGTCGTTCCGCATGTCGGCGACGAGCCCCTTGAGATCGGCCGGGGTAAACGGCTTGCGCATGACCGGCCGGTCGGTCTGGGCCAGGAATTCCTCGGCCCGACTGGTGAAGGCACCACCGGTGATGAAGACGAATCGCTCGGCGAGCTCGGGCCGTTGCGCGATCGCCTGCTCGTAGACATCGATACCGTCCAGGTCGGGCATCATGATGTCGCAGAAGATCAGGTCGAATTCGCCGCCATCCAGGAGCGCATCCAGCCCCTGGCGAGACGAATCCATGGTGACCACCTGGTGCCGGGGCGCCATGATGCGCTTGAACAGGGTCCCTACAGCCACCTCGTCGTCGATCACCAGCAAGTGGATGCCGGTGAATCGGCCAGTGGCGGCAAAGACCTGGCGCTTTCGACGCGCCTCAGTGCTGGCCACAGGCAGCTTGACGCGGAAGACGGTGCCCGTGCCGACCTCGCTCTCCACCTCGATGGCGCCGCCATGCTCGTCGATGATGTTGTGGCAGACCGACAGACCCAGTCCGGTGCCTTCACCCACCGGCCGCGTGGTGAAGAAGGGGTCGAAGAGTCGCGGGATGTTCTCCGGCGGGATGCCGATGCCAGCGTCCCGCACCTCGACCACCACGCGTCCCTTCGCATCGGTCTTGATGACGATGTGGATGGTCTTGTCCTCGCCCTCGGCCGCTTCCACGGCGCGTGCGGCGTTGACGATGAGGTTCAAGAAGACCTGGCAGAGACTCGGTTCGTTGCCGAGCACGGGCTGCACTTCGGCGTAATTCCGCTCAATGACAGCCCGATGGTTGATCTCGGCGAAGGCCATCTTGACGCTGGCGTCGATCAGGTCGGCCACGTCCAGGGGCGCCTTCTGGTCGCCGGACGTGCTGCTGAAGGTCTTCAGGTCGCCGACGATGCGACGTACCCGTTGCGCACCTTCGATGGCGTCGTCCACGATCTCGGGCAGGTCGTCCAGTCCGATGCCGGCCAGGTCCTTGGCTTTGCGGCGAGTTTCCTTGGACATCAGGTCCAGGTTGCCGATGACGAATGTGAGCGGGTTGTTCACTTCGTGGGCCAGCCCGGCGGCCAGCGTGCCCACCGACATCATGCGATCGGCGAAGGCCAACTGGGCCTGGAGCTTCTTGTCCCGCGTGACATCGCGGGCGATGGTCGCGACCGCCGTCGCTTTGTCAAACTGGATGCCCACGGACGTCGCTTGGGCGATCACCTTCTTGCCGGATGGGGCTTCGAATCGGTACTCACTGGCGTCGGCGGGAGCTTCGCCGCGCAGGAGTGCGTCCGCCTCCGCGATGACCACAGCGCGATCGTCGCCGTGCACGTAGTCCAGGTAGGAACGGCCCACTACCGCGGCGGCGGGGCGCTCGGCGATGTTTGCAAAGACCGGATTGGCGTACAGGATCCGGCCCTCCCGGTGGATCACCACGGCGTCCGGCAGGCCATCGAGCAGCTCGAAGATGTTGGTCTTCGACTTGCTCAACGCCTCCTCTGCGCGCTGACGGCGGAGACTGAACACGGCGGCAAACCAGCTGATGACCAAACCGATCGCCAGGAGAGTGAAGATCGCCAAATGGGCGACGCTGATGTGCTCGTCGTACTCTGCGACCGCCCGGCTCAAGTCGTGCACGACTTCCAGCGTGACACCACGGTCGGTCCCGCCCATCGGCACCGAGGCGCTCACGCGCTGCACGTCGTCGGCCAGATCACCCCACGCCGTCCCCTTGGTGGGCAACCATTGCGCATGGACCTTGCCATCGGCCCCGATCATCCGGGCGCCGAGCAGCCCGGATGCCGGCGCGACACGGCTGAACTCCGCTTGCAGCCGCGCCGAATCGCCGGAGGCCAGGGAGGGTTCCAAGGCCCGCGCCATCAGGCCCGCCATCGCTCGCGACTGCTCCGCGATGTGCTGCTGCTCGACTTCCGCCAGGTCACCCGGCACGTACAGGAGCGCCAGAATGGCGATCACAACCACGGGTCCCGAGTAACGCGCTGCGAGTCGCAACGTCGCGTATGGCGGAAGGGAGGGGCTGGCCTGCGCCATGGGTCGGTCCAACATCTGGAAGGTTGCCGACCGGGCGGTGGCGGACGGCCGGAAGCTGTCAGCCTACGACAGCGTTGCCACGACGACCAGCCCCCCGCGGCCGCCGCTGGCTTGACCTGGGACGGACGGGCATCCATTTCCGTGGCCGCGCCATGGCGACGCGTTAGCGAAGCGCCAGCGAACGGGAGCGGGTGACCATGACCTCTGGCAACAGGGATGCGTCGGCCAGCAGACGTTTCAATTGCCGCACTTCGGGCAGGTCAGCGGTCGCAAGCTCGGCCAGGTGCCGTGCGCCCAGGGGTTGATAGAGCAGACTGACCTCGACCGTGGCCGCCAAATCCAGGGCCGCACCCATCTCGATCCGCCAGCGAATGATGTCTGCCCCGGGGCCGAAGTCCGGGTCATCCGCCACGCCGACAGGCTGTGTCAACGCTGCGTAGGGCCCATGGGATCGCCAGCCTTCGGGCAGCATCCGGTTGTCCTTGAGCCAGCCGACCTGGCCCAACATGGTGCGAGCGCGCTGCTGATCCGCAGAGGCGGCGACCGCCTCGTAGACCTGCACCTGGTCGCCGTGGGTGATCAGCGCCCGATGGCCAAACACGGGTCCACCGACGTTCTCGCAGGGGTGGGGTTTGCCATCGCCCGCCACGATGCGGCCGCGTTCATCGGTTTCGCCGGACGACCAGCGGATCTGGCCAGCGGCATCACGCACCCGCAGACGCAGCCACATGCGGCGACCCGTATAGCTCGATGGCAGCCGATGTCCGGCAAGGTTGTGCACCTTCACCTGCACGACGAGTGCAGCGTCCTGGCGCTTCGCGAGCACGATATCCAGGTCTGCGCTGTCCTGCTGCAGCTGTCGACGCGCCGCAGCGATGATGGCGTCGAACGCCGCGGCCGGCACCTCGGGCCGCAGGTCGTCTCGGTGGTCGCGCAAGATGGCCGGCAGCAGGGTATTGCCACCGACGAAATCATGCCGCCCGAAAGGGCTGCGCTTGCCCAGAGAGGGGTAGTCCTTGCCGGACTTCTGGCGCGCAATGGCGGTGCGAATCGGCTGCCCATCGGGGTCCTCGCCCGGCATGTGGCAGCCCTGGCAGGTGGTGGCCTTCGGGCCCGAGTCGGCCCCGTCGACGCGCCAGGAGGAGTTGCGCCACTCCAGCCAGGTGGACTCCAGGGCCACCTCCTGTCCCCCCGCTGCAGACGTATGGATCCAGCCGTGGCAGGTGCCGCACAGGCCCGCATCCTTCACCTGCCGGCCCGGCCTCGGCACGTATCCAGCGTGCAACAACATGGGGTGGGACCAGACATCGCCGTACGGGCCATAGATGTCGCGGTCGGGACCGATGGTGAAGCCGCCGCCCAGGGACGGTCGGCTGCCCAACTGGTGGTCGCGAACCTGGTGGCAAAGGGCGCAGGCGACGCCATCGCGAGCGATCTCGGCGCGCTCGCCCGCCCCTTCCAGCAGCGCCATGACCGGCGGCGCCTCGCCCAACAGATGGGCCTGGGCGGTGGCCATCGGGCTGTGGCAACGCATGCAGGTGGCCTCGATCGCAGCGCCCTGCTCCGGCCGAGCGGCCACCTCCACGGCGACCTGTGCTCGCCAAAGGGGATCGCGTGCAGCGTTGGCCATCATGGACGCCCGCCAGAGATCGTGCGGCGACACCGGCCGACGAGCGCCGTCCCGCATGGCCGACGCGGTCTCCGAGTTGCTGTGACAGCCGGCACAACAGGCGCCCGTCGCAAAGTGCTCGGTCTGCACCGCACGCGTTCCCGGGATGACCAACGGCGGCGTGGCAGTCTGCTGGGGCGGCGGATCCGTCGGGCCGCAGGCCAACAGCAGGCCAACCATCGCGACCGACCACAACTGCAGCTCGGCGCGATGCACCCTATTGCTCCTTGCAGACGCTGGTGGGCGGCTTGAGGCAGATGTCGGCGCAGTTGGCTCGCTGCATGGTGTCGCAGGGGTTGTTCCACCTCGGCGTGATGCGAGTCTGTGCTGTGGCTTCTCTACCCAGGCGGTCGCGCACGCGGACCCGCACCTTCAATTCGCGGTCGCGCACCTGACAGGGGCAGGTGAGGTAGCCAAAGAGCTTGCTGAACACCAGCCACGGGCCCTCCTGGCGCAGGGTGGCGACCTGCACGACCCGACCGGGTTTGACCCGCACACCGGACTCGACCAGCCACATGTCCAGGGTCATGCGCAGCCCGACGGGATCCAGCCCCTGTACCCGCACCCCGATCCAGACATGGTGGCCGCCCTGGTGGCCGTAGACGATGGCCGGCCGCCAGTCCAGTTGCTGCAACGACAGCCACTTCTTGCCATGGGCGTCGGCGCTGCCCAGCTCGATGATGGGCGTCGGCTCCGGCGCTTCGGCAGCGCATGCCGCGACGCCACACACAGCCCACGCGAGCGCGGCCGCCCGGGCGACACCGGGCCACGCGGGCTGTCTGCGGGTTTGCACGACGATAGACCTCATGCCGACGCTCTCTGTCACCGAGGCCACCGCCTCGGGGCCCACCACGACCTGCAGGGTACCATCGCCGCGGTTCGGAGACACCCGGACCCGCGGGTGTGATGGGGTGATACGGGCCCAGCATTGGCCGGACGCACGGCATCTGCTACTTTCCGACCATGCGACGACGCCAGACTGCACCCATCAACCGCCGCTGGATTCAGGGCGTGAGTTCTCACCATGCACGGTGGTTGGTCTGGCTGTTGGTCACCTCGATGTGGCTGTGGGTGGCTTGCAATGGCGACACGGGCAGCAAGCCGGACACCGACGGCAACAAGCCCGTTGTGACGGATGCAGGCGGTTCAAAGGACTGCGTATCCGGTGCCCTCTGTGATGATGGCGAGCCCTGCACGCTGAACGACACCTGCATCGCCGGAGAGTGCCTCGGCACGCTGCTCGACTGCGAAGACGACAACGCCTGCACCACCGACGGCTGCGATGACGAGGCCCAGACCTGTGTATACGGCCACGCCAACGAGGGCGCTGCCTGTGACGATGCGAGCGCGTGCACCAGCGACGAGAGCTGCAAGGCCGGCGTCTGCAGCGGCACCGCCAAGGCGTGCAAGGACGACAAGGTCTGCACCTGGGATGGCTGCGACCCGGCCACCGGCGACTGCTTGCATCAGGAGGGCAACAAGGCTTGTGACGATGGCAACCTGTGCACCACGGATGCGTGCCATCCGGTCACCGGCTGCAGCCATAAAGCCACAAACGAAGGCAACCCCTGTGCTGGCGGAATCTGTACGGCCGGCGCCTGCGTCGCCGGTCCCGAAGGCATGGAGCTGATCCCGGCGGGCACCTTCTGGCGCGGTTGCAACGATTCGGTAGAGAAGGAGGACTGCCTGCCCGAAGAGCGCCCGCAACACGAGGTTCAGTTGTCGGCGTTCTGGATGCATCGCAACCACGTCACCGTCACCGAGTACAAGAAGTGCGTCCAGGCCAAGGTCTGCACGCCGCCCATCGGCGAGAACATCTCCGAGAAGCACTACAACTACAAGCTGCCGGGACGCGAGCAGCACCCCATCAACGGGGTCAACTGGTTCCAGTCCAAGGCCTACTGCGAGTGGCTCGGCCTGCGCTTGCCCACCGAGGCCGAGTGGGAGATGGCCGCCCGGGGCAGCTGCGCCCACAACCCCGGCTCCGACTGCGCCACCGCCATGCGCAAGTTCCCCTGGGGCAGCAGCGCGCCGACCTGCGACGTGGCCATCTTCGATCCCAGCAAGCGCGGCGTCTCCAAGGGCTGCGGCCACGACACGACCTGGGAGGTCGGCCAGAAGCCCGGCGGCAAGAGCCCCTATGGGCTGTACGATATGGGCGGCAACGCCTGGGATTGGGTGGCCGACTGCTACGTCGAGGGGGCCTACGCCAAGTACAAGGATAAGAAGGCCATCGACCCCATCGAGGACGGCTGCGACAAGGACGCCCATCGCGTCTTCCGCGGCGGCAGTTTCTACAGCTTCCCGATCCACCTACGCGCCGGCAGGCGGGATCGCTACTACCCGCAATTCGAGTACGATTGCGTGAGCTTCCGCTGCGCAAAGTCGTTCTCCAAGCCCTGACGAGAACGTTGAGCATGCCCGTCCGCGCGCTGGCCCTGTCGCTGCTGCTGGTCGGTGGTGTCGCTTGCGCCGGCGCCGGCGACGAACCGGCGGGCGATGCGTTCGCTGCGGACGACCCGACGGTGCCCACAGGTGACTGCCCTGGCTCCACCGGATGTCCATGCAGCGTTGCCTGGCCCTGCCAGGTTGGTCCCTGCCTGGAGACCCCCGATGGCGACCGCTGCGGGCGGTCCTGCGCCGGCGGCTGCCCAACGAACTGGACCTGCGCCCCGGACAGCGGCGCTCGCGCTGACCTGGCCGGCTACTGCGTACCGCGCTGGGGGCGCATCTGCGATCCCTGCACCGACAGCGCGCAATGCCCGACCGCCGCCCAACCGGACGCTGTCTGCGTCGACCGCGGGGAGATTGGCGCCTTCTGCGGCGTGCCCTGCGTGGGGGACGCCGACTGTCCGTCGGACTACGGCTGTCAGGACGTACATGACCTGGCCGGCAAGGCCACGCGCCAATGCGTCTACCTGCTGGCCGACTGCATCTGCACGAAGACCGCGATGGTGGCCAAGCGCTCCACGTGGTGCAAAATGCGCACGCCGACGGGCGTCTGCACCGGTGCCCGCAGCTGCATGATCGAAGGGATGCCCAACTGGCCCCCCGGCGGCGGCCTGTCGGTCTGCTACCTGCTCAAGCCGCAACCGGAGCGCTGTGATGGCATCGACAATGACTGCGACGGCATCACGGACGAGCAGGTGTGCCGCTGATTGCCCGGAACGCCCGACAAGGCTACCTTCTGCCGATGAACCACGCCCGCCTGACCCTCTGTCTCTGCGCGCTGCTGGTCAGCGCCGTCGCCTGCGGTGAAGACAGCGACGATAAGTGCAAAGAGCGGCCCGCTCCCAACAGCGCCAAAGGCGTCGCCGCCGACCTGTCACCTTGGTGGCCCGACGCCTGCGCCAAAGGCGCCAGCGTGCGCCAGGTGGTCGACGGCGCCGGCCTGATCGGTGGTTCGGCGGCCCAGGGCAGAGATGGCGACTGGGCCCTGGCCAACAAGAAGGTGCGCTTCATCGTGCAGGCGGCCGATCGCCACAGCGGGCCCTGTCCATGGGGCGGCAACGTCATCGACGCCGACGTGGTGCGCGCCAAGGGCGAAGCGGGCGCCGACAACATGGGCGAGTACTGCCCGCTGATCAACCTGGGCCGCACCTTCCGCGGCGAGGTCTTCGAGGTCCTCAACGACGGCAGCAAGGGGGGGCCGGCCATCCTGGCGGTCAGCGGTCAGGACAGCTTGCTGGACTTCATCAACCTGCCCTCGCTGGTGGGCCAGTACCTGGGCGCGCCCATCAAGTTGCCCTTCGATCCCGAGCTCGATCTGCCCATCGAGATCACCCGCTACTACATCCTGCCCCCTGACGATGGCGCCATGGTGGTCGTCTCGGCGATCCGCAACGACGGCACTTCGCCGACCCAGCTGGCGTGGGGAGAGATCATTGACTCGGGCGGGCAGATCCAGTTCTTCAACCCGGCCTCGAGTTTGAAGGGCTTCGGCTACAAGGGGCTCAACGCCGAGAAGCTGGACTTCCTGGCCTTCCGGGGCGCCAAATCGAGCCACGCCTTCGCGCCACCGCTGCTGGACGGCGCGCCCGGCGGCTCCTACCTGGCCATCTCCGGTGTCGCCGGCATCGTGCTCGGCACCACCGAGGCCATGGCATTCCTGACGTCACCGGCGAAGGATGTGGCCAGCCACCCGGCGACGCTCAAGCTGGCGCCAGGCGAGACCGTCTTGCGACAGCACCTGGTGGCCGCCGGCTCCGGCGACCTGGGCACGCTGACCGGGCCCATCTGGCGGTCGCGCGGCATCGCCCTGGGCACCGCCAACGGCATCGCCAAGGACGACACGGGCAAGGGCGTGCCGGGATTGCGCATCTCTGCCCTGGATCCCGAAGGCGCCGCCTGGACCCAGGCGCTGACGGACAAAGATGGGCGCTTCTCCCTGCAGCTGCCGGCCGGGTCGTGGACCTTCAGCGGCGACGCGCCGGGCAGGAAACTCACCTCCGCCGGCAGCGCCAAGATCGAACCCGGCGCCAAAGTCGCCGATATCGAGGTCGAGTTTGGACCGCACGGTGGCATCGACGTGGTGATCCGCAACAGCGTCGGCCAGCCCTCGCCGGGCAAGGTGACCGTCTTCTGCCAGGGCAAGTGCAAACATCGCGGCAAAAGCGAGCACCAGGATGTCACCTTCGACAAGCTGCCCTCCAACGTGGCGGCGGTCGCGTTCACGGGCATCGACGGCCAGGCGACCATCCCCTTGATCCCCGGCCCCTACCGGGTGGTGGTCTCGCGAGGGCCGGCCTGGTCCCTGCATCCGCAGAATGCGTACCTCGCCGGCGGCACTCCGGTCGAAGTGGTCGCCGGTGAGCCGGTCGTGGTCAACGCGACCCTGTACCGGGCTATCGACACATCCGGCTGGCTGTCCGCCGACCTGCACGTGCATGCCATCAACTCGCCGGACAGCCCGGTGACCAACATCGAGCGCGTGAAGACCTACCTGAGCGAAGGCCTGGACGTACTGATCCCGACCGATCACGACTTCATCACCGACATGGCCCCGGCCATCCAGGAGCTGGACGCCGAGCACCTGCTGGCGACCGTGCCGGGGCTCGAGTTGACCACCTTCGACTATGGCCACTTCAACGCCTTTCCGCTGAAGGTGGACGCCATCGACCTGACCGGCGGCGCCCTGGACTGGGGCGGCGGCGACGGTCCGAGCCTGCATCCCAAGAAGATCCGCGAAGGCCTGGCGGCGCTGGGCGACAAGCCGGTCATCCAGGTCAACCACCCTGGCGGCGGCTACCTGGGCGCGATCGAATTCGACGTCAGCGCAGGCATCACGCTGGCCGATCCGGCTGGCTTCCGAATCAAGACCGGGCCGCCGGATCCGAAGACGGGCGATACGGGGCTCTTCGACCCCGGATTCACGGCGGTGGAGATCCTCAACGGCAACTCCATGGGCAAGTTCTGGAATGTGGCCCGGTGGTGGTTCGCGCTGCTGTCGCGCGGCGTGCGCTGGACCGCGACCGCGGTCTCCGACTCCCACAACTGGCACTCCTCCCCGGCCGGCGGGGCGCGCACGTGGGTCTACATGGGTCCGGATAAGGACAGCGTCGAACCCTTCGACGCGGCCACCTTCGCCGCGGCCATCAACGGCATGAACGCCTTCGGCAGCAACGCCCCCTTCGTGAAGGTCCAGGCCAATAACGACAAGGGCGACAAGGTCGGTCTCGGCGGCACCCTGTCCGTGCCCAAGGGCGGACAGGTGACGTTCCAGATCGAGGTGCAGGCCGCGCAGTGGGTGGCGCTGGACGCGGTCGAGATGTACCGCAACCCCACGGACACCGCGACGCCGCCAGGCGAGGAGAACAAGACCCATGTGCAGCCGACGAAGAAGAAGAAGCTGCTGCTGAACAACAGCCACCTGGTCGCCGGAGTCGACGACAAGACCTGGCGCTGGCGTCGGGTGATCAAGATGACCGATACCGTGACCGCCGACGGTTACTACGTGTTCATGATCCGCGGCGCCAAGCCCCTGCCCAAGGGGCCCACCGGTGGCAAGACCGTGGTGCCATTCGCCTATACCAATCCCATCTTCGTCGACGCCGATGGCGGCGGCTACAACCACCCGCCGCTGGGCTGGAGCACGCCCCCGCCCCCACCGCCGCCCGTGGCGATGCCGCCGAGAGGGCCGACATTCGACGACCTGAGTATGATCCTGGATACGCTGGCGCGGACCAGCCCCTGTCATTGACGCCTCGCGGCGGAGAGCGTCGCCACGCCGGATTCACGGTACCTGTGAGCGCCCGATGGTCTCTTCCTCATCCGATGCAGCGAAGCCGGGCGCCGCGCCTGTGACCGACGGGCTCACCATGGGCCCCGGCAGCCTGCGTTTTGCCGAGCTGCTTGTCGCCAACGCATTCGACGGCGTGTACATCATCCGCGGTGAGCGCTACGTCTACGTCAACCAGCGCTTCGCCGACATCCTGGGCTATGCCCCGGCCGCGCTGACCTCGCCCGAGTTTCGCTTCGATGTGCTCCTGACCGAACGTGGCAGGAGGTTGATCCAGGCGCGCTACGAAGCCCGCCGGCGCGGCGAAGAAGTGCCCCGGCGATATGACATCGAGGCCCGGCGGGCCGATGGCGACATCGTCGAGGTGGAGGTCAGCGTCACCGAGCTCGACACCGAGGAAGAGATCTCCGTGCTCGGCGTGGTCCGCGACGTCACCATCGAGCGGCGGGCGCTGCGGGCCTTGCAATCAGCACGCGAAGACCTGGCCCGGCAGGTGTCCGAGCGCACGGCCGAGCTGGCCGCAGCCAACGCGAGTCTGCGGGCGGAGATCGTCCTGCACGAGCGCACAAACGCCGACCTGTTGCGCTTTGTCGACCTGGCCGCCCACGACCTGCAGGAGCCGTTGCGAATGGTCTCGCTCTATACCGGCCTGCTGCTGGATGAGGGCGAACCCGACCTGCAGGAGTCGCTCTGCGCCCATGCCCGCCTGGCTGAGGCGTCGGCGCGCCAGATGCACGCGCTGATCCGCGACCTGCAGCAATACATGGCCCTGGGGATCCGAGCAGACCATCGCGAGCCTACCTGCCTGAATGACGTATTGCGTCACGCCATCGCATCCATGACCGGCCGCATCGAACAGACGGCCGCGACCATCACCAGCGACGACTTGCCCACGGTGACCGCCGACAAGCGGCAGATGCAAACCCTGCTGGCGGCCCTTCTGAGCAACGCCATCAAGTACCGCTCCAGCTCCACGCCAGAGATCCAGGTGGCGGTCAGGCATATGGAGGGCGCCTGGCTCATCGACGTGATCGACAACGGGATCGGCATCGATTCGCACTATCACGAACGCATCTTCGAGGTCTTCGAGCGCCTGCACGCCGCCGATCGCTACCCCGGCACCGGCATCGGCCTGGCCATCAGCCGCAAAATCGCCATCCTCCACGGAGGCGACCTCGACGTCACCTCCGCGCCCGGCATGGGCGCGACCTTTACCATCACCTTACCGGACGGCACCGCCACCGCGCCGCCCTCGCAGGACACCACGCCATGACCGACAACTACCGCAGCCGCGAGCTTCATGTGGAAGACCGCAGAGCCATCGGCGAGCTTCTCGAGACGGGCAGGCTGACGCAGACCATGCATGTGCAGCGGGCACTGGACCAGGGCGATGACTTCAAAGGCTGGTGGTACGGCGCCCTGGCGCCCAGCGGGGACCTGGCCGCCGCCATGGCCATCGAAGGCCACACCGGACACCTCTACGCCTCGGACGAAGACGCCGCGGTGGCTATGGGGCGCGCCATGTTGCGGCAGCAGCAGATGATGGCCTCCCGCGGCGCCACCCGGCACGAATTGAACGGTCCCTGGCAGAGCCTGACCGCCTTCTGGCGTTCTTTTCAGGCCATCGATCGCCAGCTCAAGTCGGACATCCAGCGCAACCTGATCCGCTCCACGGGCAGCACCAGCAGCCCGTCGCGTCGGGTCACCATCTCGGTGGCCGACGAGGGAGATCTGCGCCTGGTGTCGGAGTTCACCGCGCTGGCCGCGGTCGAAGAGAAGGGCTACGACCCCCGCAAGACCACGCCTGACGGCCACCGGCGGCGCTGCAGTCGAGCCATCGCGGAGGGCCGCCAGCTGGTCGTCCGGGAAGCCGGCGCCCGCCCGGTCATGGTCGCTGAGGTGGTGGACATCGACGAGTCGACGGCCATGCTGGAGCGTCTCTTCGTGCCCCTGCCCTTCCGTGGCCGCAAGCTGTTGGTGGGCGGCGCGCTGGCCCTGGCCGCGGGCTCGGAGCCGGTCGCGGGACGGCGCCTGCTGCTCTTCGCCACCGGCGAGCAGATGATGGTCGCCGCCGAACGCGCCAGCTTCGAACTCATCGAGCGCTATCGGCAGATTGTCATGCTTGGCTGATCGCCCATGACCGCATCAGCGAGTGGTGATCTTCGGGCAGGACACCCGCGCGCCTGCTTTGAATAGCGACCAGTTGAAGTCGAATGCGATGCCTGGCGATTGGGCGTGCAACGTCAAGGCGGCGGCGGCGTGGGCCCGCTTGGACTTTCGAATCTTGCGCCAGGCGATGGCCGGGAAGCGCGCTGTCGTCGAATCACCATGGCGCAGGATGGGCCGGGTCTCCGAGCGGACCATGGTGCCGGGTTTGCCGTAGCATCCTTCATAGTGCAGGCGCATGGTCAGGTGCCGGATATCCACGCCGAGGTCATTGCGCAGGGTGAGCACGACCTCGTCGCCCTGCCGCTTGATGGCGATGCCCGACCAGGGCTTGATCGAAGCGAGCTCGAAGGCGGCGAAGCCGGTTCCGGGACCGCGCTTGATTCGCATCCCTTTGAGGCCCTGGGTCCAGTCGGCGCGCATCTGCATGGGCGGTGGGCATTGTCCCTTGTGGACCACGGCCGGGGCGCGGTAGCCAGGCACCGGCCGCCCCTTGACGATCACCGGCAGGTTGTCGAATCGCTCCAACTTCGTCTTGCCCGGCATCACCCGCACATAGCCGACCTCATGGCGCAGGTTGATCCATTGGCCCTTGGGCGTGCCGTCGCAGAGCTGATCCCCCTGCTGGCTCAGCAACCCGACCAGCAGCCCGGGCGCGACCACTTCAGATGGCGCTCCGGCGGACAACTCGGCCGGCGCCATGATCAACAGTGGAGCGACGCACGCGGACAACAAGATCGAGAGCGGACGGTTCATGAGACCTCCGGGCGCCAGGGCTGGCGGCTGCCAGGATGACGTCGCTCTGCTCAGTCGTATTCGATGCGGACAGCGTAGTGCAACAGGCAATCGCAATGGACCAGTCGCTGATCGACGCCTTGACGCCAACCGCCACACATCATGGCCCCCTGCAGCTCTGTGTCGCCCACCTCGACCAGGTTGGCGACGATGCCGGACAGGTCATGCCCCCCGTCGACGCAGCTGCCGCTGGCGCAATCCAACTGCAGGTGGGCGCGCGTATCGGGCAGGAAGTCCCAGACCCTGGGCGAGCTACCTCGAGACGACTCGACGCCGTTCTGGCCGTACCACCACCGCACCCGCATGCGCTTGACGCCGGGCAGGCGGTCGCTCAGCGTCGGCAGCGCCCGATATTGGCGGTACTGCAGGTACTGCGTACGCTCGCCGGGCGTGTCGAGGGGGCCGGTAATCGCTGGGGTCATCGCGGGTAATTTATCAGTTGCCGTCGACGTAGGCCAGCGCGCGTCTCACCACCGCCGGGTCGAGGGAGCCTTTGGGGACGAATTCTCGGGCACCTGCATCCAAGCACGCCTGCTGCAGACCGGGCTCCACATTGCCCGTCAGGACCACTACCGGCAGACCCGGCGCCGCCTCCCGCACGCTTTGCAGCGTCTCGAGGCCGTCGGAATCAGGCAGGTTCAGGTCGAGCAATACCACCTGCACGGAATCGTCGGCGATGGCGCTCAACGCCTCTCCGAGCGTCTCCTTGTAGGAGATGCGCGGCAGCCGACCCTGGAGGCTGTTCAGGGCCCGCTGAACGAGGAAGACATCGCTGGGCAGGTCTTCGACCACGAGCATGTGAATCTGGGGCTCAGCCATCGTCAATCTCCTGGAAGAACTCCTGGGCAACTCTGCAGGAGTATGGCGGTGGGCAAGCCGGCGGACAAGGTGGTCGGCGTCGGGGCAGGAGTCTTCCCTACAAATCTTGTCGGGGCGCGCCCATCCGGCTACCGTAGCGCCGACCTACAGTGGCCTGAACGGGCCCGGCCGTGGCGGCCGGGGTTCGCTGGCCCGGGAGCCCACCATGCAGAAACACGCGATGATGTCGTTGATGTCCCTGACGCTCTTGGCCGCATTGCCGGCGGTCGTCAGCGCCGCCCCCGACGTGAACCCTGATCCCACG
>CAYTLW010000124.1:0-1337 GCA_964438735.1 uncultured Enterobacteriaceae bacterium | reverse complement strand
TTGCCGGCGGTCGTCAGCGCCGCCCCCGACGTGAACCCTGATCCCACGCCCGTGGCCGGCGAGGTCGTGCCCGGAGGCGAGGGCGTGGCGACCTACGCTCCGCCCCCTTCGTCCAATGGATTGGCGCTGAGCCTGGGCCAGGGCGTGGACCTGGTCACACTCGGCAATGCCGGCGCGCCCGATGGCACGCCACTGTTGGACAGCCCCGACGTGGGGCTGCGCATCGGCTACCGGATGAACAACCTGATCGCCTTCGGCACCCTGGCGTACAGCAGGCTGTCGGCCTCCACGGTCAAGGGTCACTGCATCGAGGAGGACACGGGCTACGAGGATAACTGCAAGACCTGGGGCTCAGAGGACACCACGTTCTCGCTGATGACCATCGGCGCGGGCGCCCGCTACCTCTTCGACCCGCCCACGGCCAACCTGACCACCGCCTATGGTGTCGCCGGGTTCGCTCTGAGCGTGCCAGGACTGTCCAACAGCGCGCCAGGCAAGAAGGAAGCGCTCGAGAAGTTGATGACCGGCGCCATGGGCTTTGGGTTCAACCTCGGCGGAGGCGCCGAGTACTTCGTCGGCGAGGGTTTCTCCATCGGCGGCGAAGCAGGACTGGCCTTTCATTCCTTGGGCTGGGGCGACGGCAATCAGAGCCTGTCATCGCTCCACATCTACACGTCCGTTCTACTGAATTTCTACCTGTAGTTGTCGATAGTCCTGGACTGATCGGCCGGCACCGCCTATATAGACCGCCCCCGGGTGGCCAGCGTGGGAGCTGCCGCCCGAACTCTTCAGGGCAGGCCCCCGACCCGCCCGAGCCCAAGCAGACGGCCCGGCCGCTGATACATGGAGGACGCCATGGGAATCCATCACACGCACAAGGCACAGTCGGGTGAGCGCTCGATGAAGAAGGCCGCCAAGCTGGCCGCCAAACTCGAGAAGGCCAAAGCCCGCCAGGCCGCCAAGGAAGAGGCCGCACGCGCCAAGGCCATCGCCGAAGGCCGCCCCTACATTCCGCCGACCAAGTAGCGTTCGCCAAGAGCCTGTCCCGAAGTACTTCCCCAGTTTGGCGTCCAGGCCATGTGCCGCTTTGAGACGGTTCGTCCAAGGTGGTCGAGGGCGCAAGCCCGACGAGCCGCGAAGCGGCGGTATTCGTTAGCCTGGGGCGTAAGCCCGACGAGCCGCGAAGCGGCGGTATTCGTTAGCCTGGGGCGTAAGCCCCAGGATCTTGGACGTCACCCCATGTGGAGCCGCGAAGCGGCGGCAGGACGTTTCAGCCCAAGACAAACCGCTCGTCGTAGTCCACGCCATGCCGCTCGAGCAACTCAACGAGTTCCTCG
>CAYTLW010000123.1:0-22744 GCA_964438735.1 uncultured Enterobacteriaceae bacterium | reverse complement strand
CGGCACATGGCTTGGACGCCAAACTGGGGAAGTACTTCGGGACCGTCGAACTAGAGACGCTCAGCTTGGGGTGCTGGCTTCTTCCCCACCGCCGCCGACGCGCACGTCGAAGTTCTCGTCGAAGGCGTCGCCCATGATGACGTCGCTCAGCGTCGTGCTGGCCGCCCAATCCAGGAACTCGGTGTTGAGCTTGCTCCAGGCGTTGTGCAGCGGGCATGGGTGCGTGGTGCTGCAGTTGCCCCAGCCGAAGGAGCAGCGATCCGGGTCGGTGCGGTAGCCCACCGCCAGCAGGATGTCGAGGAAGCGGATGTACTGCAGCGGGCGGGCCAGCTTGAAGCCACCGCCATGCCCCTTGCGCGAGGACAGCAGCCCGGCCACGACGAGGCGACGCAGGATCTTGCTGAGGTAGTGGCTCGGGATGCCCGTCTGCTTGGACAGATCGATGGCGCGCACCGCCTTGCCGCGGGGCAGGTTGGCGATCTTGGCCATGGCGCGCAGCGCGTACTCGGCGGTCTGGGGCAGGAACATGGGGCTCCTCGGCCGTCGCCGGGATCGCGCCTCGTCCAGCGCCCCCAGGTCAGGCAACCGATAGACTCATCGGTTGAATAAGTGTGGCATACAAGGCTGAGTCACCAGACATGTATGCGATGGTGTCCACTGTAAACCCATGCCGCGAACAGTCAACCCCGAATCCTTCTGGTTGACATGACATGGCGCATGAGACGGCGACGCCGTCAAACGTGTGAACAGGGCGCTTCTGGAGGGTCTGGGGCGCCGCGCAGTCGATGGACTATCCGGTCGGATTCTGCAGGTCGCACTTGCCGCCACACTGCTTGGTGCACATGATCACGCAGGCCGGCGTCCACGCCTTGGTGCAGCAGCTGGGCATCTTCTTGCACACACAGGCCTCGCAGGGGCAGATCTTGCAACCACCGCTGGGTTTGGCGACGCAGCCGTCACCGCACTTGCCGCAGTCCTGGGCGCAGACCTCGCACGTCTCGAGCTTGACGCCCTTGAAGTCCTTGGCTTCGCAGATGCCGTTACCGCACTTGGGTGGGCAGTCGCCGCAATCGCCGGGGCAGTTCAAGCAGTTTTCGCCCTTGTTGGGCTCGCATTTCTCGTTGAAGCAGGTCAGCGGACACTTGCCACAGTCTTCGGGGCAGGGGCCGCATTGCTCGCCGTTGAGGGTCTGGCACTTGCCGTCGCCGCAGAGGTTGGGGCAGAAGCCGCAATCCTCGGCGCAGTTTGCGCAATTCTCGTAGAAGTCCACCTGGTTGTCGCAGTAGCCATCACCACACTGCTTGGGTTTGCACTTGCCGCAGTCCGATTCGCAGGTGAAGCAGCTCTCGCCGGCGGGTTTTTCGCACAGGGCGTTGCCGCAGACCGGCTTGCAGATGCCGCAGTCCTTCTCGCACTTGTCGCAGGTCTCGCCGTACTCTTTCTGGCACTTGCCGTCGCCGCACTTGCTCTGGCAATTGCCACAATCGGCCGGACAGCTCTGGCAGCTCTCGTTGACGCTGCCTTCACAGACTCCATTGCCGCAGATCTGGGCGCATTTTCCGCAATCGAGCTGGCATTTATGACAGCTCTCGCCGTCGCCGCAGATGCCATCGCCGCACTTGGACGGGCAGAATCCGCAGTCCTTGGGGCAGCCCTTGCAGGTCTCGTCGGCGGCGCCATCGCAGAAGCCGTCGCCGCAGACCGGTGGCGGCTTGTGACGCACCCAGACCTGCACGTAGTTGGCGCCTGCGCCCTTCTTGCCGGTATTGAGGCCCAGCGCCGCGCCGAAACCGCGTGCGCCATGTTCGATGGCCAGGTCGCCGGTGGAGGGCCCGAAACTGGCGTGTTTGCCGGGCCATGAGAATGGGCACTTGCCGCCGGTGGAGACGCTCCACGCCGGCCCCCAGGCGTGGCCGAATTTGGTGCCGCAATAAGGCGAACCATCGTCGTGTTTGGGGCTCAGGTACAGGCGCGTGCCGCAGAGCTTGCCCTTCTTGGTCAGGGTGCCCTTGGACATAGGCCAGCCGCTCTTGTCCTGGTTCTGGCAGACGGGGCCGCCGAGCTGCAGCATACGCTGGCTCAGCGACGCCGTACCGCCGCCGACCCATGGGTACATGGCCCACACGCCCGACGGCTTGTGCACGAAGAGCAGGTCGTCGAAGCCGACCTCGTGCATGGCCCGTGACTTGAAGTCGCGATGGGGCTCGCTCAGCTTGCCCACCAGCTTGGTATCGCTGGTCCATTTCGCCTTGTTCTGCCAGGTCCAGGTCGCCTGCCCGTCGTCACTGGAGACCAGCACCAGGGTCCAGCCGCCGCCCTGGTAGCCCATCTCGCAGTGGACCTCGAAGGGCAGCTTGGGCCCCTTGCCGTCGGCGTCGATCCAGTGGATGCCCGTCTTGACGCCCTTGACGTTGTCGCGCAGGCCGCTGCAGGAGGGCTGCAGGTCGCCGGCTCCGCCGATGCACTTGCCCTTGTGGCAGATGCCGGCCTCGGCGCATGCTTTGCCCTGCGCCTTGGCGACGTACTTGCAGCCTCCGCCTGGCGTGCAGCTGTCGGTGGTGCATTCATTGCCGTCGTCACAATCGTTGGCCACGCCCTTGCACTTGCCACCGGCGCAGGTGTCGGTCTTGGTGCAGGGGTCGCCGTCGTTGCAGGGGGCGACGTTTGGCATGGCCAGGCAGCCCTTGTTGGCGTCGCAGAAGTCGGTGGTGCAGGGGTTGGCGTCGTTGCAGGTCTTGGCCACGCCCTTGCACCCCTTGGCGGTGCAGACGTCGGATTTGGTGCACGCGTTGCCGTCGTCGCAGGCCGCCTTGGTGGCGGCGAAGGTGCAGCCCTTCTTGGCGTCGCAGCCGTCGGTGGTGCACGGGTTGCCGTCGTTGCAGGACAAGGGCTTGCCCGACTTGCAGACGCCGGACTTGCAGACATCGCCGAAGGTACACGCGTTGCCGTCCTCGCAGAGCTGGCCCAGGTCGGCGACCTGGCAACCCTTGGCGGGGTGGCACCAGTCGGCGGTACAGGGCTTGCCGTCGTCGCAGGGTTTGCCCGGCGTGCCGACGCAGACACCGCTGGCGCAGCTGTCCTTGGTGGTGCAGGTGTTGCCGTCATCGCAGGCCTTGCCGCTGGCGCCGTGAATGCAGCCCTTGAGCAGGTCGCAGGCGTCCTGGGTACAGGGGTTGCCGTCATCACACGAGGCCGCCTTGCCGGCCTTGCACTTGCCGCCCTTGCAGGCGTCGCCGGCGGTGCAGGCGTTGCCGTCGTCGCAGGCCAGGGCGTTGGCGACGTTGACGCAGCCATCGACCGGGTCGCAGGTGGCGGTGGTGCAGGGGTTGTTGTCATCGCAGGCGGCGGGTTTGCCGGGCTTGCAGACACCCGAGGAACAGGCGTCGGCGCCGGTGCAGGCCGAGCCGTCATCGCAGGCGGCGCTGTTGAAGTCGTGTTTGCAGCCGGATTTCTTGTCGCAGCCGTCGTCGGTGCAGGGGTTGGCGTCGGTGCAGTCGCGCGGCTGGCCGCCGTTGCAGGTGCCCTTGGCGCAGGCGTCGTGCACGGTGCAGGCGTCGCCATCGTCGCAGGGCAGGTTGTTCAACGGCGCCTGGCAGCCCTTGAGCGGGTCGCAGAAGTCCGTCGTGCACGGGTTGCCGTCATCACAGGGCTCCAGCTGGCCGGGCGCGCAGGCGCCGTTGGTGCAGGTATCGCCGGAGGTGCAGGAGTTGCCATCGCTGCAGGCCAACTTGTTGGCCGCGTGGCCACAGCCGGCGTTGGCATCACAGGCGTCGGTGGTGCACGGGTTGCCATCGTCGCAATCGGTGCCCTGGCCGCCCTGACAGCTGCCCTCGCTGCAGGTCTCGCCGATGGTGCAGGCGTTGCCGTCGATGCAGGGCGTGCCCTCTTTGGCGTGCACGAATCCGCAGCTGCCGCCCGGGTGGCAGACCGCGATACGACAGAAGGAGTCGCTCTGTGGACAACTGGCCACGCCGGTGCAGCCCGGACCGCTGTCCTGGACCTTGGGCACGTCATCGGGGGCCGTGGTACCGTCGGCCAGGCCATCGACGGAATCGGCGGTCACATCGAGCCCGGCATCGCTGGTGGCGCCCTCGGTCGGCCCGGTCACGATCTCGTCGCCGCCGCAGCCGGACAGCGCCAGGATGGCCAGAAAGATCACGATTCGGGCGCGCATCAGGCGGCTCCTCTGACGCCCCATCACGCCGCGGGACGTCGCCGTGGCCATCAGGTGAAGGGCCAGCGAAGGAACGCAGGTTAGCGCATCTTGTTGGCACGGGCGAGCGTTGTCAGGCAGCCCCGCCTGCCCGACGACGGAATGCCGGTCGTCGGATCGGGAGGGCAGTCTGTCAGATCATGCCGTCCGACGCGCGTTCAGCCGGCCTGCCGCCCGTTCTTGCTGCCATCGGTGGCTGACGCGAAGTCATGGGGGTCGATGTCCAGCTTGGCCAGTTTCTCGTACAGCGTGCTGCGGTGAACGCCGGCGGCATCCGCGGCGGCCAGCACGTTGCCGCCCGTCTCGGCCAGCAGGCCGCTGAAATAGGTCTGCTCGAACGACTGTCGCGCCTCTTTGAATCCCAACTGAGCGTCCCCCGGGTCGCCCTCCAGGGACGCCTGGACCAGCTGAGAGAAGTCCCTCTCCTGGATGATCTCACCGTCGCAGACCAGCGACGCGCGCTCGACAGCGTGTTGCAATTCACGCACGTTGCCCGGCCAGCGGCAGGCCAGCAGCCGGGCCATGGCCTGGGGCGCGACCCGTGCCGGCACGCTGTCGCTGCGCTGCCGCAGGCGGTCCAGGAAGTGAGCCACCAGCAGGGGGATGTCCTCGGTACGAGCGCGCAGCGGCGGCAGGTCGATACGCAGGGTGTTGATGCGATAGAACAGGTCGCTACGGAACAACTCCTGGGCGACAAGGTCCTCGATGTTCTTGTTGGAGGCGCAGATCAGGCGGATGTCCGTGTGCGCCAGGCGCCGGCTGCCCACCCGGTAATACTCGCCATTCTGCAGCACCCTCAGGAGCTTCGGCTGCAGGTTCATGCTCATATCGCCGATCTCGTCCAGGAAGAGCGTGCCGCCGTCGGCCTCGGCGAAGAAGCCAGCCCGCGCCTGGGTGGCGCCACTGAAGGCCCCCTTCTCGTGGCCGAAGAGCTCGCTCTCGAGCAGATGTTCTGGGATCGCGCTGCAGTTCAGGGTGACGAAAGGCCGGCCCGAGCGGTCGCTCAGGTTGTGGATGCGTTCGGCCAGCAGGTCCTTGCCGGTGCCGCTCTCGCCCAGGATGAGCACCGGGAATTCGGACGGGGCCACGCGTCGCACCAGGTCGAGCATGGCGGCCATGGCGGGCGCCTTGCCGATGATCTCGCGATCGCCGGCCCAACGTTCCACCTGGGAGCGCAGGCGCTTGTTTTCGGCGACAAGCCCACGGTGCTTGAGGGCCCGGTCGATGACGATCTGCAGCTCGCCGGGGTCGAATGGTTTGCGGACGAAGTCGAAGGCACCGCGCTTCATGGCCTCGACCGCGGTCTCCACGGTGCCGAAGGCGGTCACGACGATGACCGGCAGCTCCGGATCGGCCGCCAGGAAGCGCTCCATGCCCGTCATGCCGTCCACACCGGGCATGCGCAGATCGGTGATCACCACATCCGGCTTGCGGCCCGCGATGAACTCCTCGGCGGCAGCGACACCATCGGCGGCCGCGGCGTCATAGCGCTTGGGATCGAGCAGCCGCAAGAAAAGCTGCCGGGCAGATGCCTGATCGTCGATGAACAAGATGACTGGCCGGCTCATGAGGACACCTCCAGATCCTTGGCGAGAGGCAGGTCCACATCAAATATGGCCCCGCCGCCCGGCGCACTGCTTGACCCAAGTCGCCCGCCGTGTCGCTGCACTGTCTGGTGGGCGATGGCCAGCCCCAATCCAGTGCCTGTGGCGACCTTGGTGGTGAAGAAGGGGTCGAAGATGCGATCGGAATGCTCTGCGCGTATGCCAGGCCCCGTGTCTTGGAAGCGAACGCGCAGCGTGTGCGGGCCCAACGGACGCACGGAAACCTTCAGCTGTCGGACGTCGCGCTCGGCCATGGCGTCGGCGGCGTTCAGGACGATGTTGACGAAGACCTGGGTCAAGGGCTGGGGATCGCAATCCACGAGCGGGTCTTCCGCGGCCAACTCCGACACCACATCCACGCCGGCCTGGCGCAGGCGGAAGTCGCACATGGACAGGGCGTGTTCGACCAGCATGCCGATGGGTCGCGGTTCCACAGCGCCCTCGGTGACCCGCGCGAACTGCAGGAAACGCCCCAGCAGGTTGATGGCGCCCAGGTTCTCCTTGTGGATCACCTCGACGTCCGCGCGCACGGGGTCGTCCTCGGCGATCGAGGTCAGCAGGAGCTTGCTGAAGCCGTGGATGCCGTGCATGGAGTTGCCCAGCTCGTGGGCCAGGCCGGCGGCGATGGTGCCCAAGGAGGCCAGCCGGTCGCGGCGACGCAAGGCGACTGCCAGCCGACGGCGGTCGGTGTCATCCACGACCGTCAGCACGCAGCCCGTCGGCGCCTTGCCGGGTTCGGCCAGGGCATAGATGCGCACGGTCAGGTAGCGCACGCCGGTGTGGATATCGAGCTCGGCGCTATCGGCCTCTCGCCAGGGCAGCGCGTCGCTCTCGACGGACAGTTCGAGCACCCGCGAACGATGTGTACGCAAGGTCTCGTCGAACGCGGCCAGGACGCGGTCGGATTGGGGCAGGATGGCGCTGAGATGCCGCCCTCGTCGGGGCTCGTACAGGCCCTGCAGTTGCCGGCGCGCGCCGCGATTGACCCGGACCACCATGCCCTTTTCGTCCAGCGCGATGACGCCCTCTTCCATGCAGCTGATGACCAGCTCCATGTGGGCGCTCGCCTTCCGCAGGTCGTCGGTGACGTCGTCGATGCGCTCCTGCAGCTGCTCGTTGAATCGACGCAGCTCGGCCATCAGGCGCAGGTTCTCGTCGCGGCGACTGCGCAGGGCTGCCTTGAGGGTGCGGAATGAGGTCTGCAGAACACCGATCTCGTCGGCCCCGGGCGGTCCGGGCAACAGGTCTGTGTCCAGGTCATCGGCCGACATGGCCTCGGCGGCCTGTACGAGGCGATTCAGCGGACGCGTGATGCGGCGGACGAAGAGACCGCTGAGGATCGCCCCGATCACCATCCAGAATGCGGCCGCCCCCAACGCCGTGCGGATCAGGTCGATGGTGCGCTGACGTACCTCGTCGGAGCGGAATCGAAGCACCGCGAATCCGAGCACGGTGGTGCCCTTGAGTACCGGCGCGGTCACCCGGTAGGCGCGACCCTTCTCGAGCGCGCCGAACAATCCCGCTGAACGACCCAAAGCGCCGAAGACCCCCAGGGGGCCGTCCTGGACCACCGAACCGACCCGATCGGCGTCGCTGTGGCCGAGAATCCGGCCATCGCGGTCGGCAAAGGTCAATTCCTCCAGGTCGATGGTTCGATCGCAACGCTGGATGAGGTAGTCGAATCGATCGGGCGAAGCTCCGGTCATCAAGGGCGCCGCTGCGCTGGCCAGGCCCTGCACCAGGACGGTGCCCTCGGTGGCGATCCGATGCTCCAACTCGGTGATCTCACTGGACAGCCAGGCCAGGGTCTGGCCCAAGAGGCAGATCAATGTCACCGCCCAGACGAGGATGGCGAGTCGCCAGCCGAGACCGCTCGGCCACTTCATGGGGACCTCCGCGACCGGCTCTGTTTCATGGAATGGCACTTGATGCAGTTATGACTGGC
This sequence comes from uncultured Enterobacteriaceae bacterium, assembly GCA_964438735.1. Taxonomy (GTDB): domain Bacteria; phylum Myxococcota_A; class UBA9042; order UBA9042; family UBA9042; genus CAYTLW01. The sequence continues at coordinate 14,982 of CAYTLW010000123.1, read as the reverse complement.
GCACGAGGCGGAGCGCTTCTGATGGCAGCGCAGGCAGTCGGCATTGCTGGTCTGCCATTGGTGGGCGCGGTGGCAGTCGGCGCATCGGCCATGGCCCCGACTTTCGTGCAGCCCATGGCGGGCGATCTTTTCGTGGCAGCCCAGACAGGTGCCAGAGTTGGGTCGGCGGGCTTTATGCGGTTGATGACAGGCGCCGCAGGGCAGGCGCGCCATGTGCACATTGTCGGGGAAGGCTGGGGCATCGACGCCCTCCGAGACGTGGCATTCACGACAGATGTTGCGCTTGGGAATCAGGGAACCGCCGAGGAAGTTGTGGCAGGCGTTGCAATGCAGTCGCCCCATGCGCGAGCTCGGGTCGACGTGCTCCTTGTGGCACTTGCCGCACGCGTCCTGGGCCGAATCGAAGCGGTGAATGGTGCGGGCGTGACAATCCAGACAGCCGACCTTGGGCGCCTTCAGGTGCACCTTGTGGCCGACAGAGGCGCGGATCTGCGGCCAGTCGGCGGTCTCCTCGAGGTGGCAGCGGATGCAGGTGCGCTGGGGCACCGGCACCTTGTGCAGAGGTTCGGCGCCCGGCGCCCGTTCGACCTGCCCGCGCAGCACGAAGGACTGCAGCAGACGGGCCGCATCGGCGCCCTTCATGGGATGGCATTGCTGGCAGGCCACCTTCTTGTGGGCGCTGCCGGTCCAGAGCAGGTACTGGCTGCGACTGGCATGGCAGCGGGCGCAGAACGCCGGCTCCTGCTCGACCTCCTGGACCACCGAGCGATAGGAGATGAAGGCTCCTGCCAGCAATGCCGGCAATACGCCAAAGGCCACGATCATCACCAGCGGTGAGGCCAGCGCTGGATGAGGCTCCTGGTCAGTGACATTCGGCACAGGTCTCCTGTCGCGTCACCACCTGGAAGTGGCCGGTGAACGCGTGACACATGTGGCAATGGCCGACCTCTTCATCGGCATGGAGCGCGTGCGAGAACGGCCCGGATGGCGGCCCCTCATCGTCGGTCTCCGTGGCTTCGTCGGCCGGGCCGGGCGGTGCTCCCTCCAGGTAATGGGACAGGGAGTGGCACTCAAAGCACGGCAATCGCTCCAACATCGTGGCGCTCACCGCGCCGGGCGGATCGGCGGCTTCGAAGAGCCCGGGCAGCGGCGCTGCGGGTTCGGCGTGATTGACCTCGAGCGCCCCGGAGGGCCCCACATGCAACTGCGACAGCAGCACGCCAAAGACCAGGACGATGGCCAGGCCGAAGAGCGCGGCCCACGGTTTGACGGTGGACTCGCTCATGACGCCCCCCCATCGTCGGCTTCGGCATCTGTGGCGTCTGCGACGTCGGCCGGGTCGAGGGCGTCGTACTCCTGCCGGTGGTCCTCGCGCAGCTCATGCAGGGAGATGCGGCCGGTCAGGAAGACCCAGGACATGGGGAAGACCGCCGGGCGCAGGTGCACGTTGTAGAAGTGCCAGACGAAGATGGCCAACGCGGCCAGCAGCGCTTCGTCGGTGTGGGCGACATAGGCGATGTCATAGGCCCAGGCAGGCGCGTACTCGGCCAACGTCTCCGGGAACCAGCGCATCAGGCCGGAGCCGATCATGATCACGCAGCCCCAGAACACGGCCCAGTAGTCGAACTTCTCGAAGTAGGAGTAGCGACCGAAGTGAGGGCGCTCCGCCTTGAGGCCGAAGAAGTACATCACGTTGCCGATGACGTCCTTGAAGTCCTTGAGGGCGGGCAGCATGGAGAATCGCAACCGGCCCTTGAACCACATCACGGCCAGCCAGGCCATGTGATGCAGGGCGCAGACGACCAGGCCGATACCGGCGATCCGGTGAACCAGTCCGCAACCATCAACGCCGCCGAACCAGTCCATCAAGGTGCGCGATGCGCCGATGCCGTGGGTGGTCAGTGGCCATCCCGTCAGCACCAACAGGACAAAGGAGACGATCATCAGACCGTGAGAGATGCGCTGGTGCACGTCGAATCGCTGCACGCTGCCCTCGGGCACGGGCTCTTCATCCTCCGGCTTGCGCCGCAGACCGCGACGAAGCGTGGCGACGACGTCCAGCAGCACGTGTATCGACAGGGCCAGGATGGTCAGGAAGGTGAGCCAGGCGAAGAACTTCAGCGTCCAGGCCCCCACCGGCCGTCTTTCGAAGGACAGGGGCTGGTGGATGGCCAGGGCTCGGAAGCCGGGCCCGGAGTTCTCATGACATGCCTTGCAGGGGTCGGGACCGTCGGGTCCGGGCACGCTGACCTCGTGGCCGCCGTGGCAGTCCACGCAGCCCGGCGCTCGCGACGATCCCAGGCTCAGCTTGCGCCCGTGGACCGTGTCCTGGTAGCCGCCCATCAACCCCGTCGCGGCGGGGCCGTCATGGTGACCATGACCGCCGTGTCCGCCCGACTTCAGGCCCTTGCCATCGGCAAACTCGGGCGGATGCTGCCGCTCGCCGGAGCTGTCCACCCCGGTGGCGCCTTCGGCCATGCGTGCGGCGTTGGCGTGGCAGGAGGCGCAACGACGATTCATGATCTGTCGCCGTTGCAGGTCCGGCAGGCTGCTCTCCAGCCGGATCAAGTGCACGCTGCCGTGACAGTCCAGGCAGTGGGGCAGCCCCTTGCCGAGTCCGTCGTTATCTCCATGGGGCCACCTGGCGGGTTGGTCCTCGTCGGCGGCGTCGTGGCAGTCGAAACAGGCCGCCATGGCGACCGGATTGCCGACGCCGCGCTCCTTCATGGCCTCGATCAGCTCCCCCTCAGCGACTTCGACCTCTTCGTGGGGATCGAATTGATAGTTCTGATGACACTCGCGACACGCCACCTCTTCGTGCGCCCAGGGCGAGACGGGTTGGGGCAAAAACGCCGCCTCTCGGTGGCAGGCGCGACACCAGCCGGGATCCGAGGGGTTGCGTGGCGTGGTGGCGGAGGCCGTGACCGACAACGTCACGACGACCGCAAAGCAGAGCATTGGCGCGATTGCCAGACTCCGTTCGGAGAACGATCCCATGGTTTGACCTCATCGCGTCGCTAGTGGATCGATGGCGACGGCAACCCAGGCTGTGGCAAGGATCGTGCCGAAAGGCATCCGGGCATCTGAAATAGCCGCTTTAGCTCGTGTGTCAGCGTGCTTGCGCACCAATCTTGCCAGCGAAAGCAGGCTGGCAGAGGGCGCTGGCAGGGCGATTCAGGCTTTGAATTGAGACCGGGTCCCGACCCGATTCGCCGAATCCAGACAGTCGGCGATGAGGGCGTGCTCGGTGGTACGGCTTGCGTAGGCAATCCCCGACACGCCCGTGTCGGATTTTTCCGACATGGCTCCCCCGTTTGCCGGAGGAGCAGGCACCGCCCGTCGTTTGACCGGTGACGAGCGGTGCCCGCACGTCATCGGGCTGAGCCCCGACGCACGGCGGCCGCACGGCGCATCCTCGCCTTCGCGGAAGGAACACCGGCGAGGCGGCGCAGCGGCGCGGCGAAGGGCAGCCCGACGGCGGTACCGAAGAGGGAACCCATGACCAGGAAGAAGAAGAACGAGGCCGCCAGCCCCAGGAACATGCCGCCGAAGGTCACCAGCTTGGCCGCCAGCGTCGCCTCGACCGGGCTGCCGAAGAGCACGCTCGACATGGCCAGGCCCATGTAGCCGCCATAGAGCAGCCCTGGCACGGCGCCGACGAAGAGATAGGAGATGAAGCCCAGGGCTGCGCCTGCGTAGGTGGGGATGAGCATGAAGTGTTTACGTTTGCTGGTCATGTTGTCCTCCGGGCGACGTGTGGTGGACCCGATGCCCCGCCGCCTCGACCCTTTCCTGGAGCAAGGCCCGTGCCATCTCATCATCACCAGTAATTTCAGATGTTTATGGAATTTGCCCCCAATGGCCGTGTCGGCTCCTCCCGTACGCCATCACGACGGTTTCGTCGGCGTAGCGCGGAAATAGTCTGTTATTGTTTGACTAAATGGCTTGTCTGGCAGATCCGAACGAGATTCCGGAAATCCCGTCGGGCCGCTACCTGGCGCCCGCCGACGCGCTGGCGATCCGGTCCGCGTGAGCGTTCAGCCACGTGGCCACCCGGGCTGACTTCAACACCCCGGCGCCGCGCCGATACACTTCGGCCAGCCGCTTGCAGGAGGGCACATCGCCGCCCACGCACCCCTGGCGGATGGCGCGCACGCCGAGGCGATTGCCGGACTTGGGAAAGCCGCCCCGCTGCCAGCGCTCGCCGATGCGGGCGCAGGCCATGTGTTCCCCAGCGCGGCAGCCGGTGATGTGCCAGCGAACCGCCATGTCGGCGTTGGCGGTGACGCCCTTGCCGTCAGCAAAGACATCTCCAAGCGACAGGCACGAGCTCGCCAGGCCGCCGACACAGGCTCGCCGCAGGTCCCTGGCGATGGCGCGCCCTTCGGAGCGGCTCGGCCCGCCGGCCAACCTGCGCTCGGCCCACGATGAGCAGGTGGCGATATCGCCCAGGTCGCAAGCTTTGCGGGAGGAGCGCGCCGCGGCTTTGAGCCGGCCGGTCGAACGTTGGGCGACCGCCAGGCGGCCGCAGGCGGGGCCGTGACGTCGCTTGCAGGCATCGGCCAGCAGCTTCTCGGCACGCGGCCGATCGGAGGCCACCCCCGCGATGCCCAACCACAGGTAGGCAGCGAAATCCACGCAGCCGTCCGGGTCGCCGCCTGTGCACGCCTTGTCCAGCCACGGCAAGGCCCGCGCGGCGTGGCGACCGACGCGGGCATCGGCCTCGCCGGTCCTGCCGCAGCCGGGCCTGGAGTAGCAGCGACCGAGCGCCGTGCACGACGTGACGACGCCCCCTTCACATGCCCGCTTGTGCAGCACGCCCGCCCAGGGGCCCAGGACGGCCTCCCGCTGCACCGCAAAGACCGCGCAGGCATCCACATCGCCGGCATCGCAGCCCAGGCGAAGCAGCTGCAAGGCGCGCGCCCGGTCGTGCTCGGTGGGCTCGTTGGCCAGCAGGCTGGCGGCCAGACGGGAGCAGGCGACCACGTTGCCCGTGCTGCAGCGACGTTGGTGTGCAGCCTGTTCGGCGGCGATGACGTAGCGGTCGCGCGCTTCCTTGGGCGTGGCTGCCTTGGTCGCGGTCGCCTTGGCGATTCCACTGCGCGGCGGCCCCCGCTCGAGCACCTCGCAGGCTTTCTTGTCGCGACCATCGCAGCGCTTCTTGAGCACGGTCGCGGCCCGCTCGCCGGCAGCTCGCGCCTCGGCCCCCCGCACCTTGCGCAGCTGCCACCAGGAGCAACGCTCGCGAGAATCGAAGTCCCAATCTGTGCACGCACGCGCCGCCTCGCCGCCCCACTTCTTCCAGACGGGGCTGTCGTCCAGCGCGACCTCGGGCAAGAGGCTCGCCGCCGCCGCCAGGTGACGTCCCTGGCCCGCGCAAGCGAACAGGCGGCCCTTGTCGCAGAGCTCGGCCAGCCGTTCGTGCAGGTCGCCACAGGCCGCGTTGTCCAGGGCGGCGCAGGCCAGGCGGAGCAGGTGGATACCCCGACGCAGCTGCTTCTTGACGCCCTCGCCCGACAATGTGGCCAGGCCCAGGGCCCGACAGCCGGCACCGTTGAGACCGACGCAGGCCTTGGCATACGCCTTGGCAGCACCGGCGTCATCCCGCCCGCCCTTGGCCAGGCCGCGGGCCAGCGCTCGGCCCAGGTAGTAGCAGGCGTAGGGGTCGCCGAGGGTGCAGCCGCGCTGGCATGCAGCCACCGGCCCCGCCATCTGTACGTGTTCGGACTCCGGGGCCATCACCTGCTTGCAGCGATCGAGACAGGCGACTTCATACTTGCCGGTACATGCGCGGTCGAGCAGCGCGTTGTCGACCTCGGTGGTGTTGTCGGCGGCGCCTACGAGAGACCGACATGCCGGCATCCAGCCGTCCGCACAGGCCCGATTCAGCAGCGCGGCAGCCCGGGCGCCACTTTTTGTCGGCAGGCCGGTGGCCAGGATGCCCGCGCGGGCCAGTTCGCCGCGCAGGGAGTCCGACAGCTCGCTCAACCGGCTGGTCAGCCGGCCGCAAGCCTCCGCCACCCCGGCCAGGCAGCCGCGCCCATAGGCGTCGGCGATCTCGCCCACCTCCTTGCGCCCTCCGTCGGCGGCCTTTGGCAGCGTACGCAAGCGGACTGCCAGCGCCCGCCCCAGGGTCACGCAGGAGAAGCCGTCTTCGGGACCACATTGCAGCGAGGCCAGGGCGGCCCGTTCCACGATCGACACCGCCTGACCGGGCAGCCCGGGCTTGTCGGGATCGGGCTCGGGCGGCGGCGCCAGGGGTCGCGGACCCGACGGACGTGGCCGGCTGCCAAAGGCCCACGGCTCGGACGCGGCGTCCTGTCGCGTTCCCTGGGTGGGCGCGCTGATGTCGTCCATGGGGCTCGCCTCGCCGTGGTCGAAGCGCACCGACTTGCGGCCGATCTCCACCGCCGACGGCTCCTTCATGGCGGCGGCGATCTGGGCCCGCATGGCCAGCCGGGCGTCGACGATGCGGATCGGCGAGAGCTCCTTCGGTGGGCTGGAGACCACCCCCGCGCCTCGCCGGGTGGCCTCGATGACATGTACGGTCTCGCCGTCGAGCAGACCGGGCTGCACGTGGCCGGGGGTGTAGATGATCACCGGAGACGGGCCTTCCGGGTCGTCATCGCTGGCCAGCAACCAGGCCAGCAAGGTCAGGTAGGTGCCGCTGCGACACTGCACCAGGCCGTCGACCAGGAAGTCGAAGAGATAGTCGTGATCGGGTTCGTAGCGCGTGCCCCAGCGGGAGAGCAGGCGGGCCTTCATCACGGCCATGCGCTGCGGACCAGCACCTGGATCCGGCGTCGCGGCAGCGCGCAATCGGGCCAACAGGCTGGTCACATAGGGTCGGAACGCGCCCGGTCGCATGGCCACGGCGTGGTCGCGCAGGAAGTAGGCCGCCTCCAGGGCGACGAAAGCGCGCGCGAGCTGGGCATCCTCGACAGCTTCGCCCCGCTTCCAGGTCGCCATCACGTCCTGGATCACGGGATCTCGGCCCAGCAGATCGCTCACATCCAGGGCGCCCCGCATGGCCATCGTGGCGGCCGAAGGCAACGAAACGCCGGGCTCGGCGGCGCTGGCATCGGCGGTGGACGCGGTCGAAGGGGAAGACTCGTCGCCGGCCCAGAGCCAGATGCCGGCGCCGACAGCGACGATGGCGAAGGCCACCAGGGCGATCAGGGGGGCTCGGGAGCCGGATTGGGTCGGGAGATCGGGATCGGATGGCATGGGAGGTCAGGCTCCGGCGTGGCGTGTTCGGTTGTGGGCAGCGTGACATGAACGGTTGTGGGGGGTCCAGGCGGTGGCCGTGACCGTGACCGTGACCGTGTCGGTGACCGTGGCCGTGACCGTGTCGGTGACCGTGACCGAGGCCGTGTCCGTGACCGTGACCGTGACCGAGGCCGTGTCCGTGACCGTGACCGTGACCGTGACCGTGTCGGTGACCGTGTCGGTGACCGTGCCCGCGTCCGTGGCCGTGACCGTGACCGTGACCGTGTCCGCGGCCCCACACCCTCGACGCCGCCCCCCCGCTTCTGGCACCCTCCTGCGCCGCTACCTCATGCGCACTCACCCCGGCCGGTAGCGTCACGGAGTCCTCCATGTGCAAGACTACAGCGTTCACCCTCGCGCTCCTGCTCTGCGCGGCCTGCAGCAATCCATCGCCGGGCGGTGGCGCCGGCAACACGGACCCGGACGTGCAGTTCGGCGACGCCGCGCTGGCCGATGGCGCCAGCGTCACCGATGACGGCGGCGCGTCCGGCGAGGACGTCAAGGCGCCCCTGGCCGATGGCGCCGAGTGCGCCGAGGGCGAGCGGGGCTGCCTGGGTACGCTGGGCACCAAGATCTGCATCAACGGCAAGTGGATGGTCGAAGAGACCTGCCAGAAGCCGAAGTTCTGCAAGCTGGGTCACTGCGCCCTCAAGGCGAGCTGCAAGCCGGGTGAGGTCGGTGAGTGCGCTGGCTACGATGCCGCCTCGATCTGCTCACCGGATGGCGACGCCTGGCTGCCCCAGGATTGCGAGACCGGTCAGCTCTGCGTCAAGGGCGTGTGCAAGAAGACCGCCTGCGTGCCGACTACGGCCATCTGCGACGGCAAGCAGTACTACAAGGTCTGCAAAGACGACGGCTCCGGCTACGGCGACAAGGTCGACTGCAAGACCGGCGCCTACTGCCTGGGCGGCAAGTGCGTCAGCCTCTGCGAGCAGAACCTCAAGGTGAGCTCGCACGTGGGCTGTGAGTACTGGAGCGCCGATCTCGACAACTACGACGACCCGGCCTTCATCGGCAAGAACCCCAAGTTCGAGCCCCACAGCATCGTGATCAGCAACCCGGGCATCTTCGACGCCAAGATCAAGTTCGGCATGCCCAAGGGCTGGCCCAAGAACATCGCCAACAACGTGGTCAAGGCGGGCCAGTCGGCGGAGTTCAAGATGCCGGTGATGAACGTGGACGATAACTCCATCACCTCCAAGGCGATCCACATCACCTCCGACCAGCCCGTGGTGGCCTACCAGTTCAACCCCTTCAACGCCGACCAGGCCTACTCCAACGACGGCTCCTTGCTGCTGCCGCATAACGCGCTCGGCAAGGACTACTACGTCATCAGCCGGCCCTCGGGACCCGAGATCAACATCCCCAACCTGCCCTCCTTCCCACCGCAGAAGGGCTATCTCACCGTGTTCGCCACGCGGCCGGGGACCACCAAGGTCAAGGTCACCATCGGCGCCAAGGGCACCGTCAAGATGGCGCCCCAGGTGAACACCCCGCTCAAGGCGGGCCAGACGGCGACCTTCAGCCTGCAGCAGGCCGATGTGCTCAACCTGGAGGCACACAGCACCCTGGAGGGGTTCGCGGTGGCCGACCTGACCGGCACGCGCATCGAATCCGACAAACCCGTCGCCGTGTTCGGCGGCCATGAGGAGCTGGTGCTGGGCTACGAGGGCGGTCCCAAGGAGAACTGCTGCGCCGAACATGTCGAGGAGCAGCTGCTGCCGGTGGAGGCCTGGGGCAACAGGGCGATCTGCCCCAAGACCAAGCCGCGCGGCGTCGAGCCCGACATCTGGGTGGTGATGGCGGGACACAAGGGCGTGACCTTGAAGACCATTCCGCCCATCAAGGGCCTCGATGGCGTCAGCCTGCCCGCCGGTGGCGGCTGGGTGGAGGTGCAGACCACCGAGAGCTTCATGCTGGAGGCCACGGGCAAGATCCAGGTCGGCCAGTTCATCGTCTCTCAGCAGCAGACCGATGACTTCAACGGTGACCCCACCTTCATCATCCACCCGCCGGCCAACCAGCTGCGCGAGGACTACTTCATCCTCACCCCCATCGGCTACAAGGATAACCACGCCTCCGTGGTGCGCCCCAAGGGGCTCGCGGTGAAGCTCGATGGCAAGGAGATCGCCGCCGGGCTGTTCAAACCGGTCGGCGACGGGACCTGGGAGCTGGCCTGGATCGATCTGAAGCCCGGCATGCATACGTTGGATGCGGACCAGGCGTTTGGGCTGTCGGTGTATGGATATGGCCCGGCGACAGCGTATGGCTACCCGGGCGGCATGAACCTTAAATAGCAAACGCGGCGCCCGTTGGGTGCGCCGCGCATCTTCTTGCTCCGGTTCGGGGCCGGCGGCGCGAGGAGCGACCTCGCGCCACCGGTACCGATAAGGAGGTTCAGTTGCCGTTGACGGCTTCGGCCTGTTCGGCCTGCGCCTCGTCGGCGATGGCGGTTTCGAGGCCCGCGATGACCTGGCCAGCCGGCGGATTGGCGGTGGTGGCCGTGACCTCGGCCTCGACGATGACGTCGTTGCTGGTCATGGCACCGAAGATGCCCGCCTTCTCGAGCAGCACCAGCACACCAACGAAGACACAGATGGAGAGCAGCACCACGCCAGGGGCGAAGATCAGGACGCTCATCAGAAGCTCGCTCATGTAACCCATATCCATTGTGTCCTCCTTGTGGCCGGCGTTCCCTGGGGCTCTGTGCCCCTCTCGCCGTGTCCAAGTACATACTATGGGCAAACACCCCCTTCAGAAATTGACAGCGCACGCCAACTTGCAAGGAAGTTCATAGCATTGTGCTGTGGTATGGGGGTGCGATCGACGTGGTACGTCTACCGCGAACCCCGTGGTGCGCGCCGGGGGGATGGCCGTGGTATCTGCGCACCACGGACCCCTGCGTCGTCACGGGATGACGGCCGCGCAGTGGGCCATCTGGCCGATGCGACGAGCGCCTACCTGGTGGAGAAATCCAGCGTGGCTTTGATGTACCGCTTCTTGTCACCGGCTTCGGCGGGCAGGGCCGGGAACTTCATGGCGGACAGCTTGCCCTGGACGCACTTGCCGATCTTGCCGCCCAGGCCGCCCTTGGCGACCACCACGCGGCTGACGCTGCCGTCGGCGAGGATCTCGACGATGACCTGCAGGACGCCGCCCAGCTTCGGGTTCTTGTCCAGGGCGCCCTCATAGCAGGAACGCACGGCGGAGATGCGCCGCTTGAGCTGCTTGTTGGCCACGGCCTTGTCGAGGCCACCCTTGACCAGCTTGACGCTGAGCTTGACCACGGCCAGCGGTGGCGCTTCTTCACCTTCCGCTGGTGACGGCGGCGCCGTGGGCAACTTCGCCGGTGCCGAGGCGACGGGCGAATCTTCGTACGCTGGCTCAGATGGCGGCGGAGCGGCGGCGGCCGCGCGCTTGGGCGCCGGATCGGCAGACGGTGGCGGTGGGGGCGGCGGAGGCGGTGCGCTGCCGAGCTTGGCGGGGGCGGCTGCGGCCACGTTATCCCGCTCCGGCGGCGGCGCTGCCGACGGCGGCGGTACAGCGGAGGGACGCGGCGCAGCGCGGGCGGCGCGGCGTGCGGGCGGCGCAGCGGCCACCCGACGGGCTGCGGGACGCGGTGCGGGTGCCGCAGCCGGCTTGGCGGCGGGCTCGCGGGCTTTTTCTGCGGCGGCCACACGAGCGACCAGCTTCTTGTCGACCTCGGCGGCCTTGCGGCTGGCGGATTCGGCCGAACCGGCGGCCTCCTGCTCGCTATGGCGACCGGCCGAAGCGGTCAACTCGCCCTTGACCCGACGGGCCAGGAGTTGGGTCTTGCTGCCCTTGGGCGCCCTCCAGGCGGCGCTCTTGTCAACCCGCTTGCGCTTGTTGGCAGCGAGGGTCCACGTGGCCAGGTTGTGGTTCAGTCGGACGCTGATGCTGCCTTCGGCGCCTGTGTCGATGGTGTCATCGGCGAAGATTGGCCCATCGACGACCAGCTTGCGCTTTGCTGCCCCTTCGATGGCACGGGTGGCGACGACGGCGCCGGTGACCGAGACGACCACGCCCACGGGAGCGGCGTCGGCGGTGGGCTCGGCGACTGGCGGGGGCGCCGCGTTGGCGGCGACGGGCTGCTTGTCGCCGCAAGCGACCGCAGTGGCCAGGATGGCGATGAGTCCCAAGACGGCAATACTGTGGCTGGTGGCCTGTTTCATGACCCTCTTCTCCGGCTTTCGTCGGCTTGTCTTCATCCGATTTCGGCGCGCCCGACACGAGACTAGCACATCATCAACGCAACGCACGGGAGTTGATTCGTTCGGCGGTGCGCGGGCTTGCGCGACGTCACGTCGCTACTTATTGCGCTGTTCGTAGACGCCATCCCAGCCCTCGCCGGGCGGATTGTCGCTCAGCCATTCCACGCGCTCGACCATCATCTCGGCGGTGCCGTCGGCGGGCCATCGCTCCATGTAGCTGGCAAAGGCGTCCCGGGCGGCGGCCCAATCCCGCTTGCGATACAACTCCAACCCGGCGTGCCAGGCATCGACCTGCTCGGTGGCCATGGGCGCGCTGCCCACCTCGCCGATGAGCTCATAGACCCGCACGGTACCCGAGCGGCCCTTGACGCGAACGAAGTCCAACTCGCGGAAGACGAAGCCGTCGCCAGCCGAAGTGCGGGTGTCCTGGCCGACCAGGATCTTGGCCCGATACTCCTTGGTCAGCGCCTCCAGGCGCGCGCCCAGGTTCACGGTATCGCCCATGACAGTGTAGTCGAAGCGCACCTCCGAGCCCATGTTGCCGACGCTGACCGTGCCGCTGTTCAGGCCGATGCCGATGTCGATCCGCGGCAGCCCGCGCTCGCTCCATTCAACGTTGAGCTCCTCGAGCCGTTCCTGCATCGCCAGCGCCGTTCGACAGGCGGCAGCGCCATGTTCCGGCATGGCCAGCGGCGCGCCGTAGACGGCCATCACCGCGTCGCCGATGTACTTGTCGAGCATGCCGCCCTGCTCCATCACCAGCTCGGTCATGGGCGTGAGGTACTCGTTGAGGAAGCTGGACAGGGCCTCGGGTTCCATGTTCTCGGAGAAGCGCGAGAAGCCGCGAATATCAGAGAACAGGATCGACAGCTCGCGCCGCACGCCGCCCAGGCGAACCTGGCTGGGATCATCGATGATTCGGGAGACCAGGCTGCCGGTGACGTATTGCGAGAAGGCCGCGCGCAGGCGCGCCTTTTCGCGGCCCTCGGTGGCCAGCGCCGTCGACAGGGTGGCCAGCGCCACCAGGAGGCAGCTCACGGCGGGCGCCACCACGTCGACCACCAGGCCGCCCTCGAAGAAGACCTGGGCCGCGACCAGCCAGCCCAATAAGAGCACCACGGCTGCGACGCTCTCCATCCAGGCCCGCTGCTGGCGGATGAAGCGGAAGGAGAAGAGGCTGATGAGCAAGCCCAATACCAGCACCACCAGGACGGTCCAGAGCGGGTCGGCGCGCGTCATCAGGCCGCCGTGCAGGGCGTTGTGGGCGAAGGTGGCGTGCACCTCGACGCCGGGCATGTTCTGGTCGAATGGCGTGGCGATCCGGTCGCGCGCGGCGTCGCTGTAGCCGACGAAGACCACCTTGCCGGCGAGCTCCGCCTTGGGCGTCTTGCCGGTGAGTACGTCGGCGGCGGAGATGTAGGTGAAGGTGCGACCCGGCCCGAGGTAGCCGAGGATGGCGGTGCTCCTGGAGTCCACGCGCAGGGTTCGTTCGCCCATCATGATCTGCGTCTCGCCGACCACGTAGGAGAGCTCTTCGACCTGGCCCTTGATGTGGCGCGCCATGGCCAGACCCAGGGGCATGTAGTAGCGGCCGCCATGCTCGATGACGCCGTAGACGCTGCGCACCTTGCCGTCGCTATCCTTGATCACGTTGGTGTAGCCGGCGCCGGCGGTGTTGCGGGCGAACACCTCCAGGGAGCCGTAGATGCTCGCTTCGGCGCGCGGTGGGCGACGGGATTGTGGTTGCTCCACCGCGACCGCCTCGTCGTACTGGCCGCCGCGTAGACCGATGGGCTCGGGCTGGCCCATGGGCGCAGGCGCTGACTCGCCACGCTCCAGGAAGAAGAGCACGCTCAACACCACGTTGCCCGACCGCTTCAAAGCCGCGGCCAGAATCTCGTCGCCGCGAGCCGCTTCGACCACGGCGTCCAGGGCGCTGAAGGCCTGCTTCATCAAGGGATTGGTGGTCGTGGCCTCCGCCGCCAGTCCGAGCGCGCGGTGGGCACCTCGTACCTTGTCCATGACGCCCGGCGGCAGGGAAATCTCCGGGCTGGCGAAGAAGGCGTCGATGCCGACGGCGAGCGGTTCGTACTTGGCCAGGGCATCCAGGAATCGCGCCCAGCCGGCGCGCTTCTGAAAGACGTCCGGCGCTTCGTGGCGCAGCTTGTCATCGAAACCGACGATGACGATGTCATCCGTCTGTGGCTTGTGCTTGCCCCGAACGTGGAAGCGGGCGTCGATGCTGTTGTGTTCGAACTCCTCAAGGCCCGGCAGATCGATCCGACCCAGCTGGTGAGCGGCGATCAGGCCGACGCATACGATGGTCGTCAGCAGCGCAGCCAGCAGGGGCGCGTTGAAATCGCGAAAGCGAGAAGTCGTTATCTTCATCGGCTGCCTCGGGCCGAGTGTGGGCCAGCAACAGGGGCCATGCAACTCCCGCAAACGCAGGTTGTCGGGCCGCCGGTCGATCGTTATGCTCCGCCGCCGCAACACAAGGGGGACGCGCAACACCGCGCGACGCCGTAACCGGGCGAACCCCGCACAGGAGACGAACATGAAGGGCATCCTGCTCGCCGGTGGCAAAGGCACCCGCCTGTACCCGCTGACCGAGGTGGCGAGCAAGCAGCTGCAGCCGATCTACAACAAGCCGATGATCTACTACCCGCTGACCACGATGCTGGTCTCGGGTATCAGCGAGGTGTTGATCATCTCCTCGCCCGAAGATACGCCCCGCTTCGAAGCCCTGCTGGGCGACGGCAGCCGTTGGGGTATCACCTTGAAGTATGCGGTGCAGGCGGCGCCGCGTGGCATCTCCGAGGCGCTGATCATCGGCGAGGAGTTCGTCGGCGATGACTCGGTCTTCCTGATGCTGGGCGACAATTTCATCTATGGCCGGTTGGACTTCCTGCGCCGGGCCATGGCCGCAAATGGCGACGGCGCGACCATCTTCGGCTACCGGGTCAGCGATCCGTCGCGCTACGGCGTGGTGGAGTTCGATTCGGAGTATCGCGCCCTGTCTCTGGAGGAGAAGCCCTCGGAGCCCAAGTCGGACTGGGCCGTCCCCGGCCTGTATGTCTACGGCCCGGGCGTCGCCGAGCGAGCGCGCAACCAGACGCCGTCGGCGCGCGGCGAGCTGGAGATCACCGATCTGAATCGCGACTACCTCAACGAGGGCCGCCTGCGCGCCATGCCCATGGGCCGCGGCATCGCCTGGCTCGACACGGGCACGCCGGAGAGCTTGCTGGAGGCGAGCGAGTTCGTGCACTCCATCGAAGCGCGCCAGGGGTTGTTCATCGGTTCGCCTGAGGAGGCGGCCTATCGCATGGGATATCTCAGCCCGCGCCAGCTGTCCGACTACATCCAGACCTTGCCCGATTCCAGCTATCGGGACTTCCTGCAGCGGGTCAAAGACGAGACGGCGGTCTTGTCTCGACTTTAGCCCCTCGTCACCCTTTCGCGACGACTCGAGCCAGATAGCTTG
>CAYTLW010000122.1:0-22818 GCA_964438735.1 uncultured Enterobacteriaceae bacterium | reverse complement strand
GGGGGGCGTGTTGGGGGGGGTTTGGTTGGGGGTGTGGCCCGAAAACGACGTTTTTCGGGCTGAGGGGGCTTCCGGAAGCCCCCTTGTTTCTGATGAGGTGTCAGACCCGAACGCTCGAGGATCAGAGGGTGTGCTACGTTGCGTGGATGCGCAGGTCTGGCTCCAAAGGCAACGCCGGGACGACGCGAATGCCACGCCGCAGACCAAAGGCAAGGGCGGGGCATGGCGGGATATTTGCGGCGGCTCTGCTCATTGCCTGCGCCTCTCCAAATTCCGCTCCTGACGCGGGCCACCCGACCGTGGACGACACCGCCGCCTCGGATACGACAACCCCCGACACAAAGTCGCCCGCAGACACCGTCGCCAACCCCCACAGCGCGGTCTTCAACTCCTTCGGCATCATCGAGACCTTGGCCGGCACCGGGCTCATCTCCAAGAAGGGCAAGAACGGCTGGAAGGGCAGCTTCGAGGGCGGCCCCGCCATCGCCGCGGAGCTGTCCAGGCCCCACATCACCCTCGCCGACGCGGCGGGCATTCTCTACATCGCAGACAAGGACGCGCACGCCATCCGCCGGGTGGCGCTGGACGGCACCATCAGCACGCTGGCGGGCACTGGCGAGGCCGGCGATGACGGGGACGCGGCTGGACCCGCGGCGAAGCGCCGGCTGTCGGCCCCCAATGGCCTCTGGGTCCTGCCAGATGGCACCTGCTACGTGTACGACCTGGGCAACGACAAGGTGCGCAAGGTCGACCCGACAGGCTCCATGACCACGCTCTTTTCGGTGGGCGGGTCGGGCACAGGACGCGGTCTGTGGGTCGCAGCGGACGAGTCGCAGGCGTACATCTCAGCCGGATCTTCTTTGTCGATGGGGATGCGAGCGGTCAGCACGCCGGCGATGGCAAACCCCATGACGATTCATCGGTGCGGCTGAGCGAACCCAGGGCCGTGACCATGACGCCTGCTGGCGACCTGCTCATCACCGAGCATGACGCGGGTTTTGTGCGCGTCGTGCGCAGGGTCGAGGACCGGGACGTCACGGCTCCTTGAAGGCAGTTCCGTGGCCCGCTTCCCTGCCGCAACGCCACACCGCAGGCGCCGGGTCGGCCGAGTCTCCATTCTGACGCCGACAACGCCTCGCCAGCCAGTCCTGGGCCTCTGCCGAAGCCGCCGCCACATCGTCCACCGGCAACATCACCACCCCAATCGAGCCAAACCGCTCCACCAGCGCCTTCAACCCGGTCGGTTCGAGCCGGTGGTGGAACCCACCCCACAACCGCTCACCATCCCGCAACGCCAGGTCCAGCGGCGGCGGCGCATCCTGCCAGTTGTGCAGTCTTTGACCGGTCCGTTCCCACGCCGTGGCGTGGAGCAACCAGCTCGGATGCAGCACGGTGAGCTTCGGCGTCGGGCCGGGCAGGGCGCTGTCCAGGCGCACGATCTCGGCCGGCCATTGCGCCTGCGCCTGCTTGTGCAGGCTCAGCCAGGTCGTCACCCCACTCCAGCAGATGGTCAGGGCCGCGGCCAGTACCAGCGCCTTGCTCCGGCGACTCCACGTGCGCACATCAGCGGGCAGCGTGGCGCCCGCAACCAGCACGGCCAGAGGCAGAATCGGGGCAAAAAAGCGCGCCCGCGGCGTGGCGCCCAGGCCCAGGAGCATCACGCACGCTGTAGCGCCCAACAGGCTCGCAGTCAGCAGCGGGCGGTCGATGCGCAGGGCCTTCGTGGCCCGCTCTGCCCTGGCAGCCGCCACATCGCCCTCTGTCTGGGCCACCGCAGCGTCGCCTGTAGGCAGAACCACGCCGACCCCGGCGATCAATAACAACGCGGCGCCCAATCCCTCGGCATTGACGAACAACGCGTGGGCAGCGCGCAGGGGCCAGCGCAGGTCGTCCAGCAGCCCCGGACCCTCAGCGGCCAGCTCCGGCGTCATCAGGGCCCGCCACAGCCACGGCGCCGCCAACGCCAGGGCTGGCATGCAGGTCCACGGCAACCATCGCCGCGTGGTGGGCACACGCCACAGCAGGTAGACCACCGGCCCCGCAATGACCGGCCAGGTCAGGTGGTGGGTCATGGCCGCCACCACCAACCAGAAGGACCACCAAAGCCTGGCCTGCGGTCGCCCCGCCCGGGCCCTGTTCAGCCACACCAGGGCCGCCAACAACACGCACAACCAGAGGGTATAGGCCTTCTGCTCGACCCCCAGGCGGATCTGCAGCGCCTGCACACCCACCAGCGCAGCGCCCGCCAGGGCCAGCTTCGACGAGGTGGCGTGGCGCAGCACGCGGAACGTCAACCACACCAGCATGACGCCGAAGGTTGCGGCCACGCCCCGTATGGCCAGGATGGATTCCGGCGGCGTCGCAGTGGCGTGAATCAGCCAACGGAATAGCGGCGGGCTCGACGCCGCCTCGCGGCCAACGCTCCAGTCCTGCCAGAAGAGCCGTTCCAGGTTGGAGGCCTCGTCGCCTGTCAACGGCAGGCCGGTCAGTAGTGGCCAGCGCAACAGGCCGATCAGCAGGGCCAGCCCAAGGGCGACGAGTTCCGGTCGATCGGGCCAGGTCGTGCGCATGGGCGCAGGTTTGCACAGGCCGATGCCACCGGCCAGCGACGCAAAAGCACGCATGCGTGGTAATGCAGCGTACAGGCCTCAACGACAGCCGATCGCCGCATAAACGAAGCGTTCGCCACCGCCACGCGTCCTCGGTTATGCTGAAGCGAAGACACGTGCCCGCCAGGGTACTGGCCATTCGCCGGCCCGGAGCCCCCAATGCGCCAACGTTCGAGCCCCTCGACCGCGTCCATGGCCCTGGCGGCCGCCGCGCTCACCCTCGCAATCGCCGTCTCTGCCAGCCCCGCGGAGGCCGCCGTACCGCCCCCCTGCGTACCCACGGGCCTGAAGACCACCGACGTGCTGCCCCATGTCATCGCCTGGTCCGGCTTTCGGCCGGTGAAGAAGTGGCGCCAACTCCAGGTGCGCCTGGATCCGTGCAAGGCCAGCGGCGACACGGCTCGACTGTTCGTGACCGTCGCGCCGCCCGCCCGGGCGCGTCACGGGGTGGCCTACGAAGGGGAACTGATCCTGTCGGTGACCCTCGCCGACAAGAAGCCGCTCAACAGCGCCGCACACCGCGGCCAGGTGAGCCGCCTGGCCCGGTCACTGCCCAAAACCGCCCGCGCCGCCGAGGCCGACGGGCAGGTCGTCGCGTGGCTGACTGAACAACGTCGCCAGGGCCGGCAACTGGCCGCACGTATGGACGACATGGGCGGCCATGGACCCCCCTGCCTGGACTACGCCGCCAGCGCGGAGGGCGCGCCCGAGACGGTGCTGCGCTGGTGCGCAGAGTCGGGGTTGGAGCGCTTTACACTGGTCGCGCCGCAGACATCGAAGCGACCCGAAATCAAGGCGCTGCTCGCCTTCGTAGCCAAGACGCGTCCTGGGTGCAAGATCGACCGCCTGCAGATGCGCCCATCGGGCAAGACCTGGCAGGCCACGGCGCGATTGGCCGGCAAGGCTGATTGCGCTCGACGCTTTCGCGCGAGCACCGATGCCGGCGGCCGATGGAAGGCACCGAAGGCCCGCGGCGGACATGGCCGCTCCCGATGACGGATCTGCCATCGCCGGGCCAACCACCCCTTGAGGGGCGTTCAAGGGGCGCGGCGCAATCGCCGCGCCACGACTCTTCACACCTTCAGGTTTGCTTTTGCTTCGTGGGAAACGCCATGGTTTCCGCTGCACAAGGGGTAAGAACATGGAACTGAGCGCGTTGCGCCGCAAGCTGATCCATCCGTTGTGGTTGACTTGCCTGGTGGTCATGGCGGTCAACGACCACTTCCTCAAGACCGCCGACCTGCTGCCCGGCTGGCTGACCGGCAAGCTGAGCGACGTCACCGGGTTGGTCGTCGCGCCCCTGCTCCTGGCCCTGCTCTTTCGCGTGCGCTCCAGGCGCGCCCTGGTCGCCTGCCACGTCGTCATCGGCGCCGTCTTCGCGGCCATCAACCTCAACGCCGTGGTCGCCGGTTGGTTTGAAGTGGTCACGGCCTTCGGTCCCCAACGCTGGACCGTTGTGGTCGATCCCACAGACCTGCTGGCGCTTCCGATGCTCTTTATCTCCTGGCGCCTGCTCACCGGCCCGCAACCCCCGCCGGCCCCACGCCGGGTCCCCCGCGTCGCCAGTCGGGCGCTCTTCGCGGTCGCCATGCTCTTCTGCGCCGCCAACCAACCAAATCCGAACCCGGAGCCCTGTTGGAACTGCCCGCAGCCGAACTGGAACCCGGACGTCGTGACGCCGGACGGCCAGTCCTTCGTCGCCGGCTTCCACATCGCCACGTACGTCATCGGCAACCTGACTTCGGACAAGATCGTGGTCCGCGTGCGCTCCCTGCGCGCCAAGGTGGACTTCGACTGCAAAGCCGTCGCCAAGAAGCCGGCCACCATCCTCAGCCGCAAGGTCTTCGACCCGGCCAAGGCGTGGATCGTCGAACCCAATCATGTGCTGCCTTTCGACTCCGGCCACTCTGGCGCTTCGAGCAATTGCCGCGTCTACCTGATCGACGCCTCGGGACTGCCCCCGCGCGTGGTGGTCATTGACGGCGGGGTCGTCAACAAGGTGCAGGTAGCGGCCAACGCCAGCACCGCGGGAGACCGCGTCATCCGGATCGCCATCGATTCGGACGGCCAGGCCGCGTGGCAGAAGCACGAGGCCCTCAGCGCGGCCCCGCAGACCCTGGACATCCTGCCCCAGGGTGCATGCAAGCGGCCCCCGGCCGATACGGCGCTGGCGTGGACCAAGCCGCCCGGCTCGACCCAGGTGATCACCGAGGTGGCCGAGAGTCCCGACGGCTGCATCGCCGTCTCCTTCGCCAAGGCCGACACCTGGTTCGCCTGCCTGCCGCCCGGCTCCTTCCCCTACAAAGCCGGCGAGAAGATCGGCTTCTTCAA
The DNA here is from genome assembly GCA_964438735.1 of uncultured Enterobacteriaceae bacterium. Classification (GTDB taxonomy): domain Bacteria; phylum Myxococcota_A; class UBA9042; order UBA9042; family UBA9042; genus CAYTLW01. The sequence goes on along the minus strand of CAYTLW010000122.1, from coordinate 17,878 downwards.
CTTCGGCCAGGGACACAATTTCCTGCCCATGGACGGCTGGCGGGTCATCTCCGACGGCAAGTTCGAACAGCTCTACTTCGGCACCGGCTCGGACGTGGTGCCGGTGGCCGACGCCAAGTTCAAGATCGGCCTGAAGTCCGGCTGCGGCGGCGGCCACGATCCCTGCGGCGGTTATGCCCGGCCCATGCAGGTCGAGCTGCAACACGCCGGCCTGCCCGACGCGGTGACCACGCTCAAGGCCGGCACCAGCGCCACATTCGACCAGGGCAAGCGCACCCTGCACCTGCTGTTCAGCGAGGATCGGGTGACAGCCGATCCGGACTGCGGCGAGTGGGGTATCGGACCCTATCACCAGAGCGTCTACGTATACCGCCCGTAGACCCCCCATGGCCGTCATTGTCGGCGGCGCGCGTACGACACGACAGCAGGAGGGCGAGATGAATGTCAGCAAATCGCAGCAGAGCAACCGCCACCGCGAATCTCTGAACTGGCGACATGTCGCCACCTTGGTGGCCATCTGCGCGGCATCACTCCTGTTCATCGGCTGCGGTTCCGCGACCAGCGGCAGCGGCGGCTGGGGCAGCAACGACCAGGCCGTCGTCGGGCCGAATGTGGGCACCGGCGCCAACCAGCCGGCCGCCGGCAGCACCGGCATCACCCAGGCGGGCGCGCAGGATTTCGGTCGCTTCCGCAAGATCCTCGAAGCCGGCAACATCCCCGGCCCCGAGACCATCGACGACCTGGGCTTCTTCGCCGAACACAAGCTCGACTACCCCAAGGCCACCTGCGGCGAAAACCTCTGCCTGCACGGCCTGGTCGGCGTCATGGGCAACATGATCAACGGCGCCAACTGCACCCTGATCCAGCTGGGTATGAACTCGCCCATCCAGGTCGACGAGCTGGAGCGACCGCCGCTGCATCTGGTCATCGCCGTCGATCGCAGCGGCTCCATGGACGGCCAGCCCATCGAGCACGTGCGCACCGGCATGGAGCGCATGCTCGACCACGCGGGCAGCGACGACCACTTCACGTTGGTGACCTATAGCAATGAGGCCATGGTGCAGTTGGAGCACGTGCCAGCCACCGACAAGAGCACGATCCTGACCCAGATCGGCAAGGTGAAAGCCGGCGGCGGCACCAACATCTTCGCTGGCCTCTTCCGCGCCTACCTGCTGGCCCTGAAGTACGCTTCAAAGGGCGTCGAGACGCGCGTGGTGCTGCTCTCGGATGGCCTGATGAACGACGGCATCATCGACGCCAACAAGCTGGCCTCCCTGGCTGCGACCCACGCCAGGTTGGGCATCGGCCTGACCACCATCGGCCTGGGCAACAACTTCGACATCGAGGTCATGCGCCTGCTGGCCGAGGTCGGCGCCGGCAACTTCTACTTCCTCGAGGACGCCGCGGCGGCCAAGGAGGTGTTCACCGAGGAGGTGCAGACCTTCCTGCACCCTGTGGCCCTGGATGTGCGCATCAGCATGGCCATGTCCGACACCTATGTACTCGGCGGCGCTTACGGCACCAACGGCTTCACCGCGGTCAGCGGAGGCGGCGAGATCGCCATCCCGGCCCTCTTCCTGGCCAAGCGGCAGAGCGCCAAGGATCCCATCGACGGCGGCCGTCGTGGCGGCGGCGGCGCCATCCTCATGGAGCTGCTGCCGCTGCAGGGCACGGGCTCGGGCGCGCACACCGTCGGCGACCTGAAGATCACCTGGGAGCATCCGGTCAGCGGCGACATCAAGGAGCAGACCATCCAGCTGAGCAGCCCGCACGCGCCCGGCCAGGTGCCCGACGGCGGCTACTTCACCTCGGCGACGTCCGAGAAGGGCTTCGTCATGCTCAACATCTACATGGCCTTCAAGCTTGGCGCAGAGCTGGCCGGTGATGCCGACCTGGGCGCCGCCCGGTCGTTGCTGGAGGCGGTCGACAAGTCGGTCACCGACTGGTTGGGCCAGAACACCGACCCCGACATCAGCGACGATCAGAAGTACCTGAAGATGTTCATCGAGGTGCTGAAGAAGCAGCCCGAAGGCGCGCAGACGCCGGCACCCCAGATGCCGCCGCCGCCGTGGCCCGCGGATTAGGGTGTCGGGGTCGAATCAACGGGCCGAAGCGCTCTTGATGCACTGCAGCCGATTCTTGGAGCCGCTGACCGTCTGGCCGCAGGACGCGATGGCCGCGTGCGGGCTCGAGTCGGCGTCCTTGGCCACCAGCAGGCAGTTGAGCACGTTGCGGCCGCCGCTCATGGCCTTGCCGCAGGCGGCGATGGTCCGCGAGGGCTCGTAGCGGGTGCGGGTGGCGATCTTGTAGCAGTTGAGCCGATTCTTGGCGCCGCTGGTGGCGCGAGAGCAGGCCCGCAGGCCCATAGAACGATCCTCGGTGGCTTTGAGCGAGGTCATCAGGCAGTTGATCTTGTTGCTGGAGCCGCTCATCACGTTGCCACAGGCGGCGATGGTGGCCACGGGGTTGTACTTCGACTTGCCCGCCACCTTGATGCAATTGTTGATGTTCTTGGAGCCGCTCAGGGCCCGACCACAGGCCTTGACCACCCGGGCGTCGCCGCCCCAGGAGCGCGCCCGCTCGGGCACCTTGGGCTCGACGCCGCGCAGCGGCTTGGGGGGGAGTTTGCCCATGGGGCGTCCGTATCCAGCCTCTTTGCCGGACACCGCGTCACAACGGGGCAGGAAGGAGGCGCGCGCGCCGACCGCCAGCATGCAGCGCCAGTACCTGCGACCGTCACTGACCGTGAAGTGCAGCACCTTGCCCTGCCAACGCAGCCGCCGGATGTCGGGCGCCGAGGGGAAGGTGCGGGTGCGGCCACCGACCACGAACTTGCCGATCCGCTCCTGGTCCAGCAGGGCGTCGCGGTCGCCTTCGGTGGCCCCGCGGCGGATGCGTTCGATGGTCAGGTACTGGTAGATCTCTTCGACACCCACGACCGCACGCAGCAGGTGCTTGCCGGTGGTGATCGACTTGACGGTCCGCACCTCGTAGTCGGCCAGCGGAACCAGGCGACGCCTGCGGGCGTCGGCCTCGGCGGGCAGCAGGGTCGTGCCGACCAGGGCGGCCAGGGCCAGGAGGGCGGCAAACCGGCCGCTCGCCAGTGCGGCGCTCGTGTTCTGATTCATGGGTTGGGCTCCGTCGACGGTGTGCAGGGGAGTGTATACAACAACTGCAACGCGCGGGCGACGGTTGCATTCGAAGGACGAATCACGACGCCGCTGTGGCGGTCCGATCGTCGCCCGAGCGGAATGTCAGATGGCCAACATCCGCTGCCAAAGCGGCCCGGTCGCGGCGCGAGCGGCGGCGTATTCGGCCGCCTCGTCGATGCCGACCAGCTCGCCTCGTTCCAGGACCACGCGGCCGCCAACGATGACGCTCTCGACGATGGCGGCGCTCATGCCGAAGAGGAAGTGGCCGCCGAGGTTGCCGGGGTCGACCACCGTCGGATTGCGATAGCGCAGGATCTGCAGGTCAGCGACGTGTCCGACGGCCACCTTGCCGCCGGTCAATCCGATGTGGCCGTACAGGGTGTCGGCGGCGTTATCGAGCATCCCCAGGACCGCCCGCGGCGTGCAGCCGCCGTGGGCTTCCGTGCCACGGAACCAGGCCATCTTGGCCTCGCGATACATGTCCGCGCCGATGCCGTCGGTGCCCAGCAGTGCGTGGGCCGAGCGCGACCACAGAGGCGCGAATCCGACCCGATTGTTCAGGTTCGACGACGGGTTGTGGGCCATGCGCACATCGTGCCGGTTGAGAATCTCCAGGTCGCGTTCATCCAGGTCGACGCAGTGGGCGAAGATCGAGCGTTCGCCCAACAGTCCGCGACTCTCGAAGCGCTCGACCAGCCCGGCGCCGTAGTGTTCGACGGTCTCCAGGCGATCGGTGTCGCCCTCGGCCACGTGGATGTGCAGGCCCGTGTTGCAGTCGTGGGCGATGCTCGCGCAAGCGTCCAGGGTCGCGTCATCCATGGTGAACGAGGCGTGCCCGCCGACCATGCCGGCGAACCAGGCCGAGCTGCCGTTGCGCGAGGCGAAGCGACGATTCTCCGCCAGCCCGGCGTCGCGGATCTCGGCGCCGTCGCGATCGGAGGTCTCGTAGCAGAGCAGGCCTCGCACGCCGACCGACTCGCACTGCTCGGCGATGAGGTCCAGGCTGTCGGCTACATGCCAGGGCGAGGCGTGGTGATCGATCAGCCCCGTGGTGCCGGATCGGATGGCCTCGATCATGCCGATGCGGGCGCTCAGTCGCACGCTCTCCTCGTCCAGGGCGCGATCCAGCTTCCACCAGACCTTCTCCAGGATCTCCCGGAAATTGCTCGGCGGCACCGGGTCGGTCGACGGCATGCCGCGCGACAGGACCGAGTACAGGTGGGTATGTCCGCAGACGAAGCCGGGCGCCACGATTGCATCGGCGCAATCAAAGGTGGCCTCCCCGTCCGCGGCGACGAGATCCGGCGCCACGGCGGTGATGACGCCGTCGGTGATGCGGATGCGGCTGGCGACGATGGCGGAGGGTTGCGACCAGGAATCGATGACTTGGGCATTGATCAGCAGCATGGGTGCACTCCATCGGAAGTCCGGGGCGGCTGAGCATACCTTGAGAGCAGCCTCTGTCGAGGCGCGCGCGCCATCGCCCCGGAGTTGTTATAGTCGGGCAGGCACGGGCAGTGCGGAGATGCGTCAAATGGGTCCATGGAGGTCATACACGGTGCTCCTGGCGGCGGTGTGCTTTGCCACTTCGGGCTGCAGCTCCTGGTTCGAGGGCGACGAGGTGGTGCCGGCGCCGAAGTTCACCGCCATCGGTCATGACGGCAAGGTCGTCGATGGCAAGGGTATCGATGGCGCTGGGGTCGACGCCGGCGTGGTGGCCGACGCCGGCCCCATGGACAGCAAGACGCCAGCAGATGTCTTCGTCCCGCCAGCGGAGTGCAAGCCGCCCTGCTCGCCGGGTTATCAGTGTTTCGACCAGGGCATCAACGCGATGCCGCTCTGCCTGCCCGATGGCGATCGCGCCTGCCTGGCCTGCAGCCTCGACCTGCACTGCCTCGGCGGGGAGTGCATCGCGGTGGCCGGGGCCGGCACCTTCTGCGCCATCCCCTGCGCCAACGCGGCCGGTGGCAGCAGCAGTTGTCCCGATGGGTTCCTCTGTGTCGGCGGCCCCGAGGGCCCCCGCTGTCGTCCCGAGAGCGGCGACTGCACCTGTACCCCGGCGTTGGTCGGCAACCAGAGGCCGTGTGGATCGAGCGCCAAGGGCTGCGGCGGCGTGCAGACCTGCACTGTCGATGGCTGGGGACTCTGCGATGCGCCGGCCGCCAAGATCGAGACCTGCAACGGCCTGGACGATGACTGCGACGGCCAGGTAGACCAGGGCCTGCCTGAAGACCAGCCCTGCAGCCGGCAGGGCGACGCCGGGAGCTGCGCAGGCACGGCGACCTGTCACGGCGCCAAGGGCTGGCTCTGCGACGCCGCCAAACCCGCCGAGGAGATCTGCAACGGCCTGGACGATGACTGCGACGGCAGCACGGACGAACCCTGGCTCAACGAGGGCAAATACGTCGCCGGCGTTCACTGCGGCGTCTGCAACAACAGCTGCGCCGACGTCTTCAAACACGGCGTCGGCACCTGCGATCCCAACGGATTCCCGCCCCATTGCGTCGTCGCCACCTGTGATCCCGGCTATGTGCTCGGCCCAGCCGGCGTCTGCGAACCCAAATCGGTCGGCGCCTGCACGCCCTGCGCCGTGAACACCGATTGCGGGCCCAGCAAACTGTGCAGCAAGCTGCCCAAACCCATCGCTGGCCAGTCGACCGCTTGCACCACCGCCTGCACCGCCGGCAAGTGCGGCCCCGGCTTCACCTGCGCCGCCGTCTCGGGCAAAGCCCGCTGCCTGCCCACCCTCGGCACGTGCACCTGCAGCGCCGACAACGCCGGCCAGAAGCGACCCTGCACCAAGACCGGTGACGCCGGCACCTGCAGCGGTTTGCAGACCTGCAAGCCGCCCCACGGCTGGCTCGGCTGCACCGCCGCCAACCCGCTGGCCGAGACCTGCAATGGCCTCGATGACGACTGCGACGGCAAGATCGACGAGGGTGTCGGCGTCGGCAAACCCTGCGCCAAGACCTCGCCCATCGGCAGCTGTGCCGGCAAGAACGCCTGCGCTGGCAGCGCGGGTCCCTTCTGCAACGCGCCGACGCCGGCTGTGGAGACCTGCGACGGTAAGGATAACGACTGCGACGGCGACATCGACGAGGACTTCCAGGATGCCAACACCGGCACCTGGACCCTGGTCAACCACTGCGGCGGCTGCGGCAAGACCTGTCCGCTCATCAACTCGCCCAACGCATCGGCGACCTGCACGGCCAAGGGCGGCAAGTTCCTGTGCGGCATGGCTTGCAAACCCGGTTTTCATGACGCCAACGGCATCCCTGGCGATGGCTGTGAGTGCAAGTCGGCGGGCGTCAAAGACGACCCCGGCGGCGCCGACGAGAACTGCGATGGTGTCGCTGGCAACGCCTCCAAGGCCGTCTTCGTGGCCAAGATCGGCAAGGACACCTGGCCCGGCACCCCCGACAAGCCTGTGCGCACCATCGGCATGGGCATCGCCCTGGCCAAAGCCAAGAGCCGACCGCAGGTGCACGTGGCCGCCGGCGCTTACGTCGAGAACGTGATCCTCAAGCCCGGCATCTCCCTGTGGGGAGGCTTTGGCAAGGTCTTCACCGTGCGCGACGCCCTGGCCTACGAGACCTTGATCCAGGGCGCTGCCCCCGCCCTGGGCGACGCCTTCACCTTGCGCTGCATCGGCCCATCCGGCTGGAGTGGCGGCACGCCGACGGCGGTCGACGGCTTCACCATCGCCGGCGCCCACGCCAAGGCTGCCGGAGCGTCCAGCTACGCCGTGCACCTGCTCGCATGTGGCAACGGGCTCCGCCTGGCCAACAATCGCATCATCGCCGGGACCGGCGCGGGCGGCGCCGCCGGCAAGCAGGGGGCCAGTGGCAAGCCGGGCAAGTCGGGCAAATCGGGCCACAAGGCCTACGACATCGGGCAGAAGACATGCACCGTGGCCAAGCACAATCCTGGCGGCGGCGGGGCGTCGGGTCTGTGCGGCAAGATCGTCGCCTATGGCGGCAAGGGCGGCAACGGCATCTGTCCGGACTTCAACGAGAAGATCAAGCCGCCTCAGTGCAGCCTGGGCCAGCAGTTCGCGCAGACCGCCTGGCCGACCGAGCGTGGCAGCAAAGGCGCCGGCGCCAAAGGCGGCAAGCCGGGTATGCCGGGCGGAGACGGCTACATCGACCCGCACAACGGCTTCACCACCAAGTGCAACATCCCAACCTATGGCTGCTCGGATTGCGTCGTGCCCTGGAACTCGCTCAACGGCAAAGATGGCGGCCCCGGCGGCGCCGGCAGCCCCGGCTGGGGTGGAGCCGGCTGCAAGGGCGGCGGAGCCATCGTCAACGGCCTGTGGAAGGGCGCGGGAGCCAGCTCCGGCGGGCCTGGTACGCCCGGATCCGGCGGTGCCGGCGGCGGCGCTGCGGGCGGCGTCGAGGTCATCTCCTGCTGGAGCAAGGCCGGCTACAGCGACATCGGCGGCTCCGGTGGCGGCGGTGGTGCCGGCGGATGTGGCGGCGCGGGCGGCGCCGGCGGCGGTCAAGGTGGCGCGGCGTTCGCCCTCATGGCCACGCTGACCGGTCCCACGTTGCCAGTTGTCGTGGACAACATCCTGGTGGGCGGCAACGGTGGCGCCGGTGGACCGGGTGGATCGGGCGGCTACGGTGGCGCCGGGGGCGCGCCCGGGCTCGGCGGTGCGGGTGCCTATGACAAGGAGTGGACCAAGTGCGCCTACCACGGCGGTCGGGGCGGCAAAGGCGGCAACGGCGGTCATGCCGGCGGCGGTGGCGGCGGTTGCGGCGGACCGGCCATCACCGTCGGCCTCTTCGGCGCGAAATCCAAATCCGCGTGGCCCGGCTGGGCGAAGACCAACCAGCTGGTGGCCAAGGGCAAGGGCGGCAAAGGCGGCACTGGCGGCAAATCAGCGGCCGGGCAGGGCGCTGGCGGCGCGGCCGGCAAGGTGGCGGAGGTGGTCACATGGCCCTGATCCGCGCCCGACTCCTCTGTGTTGCACTCCTGCTGGCCATCTGCGCCATGGCCTGCGGGCCCGATGACAAGTCGGGTGTCGTCATCGGCGCCGGCAAGACGGGCAACGACGCCAAGGGACACCTCGGTGACGTGGCCGATGGCGGTGGCAAGGACGTCAAGGCACCCGTCGACAGCGGCAGCGGCGATGTGGGCACGCCCCAGGACATCGGCCCGCCCGTCTGCTCGCCGCCCTGTCAGCCCGGCTATGCCTGCTACCACGTGGCCGGCCAGCCCCTGTGCCTGGTCGCGCCCGAGTTGGCCTGCGCCCCGTGCAGCAGCGACCTGCACTGCCTGGGCGGCCAATGCGACCTCGTCGACGGCCAGGGCCCCTTCTGCCTGACGCCCTGTCCGCAGGGCGCGGTCGGCGCGGCGAACTGCCCGTCCGGTACGACCTGCAGCCCTGGCGAGGACGGCCACGTCTGCCGCCCCGACGCCAACTCCTGCACCTGCCTGCCAGCCAACTATGGCAAGACCCGAAGCTGCGCCTTGCCCGGCGCCGCGGCCTGCAAGGGATTCCGCCTGTGTGGCCCAGGCGGCTGGACCGATTGCGCCACCCCTGCGAAAGGGCCCGAGATCTGCGACGGGCTCGACAACGACTGCGACGGCAAGGTCGACGAGGGGCTGCCTGAGGGCAAACCCTGTACCGTCAAGAACGAACACGGCAGCTGTCCCGGCAGTCGAGTCTGCAAGGGCAACGCTGGCTGGCAATGCGCTGGCACCGCGCCGGCCGCCGAGATCTGCAACGGTGCCGATGATGACTGCGATGGCGACACAGACGAGCCCTGGCAGGTGGACGGCAAGTACATCGGCGACGCCCACTGCGGCGTCTGCAACAACGACTGCAGCGGGCTCTATGCAAACGGCCTCGGGGCCTGCGATCCCGACGGCTTCCCGCCCCATTGCGTGCTGGCCAAGTGCGACAAGGGCTGGGTGCCCGGCACCAAGGGCTGCGTGCCCAAACCACCCGATCCATGCGCCGGTCCCACCTGCCCATGCACCCCGGCGCTGGCCGGCAAACAGCGCGTCTGCAGCAAAACCGGCGTGGCCGGCACTTGCGAAGGGGTGGAGACGTGCAAGCCGCCCGCCGGCTGGCTGGGCTGTACGGCCAAGCAGCCCGGCGCCGAGGTCTGCAACGGCATCGATGACGACTGCGATGGCGTGGTCGACGATGGGGTCGGCGACGGCAAGGCCTGCGCCATCAAGAACGACGCCGGCACCTGCAAGGGCACCCTGATCTGCGCCGGCAGCGCGGGCGCCTGGTGCGACGGCAAGAACCCCAAGGTCGAGACCTGCAACGGCGTGGATGACGACTGCGACGGCACCGTGGACGACGGCTTCGTCAACAACAAGGGCCTCTATCTCAGCGTCGATCACTGCGGCGACTGCGCCACCTCCTGCGCCTTCCCCGCCGGTCAACACGTCAAGGCCGCCTGCCTTGTCGGCGCCAAGGGCAAACCCGCCTGTTCGTCCAAATGCGAGTCCGGCTGGTATGACGCCAACGAGGCCGTGCTCGACGGCTGCGAGTGCAAGAAGACCTCCGAGGTCGACATGCCGGGCGGCGGCGACGCCGACTGCGATGGCGTCGACGGCGAGATCGACAAGTCGATCTTCGTCGCCAAGAGTGGCGATGACGCCAACCCGGGCACGCGCTACAAGCCGGTGGCCACCATCATCAAGGGCCTGTCGCTCGCCGCCGCCCAGAAGAAGCGCGACGTCCTGGTCGGCGCCGGCGCCTACGCGGGTAACCTGAAGCTTGTCGCCGGGGTCTCCATCTGGGGCGGCTACAGCAAGGGATTCAGCAGTCGCGATCCGGCCAATCACGAGTCGCTCGTCGCGGGCGCCGACCCGAACTTCGGCGACGCCATGACCGTGCGCTGCCAGGGCATCAAGGGGTCTGGCCAGGTCACCCGCATCGACGGCTTCACCATCCTGGGCGGCACGCCCAAACAGGCGGGTCGGGCCAGCTTCGCCATCTACTCCGTCGACTGCGATGCACGCTTCAAGATCGTCGCCAACCGGATCTTCGCCGGCAACGGCGGCGCCGGCGCGGGCGGCGGCCCCGGCGCGCACGGCAAGGGCGGCAAGGGCGGCAAACCCGGCAAGAAGGCCAAGGACATTGGCCACAAGAACTGCAGCGGCTGGGATCATAACAGCGGCGGCGGCGCAGGCGTATTCACATGCGGCGGTCAGACCGTCTCCGGCGGCAACGGTGGCATGGCCATCTGCCCCGACTTCGACGAATGGACAAAGCCGCCGCAATGCCCCTACGGCGGCAAACACAAGCAGACCAAGACCCTGCAAGAGCTCGGCAAACCCGGCCACGGCAAGCTGCCCGGCAAGGGCGGCGACGCGGGCAAAGATGCCTACATCGACCCCAACAACGGCATGTCGACCGCCTGCAAGGATCCCGAGTCGTCCTGCAAGCGTTGCGAGACCGGCCTGGCCAAGCTCACCGGGAGCGACGGTGCCGCCGGCAAGTCCGGCGGCCATGGCTCGCCAGGCGCTGGCTGTTCAGCGCCCGGCAAGGTCCTCAGCGGCAAATGGCAGCCTGGCATCGGCAAAGGCGGCGGTCCCGCCGCGCACGGCAGCGGTGGTGGCGGCGGTGGTGCTGCGGGCGGTGTGGAGGTGGTCTCTTGTGTGGGCCAGGCCGGCTATCACGACATCGGCGGCTCAGGCGGCGGCGGCGGCTCGGGTGGCTGCGGCGGCGGCGGCGGCAAGCCGGGCGCCAGCGGTGGCCCCTCATTTGCCATCCTGATCGTGCTCAACGAGGGCGCCAAGAGCGCGCCCGTGCTCGACAAGAACGTCTTGCACGGCGGCAAGGGCGGCGATGGCGGCCCGGGTGGCCCCGGCGGCTATGGCGGCTTTGGTGGCCTCGGCGCTCCAGGCGGCGACCACGCCAAACAGGAGTCGAAGTCCTTCTGCGCCCACAAGGGCGGCGCCGGCGCGGCCGGTGGCCAGGGCGGACATGGCGGCGGTGGTGGCGGCGGTTGCGGCGGTCCCGCGGCGCTGATCGCAGGCCAGGGCGTGTCGACGGCCACGCTGTCGGGCTGGCAGGCCAAGAACCTGCTTCAACAACCCGGCACGGGTGGCAAGGCGGGCGCGGGTGGTATCAGCGCCGGCAAGCCCGGCTCCGCGGGGCTGGCCGGCAAGGTCAGCAAAACCCTGGCCTTCTGACCACCCAACTGTCGGCGATTCCAACGCCGGCAACCGCGCCGTGCTACCCTCGGCGCCATGAACAACCCCATCGAGCCCGTGTTCGACGACGCCATCGGTCGCCGACTCTTCCTCTTTCGTCTTGCCGCATTCTCAGCGGCCGCCGCGTTGCCGACGCTGGCCCTGGGACGCGGTCGCGGTCGCAAAAAGCGCCGTCGGGCGCCAGTCATCATCTCCACCTGGCCATTCGGCGTGCCAGCCAATGACGCAGGCTGGAAGGTGCTCGCCGCGGGCGGCTCTCCCCTGGACGCCGCCATCGCCGGCGTGCAGGTGGCCGAATTGGACCCCAGCGTACGTTCAGTCGGGCTGGGCGGGCGGCCCAACGCCGCCGGCGTCGTGCAGCTGGACGCCTGCGTCATGGATGGCAAGACCGCCGGCATCGGCGCGGTCGCCTCGCTGGAAGGGGTGGCCACCGCCGCCGCAGTGGCCCGCAAGGTGATGGAGAAGACGCCCCACGTCTTGCTGGTGGGCCCAGGCGCGCGCGCCTTCGCCCTGGAGCACGGCTTCAAGGCCCGGGACTTGCTCACGGCCCCGTCCAAGGCGCAGTGGCAGAAGTGGCGCAACAAGCGCGCCGGCACAGGCCCCGACGGAGCGCCCTTCGTCAATCACGACACCATCGGCCTGCTCGTTCTGGGCCCCGACGGCCACCTGGCCGGCGCGTGCACCACCAGCGGCCTGGCCTGGAAGCTCCCGGGTCGGGTCGGAGACTCGCCGCTCATCGGCCACGGACTCTTCGTCGATGACGACGTCGGCGCCGCCGCAGCCACCGGCGTCGGCGAGGAGGTCATCCGCATCGCCGGCAGCCACACGGTGGTCGAAGCCATGCGCGCCGGACGGTCCCCCCAAGCCGCCTGTGAGCTCGCCTGCCAGCGCATCATCGACACCAACCGCAAGCGCCGCGGCCGCAAGGACGTACCGGCAGACGCCTTCATCGCCGTCGATCGCCGCGGCCGAATCGGCGCCTGCGCCGTACACAAGGACTGGCATCGCTACGCGCTCACCCGCAAAGGCAAGACTCGCCTGCTGACGGCCAAGGGCCTGCTGCCGGCTGTCAATCGTTGAGATAGGGGCGTCTGCGTGTCCGCCAGCCGCCTCAGCGCGCCGCTCGGAAGGTGATCGACGCCTTCGCGCCCCCCGCCTCCAGCATCAGCGCCATCTGGCGCGGGCCGCCGACCTCGAATTTGCCCAGACTGGTCAACGCGGTGGACATCTTCGCCTGGCAGCCGCTGGCGCAGCGCTGGCGTGCCGCTTCGGGCAGACCTTCTCGGGCGAACTCCAGGGGGACCTTACCCGCCAGCAGCACGCGGGCGCCGACGATCTCCACCTTGATGGGGTTCACGCGCGTGCCGGTTCCGTCTCCCTTGGGGCCGATGGCGAAGCCCACGTAGCCTTCCTTGCCCGCAGGCAGGATCACCAACACGGCGTCGCCGGCTTTCCAGTGGCCGGGCAGCCAGTCGCGGGTGCGCAGACGCGGCAGCACGTCCTTGACCACCAGCTTCGGAGTCACGGTCATGGCCATGGGCAGGGTGATGGATTCTTTGCCGCCCCGCTTCACCGGCAGGCGCGTCAAGCGGCCTGTGCCGGCGTCGAATACGGCGGTGACATCGCGGCCACTTCGATTCACCAGCGTCGCTTTGACGTCGATCATCCCGGCCTCGGGATCCTTGTTGACGATCTTCGTGCCGCCGGTCACGCCGCCGCCGATACCCCGTCGACGGTCCAGGATCGCGTCGATGGTCGCCAGCTGCAGGTCCACGGTCCGCGTCGTCAGCAGCTGGCCCAGCACCTGGCCGATGGCATCGAGGCTCGCGTTATCGCCCACGCCATTGCGCGCGATGGCCACCTCGCGATCCACCGGCATCATGGCCACGATGGACGCGGGCTGCTCCACTGCGCAGCCGTAGCGCACCTCGAGCACCCCGCGCACCCGCTTCTGAGAGACGGGTCCGCCAGAGCCGCAGTCGACCGTCTGGGTGGCGGTCACGGTCTTGTTGGCGCCGACCAGCACGCGCAGACGACCGCCATTGGCCTCCAACTCGAAGAGCGCGGGCTGGGAGGTGGGGTTGCGCACGGTGTGCTTGAAGGTGGCCGAGCGGGCGTAGATGAAGCGCGCCATGTCGGCGCCTGCCTTCTTCAGCTCGTCCTTGAGCCTCGCCTCGTCCATGTCCCGCGGCTTGTCGCCCTTTTCTGTGCGCACGGACTTCCTGGCGCTCTTGACCCAGCGCTCGGAGTGCGCGCGCGCCGTCTGCTGCAGCACGGTGAACACCTCGGCCGACTCCGGACGATCTGGCCAACGGGCCAGGAACGTCACCTGCACCGCCGGATCCTGCGAGCCGGTCGAGTTCTTGACGTGTCCCTCGTAGTTCTTGCGTGCGGCCACCTTGGCTGCGGCTTCGGCCGACTTGCGCTGGCGCTGCCGCTCGGCGTCTTCCTCTGCCTTGCGGTGGGCAGCGGCCGCTGCTTCTTCTTTGGCCAGCAGGTCAGCCTGCGCCTTCTTTCGGGCCTCGGCGCTCTTTTTATCCGCCGCTGCCTTGGCCGCTTTCGCCTTGCGCGCGGCCGCCGCATCCTTTCTGGACTTGGAGGCCTCGGCTGACTTTCGCTTGCGCTCAGCGGCGGCTGCGGCGCGTCGCTCGGCCGCGGTCGGGGCTCGCTTTGCAACGGGCTTCCTGCGTGTGGTCGGAGCCGGCGTCACGGTGGCGGTTCGGGCAGGTTGCGCGGGACTGGCGGCTGGCGCTGCCGCGGGCGCAGCTGCAGCGCGGGCGGGTTTATCCGGCGCTGGCCGTCCCCCGGCGAACCCCACCTGGCTGGTGCGCAGGCAGCGAGACGTCCACCTCGTCACCGGGCGTTGGTGGACGACGTTCTGGTACATCACGCGCCCGCCCTTGACCACCCGTTGTCGGCGAACGGTCTTGACGATCGAGCGGGCGAAGACCACCTCGGCCAGGGCATCGCAGCCATGTTTCGGCGCCGAGGCCACCAGCTTGCGGATCGCAGCATCCTTGGCCCCAGGCTGGGCGCTGGGCTTGAGGTTCAGCGAGCCCAGCACGGCGCTGGGCTGCGGCAACTGGTCGATGCGCGCGGCCACCAGGATGCGCGTGGTCCGCGGCAGGGGCCGGTACACCATCGCTCCAGGAGCGCGTTGGAAGGTAGCGCCGCCACAGCCGGTAGCGAACGCGGCGAGGCAGAGCAGACACCAGATCAGCGGTCGGGTGGGGCGGTGCTGCATGGTCGACTCCAAAGCTGCAGATGACGGACGTCCGTTTGCAGGCATCTTGTTCCGTCAAATAAGGCCCTCCGTCAAGTCGGCGCCGCCCGTTTGCGCCCGGCCCTGGACCGGGAGGGCGGCCCGATGCCACCCTGGAGGCCGCACGAACCGCTCGGATGGTCCCATGCCGACCCTGCAAGATGCCGAAGGAGCCTGGCCCGTCTGGCGCGCCTTGCTCTTGTTGCAGATCGCGCTGCCGTTGCTCTTGGGCGGTCTCGCCGGCCACCTCGTCGTGCGCAATTCCGGCCGTCGCATCCGCGGCATGGTGGGCACCGCCGGCGCCCTGGTCTTGCCGCTGGCGGTCATGGTCGGCTGGGCTGTCGGCTCCCTGCGTCCCGGCTTGTGGGACGCGATCTGGTTTGCCGGGCTGGCGTCCTGCGGTGTGCTGCTCGGTGGCCACGAGGTGGTACGCCAGCGTGGCCTGCGCGGCGGCATCATCGCGGTCGCGCTGGCCATCGCCGCGCTGTCGGCGGTGGAGCTGCTGCTGCCCGATGACGGCCGCGCCGGTCAAGAACTCGTGCACTCGGATCGATGGGCAGAAGCCGGTTGGCCCCTGCCGGCCGACACCCTGTTGGTGCCGCGGGACCGCTGGCGAGACGGTCAGCCACCCTGGCCGACAGAACGCCACGGCCCCCTCCCCAACGCTGCGGAACGCGGCGGCAAGCTGGCCTGGTTGTTGCACACCAGCCCGGCTCCTCTGCCCGCCAGGGCCCTGGTTCGCCGGTCACGCCTGGCCAGGTGGCTCGATCGCCGGATCGCTGCACTGCAACGCCAATTCGAGCCGCCGATCAGCTCGCCCAGTACGTCGCCAGGGCCTCGACAGCCGCCGCCACGGTCGGGTGCTGATCTGCCACATGCACCTTCACCCACGGGTGGTCGCTGATGGCCTCTCCCGGATCCACCAGCAGCACCGGGATCGACCACTGGCCCGCCAGGGCGATCTCCATGATGGTGCCGATGCCGCGTTTTTCACTGCCCGCCGGCCAGTAGACCAGGAGCGCCTGGCACGATCGGATGTCGGCCTTGTCGCGGCACACCAGGTGATGGGGATCCACCGGCAATTCGGTGATTCGTCCGTCGGCCCGAGGCGCCGGATGCTGCCCGCCACGACATGGGTTCACGCCGGTGATCCCCACCTCTGCCAGGGCTGCAACGGCATCGATGCGCCAGCGCAGACACTCTTGCAGCAACGCCGGATCCACGGGTCCTGCCAGGTATACCCTCATGCCTGTCCTCCAGAAACTGCAGTTCGTTCGCGCGCCGCCACCCGCTCCCATGGCGGTGGGCTCATCTCGTCGCGCAGGAAGTCCAGAAAGGCCCGCACCTTGGCCGACAGATTCCGGGTCGATGGATACACCGCCCAGACGCCGCTGGCCCTGGATTGCCACGCCGGCAGCACCGGGACCAGCCTGCCGCTGGCCACGTCATCGACGCACAGCACCTCGGGGATGAACGCGATGCCATGCCCTGCCAGCACCGCCTTGCGTGCCAGCCCGAAGTCGTTGACTCGCAACCGTCCGGCCACCGCCACCCGCACGGTTCGCTCGCCGCTGTTGAGCTGCCAGGTATCGCCGAATCCGGTCGCCGTCGAGGTGATGCACGCGTGCTCGACCAGCTGCTCCGGCTGCTTGGGCAAGACGTGGCTCTGCGCGTAGCTGCTGCTGGCATAGAGGCGCCCGCCGGTGGTGCCCAGACGTCGGGCGATGAGGCTGGAGTCGGCCAGGCTGCCGGCGCGAATCGCCACGTCGAAGCCCTCGGCAACCAGGTCCACCACGCGCCCGGTGAGCACCACTTCCAGGTGGACCTCCGGATATCGCTCCAGAAAATCGGCCGCCAGGGGGCCCACGAAGGCCAGCCCGATGTCCACCGGCGCGGTGATGCGCAGCTTGCCGCGCGGTGCATCGTGCAGGTCGGCCACCTCCCGATCGGCGGCCTCCACCTCGGCCATCACCCGCGCGCAGCGGTCGAAGTAGGCGCGCCCCGTCTCGGTGAGGCTCAAGCGCCGCGTCGTTCGGTGCAACAGGCGCGCCCCCAGACGATCCTCCAGGGCCGTGATCTTGCGGCTGACGGTCGACTTGCGCATCCCCAGGCGCTTGGCGGCGGCCGTGAAACTGCCCTGGCTGACGACCTCGTGGAAGACCCACATCGCGTTCAGATCCATGACGACCTCGTTGTTGCACAGGCGCAACAGTTGGTCATGAATTACACGAATCAAACGATGTGCGCAACAATCGGCCGGGCGACGAGCTACTTGATGTACCACTCATAGCGATAGGACACGCCCACGCTGCAGTGCATATGGTAGTGGTCGCTACCGATGGCTGCCTTGGTGCTGGAGCCGTAGCAGTTGCCCTCGGGGCACGATTTGCAGCCGCCGCAGTTGCTGCAGAAGCGCTGTGGATTGTTGTAGCTGTCGATGGACATATGCGAGCCGGCTTCGAGGCTGTAGTTGCCGAAGCTGTTGTTGTCCATCTGCAGGCCCAGACCCACGTTGGAGTTGTTGGCCCAGCGATACCACGACGACATGCGGAAGCCGTCCTGGGTGCCGCCGCAGCAGCCGTAGTACGAGTTGGTGTAGATGTTCTGCGCCCAGCCGGTGAACGTATCCCACTTGGCCTTCTGGCCGCTGGACTTGATGCCCGTGGTCTGCTTGTTGCCGGCCCCTGCGTGGCCGCCGTTGCAACCGCCGGTCTTGTTCGCGCAACCGTCGCCCATCTTGACGTCGAACATGTCCTGGAACTTCTTTTCACCGTTGAGATTCCAGCTTCGCCAGCCGACCGGGTTGGCGTTCTCGGCGTCGTTGCCATTGCGGATGATCAGCAACAACGCCTTGCCCTTGACGTGCATCGCCGCCGGGCTCTTGTAGTCCTTGTTCCAGCGGCTGGCGAAGGCGCCGAACTCGGTCTTCTGGGTCCAGATCTTATGCTGCAGGGTGCTCTTGTTGCCGTCGGAGGTGTTCAGGTTCATCACCAGCGTCCAACCGCCGCCGTCCAGGTCCATCTCGCAGAAGGCCTTGAACGGCTTCATGGGCCCGATGGCGTCGGGGTCGACCAGGTACTCGCCATCTTTGCTGGCGCCAGCGACCTTCCACGCGGCGCAGCTGAATACGCCTCCCTTGCACTTGCTGTCGCAGCCGTCGCCATCCTTGAGGTTGCCGTCGTCGCATTGCTCAACACCCAGGTGGACCACGCCGTCGCCGCAGACGTTCTTCTGGCACTTGGCCGTGCAGCCGTCGCCATCCTTGACGTTGCCGTCATCG
>CAYTLW010000121.1:0-23210 GCA_964438735.1 uncultured Enterobacteriaceae bacterium | reverse complement strand
CTTGCCCGGCGGCTTGCCGGCGGTTTCGATGAGCACGCGGGTGAAGTTCGGCGACGGCCCATTCTTGCCGACGGTCCAACTCAGGGTGTGGCCCGAGCGGACTCGGCTGGTTGCGTGGTGGCGGCCCACCTGCGCCCTGCCATCACCTCACGCCGCCGACAATCTGCACCAGCTTCTACACGCTACCAGTTTGAGTGCGCGTGCGCGTGGCGAGGCCGCCATGAGTGGCAACGGAGCGAAGAGCCGTCCACCGCCGGGTTTCGACCGCACGATTGGCAAGGACCGCACTGCCCGAGGCCAAGGGCTACTGGTCTCCAGCTGTCAGCCCGCCGACTACCCGCCCCCCCTTCACCACCGCCAACACCAAAGACAGCGACAGGTACACCAGGCACCACCACCCCATATCGGGCATGGCGCCGATCAACTGCGACCAGCTCATGCCCGTCGCCGCCGGCACGCCAATGAGCACAACAGGCGGCAACAGCACGTTGAAAACCGCCGTCGCCAGCAGCCGAACACGCCCCAACCGCGAACCGCCCAGCTTCTCCGGCAACGCCTCAGTCCATTGTCCGAGCTTCCGCACCTCGTTGAACATGCTGAGCAGCAGCAACAGCAGACCGGCAGCGACAGCGCCGAGGAAGTACTTGAGCGGCAGCGCAAAACCCGCGGGCTTGCGCCCGGCCAGCCGGGCCGCCAGCGCGTTGGCCAGGACATGGCTGCTCATTCGGCCCAGGTGACTCGAGGCGTTGGTCAGCACCACCACCGCCTGCCGGCTGCCGGGCAGGATCACCCACTTGCCCCGAAAGTGGTTCAGGACGCCCCCATGATGCAGCGCGGACACGCCATGAATCGGACCGACCCGCAGGCCCATGGCGTAGTGCAGGCCCTCGCGGATCCTGGCCGCCGGTGCGACCAGTCGGGCGGCGCTGGCTGGCGACAGGATGCGAGCGCCATCGACTGTTTGGCCGCCGCCCATCAGCGCGCTCAGGACCCTGGCGAGGTCTGCCGCTGAGGAGACCATGGACGCCGTGGGCAATCGGCCCACCTCGTGCGGCAGGTCGACCGAGAGGGGAACCCCGGCCCAGTAGCGGTGACCACATGCGGCTTCCGGGGTGCGTGGCAGGCCCTGGGTCGAGGTATGCTTCAGCCCGAGCGGCGCGATGATGTGCTCTTGCACGTAGCGGCCGAAGTCCAGCCCGCTCCTGGCCTGCACGATGGCGCCGAGCACCTGGTAGTTGGCGCTGGAGTATTTGTGGCCGGTGCCGGGTGGCGCCCAGAGCTCCACCTCGGCCAGAAGGCGGACATGGTCAGCGAGCGGACGATTCGCGTCTGCCATGGGCGTGATTCGCGGCAGACCGCTGGTGTGATGCAGCAGCTGTCGAACGGTGATCTTCGCGCCCGCCGCTCCGTCGGCGACGCGGAACCACGGCAGGATCTCCTGAATCGCCTGGTCCAGACGCTGAGACTGCCGTTCGACCAGCTGCATGACCGCGATGGCGGTGAAGAGCTTGCTCATGGAGCCGAGGATGAAGGGCGTGTTGCCGTTGACGGGCGCGTCTGTCGTGCCCCGGCAGGCGTCGCCGAAACCCTCGGTGTGCGAGACCTGACCTTGTTCAATGAGGGCCAGGGCCACGCCGGGGATGCGATCTTGTGCGCGAACGCGCTCGATGAGCTGTCTGAGCGGGTCGAGGTCGACGCCTTGGGGTGCGGAGCGGGACAGCGTTGGCGACAGGGCACCCGCCAGGAGCACGGCGATGACGCAGCTTCTGGCCGCGAACGCCGGGCGCAATGTTGCTGGCATGGGCCACGGGGTCGTCATTCGGCTCCGCCGGGATGCGCGTGTCGTGGAATCTGCCCGAGCGCGTCGGGGTCGCCAACTGTAGCATCCGTGTTGGCATGGCGAACTGCCGACGCCAATGGCGCCGCGCGCTTCCGTTCGGCAGAATCGCATGGGCCGGATGTTCGGCCCATACCCGCCCAGACGGAACCGATGCACGCAAGCAAGTCGCTGATGGCCACGGTGGCGGCCGTCGCCCTGTTCGGGTCAACGCCCTGCCTGGCCGCGCAGCCCGTCGATCCATGGTTTGGTGCCGACAAGTGGCTACACGGCGGCGTCAGCGTGGGACTCGCTGGCGCCGGCTACACGGTTGGCCTGTGGGCGGTGGAGGAGCCGGCCTCTCGCGCCTGGCTGGGTGCCGGGGTGGCCGTGGGACTGGGCGCGGCCAAGGAGCTCCATGACCTGTCGGGGCCGGGGCGGGCGTCGTGGCGGGATATGAGCTGGAACGTGGTCGGCGCCGCGACCGGGGCGTTGACCGGGTGGTTGCTGGAGACCTACGTCTTTGCAGTCGGGGAGCGGCGGGCGGGCGGTAGGAAGCCTGGCTGGCGCCCTCAAGGAGGCGGCTGGCCCACAAGCTTGGGCACGATCGAGCCCTTGACGCCCGCGCCCACGCCCAACTGCCCGTGCAGATTGCCGCCCCAACAGACCGCGTGGCCGTTGTTCACGATGGCGCAGGCATGTCGCTGGCCCACCACGACCTCGCTCAGGTCCAGGAACCCCGCGATCACCAGCGGTGTGGCGCTGAAGCCCTTGGTCTTGCTGGCAACGCCAAGCTGCCCGCCGTCGTTCTTGCCCCAACACGCTACCTGACCGCCAAGCTGGTAGGCGCAGGTCGTGTCATGCCCGGCGGCGATTTCGTCGGCTTTGAAGGGTAGCGCGACAGCCTGCGGGGTGGTCTTGGGTTGCGACACTTTGCCCAGACCCAGCTGGCCGGACTCGTTGGCGCCCCAACACCAGACCTTGCCGGCGCTGTCGCGGGCGCAGGCGTGGGCGCGGCCAGCGGCGACGGCTGATACGTTCGTCACGCCGACCACCTTGACCGGTGAATTGCTCCATTTGCTCGTGCCGCCCTTGCCGTCACCGAGCTGGCCCTTCCCGTTGGTGCCCCAGCACCAGGCCTCCAACGCGCTGGTCCTGGCGCACGAATAGGACTCGCCGACCACGACGGATTCGACCAGCGGCAGCCCGGTGGCCAACACGGGCTCCTTGCTGTGTTCGCCCTTGCCATCGCCGAGCTGGCCGCTGTTGCCCAGGCCCCAGCACGTGACCTTTCCGTCGGTGCGCAGGCCGCAGCCGTGGGTGATGGCCATGGCCACGTGGTTGAAGGTCGCGCCGGTGAGGATCGGCAGCGGGATGAGGATGCTGGTCGCCGTCTGACCGCTGCCGACACCGAGCTGACCCCACTGGTTGTTGCCCCAGCACCACCCCTTGCCGTTCTCGCTGACAGCGCAGGTGGCGTTGGAGCCGACCGCGGCGGACGACACCGGGATGACCGCCTTGGCCGCCACCACCGCGGGGGTCGGCCACGCCTCGCCCATGACGCCGCTGTCCTTGTTGCCCTGGCCGAGCTGCCCGTGCGGGTTGTGCCCCCAACACCACAGCGTGCCGTCGTTGAGCACGGCGCAGGAGGCAGAGCCACCCACGGCCAGACCGCTGGTGCTGCCGCGCACGGTGGCGACGCAGCCCTGCCCCGGCATGCACTGTTTGCCCTGGCCGCAGCTGTCGAAGTCGTCCTTGGGCACGTGCAGGCACGTCCCGCCATTGCAGGCGTCCTGCATGCAGGGGTTGCCGCTGTCGCAATCGACGGCGGTCTTGCAGGGCGTGGCATCCGAATCGGACCGGGCCACGCTCGCGTCGGCATCGGGCGGAGCGATGTCGGCCTGCTTGGTGTCGGGCTGTGTGACTTCGGCTTGTTGCGCGTCGGGCTGCCCGGAGTCGGGCACGGCCGTGTCCTGATGGGCGCCATCGTTCGCCGAGATATCCGACTTTGCCTGGCCGGGGCCGCCGTCAGCCGCACCGGCAAATGCTCCGGAATCTGGTGCGTCCTGCGGGCATCCGCCAAGGCAGAGGATCAGGGCGCATGGCAGGAGTCGCCATGGCCGTGTGGCCCCCGGTGTGCGGACGGGAGGATTCTGCATTGGCACGACGACGGTTGGCATCTGGAGAACTCCACGTTCCGCAGAGTATGAAGACGCCCTTGTGGTGGCGCAACGAAGCGCCGCGGCGAACATCCTGTCTACTGCCTTCAGCTCACGATGGCTCTCCACAGGCCTCAGGGCGCGTCAAAGTGCACATCGCCGGGCGTCACCCCTTGAGGCAGGCAGAAGGCGGTCTGCGCACCGCAGGCATCCTTCATCGGAGTGCACACGTCCCCTTCTACGGGGCAGGACTCAATGCAGGTCGGCGCGCACTTCTTGTGGAGCCAGGGTTTGCCAGACATCTGCTCCGAGCCTACGCAGAGACCGAAATCACAGTCCCAATGCTCCGAACAGTCGCAATACGACTGGCCAGGGCATGTCGTCTTGAACCGCTTGATGGGCTTGCACTTGCAGCCGAAGCAGCCGCACCGGCCCTTGAATCCGGGCAGGCAGTTTTTGGCGGGCTGACACGGCTTGCCAACCGTGGAGGCGCCGGTGCAGGACGGCGGCGGTTTACCAACGGGGGCATCCACGGGCGGTTCCAGTGCATCCACCTGGTCCGATCCGGCAGCATCGTTCCCTGTAGTCTGAGCATCCTGGGCCGAATCCGGCACGTCGGAGGTTGAGCCGAGGGCGTCTTGGGCCGAATCCAACTCGCTGGAAGCGTCATCTACTACGTCTTGTGTCGCTGCGCCGCCGTCGTCAGGCGCCTGGGCCGAGCAAGCAGAGACGAACACCAACGTTGCCAGACCCCAGCCTGCCGACCAGAGCCAGAGGTCGCGAGACGGCGCGCACGCCCACGCGACTGAGAATGCCTGCATTCCGGCGGCCTGGGTTCGAGTGGCGTCCAGTCTATCATGAAGTCCGCCAGCCCCGATCTGCTATGGTGCGCCCGCCGCCGCCAACCGGCGCCTGGAGGTGACCCATGCGATCGACCCCCATCGCCTTCCTGCTCGCTCTCGCTGTCGGTATGTGCACCCTGGCCGCACCGGCCAGCGCCGACGCCACCTGCCTGATCCAGTGTAAAGGCGCGCTCATGGGCGAGCAATGCGCCGAGGTGAGCACCGTGAAACAGGGCGATCCCATCTGGTTCTGGGTCAGCTGCGAGACCTGCTGTTCGCCGCCCGGCGGTCCCTTGAACTGCAACAAGGCCGACCCCTACACGTTCAGCTACAAGCTCATCGAAGCCAGCGGCGGGGCGACCAAGGGCAAGGTGACCCCGTCGGCCATCGGCTGCCCGGGCAAGGAGGGCGTGGCGCTGGCGTTCATCCCCGAAGGCGGTGTGCCGCTGGCCCCGGGCAAGTACCAGCTGGTGCAGGGCGGGATGATCCTGGTGGCGTTTGAGGTGCTGGCCGGCTCGACTCCGGATGCGGGTGGTTCGGATGCGGGCGCGGCGGATGCGGGATCGGGTGCGGACTCAGGCACGGTCGCGGACGCGGACTCGGCCGCGGACACGGGTTCGGCAGCGGACGCGGGCTCGGCAGCGGACTCGGGCACGGCCGCGGACACGGGCTCGGACACGGGCACGGTCGCGGACGCGGGCTCGGCCGCGGACACGGGTTCGGGCGCGGACACGGCCATGGATGCGGGAGGCCCTCCCGATGTGACCACGCCCCCGGACGCCGGCACCAATCAGGACGTGGCCGGGTCGGACGCTGGCGGACAGGCCGATGACGCCGAGTCGGATCCGCCTCAGGACGTTGCGGCCGACGTAGGGGGCGCGCAGGACAGCGGCGGCACGACCACTGGCGCCCAGGGCGATGCGGACAGCGGTGGATGCAGCGCGGGACCCACTTCGCCCGCCCAGAGCCCCTGGCCGTTCGTGGGGGCGCTGGCGCTGCTGTTCATGCTGCACTCGCGGCGGCGTGCGCGGGCTTCTGGAGAGGCGAGTTTCTGATAACAGACTGTTTTACTTGATTTTCGTGTCAGTTTCCTGAACCTGTCCAAAAATCTCGAACAGAGCTGCCTTAAACCAGGCAGTTAGCGACTCCGCGCCCCATCTCAATCACCGGGGATGCCGCCCGTGGAGTCCTTCACCGCGATCGGCAGCGCTGCCGATTCCCTTGACCGAACGCGGCATAACGGACCACCATGTCCGGGTGGGAACGCTCCAAATCAGGCCGTCCTCCAGCGGCGCCGGATGCAAGCCGCGACGCCGTGTCTGCCCGTCACGACACCCAATGATCGACACCGTGCTCGCCCTCGCGCTGGCCCTCACAGCCGCCTGCTCCGACGACACCACGGACCCCGGCGCGGCCACGGACTCGCTGTCGAACGATGCCTCTGGCGCGCTGTCGGACACGGAGTTGGAGGACGCGACCTCGAGCCAGGCGGACGCGGACTCCGCAGAAGACATCGCGTCGGTTGATTCGGTCGAGGGGCAGGACGCCGTGGCGGATACGTCGAGCGCAGACGCCGCGGCCAAGGACTCGAAACAGGCCGATGCGGTTGAGCCCGATACCGCTGAACCAGACGCCGGCGGCACAAAGGTCGACGCCACCGGCGACACGGGGCCGGTCAAGGACGTCGGCCCCACCTGCAAGGCCGCCGATTGCGACGATGGCAACCCCTGCACCAGCGACGGCTGCACCGACAACGCCTGCAGTCATGACAACCTCGTCGACACCGAGTGTGACGACGGCAGCGCCTGCACCGTGGGCGATATGTGCAAAGACGGCGCCTGCCTGCCCGGCGCCACCACGCCCTGCAACGCTGGCAATACCTGCACCGCCGACGGCTGCGGCGCCAAGACCGGCTGCACCCACAACAAACTCAGCGGTCCGTCATGCAGCGAAGGCGACGTCTGCACCGTCGCCGACGCCTGCAAAGACGGTGTCTGCCTGGCCGGCGCTCTGACCGTCTGCGATGACGAGGAGGTCTGCACAAAGGACAGCTGCAAGCCGGCGTCGGGCTGCGACTTCGCGGCGCTGACCGGTCCCAAATGCAGCGACGACAACGCCTGTACCTTGAACGATCTCTGCGGCGACGGCGCTTGCCTGCCCGGCAAGGCCACCGTTTGCAACGACGACAACATCTGCACTGACGACAGCTGCAATACCAAGACGGGCGACTGCATCTTCGCCGCCAACACCGCCCCTTGCGACGACAACAACGCCTGCACCGTCGCCGACCAGTGCGCCGCCAAGGGCTGCGTGCCGGGTCCGGCCAAGAACTGCGACGACTCCGACCCGTGCACCGCCGACGGCTGCCACCCCGGGACCGCCTGCCACCACACGCCCCTGGCCCTGGGCGACGCCTGCGACGAGGACAAGATCTGCGTCAGCGGCATCTGCAAGTTCCCCTACGCCGCCTCGGTCTCCACCCGTCAGGAACATAGCTGCGCCATCCACGGCGACGGCACGGCCTCGTGCTGGGGGGCCAACGACAAGTGGCAGTTGGGCACGGGTGATGCCAAGGAGCATTCCATCCCCACCAAGGTCGTCGCGGTCACCGGCGCCCAAAAGGTGCTCGCCGGTGGCTGGCATAATTGCGCTCGCATGAAGACCGGCCATGTGCGCTGCTGGGGCTGGAACAAGTACGGCCAGTTGGGCAACGGCCTCACCAAGTCCAGCAAGGTGGGCGTGCAGGTGACGGGCCTGGACAACGTGGTGCATCTGGCGGTGGGCTTTTCCCACAACTGCGCGGTGAAGAAGGACGGCCAGCTGGTCTGCTGGGGCTACAACAACAACGGCCAGCTGGGCACGGGCAAGACCAGCTACGTCTCACCGACGCCGCTGCCGGTGCTGGTCAAGGGCATCGGCAAGAGCAAGACCGTCTGGGCCGGCGATTCGCACACCTGCGCCGTCGGCACCGACGACCTGCTGCGCTGCTGGGGAAAGAACAACGGCGGCCAGGTAGGCACTGGAAAGAAGGCGGAATACCCCTTCTCACATGTCACACCGGTGGTGCCCAAGGGCCTGGGCAAGGTGAAGCTGGTCCAGCTGGGCGGTGAGCACAGCTGCGTGGTCACCATGGCCGGCAAGACCCTCTGCTTCGGCATCAACACCTACGGCCAGATCGGCAACGGCACGAAGGAATTGGCGCTGCAGCCGGTGCCGGTGAAGAACCTGGCCGAGATCACCTCTTTGAGCGCCGGCATCTTCCACAATTGTGCCATCCTGAAGAACAAGAGCCCCGTCTGCTGGGGCTTCAACGGCACCGGACAGCTGGGCAACGGGTTCAAGGGCGTGGACGCGGACGCCTTGGTGCCCGTGGCGGTCAAGGAGATTGGGCCGGTGGTCGAGGTGGCGGCGGGCAAGAACCACTCTTGTGCACGTAAAATCGACGGAGACGTCATGTGCTGGGGATCGAATACGTATGGGGAGCTCGGCAACGGCAGCCATCTTTCGACCACCAAACCGGTGGCGGTGAAAGTGGTGAAGCCTTGAAGGCGCAGATTGGGGTGAGCGCATTCGCGGGAGACGGGCTCCAGACGCTGGCCCCCGCCATGACATTGACTCTTGCCCTGATTCTGGGCGGCTGCGTGGCGCCGATTCTGCATCCGCTCCGAGTCAAGCCCGGGCCCTATGTGAACGCGGGCCTCTCCGGTTCGCTTGGCAGTGGCGAGCAGCTGAACTGCCACATCACCTGCCAGGAGCAACGGAAGAGCCGCCCGGGTCTTGGTGTACACGTCGCCGCCGGTCAGGGCGCGGTGTTGGCCGATCGATATGGCGTTCTCCTGGGCGTCAGCGCCCCGCTCGCCGGCAATCAAGGTGACCAGGAGCCTTCGTTGCTGGACATGTTCTTGTTGACGGTATGGGGCACGGTGCAGTGGCCGGCCATCACCCTTGGTGCAGGCGCGGATATGGGTGCCCTCGGCGTCTTTACGAAGGTGGCCATCCATTGGCACGCTTTCGGCAATAATCCGAACGAGGGTCCGGCTTTGTGGGCCCGGATGTTCGTGCCCTACCTGCCCCGGGCGCCACACGCCGCGAACATGGCCGGCCCTCCAGCGACCGGCGGTCAGTCCGCCTCGACGGGACCGCTGATCGGCGGCGCGAACGACCGACTGGACCTGGGCCTGCAATTCACCATGCGTTCGACGACCGTCAGCTATATGGCCATGCACCAGCTCGACGGGCTGTTTGGCGGGCCGAGCTTCCCCGAAGGCGCGCAGTATGCGCGGTGGCTGCATGTGGTGAGCGTGACCCAGGCGTTCTTTTAGGAGGCGGTGGCCGTATCTCTGCCCCTACCGGACTCGCGGGAGAACCCTAAACTCCTGTCGTTTCACTGCACTGCCGTGCTAGACTCAAGCCAGCCGCTCCCCCTCGGAGACCCGACATGCGCTGGCGATTCTTCGCCCTGGTGACGTGCTGTCTGCTGTGGGGTTGCGTAGTTGAAGGACCGACGGCCGACGAGGCAGATGGCGGCGATGGCCTTGCGGTCCAGGCGCTGTCGCTGAAGCCGTGCACGGTCGATTCGCAATGCGTGTCGACCGATATCTGCAAGGTCGGGGCGTGTGTGAACAACGAGTGCAAGTACGGCCCCGACATCTTCAAGCCCGAGTGTTGCCACGACTCCGGCGACTGCGATGACAAGCTCCATTGCAACATCGACAAGTGCAGCAAGAAGATGCCCGGCGGCTGGACCCAGTGTGAGCATCTGCCGGCTCCTGACGGCCAGGGGCCAACGGGCGAGCCATGCTGCAAACCGGGTGAGTGCGACGACGGCAACTCGTGCACCTGGGACTTCTGCGGCCCGAACGGCCTGTGCACCAACTATGGCGTGAGCGGTTGCTGCTCGAAGAAGGACCCGCTGAGCTGCGACGACGGCAACCCCTGCACGCTCGATGAATGCGCACCCACCAAGTTTGGTGACATCGGCTCGTGCAAACACAAGGCACTGCCCAGTTGCTGCACGAGCGACGCTGAATGCGACGACGGGCTGTTCTGTACCCAAGAGACCTGTGACAAGGCCAAGCTGACCTGCAAGTACACGAAGAACGATCCCACTTGTTGTGAAAGCAACAAGGAGTGCTCTGGCTTCCCCAAGTCCTGTTCGCTCGGCTGGTGCGTCAATCACAAATGCTACGTGCCGAAAGCGAGCATGGAGTGCTGCGACACCAACCTCGCGTGCATGGACTTTGATGACTGCACCATTGACTTCTGCGACCTGAGTGAGGGCATCTGCAAGTTCGTGGCGGGAGTCACTGGCGACCCGTCCTGCTGCAGCTCGAATGTGGACTGCGACGATGGCGATAAGTGCACCACGGACACCTGCACGCCGGATCACAAGTGTTCGTTTGTCGCCGATGCCCAAGCCTGCTGCACATCCACGGGCGATTGCGACGACGGCGATCCCTGCACCATCGACTCCTGCAAGGCCGACAAGACGTGTGCGCACGAGTTCGATTCCACGTACTGCTGCAAGTCGGACAGCGACTGCGACGACGGCAACGACTGCACCGTCGACTACTGCCTGCACGTCTGCCGACACACTGTGCCCAAGGATGGCTGCTGCGCTTCCGACAAGGACTGCGACGACGGCGACAAGTGCACCACCGACAAGTGCGAACTCAATGGCAACACCGTTGGCATCTGCTCCTTCCCCAAGTCCGCGGGCTGTAGCTGTTGCTCTCCGCTGAATGCCGCCACCAGTTGCGACGACAACAACGCCTGCACCGTGGAGGCGTGCGCAGATTGCTCCTGCACCCACACGCCCAAGCCGGACTGCTGCCTCGACCAGTTCGACTGCGAAGATGGCCTCGCCTGCACCCTCGACCTGTGCGTGTTCAACAGCTGCTGGAGCCTGCCGCCATCCGTCGCCGAGCCCTGCTGCCACCCGGTCAACGAGGCCATCGACTGCGGCTGGCTGGACGATGACAAGCACGTCGGCAAGTGCCTGATGCAACCCGATGGCAAATACTGGTGTGCGAAGGTGACGTTGGGCGGATAGGCGGTCCCCGCGGCCGTGTCCCTACCCTACAAACCCCACTTGCCAGGATCATCCAGCACCGTCGCCGCCGCATACCCAACCAGCTTGCCCGCCTCGCCCTTGCTCAAGCCGGCCACAAACGACGCCTTGGCCGGGCTCTGCTTGAACAACGCCGCGTGGAACGTCGCTGCTGCCAGATACGTCCCGGCGACGCTGGGATGACTGCCATCAGCGGAGAACAGCTCGATGCCGCCGGCGTCGATGGCCTTTCGCCAGGCCTCGCCCACGGGCACCACGGCGCCGCCGACCTGCTTGGCCACGTCGAGGTAGGCAGCGGTGAGCGCGTCCTGCATCTCGCCGAAATCGGCGAAGGGCGGGCTGCAGGTGACACCGGCGCATTGTTTGCCGCCCTTCTTGCGACCCCAGGTCAGGAAGAGGAGCACCTTGGCGCAGGTGTTGCTGCTCTGCAGCTTGGCGACCAGCTTCTTGGCGCCGGGCAGCATGACGGTCTTGTTGAAGGGCGGGATGACCGGGATCTGGCTCTGCTCCTGCAGCACCACCGCGTGCCAGGGTTTGGCGACCAGGGCGTTGAGGCTGTCCGGATCGCTGGCGTGGTCGTTGGGCGTCGCGCCCAGGGTCCAGCCGCCCTTGGTGACCGACTGGTGGTCGATGGTCTTGCCCAGGCTGCCCGACAGCTTGCCGAGCATGCCGGGCAGATCGTTGGCGGAGGTGTAGCTGTTGCCCAAAAAGAGCACCGACAGGGCGCCTGTGGGTTTGGGGCAGGAGTCGGGGCCGGCGTCGGGCGAGGCTGCGGGGTTCGTATCGGCGCCGACCGTATCGACGCCGACCGTATCGCCGCCGCCGGTATCCGCGCTGCCCGTGTCTGCGCTGCCAGTGTCTGAACTGCCTGTGTCAGCGATATCTGAACCTGAGCCGTCTGGGTCGGTTTGTCCGACTTCAGCGCTGCCGGTATCGCCTGCGCTGACGTCAAATCCGTAGATGTCTTCGCCCGGCCAGGTGGCTGCGTCCTCCGCGGCGCCTGCGTCTTCCAGGGGGGCCGGGGATACGTCCTTCTCCGGGCCGGCGCCGGCGTCGATGGTGCCGGTGGGCTCCCCTTGCCCGCCGATATCGCCGGTTGTGACGTCATCGGTCTTTTGCAGGCCGATGTTGGCCGCGCCTTCTTCACCGGGCGTCGGTACGGGATTGACGACGCACGCGGCGCAGAGCCAGAACAGGGCCAACAGGAGCAGGCGGGTGGGCGATCTCATGGCTTGACCCTGCCATATCCCGGCCGGCGGAGACAGTCCGCCCCCGCCACTTCGATGACCGATGCGGGCTACCCCTTGGGTCGCCTTCGAGGCAGCACATGGCGGGCGGCGTTACCGGCCGCTGGACGGGAGGCCTGTTGCCAGCGGGCCAGTACCTCGGCGGCGGCGTCGGCGGCGTTCAGATCGGCGGCCTGCACCTCCGGCGGCAGGGACAGGGCGGGCCCCACGGTGGCCATGCCGCCGGCCGCATCGCCCACAGAATCGACCACAAAGGCGCGCATGATCATGGTCTGTTCGGTGCTCAACCCCTGGCCGACGAAAGCCGACGCCCAGACCAGGAGTACGCCCAGGCAGCCGGCCGGCAGGGCCCACAGGCCCCACGCTGACTGGTCGATCATCCACTGGGCGACGCCATACAGCCCGATGGCGCCCGAGACGAGGATCACCGCCGCGTACAAGCCCAGGTACAGCGTCCAGATGTCCGGATGGGGACCGAATCGGCCACGAACCCGGCTGCCCGCGTCCTGCTCTTCTACCCAGAGTGTGAGCCAGGGCGACCAGGTGTGGCGCCGCTCCTCGTTCATGCGCACATCGACGTGTTCGCTGGAGACGGCGCCGCTCAGCGGCCAGCGTTTGGCCTCAAGTCCGTCGCGTAGCCGCTCGATGACATCGTCACGGGGCAGTCGCACCTCGAAGGTGAACTGCGGCCGGATGCGCGGTCGGCCATTGTCGAGTTGGGCGGTGACGGGCGCCATGATGGCGCAGTGTGTGGTCGAAGGCGCAGGCAGCACAGGGCGTGCGGCCGAACTTCCTGAAAAAAGAGATGAATCCGAGGCGCCAGGGCGCTGGCAGCGGGTGAGGAGGCTTCAGCGCCCCATCCAACCTGGAATAAAGGGGTTAGATGGGCATGTTCTGATATATGAGGGTCTGACACCTCTCCATCACACATCGCACCTCAGGCGTAGAGCGCCTCGATATCCGCGGCGTACTTGTCGACCACCACGTTGCGCTTGGCCTTCATGGTCGGCGTCAACTCACCGCCGTCGACGCTGAATTCGACGGGCAGCACCTTGATGCGCTTGATGGTCTGGTAGCGGGCGACCTTGCTGTTGCAGTCCGCTTCGACCCGCTTCATCAGGTACTCTCGCACGGCGTCCTGACCGGCGAGCTCGGGCAGGGAGGCCTGGGCCACGCCGGCGTCTCGGCTGAGCACGTCCAGGGCCTCGATGTCCAGCGTGATGAGGGCGCTGAGGTAGGGCATCTTGTCGCCCACCACGACCACCTGGCCGACGCCGGGGATCTGGTTGATGTGGCCTTCCATCTCGGCCGGAGCGATGTTCTTGCCGCCGGCGGTGACCAGGATGTCCTTCTTGCGGCCCGTGATGCGCACGTAACCCTGGTCATCCTTGGCGCCCAGGTCGCCGGTATGCAGCCAGCCCTCGTCGTCGTAGAGCTCGGCGGTCTCCGCTTCCATGTGCAGGTAGCCCTTGGTGCAGATGGGCCCCTTGACCAGGATCTCGTCGTCTGCGGCGATGCGCACCTCGACCCCGGGCATGGCCTGACCCACGCTGCCAAAACGCGGCCGGCCGTAGCTCGACGAGGTGCAGATGCCCGTCGTCTCGCTCATGCCATAGACCTCGTAGATGGTGATGCCCAGCGAGGCGAAGAACTCCAGCGTGCCGCGCGAAATCGGCGCCGCGCCGGTCACCGCCAGGTAGAGATTGTCCAGGCCCAGCGCCGCCTTGACCTTGGAGACCACCAACTTGTTGGCCAGCTTGCGACCGAGGCCGTTGACCTCCTGGCCGGTCTCGGCCTGGTGCATCATGGCCGCGAGCTCTGTGCGCCGCGCCCAGCCGGCCAGCGCCGCCTTGATGCCTGTGGCCTCGCCCAGCTTGCTCTCGAGCACGGCCTGGAACTTCTCCCAGACACGCGGCACGCCCAGGAAGACGGTCGGCCGCACCTCGGTGAGGAAGTCTTTGATCTTCTTGATGTCGGAGCAGAAATACGCCTCGCCGCCGGTGCCCATCTGGGCGAAGTTGGTGGCGATCTGCTCGGCCACATGGCACAGCGGCAGGTAGCTGATGATGCGGAAGGGCACCCCCTGCTTGAAGCCAGGGAAGCGCTCGAACAGCCCATCGCTCATGGACATGATGTTGGTATGGGACAGCATCACGCCCTTGGGCACGCCGGTGGTGCCCGAGGTGTAGATCAGCATCGTCGTCTCG
Source organism: uncultured Enterobacteriaceae bacterium (assembly GCA_964438735.1). Taxonomy (GTDB): domain Bacteria; phylum Myxococcota_A; class UBA9042; order UBA9042; family UBA9042; genus CAYTLW01. Next base: position 8,869 of record CAYTLW010000121.1, on the reverse strand, counting down.
TCGGGCGTCATCTCGGCCAGGCGCTTGTCGAGCTCGGCGTCGTCCTGCTCGCGGCCGAGCTTCTGCAACGCCGAGAGGGACTTGACGTCGTCGACGCCGGCGGCGGGCTCGTCCATCAACACGAGGTGGTCGGCGCTCATCAGGCCCTGCTCGATGCCGGAGCGATACTTGGCCAGCTGCTCGTCGGTGTCGGCGATGACGATCTTCGAGCGCGAGTTGCCGATGATGTACGAGGCCTGCTCGGTGGTGTTGTTGGGGTAGATGGACGCCGGGATGCCGCGCGCCGCCATGATGGCGAACTGGCTGATGACCCAGCCGCAACGGGAGCCGCCGATGAGGCCGATGCATTCACCGGGCTGGTGGTCCAGGGCGATGAAGCCCTTGGCCAGGTCGCGCACATCCTGCCAGTACTGCGCCCAGGTCCAGGTCCGCCAGCTGCCGTCGGCCGCTTTTTCGTGAATCGCCGGCGATTCGGGCGTGGTGTCGGCCCAGTGGGCCAGATAATGGACCAATGTGTGTCGTTCCTGCATGAACTCCCCCCGTTCGGACATTGAAGCGGCGAGCCTAGCAAGCTGTCTTGCGGGGTGCCACCCGTTTCACAGGATTTCGGCCGTTAACCAGTGATCAATGGGTTGGACGGCAAAGTTCTAATGTGTGAGGGTCTGACACCTCTGTATCACTATTGCGCGATGGGGCTCAGCAGCGCGACCACCTCGTCCGCGCAGAAGAAGAGCACCAACGCACCCAGGGCCGTGAGGCAGAGGGCCAGGACCATGGGCAGGGGCGCCTCCTTGATGGCCGACTCGTCGCCCCAGAGGCGGCTGGGGTCGAAGGCCTTGGCGTCGTAGTGCACCCGCTCGCGGCCGTCGTCGTCGAGCTTGGGCGCGGCGAAGAAGGCGCGCGCGACGATGGGCATGAGGTAGGCGATGGAGAGCAGCGAGGAGATGAGCAGCACGGCGACGAAAATGGGCTGGTGGGCGTCCAGGGCGCCGGTGAGCAGCCACCACTTGCTCCACGAGCCGCCCATGGGGGGCAGGCCGATGATGGAGACCGAGGCGATGCCGAAGGCGCCCATGGTGACCGGCATGCGCTTGCCGATGCCGTCCATGTCGGGGATCTCGATGGCGTGGGTGACGGCGTAGATGGCGCCGGCGCAGAAGAAGAGGGTGATCTTTCCAAAAGCATGGGTGGCGATGTGCAGGCCGGCGCCGACCACGCTGGCGGAGGTGGCCATGGCGGCGCCGAGCACGATGTAGCCCAGCTGGGAGATGGTCGAGTAGGCCAGGCGGGCCTTGAGGTTGGGCTGGGTGACGGCGATGACCGAGGCGGTGAGCACCGTGAACGCGGCGACGTACATCAGCCAGATGGACACGCCCGTGGACTGCAGGGTCTCCAGGCCGAAGATGTAGACCACGACTTTGAGCACGGTGAAGACGCCAGCTTTGACCACGGCGACCGCGTGCAGCAGGGCGCTGACCGGGGCCGGAGCGACCATGGCCCGCGGCAGCCAGCGGTGCAGGGGCATGAGCGCGGCCTTGCCCGAACCGAAGGCGAACAGGCCCAGCAGCACGGCCAGCACGGGACCTTCCGCCTTGCCGGCCAGGATGCCGCCGGGGGTGAAGTCCAGGGTGCCGGTGAGGTGCCAGGTCCAGATGATGGCGGTGAGCAGGAAGCAGACCGAGGTGAAGATGAGCAGCCCCAGGTAGACCCGGCCGGCGCGCATGGCGTAGTCGTTGCGGCGGTGGGTGACCAGGGGGAAGGTGGAGAGCGTGAGGAGCTCGTAGAAGAGGAAGAGGGTCAGCAGGTTGCCCGAAAACGCCACGCCCATGGCCGCTCCGATCGCAATGGCGAAGAAGAAGAAGAAGCCGGTCTGGCGAGGCTCCTCCTGGTGCTTCATGTAGCCGACGGCATAGATGGAGGTGAGGATCCACAGGCCCGAGGCGACCATGGCGTAGAGCAGGCCCAGGGGCTCGACCTCGAAGGCGACCGAGAGGCCGGGCAGGATCTCGAGCAGCTCGAAGGCGGGGCGGCCGCCGCCGGTGATATGTGGGTAGAGCAGCAGCAGGAAGATGAATCCCACCGGCGAGGTGCCGATGGTCCAGGCGCTGCGGGCTTTGGGCCAGCGTCCCAGGGCCAGGATGCCCAGCGAAGCCGCCACGGGTGCCAGCATGGCCAGCACGGCCAGGGTGGTGGGGCTCATGGCGAGACCCCCAGCAGCAGGGCGGCGGCCTGGCGGGCGACGCCGGCGGTCAGATCGGTGGTCAGGCCGAAGACGACCGTGGCGCCGATGAGCATCCAGGTGGGCACGAGCATGTGCACGGGCACGGACTTCATCTGCGCGCCTTCAGCCGGCTCGTGGAACCAGGCCAGCTCGACGATGCGCCAGATGTAGATGAGGGCGAGCAGCGACGAGAGCACGATGAGGGCGGCGACCAGGTACCAGCCCTTCTCCAGGGCGGCCAGGACCAGGTACCACTTGGAGATGAAGCCGACGGTGCCCGGCACGCCCACCAGGCTCAGACCGCCGATGAGGAAGGCGACCATGATCCACCGGTGGCGCTTGCCGAAGCCCTTGAGATCCTGCACCCGGGCCGAGTCGATGGACAGGGTGATGCAGCCGACGACCAGGAAGAGGCCGCCCTTCATCAAGGCGTGATTGAACAGGTGGACCAGGCCGCCGGTGAGGCCGTTGAGCGAGGCGAATCCCAGGCCCAGGGTCATGTAGCCCACCTGGGCCACCGACGAAAACGCCAGTACGCGCTTCAGATCGGTCTGGTAGATGGCGGCGATGGAGCCGACGAACATGGCCACCACGGCCAGGGGGATGAGCACCATGTCGATGCGCAGGGTGCCGAAGACGAAGGCGACGCCGAAGATGCCGAAGAGCACCCGCAGCAGCACGTAGTAGCTGACCTTGGTGGCCGTGGCGGCCAGGAAGGCCGAGACCACCGACGGCGCCTCGGCGTAGGCGTTGGGCAGCCAGTGATGCAGCGGGAAGACGGCCAGCTTGATGCACAGACCGACCGTGAGCAGGCCCAGGGCCAGGATGGGCGTTCGGGTATGCAGCGCTGCGGGCAGGCGGTCGACCATGTCGGCCATGTTCAGGGTACCTGTGGCCTGGTAGAGCAGCCCGATGCCAAGCAGGATGAAGGTGCCGGCGATGGTGCCCATGATCAGGTAGGAGTAGGCCGCAGTCAGGGCGCGTCGGCGGTAGCCCATGGCGATGAGCGCGTACGACGACAGCGACAGGATCTCCAGGAAGACGAAGACGTTGAAGAGATCGCCCGTGATGGCGATGCCCAGCAGGCCGGCCATGGCCAGCAGCAGCAGGGCGTGAAAGAGGTGTTCTCGGCCGGGCGGGATGCGGGTGCCGGCGCTGCCGGGGCCGAAGAGCAGCACCACGGCGCCGATGACCGACACGATGACCAGCACGTAGGCGTTGAGCACGTCGACCCGGTACTCGATGCCCCAGGGCGCCGTCCAGCCGCCGAAGACGTAGGAGATGACGCCGCCATCGTGCACCTGGGCCAGGAGCAGTCCGGCGATGGCCAGGCAGGTCCAGGCCACCGCCTGGGCGAAGATGCGGGTCAGCGAGGGCTTGCGCAGCAACAGGCAGAGCGGCGCCGCCAGCAGCGGCACGATGACCTGCAGGGCTGGCAGGTGCTGGCTCACGGATCCTCCGCGTCGAGGCGCACCAGGTCATCTTCCTCGACGGTGCCGTAGGCCTCCTGAATGCGCACCACCAGGGCCAGCGCCAGGGCCAGGGTGGCGATGCCCACCACGATGGCGGTGAGCATCAGCACGTGGGGCAGCACGTTGGAGTAGACGGCGTCCGGCTGGCCCTCGATGAGGATGGGCGCGGTGCCGCCGGTGACCTTGCCGATGCTGACATAGTACATGATCACGGCGACCTGGAAGATGCTCAGGCCGAGCAGCTTCTTGATCAGGTTGTCGCGCGCGATGACCGTATACAGGCCGATCATCATCAGGCCGACGACCACGACCAGGTGCCAGTTGGCCAGCAGTTGGGAGAGCAGCTCCATCATCTGCGCCACCTGCCGGCGAAGTTGTAGAAGATGCCGATCATGGCGGCGGTGACGGTGATGCCGACGCCGAGCTCGATCAGCAGGATACCCAGGTGCTGCCCGTGGCTGGGGTCATGGCTGTCCAGCACGCCGTAATCCAGGAAGTTGCCGCCCAGCAACATGCCCGCCACCCCGGTGCCGCCGAAGAGCAGCACGCCCAGGGCCAGGCAGATCTCCACGGCGATCGGCGGAAAGACCCGCCAGGCCGCGTCCAGGTCGAACATCAAGCCATACAGGATGATGCCGGCGCCGAAGATGACCCCCGCTTGGAAGCCGCCGCCGGGGCCGAAGTCGCCGTGGAACTGCACGTAGAGGCCGAACAGCAGGATGATGGGGATCATCGCCTTGCTGACGGACTTCAACACCGGGATGTGGCGCATCCGGGTGGTGCGGCTGAACTCGGCCTTCTTGCGGCCTGGCTGCTGGGAGGTCGTCGGGCTCATGCCTGGCCCTCCCCATCTCCGCTGGCGTCGTCGCCGTCGGCCGGCTTGATGCCACGACTCTCTGTCCCACGACTCTCTATTCCACGGCTCTCTATTCCACGGCCAAGCAGAATCATCACCGCGATGCCCGCCGTGAAGATGACCGTGGTCTCGCCCAGGGTGTCATAGCCCCGGTAGCTGCCCAGGACCGAGGTGACGATGTTCGGCAGGCCGATGACGGTCCGCGACCCCTCGACGAACTCCGGCACCATGTAGTGGTGGATCTGCGCCGTCGGGTCGCCATAGGCGTGGATGTCGGTGATGCCCCAGAGCAAGGCCGCGCCGGTGAGCAGGACCACCAGCAGGGGCACGATGCGGAAGGGCTGCTGGTGCTCCACCTTGTCGGTCAGCGACAGGCAGCCCAGCACCAGCACCGTGGCCACGCCAGCGCCCACGGCGGCTTCGGTGAAGGCCACGTCGACCGCGTCCATCAGGGTGAACAGGCCGGCCGAGAGCAGGCTGAAGATGCCCGTGAGCATGGCCGCGGCGAAGAGGTTGCGCAGCCGCGAGACCATCAGGGCGATGACCAGCAGGAAGGCGAAGAGGATGGCTTCAACCGTCATGGTTGGCGCCCTCCTCTTCGGTGTCCGCGTCGTCTGTCGACTCTTGGGCCTCTGGCGCTGGGTCTGCTGAAGCCTCAACTGCGCCTTCTGCGGGCGCCTCTTCGACGCGCACGCCGCCGGCGTGGGCCGCCTTGACCAGGGCGTGGGCGATGGTCGGGCTGGTCACCCAGAGCAGCACCACGATCAGGATCAGCTTGACCGTCACCAGCGAGAAGCCGCCATAACCCATCAGGCCGAGCAGCATCAGGCCGGCGCCCAGGGTGTCGGTGATGGAGGCGGCGTGGGTGCGCGAGTAGAGGTCGGGCAGGCGCACGACGCCGATGCCGCCGATGACGCAGAAGACCGCGCCGGTGAGCAGCAGGATCGCGCTGACGACCTCGACGGCGGCGCTCATGGGTCCACCCTCTCGTCGTCGTTGCCCAGGTTGCCGTAGCGGCTGAACTTGGCCACCGCGATGGCGCCGATGAAGCCCAGGATGGCGTACAGGAGCGCCAGGTCGAGCCACTCCGGGCGGCCGCTCCAGAAGCCGGCCACGGCGATGAGCAGCATGGTCTTGGTGCCGAACATGTTGGCCGCCAGCAGGCGATCGAAGGCGGTCGGACCGGCCACCGCCCGGGCCAGGGCCAGGGCCATGGTGATCAACACACCGATCAGGGCCAGGTCGAAGATCACCGCGGGCCCTCCAGGGCGGCCACGCGCCGGTTCATCTCGCCCGATTGCAGGCCCTCGGCGGACTCGTCGGTCAGGGCGTGCACCAAGGCCTGGCCGTCGCGCAGATCCAGCGTGATGGTGCCCGGCGTCAGGGTGATGCTGTTGGCGAAGATGGCCTGGCCGACCTCGCCGCGCTGGCTCGCAGGCACACGTATCAAGCGCGGGTTGATCTTCATCTTGGGCGACAGGACCACGCGCGCCACGTCGATGTTCGACTTGACGATCTCCCAGGTCAGCCACGGCACATACGCCAGCGGACGCAGGCCCAGGCTATAGGTCGGCCGGATATGCCCCTGCTGGTACATGCGCCCGGTCAGCCACACGGTCAGCGCGCAGCTGCCCAGCCCGAAGCAGATCAACAGCGGCTCGGTGTGGCCGGACCAGAGCAGCCACAGGCCGAAGAGCAAGGTGAAGCGGATGGCGACGACCTTCACGGGCGATCCTTGGAGTGGACGAATCCGGGCCGCCCCAAAGCGCCCGGACAGGCGCGGGGTTTACTGCGGAAGGCCGTTGAGTGCAACTCCCCGACCGTGATCCACATCCCGCCCTTCACCTGCAAGCCGGGGCATGCGATGTTTCCGCCGCCACCCGGCGCCGGAGGATCGTCATGTGTACACCCCTGTCTCGCCGCTGGACCCTGCCTGTCCTGCTGATGACCTGCGGCCTGCTGCTGGGGACGGCCTGCAGCAGCGACGATGGCGGCGGCGGAACGGCGGCAGATAGCAGCGCGGTCGATGGCGGCGCCGACGCGGGCGGCAGCGACGACGGCGCGTCTGCCGACGACGCCAGCGCTTCGGCCGACGGCGCCGACGCCAGCGCCACGATCGATGCCGGTCCAGCGGACGCGGGCAATACGGGCGCCGCGCCCCCCGCGCCCAAACCCTACGCCCTCGGCAAATGCCCCAAGCTGGTCGCCGGGGTCAACAAGATCACCGCCGGTGGCGCCGTGCGCAGCTTCCGCCTGTTCATCCCGGGCACCCCCAAGGGCGCGCCGCTGGTCTTTTTATGGCACGGCCTGGGCGACAGTTCGGCGAACTTCTCCAACATCCTCGGCGCCGCCGGCATCTCCAACAGCCGCAACGCGGTCATCGTCGCCCCGGACGCGGTGGCGCCGGTGGCCAACGCCGTGGCCGTCTGGCAGTTCCCCTCCATGCTGGCCCAGAAGCCGCCCGCCTTCGACCTGCTGCTCTTCGACTCCCTGCTGACCTGCATCGACGAGCAGTTCGACATCGACAACAAGCGCGTCAGCACCGCGGGCTTCTCCGCTGGGGCCATCTGGAGCAGCTACCTGCTGATTCACCGGGGCGACTACCTGTCGGCCGCGGTGGTCTTCAGCGGCGGCATCGACAGCGGAATGCTCTTCCCCTACGAAAAGCCGGTGCAGTCGGTGCCCGTGCTCGGCTCCCATGGCGGGCCGACCGATGTGTACATGTCGCTGTTGAAGTTCAACGTCATGATGCAGACCCTGGTGGACGCGCTGGTCAAGGACGGGCACCTGGCCATCCTCTGCGATCACGGCGGTGGTCATACGGTGACCGCGGCGCTGGCCTATGGCGCCTGGGACTTCGCCCTGAGCCACCTCTGGGGTCAGCCCAGCGTCTGGGATGCCGCCCGCGTGAAGTCCAAGCTACCCGACTACTGCGCGCTGAAATAGGAGACCCGCCCGAACGACCGACCTCGGGCCACGGAGGAGCACCATGAGCACGCCACCCGACGACTGGCCTGTGCTGCCCCACGACCCCATGGTCCAGCTGGCCGACAACCTGTGGCGGGTCGAGGGCGACCTGCCCAATATGGCCCTGCGACGCACCATGATCGTAGTTCGCCTGGCCGGCGGCGAGCTGCTGATCCACAACGGCATCGCCATGGACGAGCCGGCCATGGCCGAGCTGGAGGCCCTGGGCACGCCCACCTGGCTGGTGGTGCCCAACGGCTGGCATCGTCTGGACGCGGCGCGCTTCAAGGCGCGCTACCCCGACATCCAGGTCATCTGCCCCGCCGGCGCCCGCAAGCGGATCGAGAAGGTGGTCGCGGTGGACACGACCTATAACGACCGGCCGCAGCCCGTGCCTGAGGATGATACGGTGCGCTTCGAAGCCATCGACGGTGCCGGCGATATGGAAGGGGTGATGGTCGTGCGCTCGCCGGATGGCCTGTCCCTGGTGCTGGGCGATGCCATCTTCAACCTGCCCCATCGCAAGGGCTTCTTCTGGTTCGTCTACGGCCGACTGCTGGGCAGCACCGGCGGGCCGCGGGTGACGGTCATCGGCCGCTTCTTCCTGCTCAAGCGCAAGGCGGCGTTCAAGGCCTGGCTGAATCGCATGGCGGAGCTGGATGGCCTGGTGCGGCTCATCCCGAGCCATGGCGCGGTGATCGAGGGGGACGCTGCGGGCGCCCTGCGCGAGGTGGATGGTCGGCTCTAGTTCGACGGACCGTAGGTACTTCCCCAGTTTCCTAGTCTCGGGAAGAGGTGTGCCGAGCGACGCGGGAGAAGCTCTGCTTGCCGCGCGAGGCCGCGAGAAGAGCCGCGAAGCGGCGTCAGTCGTTAGCCTGGGGCGTAAGCCCCAGGTCTGGCAGTCCCTACAGCCCGAGCCGCGAAGCGGCGACAGAACGTCACCACTCCATGCAAACCTCACAGGAGACTCAATTCGATGGCAAGCACCTTCACCTCACTTCTCTATCACGTCGTCTTCTCGACCAAGGAACGCCAGCCGATCATGGACGCGGCATGGAGAGATGACCTCTACGCGTACATCGGCGGCATCCTGGCCGCAGAAGACGGCAAGCTGCTCTGCGCGGGAGGCGTCTCGGATCACGTGCATCTCGTCGTGCTGACCAAGGCGAGCAGGTCGGTGTCCAAGACCGTAGGCACAATCAAAGCCAACAGCCCCAAGTGGGTCAACGAGACCTGCCCTTTGCTGGCACGGTTTGAATGGCAAAGAGGCTATGCAGCCTTCTCGACAGGGCTACAAGGGGGTGCCCGCGCTCCGGTCGTACATCGCCCAGCAGGACAAGCACCACAGCACAG
>CAYTLW010000120.1:0-23418 GCA_964438735.1 uncultured Enterobacteriaceae bacterium | reverse complement strand
GCGCTCCGCCCCCGCGCCGCAGGTTTCCCCCGGACCCCCTTCCTTGGCGCGCCCCCTGGGGAGGTTTGGGGTTCTTGGTACATTCGATGGTGGTCTCACGCGCCTCGACTCGCCTCGGCCACGTAGCGCCTCGCGTGGCTCGAAGGGCGTCCGCCCTCGGCTCAGACAGTTCGGCGCGGAATCGGCGCTTTAGCAGGACCGCCGGGCCGGCGCGGCGAGAGGAGCGCCGGCGTCGGCAGGGCGAGAGTAGCGCCGGCATCGGCACGGCGAGAGGAGCGCAGGCGTACCCGCGGCGAGAGGAGGCGTGTCCCCGGTCACAACCAGGTCCGGTGGACTTGAACCGCTGCCCTGTCGGGTTGTAGGTGGCGTTGAAGCGGAGGAAGTGCCGGCGCTGAGCCAATCCCCAATCGTGAAAAGGATTCAATAAAAGAAGCATGCATCATTTTGCGCTACTGTTTTGCGATCTGCGCGCGCCCTCCAGGGCGATCGCACTACGGCCTGAGTTGTCCCTCGTCAAATCTTCGTCGGCCCGCAAAATCGAGCGGTTGGGGCCACCCTTCCTGACTGCCGATTCCCGCAGTGACCGCACTCCTGAAGTTGAGATCGTGCCCGCGATCAGCCAGAGATCGCCACCATGAACCACTTCGTCGTGTTCCTGCTGACCCTCATCATCCAAGCGCTCCAGACGGCCTGCCGCTCCAAGGGCGAGCTTGTCCTGGAGCGGCCAGGTCGTCGACCCATCGACGCCGAGACCCGTGAACTGATCCGCAGGATGGTCGCAGAGAACAACTGGGGCGCTCCACGGGTGCACTGATCGCCGGCCGACGGCTGCGAAACCATCGCCGATGGCGAAGGTCGTCTCCCTTCCACGGGTCGGCGGTCTCCATCACCGCTGCGAGTGGCGCGACGCGGCTTGAGCATCCGACCCTGGATGACGGGAGAATGGCTCGGCGGGCGAGGCCGGCTTGTGCGCTCATTTGCCGGCCGTCCCGACTCTATGGCGATCCAGCAGTTCTCGCTCGATACCAGCGCTCGTCGCATCGGTAGCTGGTCGTCGTCACGGTCCGGAATTGCCGGACCTCTGACTTCTGGCGGCGTCGAAGGCTGTCGGATCAGGTTGTGACGATGGACAGTCGAAACGGGAGCGCTTTGCGTAGTGCAGCCGCTCGGCACGGATGTGTTCGCTGACACGATGGTTGATGGTGATGGCGATGGGGGCCTGGCTCGGCGTCGTCATCGGGCGATCTTGCCTGGGGTGGCGGGGGAGGCAAGTGCCGCTCACTCCCCGAAGATAACACCCGCGCCCACCACGTGAACGCCCTCGACGAAAGACGGTCCGTCGTGCTGGGGAACGAACAATGCCCGCACTTCCTCTCCGCTGACGCCCGGCGGCGCAGCTCGACGAGCAAGCCGGGCCGCTTCGTGGCGGACGTCCACAGCACCGGATCGGGCCTCGCCCAGCAGCAGCTTGCGGCCGTCCAGACTGCGGGCGACGACGTCCCATTCGGCCGCGTTGCCGCGCCACCAGCGGCCGGCCGCGCCCCACTCGATCCCGGCGATGCTCGAACCCGGCACGGCGCTGCGCATGAGGTCCTCCCACGCCGTACCCCTCAGGGCTGGCCAGGCGCGGTCGAGCAGGGAGAGACGAGTCTGGCGATTCGCGACAGCGAGCACGCCCCGATGGGGCGCCACCACCCGGAACCAGAGACGCGTGAAAGGGTCGGCTATCTGGTACAGGCTCCGTCGACTCGCGCGGGGGGGCTCACCGAAGGGCACATCGCGACGAACGAGACCCATGGCGGTCAGGCGAGTCAACGGCCGTGACAAGGACGTCGCGTTGCGCCCCAAGCGGCCGCCGATCTCCGAGACCCGATGCGCCCCGGCTCCGATCGCGTCCAGGACGGGGCGAAGCGACGCCGCTGGGGGAATCTCCTCGAGCAGCAGCCGGTCGGGTTCGTCGTGCAACGGACCCAGCGGATCCAGTACCAGCCGGTCCACTGCCTCGCGCGTAGGTCCACCTCCGGCGGCGAGCTCCCAATAGCGCGGCACGCCGCCCCACGCGGTCAGAAAGTCGAGCTCGTCGCCCTTCTTCGCGATGGCGGAGACCACTCGTGGCGGCAGCGGTCCGAGGTTCAACACGACTGTAGCCCGACCAAACAGCGGCTCACTGGAGTCGAGTACCAGCCCCTGCATCATTCGTTGACTGGAGCCGGCCAGGGCGACGACCAGCCCTGCATCTCTGGCCTCGTGGTCGATCCATCGCTGCAGAATGCTGGGGAGCTCCGGCGACTCCGCCACCAGGTAGGGAAGCTCGTCGAACACCACCGGACCTGTCCATCCGCTCGCCACGGCCTCTCGCGCCAGCCGAGCGAAGAAGGCGTCCCAGGTCGGGTACTCGACGTCCGCGAACCCCGGGAGCTTTGCGGCAAGTACGTTCGCCATGCGACGACGCTGGAGCACCGCGACCGATCGGTCTGCGACCGCGTAGATTCCGCGGTGCTTGCGCGTCCACTCGACGACCAGCCGGGTCTTGCCGATCCGCCGACGCCCGTACAGCACGGCCAACGCCGGCTGCCCTGCGCTCATCAAAGCGTTCAGGCGTTCGAGCTCGAACTCTCGATCAAGGAACTCCATGCTGTACATGCAAACACGGGCGGCGACATTATGCAACGGCGCATTATGTTGGTTCGCATAATCATCCGCGGTAGCCGCGCTGTCCCTCGTCAAATCTTCGTCGGCCCGCAAAATCGAGCGGTTGGAGCCACCCTTCCTGACTGCCGATTCCCGCAGTGACCGCACTCCTGAGGTTGAGATCGTGCCCGCGATCAGCCAGAGATCGCCACCATGAACCACTTCGTCGTGTTCCTGCTGACCCTCATCATCCAAGCGCTCCAGACGGCCTGCCGCTCCAAGGGCGAGCTTGTCCTGGAGCGGCCAGGTCGTCGACCCATCGACGCCGAGACCCGTGAACTGATCCGCAGGATGGTCGCAGAGAACAACTGGGGCGCTCCACGGGTGCACTGATCGCCGGCCGACGGCTGCGAAACCATCGCCGATGGCGAAGGTCGTCTCCCTTCCACGGCGTGGTAAGATCCCGATCCCATGCACACGATGTTCTCAGCTCTGCTCGATTTCGCCCAGCCAGTCTCGCCCGTCGAGCCGATCTTCGTGCTTGTCCGGGTCAACACGACGCTCTCGCGGGCGTCAACGGCCCTCCAGTGGTTCCGAACAGGCTTGTGACGGATAATCGCGGACCACGGTGCGCCAACGCCTCTCCACGCGGCTTCTCTGGGAGCCACATGAAGCGATCGCTGCTTTTGATGGACTCAAGTGAAGCGATCGCTTATTGTTGGCCGGCGACGTGAAGCGAACGCTTCCCAGGGTGGACCATGAAGAGGCAGACCGGAGAGTACGAGCGAAGCGCCGTGGCGGGCGAGGAGGTCAGCGCCTTCATCCCGTTCCCGTTGCCGCCCTGCGATCCGCCGCTGGACCTGGACGGCGGCCTTGCGCCGCTACTTGCTCGCGCGCGAGAGCAGGTGCGTCTGCTCGACCTCGCCGGCGACCTCGTGCCCTCAGTGGAGTGGTTTGTCTACGCCTTCGTCCGGAAGGAAGCGGTTCTCTCCGCACAGATCGAGGGGACGCAGGCCACCTTGATGGACCTGCTCAAGGTCGAGGCATCGGGAGAGGCACCGGTCGACGCCGACGTCGAGGAGGTCTGCGGCTACGTCGACGCGCTCAGCTTCGCGTGGGAAGAACTTGAGAGTGACACCGGCCTGCCCATCGCGATGCGCCTGCTGTCGGAGACCCATCGCCGACTGCTAGCCGGGGCTCGAGGCGCCCAGAAACAGCCGGGAGAGGTGCGGCGGTCGCAGAACTGGATCGGAGGCACGCGACCGGGAAACGCGAGTTTCGTCCCGCCTCCGCCACATCGGCTCGGCGAGCTGCTCAGCGAATTCGAGCGCGCCATCCACGGCGAGAGCGACCTGCCGCCACTCGTCAGGGTCGGCCTCTTGCACGTGCAGTTCGAGACACTGCACCCCTACCTCGACGGCAACGGCCGTCTGGGACGCCTGTTGATCACGCTGCTCCTTCGCCACTGGGGGTTGCTCTCGCGCCCGCTCCTCTACCTCAGCCTCTTCTTGAAGGTCCACCGCCAGGAGTACTACCGCCGCCTCGGCGCCGTCCGCACCGACGGCGATTGGGAGGGCTGGCTCGCATACTTCCTGGAAGGCGCCGCCGCGGTCGCAGAGGAGGCGATCGCGACGGCACGGCGCCTCCATGCGATCGTCGGCGAGTCGCGCGAGCGGCTACTTGCCAGGGACGACGCAACCGTGTTCAGCCTCCGGCTCTTCGAGTTGCTGCCGCAGCACCCGATCGTCACGGTGAACCGCGCGGTGGACCTGCTCGAGTGTTCGCGGCCCGCAGCGACGAAGGCGCTGCGCGTGCTCGAGGCGGCTAACGTGCTGCATGCCCTCGACGACCGCAAGAAGAACCGCGCGGTGGTGTTCAAGGAGTACCTCGATCATCTCCGCGAGGGGACGGAGGTGACGGCGTGAGCGACTACGGGAAGCGTTGGTGCACGGCTACCGTTGACTGCGTTCTCAAGCCGGAGCGACACCTGCGGCTGGCTGTCACGGAGTACGCTGAGCACTACCACGTCGAGCGACCTCATCAGTGGTTGGCCAACCGGCTGATCGCGCCTGACCCTGGCGAGACGATCAGCGCGGGCGACGTGAAGCGTCGCGAGCGGCTCGGCGGGACGCTGAGCTTCTGCTATCGCGAAGCTGCGTAGGTAGAGCTTGGCGAACTCGGCGGGCTGGTTGTTCAGGGAGCCGGCTGGCGAGTTGTGCCCGAACGTGCACTTGGGACCTGGCTGATGTGCTCCGGCGATGTTCGGCTGTCGCTGGCTCGGCTGACTTGGAGCCGAGCGGGGTCGAGGACGGCTCAGTGGCCGCGTGATCTGCGTGCAGATCGGGGTCGGCCGAGATCTGGCACACCACGAGAAGGGGAAACCCCGGGGATACGTAGCACAACGATTTGATACGGTAGCGTAATTTCCTGTATTCCTGTGCCTTCTACAGCGCTCGGGCTACGTTCACCGCCCCCAATTTGCACATGACGGTCCGCGGCCCTGCCAGGTGGCTGACCCGACGCCGGAGGACGGTATGCCAGTTGCCGACGCCAAGCTGCTCTATCGCTCTACCTACAGCCGCGTTCATCGCGTCGAAACCGAGGGCGCCGCGTCCCTGCGGATCACGCCCCGTATTCCGGGCAACGCCAGCCACGTAGCCAAGCTGCACCATGAATACGAGCTGTTGCAGCTGCTCGACCGGCCGGTAGGCCTGGTCGATGTGGATCTGCCCGGTCAGCGTGGTGCACAGGCGTTGGACCTGCCGGATCCGGGCGGCGAGCCCCTGTCCAAGCAGCTGGTCGACGGCGCCCTGCCGGTGGAAGATGCGCTCTGGATCGGCATCGAGCTGGCTCGCGTCCTGAACGCCCTGCATCGCAAGCGGGTGCTGCATAAGGACGTCAACCCGCACAATCTCCTGGTCGATATGACCTCGCTGCAGGTGCACCTCAGCTGCCATAGCATCGCCAGCCGCCTGCCTCGCGAGACGCACCAGGTGGTCCACCCAGGCGTGCTGGAGGGTCGACTGCAGTACGTCTCGCCCGAGCAGACCGGGCGCATGAATCGCGGTGTCGACTATCGCTCGGACTTCTACTCCCTGGGCGCCACGTTGTACGAGTTGCTGGTTGGCGAGCCGCCCTTTGTCGGCTTGGACGCATTGGGACTGGTGCACGCCCACATCGCCTCGGCTCCGCGACCACCGCACGAGATCAATCCCGAACTGCCGCGGCCCCTGTCCGCCATCGTCCTCCGCCTGCTGGCCAAGAACGCCGAAGATCGCTACCAGAGCGCCGCGGGCATCATCGACGATCTGCGGACCTGCCAAGGCATGGTGGCCTCCGGCGACGTCAACGAGGACTTCCAGGCGGGCGCCCACGACGCCAGCGAGCTCTTCCGGGTGCCCGAGAAGCTGTACGGGCGGGACTCCGAGGTCAGCTCTTTGTTGAAGGCTTTCGAGCGCGTCGCCTCGGGCGACCGGGAGCTGCTGCTGGTGTCGGGCTACTCCGGCATCGGCAAGTCGGCCCTGGTCCACGAGGTGCACAAGCCCATCGTCGAGCGGCGCGGCTACTTCGTGCACGGCAAGTTCGAGCAGTTCCGTCGGGGCATCCCCTACCTGGCCTTCGGCGCGGCGTTCCGCGAGCTGGTCCACCAGGTGCTGACCCAGAGCGCCGACGACGTGGCGAACTGGCGCTCCCGCATCCTGGCCGCGGTCGGTGATTCCGCCCAGGTGCTCATCGATGTGATCCCCGACCTCGAAGTGATTCTCGGCCGTCAGCCGGCCGTACCCGAGCTGGATCCGCCCGACGCAGAGCGACGTTTCGCGGCCCTCTTCAAACACTTCGTCGGCGTCTTTGCCAACGAGCAGCCGCTGGTCGTCTTCCTGGACGATCTGCAGTGGGCAGACCAGGCGTCGCTGAAGTTGATCAGGACCCTGATGACCGACGAGTCGCCGATCCAGTTGCTGTTGATCGGGGCCTATCGCGACAACGAGGTCAGCCAGGTTCACCCGCTCATGTTGACCCTGGCCGAGCTGGAGAAGAGCACCTCCGGCGCCCGCAGCGAGATCGTGCTGGCCCCCCTGAGCGAGCGCGACGTGGCCAGCCTGGTCGCCGATACCCTGCGCGCGGACGTCGAGGCGACCCGCGACCTCGCCGTGCAGATGCTCAACAAGACGCGCGGCAACCCCTTCTTCCTGATCCAGTTCTTCGAGGCGGTCCACAAGGAGGGGCTGATCTGGCGCGACCTCGACAGCGGACAATGGCAGTACAACCGCGAGGGCATCGACGACCTTCAAAGCACGGATAACGTGGTCGACCTGATGGTGCGCAGGCTGCGTGGGCTGCCCGAAGAGACCCAGGAGCTGCTGCGCATGGCCGCCTGCATGGGCACACGATTCGACCTGAGCAACCTGGCCACCGTGACGCGCAAGACGCCCGGGGACGCCGCGACCTTGCTCTGGTCAGCCGTTCAGGCCGGCATGATCGTGCCGCTGCTCGGCACATCGCGAGCTGACGCCGAGCCCGAGAGCGAAGACGCGGCCATCCCGTCGTACATCGAGAACCTGGCCGAGTCCTATCGCTTCCTGCACGACCGCGTGCAGCAGGGCGCCTACCTGCTCTCCAGCGACGCGCAGCGGCCCGCCATGCATCGCGACATCGGTTGGCTGCTGCTGCGCAACGCATCCGCCCAGGAACTCGAGGAGCGCATCTTCGACGTGGTCGACCACCTCAACTCGGCGCGGGGGCTGCTCGACGACGAGGAGACGTTGGAGTTGATTCGACTCAACGTCATGGCCGGGCTGCGGGCGCGCAGCGCGACCGCATACGAAGCGGCCAATGGCTACGCCGAGGCCGCCCACGGCCTGCTCGAGGGCGACCCGTGGCAGGAGCATTATGACCTGATGAGCCAGCTGGTTCGCTTGCGGGCGGATTGTCGCTACCTGCTGGGCCACCACGACGAGGCAGAACCCCTGTTCGACGAGGTTCTGGCCAACGTGCGTGAGACCGACGTGAAGGTCACCGTCTTCAACCAGAAGGCGGTCATGTACCGACACAACAATCGCTACGACGACGGCCTGCGCGCGGCGATCGCCGGCCTCGCCCTGGTGGACATCGAGATCCCCTGGCACGAAGACGCCGAGCGAATCGGCGCCCTCATGGGGGAGCTGGGCGCCGCCGTCGCCGGTCGCCTGGCCGATGTCGAAGACCTGCAATCGCTGCTCGACCTGCCCACCGCCACCGATGCGACCCACATCGCCGCCATCGACCTGCTCGAAGAGGTCATCATGGTGGGCTACTTCTTCAACCCGGCGTTGAGCCAGGTTGGCACCATGAACGTCGTCCTGGCCTCCCTGGACAAGGGCAATTGCCGCGGTTCCGCGCCCGCGTGGGCCACCTATGGCATGACCATCGCTTCGGCCATGGGGCGCTATCCCGAAGGCGGCGCCCTCGGCCGCGTCGGCCTGGAGCTGGCCCGGCGGGTCTTCGACGACGCCACCATCGCCAAGACGAGCATGTGGTACGCGGCCATGGTCGGCCACTGGCATCGGCCGGCCGAGGAGTGCCTGGATATCCTCAAGGATGGCGTAGAGAAGGGCATCCGCGTCGGCGCGCCCATTTCGGCCGCCTACAACGCCTTCTTTGTACCCGTCGTCAGTCGCTTCATCGGCACCCGCCTGGACGAAGTGGGCGAGGTGCTCGATCGCTACCAGCTGATCATGGACAATGAATCCGGCGAGGCCACGGTCGCCTATCGACAATTCGTGCGCTCCCTGACCGGCCGCATCGCCGGGGGAGGCCAGTTCAGCGGCGGCACCTGGCGAGACAAGACCGAACTGGTCGAGTCGGAGTACGTGCAGTTCATGCACGATTCCGGACTGGCCCTGTCTCGACAGCACTATTACAACGCCCGCCTGCAGCTGCTGGTGTACTGGAATCGTCCTGCAGACGGCCTCGAGATCATGAAGACCGCGCAGGGTGAAGGCGACATGGCGGCCATCCTCTTCGGCCAGCTGGTCCTGGCCGAGTTCGCCCTCTTCCGGGTCCTGGCCATGACCGGCGCCTGGCCCGACCTGGACGCGGCGACGCGCGCCGAGTACGGCCCCGCCATCGAGGCGCACCTGGCATCCCTGGCCACCTGGGCCGAGCATGAGCCGTCCAACTTCCGCCAACTGCACCTGCTGGCCGCAGCCGAGAAGGCCAGCATCGACGGCGGGCAGGAGGACGCGACCAGGCTCTACGACGAGGCCATCGACGCCGCTCACGCCGCGGGCCACCCGAACATCGAGGCCCTGGCAGCCGAACGCGCGGCGCGCTTTCATCTCGACGGCGGTCGCGACTCGTTCGCTGGCGGCTATCTCACCCTGGCCCATACCCGCTACGTGTTGTGGGGCGCGGTGGCCAAGGCGGGCGCCCTGGCGCTGGAGTTCCCGGCCGTCATCGGGTCCGCCTCGGACGCCGACCTCGCCCTGCGCCAGTCCGACCTGGACGTGGCCACCGTGGTGCGCGCCTTCCAGGCCATGTCCCAGGAGATCGAGCTGCACGCGCTGCTCGAGCGCATGCTGGCGATTCTGGCGCAAAACGCGGGCGCCGAACGGGGCGCGCTGCTGTTGCGGCGCGACGGCCAGCTCTACGTCGAGGCCGCGACCTCCGGCGATGGCGTCGAGATCGTCGGCTCCAAGTCCATGGATAGCCGCGACGACATCCCCAAGACCCTGGTCGCCTACGCCAATCGCACCGGCGAGACCGTGGTCCTGGACGACGCTTCGAAGGACCGGCGATTTGCCGCCGATCCGGTCGTGCAGGCCACCGGCCTGAAGTCCGCCCTCTGCATGCCCATCGTGCATCAACGGCGCAACCTGGGCGTGCTCTTCCTGGCCAACAACCTGTCCACCGGTGCCTTCACACCCGACCGCGCGGCGCTGCTGGAGATCCTGGGCACGCAAGCGGCCATCTCCATCGACAACGCCTGCCTCTTCGATCGCCAGAAGCGACAGGCGGCCTCCTTTGCCCGCTTCGTGCCGCAGCAATTCCTCGAGCATATCGGCCGCGACAGCATCGACGAGGTGCGTGTGGGCGACGCCGTGGAGCGGGCGATCAGCGTGCTCTTCAGCGACCTGCGCGACTTCACGGAGCTGTCGGAGTCCATGTCGGTGCACGAGAACTTCCGCTGGCTGAACGGATACCTCGGCTATCTCTCGCCGGTGATCGAGCAGCACTCGGGTTTCATCGACAAGTTCATCGGTGACGCGGTGATGGCCCTCTTCCCCGGCAGCGCGGACCAGGCCGTCGGCGCGGCCATCGACCTGCACGAGGCGTTGCGTCGCTTCAACCGCGCCTCGCAGGTGCCCTTCGAGACCCTCATGGGCGTCGGCATCCACACCGGACCGCTCATGCTGGGCACGGTGGGTTCCCAGGGCCGCATGGACACCACCGTGATCGGCGACGCCGTCAATCTGGCCGCCCGCCTCGAGGGGTTGACCAAGTATTTCGGCGCCAATGTGCTGATCAGCGGCGACACCCACAAGGCATTGGATGGCCTGGCCGAGACCCCAGTCCGTGTCCTGGGTCGGGTGCGGGTCAAGGGTCGGTCCGAGTTCACCACGCTCTACGAAGTCCTGGCCGCGGATGCGCCGGCTGCGCGACATGCCAAGCTGGCCAACGCCGATCGCTTCGCGGAGGGGACAGACCTCTTCTTCCGCCGCCGCTTCGAAGCCGCAGCGCGCGCGTTCGGCGCCTGCCTCGAAGACGATCCCAACGACCAGCCGGCCCAATGTTTCGTCGACCGGGCTTTCGAGATGGCCGCGCAGCGCCTGCCCGACGACTGGGATGGCACCGAGACCTTCCGATTCAAGTAGTCCCGTCGGCCGCCGCGTCCCCGCGCCAGGCCACGATGGCCAGGTTGCGCGGCGTCAACGCGCGCTCGCAGAACGTGCCCAACTGAACCTGCCAGCCGCGTTCGGCCAGATAGCACGCCCGATCCAGGTCCACCCACAGCTCCAGCGATCGGCGGAATACGCCGCGCACCAGGCCCAGGGCGCGCGCCACGTGCGCCCGACGTTCGCCTTCGATCTGCAACGCCTGCCAGTCCACGTCCGCTGGGATCGCCACGTCGCGTCGGCGGGCGACCTCGGCGCAGACCTCGGCGAGCGGGCCAGTCAGCAGGCCGGGCGGCAACTTGCCCGGCGAGTGGTAGCGGTCATCGCCCGTCAGCCGTCGCATCAGGATGTCCGCAGCCAGCCGGCGCTGAACCACCAGGCGGCGCTGCCGACGGCGAGCGGGCGACGCGATGACCTCATCGGAGGTGGCCAGGCGTAGATTCCATCGGCTGAGCCCCAGGTCGTGCGCCTGGGCGCTGGCGGACAGGGGCTGGTAATCACCGCGATCGGCGATGACGTGGTGGCAACAGGGCGCCAGGACCACCGACGTCGCGCCGCGCCCGTGGCACAAGGTCAGCAGCCGCTCGCCCAGGCTGCCGCAGGCGTGCAATCCGATGGCCGCCACGCCCTCTCCCACCACCTCGTCCGCGCCGGGCCCCATGGCGTCCGCGCAGACGAACGACCCCTGCACGCCGTCCCGTCGGTCGAGCGCAGCGCCGGCATCACAGAGGGGCTTCTGGCGCTCCAGATGTGTGACCGGCAGTCCGGTCTGCAACGCCGCCAGGCGACCGACGTGCCCCTTGCCGCCACACCAATCCAGCCAGCGATCGGTCGATTCGGGACGCGCATTCGAGGCCACGCCCACCAGCGCGGAGATCTGGGCCCACTTGCGCTCTTTGACCCGGCGGCCCGTGTCCTCCGGCATCGCTCGCAGCCGACGTGTGGGCAGTGGGCCAGTCCCCGTGAGCGCGTCCGCCTGGGCGATCCAGGCCCGCAGGGGGTCGATGGCGATGCTGGCCAGGTCCAGGGTCTCGCTCTCCACGGCGTCGACGGTCGCCTCGTCCAGCGCGCACAACCACTTCGCCAGATCCGGCCACGTCGCCCGCCACGACGGCGACTCCTGGACGAAGGGTCGCTCTTCCCAGAGCGGCCGATGCTGCGCCAGAAAGCCCGTCAGCCGCTTGATGCGCAGCTGCATGGAGGCCAGGTCGGTCAAGGGTGATGCCATGGGCGCCCGTCAACGCTCGGCGAAGTCGAACAGCGCTTCGATCTCCCGCTTCTGCGCCAATACACTCCAGCAGGTCATCTCGGCCAGCAGGTTCACCTGCTCGGGGGTCAGTTGCAGCAGCTCGAGGAAGTTCTCGCCCATGGTCTTGTAGTTGGGGAAGTCGCGAAACGGGCCGTGAAAGAGCCGCGCGGTGTGACCCCGATCGATCTCCTTGCGCAGCGGGGCGACCAGCAGCTCTTCCCAGGCAGGCGCCCGGTCGAGCACCACCCAGTGAATGCGCACCGTCCAGCCGCCGCGGATGCCCCACCAGGCGTTGTCGACCACCTCCAGATCCGTCGTCGCGGCCACGGGCCCGCCCGTCGCCTTCGCGGCCAGGAGCCCGCTGACCAGGGTCGACCATTGCTCTTGCGCAAAGACCTGGTTGTTCTGCGTCGCCGTACCCTTCACCGGCACCGACCAGCCGAAGAGGGGCCCCAGCGACGGGTCGATCTGCTCGGGCCCGGGCGCCTGCGCCGGGTCGATCTCGGCATCCAAGGGCACCTCGCCGTTGACGAAGACCACCGCCGCGCGGACCTGTCGCTGCAGCATGGACAGCAAGCCCAGGTTCTCGAGCACGCCGCCATCGCCCAAGGCGGCCACGCGATCGCTCGACGCCTCGCCGGACGCCGGGATGGGCCAGCACGGCGCGTGGGGGGTGAAGCCCTCCAACGGCCGCAGCAGCTGCGCGTCCTCCACCTCACCAGCGAACGCCGAGCTGGCGGTCGCCGAGGCATCGGACAGGCCCCACGGCTGTTCCGGCATGGCCACGGTCGCCTCGTCGCCTTGCACGGACGTGGTCGGCGCCTCGCTGCCGAACGCAAAGGGTTCGACGAAGCCACCCCCGAATCGCACGCTGCCCGAGCGCTCATCATCGCTTTTGTAGGTCGGCGCACGGGCCGCCGGCGAGCCGGAATAGAGCGGCGTGAACTGCATGCTCAGCGGGCTCTCGCCAGCGAATGGCGCATACTCGGTGGGCCCGATCAAGCAGGCGTTGATCACCGGGTAGGGCCGCTCCGGGTGGATCGGCCACAACGACACATCCGCCAGCGCCGGGTTGCGCGCCCTGATGTCGGCGATGGTCTGTTCATCCCATGACCAGGAGTTCATCTCGCCCGCGACATGCAGCCCGAAGTCGGCGTAGAAATGTTGCGCGACCGCGTCCAGCCAGACCCGTCGCGGATGAACGCCCCTGGCGATGAGTTTCGCCAGCCGCAGCTCCATGCTCCGGGTCGCCGTATGACCACCGGCCGTGTCGCTCATCTGCTGCAGACCGGCCATCGTCAGCGTCTCAGGCGCCACGATGGGGCCCAGGAAGTCCGCGTCATCGGCCGGCCCGGCACGGTAGAACAGGTACGGACCACACACCCACGTCGCGCCGGATACGCACGACAGGTAGCGAGCCCGCTGCACCAGCCCCAGCGAGTGGAGCGCCCGCAGCTGCCCCCAGGTGGCCGACATGGAGCGCGTCCCCCCGCCAGAGAAGCAGATGGCCACAGGCGGTCGTTGTTGGATGGCCGGCAGCTCCATCTCGGGCCAGTTGGGCGCTTCTTCCGTCCAGCGCCAGAGGCGCGTCTTCAACTCGCTCATGTGGCTCCCCGTCCTCGCTCGTCCGGCTGTCAATGTGTGGCGTTCGTGCCACACTCCACCCATGGCTGTCATCATCTTCGCGCGAAACGCGCTGTCGTGGCTGTGGACTCTACTCTGCATCCCCGGCACGGTCGGCCTCGGCCTGTTGACCGCTGGCTGGTTCCTGCGCGCTCACGGCCGCCGCATGGCCGGCATCTGGGGCCGCGGCATGTTGGCCATCCTGGGCATCGAACTCGTCGTCGAAGGCGCTGAACAGCTGGCCGGCAGGCGACCGCGGATCGCCGTCTACAACCACACCTCGACCCTCGACGTCTTCGTGCTCTGGTCCCTGATGCCAGACGGCGGCGTACCCATCGTCAAGAAGGAGATCGCCGCCATGCCGGTCATCGGCTGGGGCGCCCGCGCCCTGGACGTGATCACCATCGATCGAGGGGATACGGACGCCGCCCGTCGCTCCCTCGCAGACGCCGTGCGCCGGATCCGAACCGAATCCTTGACCCTCTTCATCGCGCCGGAAGGCACCCGCTCCGCCGACGGTCGCCTGGGTCGCTTCAAGACGGGCGCCCTCTCCCTGGCCCGCGATGGCGAGGCGCCCATCATTGCCCTGCTGATCGACGGCTGCCATCGACTGCAGCCCAAAGGCCACAGCATGGCCCGCTCCGGGCGCATTCGGGTCCGCATCCTGCCACCGGTCGAACCTGCGGCTATCGGCGACGATCTGCGCGCGTTCGCGGACGGTTTGCACGAACGCTTTGAGCGGGGTCTGCAGCAATGGGCCGCCCAGTCCGGCTGAGGATTCTCCGTCGAGCACCCCAGTCTCAGGTGCCCGGCACGTGCTGCTCGGCCCGTTCCATGGCCGCCATCATACCGGTAAGCGTGTGCACGCCGCCGCTGGAGGCCTCCTTGAAGCGCTCGCCGAAGTACCACCAGTTCATGAAGCGGATCAGCGGGTTGGTCTGGGCGTACGTCATCTCCCGACGGAACTTCGTGCCGTTGCCATCGTCTGTGGGCGCGAACGTATAGTCGATCTGAGAGTGACCGCCCCAGCGAAGCGAACGACCGCGATAGACGATGCGTTGGGGCTCGTCGGTCTTGAGGAACTCCCACTCGAAGGTGAAGTTCAGCAACACCACGCGGAACAGCTGGAAGCGCACATGCTCCTGGACCCGACAGCCGACGGTGGCGGGGGTCAGCGGATCGTAGCCATCCATGCCCACCACGTAACGGGTCACCGGGTACCAGAGCGGCCAGTTGCCCGGCGTGCCGACGAAGCGGAAGGCCGTATCCGGCGTGCAGTGGAGGATCGAGCTGTCCTGCACGGTGTGGGTATCGGTCCAGTCCTCCGGCACGGCCAACGAGGGCGTCGGCGTCGGCTCGCTCTCGGTCGCCTTGGCGCGCGCCTTGGAGGCCTTCATCTCCTTCCAACGGGCGTGGCACATGGCGATGAAGACGCAGTCGATGATGAAGATCAGCACGTACAGGAAGTTGATGTACATGTAGCTGTCCGGCTCGATGGCCGGATCCAGGTAGCCCACCGGCGCCGCCTCGAACTGTCGCGGCCACCACACGTAGCAGAAGACCGCGCCGCCGGCGGTGCCGATCATCTTGAACCAGGCCGCGGGGTAGGACAGGCCGCGCATATCGGGCCGCGACAACAGCATGAAGATGTAGAGCGTGCTCATCAGCACGTTGTAGGTGAACGACGAGGCCACGCCGCGCGGGTCGTTGAAGTAGTTGGTCCAGCCCCAGGTACCGATGAAGGTCACCACCAGCGTAAACAGCACCACCTTGCCGAAGTGCTCCTTCATGAAGGGGATGACCTGGTTTTCGCGACCGAACTTGAGCAGCTGGATCACCACCACGCAGTCCAGCAGGAACCACGAGAAGTTGCCCAGGATGAAGAAGTTGGCCACTGGCGGGTCGTTCCAGATGAAGGTGAACTGGAACTCCCAGCCGATGTTCAGGCAGGCGCAGATCAGCGGCACGCCATAGCTTCGTTCGGCGAAGCACTTCTTGAAGATGAAGGCGTAGGCGATGAGCCAGCCGACATACATCACGGTGCCGGAAATCAAGAGCACCGGATCTTCGACGATCGCCAGACTCCTGGCGTCGAGCAGCTGCATGTCTCCCCCTCCCTGTCGGTCGTGGGCCCAGTGTGGCGCCATGTCCCGCACGCGGCAAGCGCAGGGATCCGTCCCGGTGGCCCGTCGCACCTCCCACTGCTACCCTGACCTCGTGCCGGCGAGCTCGCTCGGCACCACGGAGTCCCGCGCCCTCCTCCACCCAGGCAGCCCGCGATGATCCGGATCTTCCGGCACTACGTTCCGCGCTGGTCCCTGCTGATGCTGACGCTGGAGGCGGCCATCTTCGCCCTGGCCGTACAGGTGGGCGTGCAGCTGCGTTTCCTCGGCATCGCCGTGCCCGCCGACGACCCCCATATCGACGCCCTGGCCGGACGCACGGCCTTGTTTGTGGTCGTGATGGTCGGCAGCCAGGGCCTGACGGGGCGCTACCAGCGACACCTGGACGAGGGTCTGGTCGCCGAGGCGTTGCACCTGGGCCTCAGCTTCCTCTTCGGCGCCCTGGGCATGGCCGGCGTGTTCTACCTCCTGCCCGACGCGTTTCTGGGCCGCGGCGTGCTGGCGCTGGCCCTGGTGGCCGCCTTCGTTGGCGTGCTCTTCAGCCGCCGCGTGGTGGTTCGACTGGCGCGCAGCGGCGCCATGTTGAGGCGCCGGATCGTGCTCATCGGCTCCGGTCCGGGCGACGCGTGGATCCGCCGCCTGGTCGCCGATCGCCCCGAGTTGTTCGTCGCGGGTCGCTGGGCCATGGGCGACGACGGAGAGGGGCTGACCGATGACGAGATCCCGCAGGTGACCGGGTCACTCGCCGAATTCGTCGACGCCGAACACGTGCACGGCCTCGTGGTCGTGGATGCCGACGCTGTCGCTTCGTCAGGGGCGATGTCGGAGCTGGTGGCCTGCAAGGCCGCCGGCGTGGAGGTACAACAGGTCATCGATTTCGTCGAACAGGAGCGCCGCCTGTTGGCGCTGGATTTGATCTCACCTCGTTGGTGGCTCGAGCGTGTCGAGCATCCCGATCGACTGCCCATGCACAGCGCTGGCAAGCGCGGCTTCGACCTCATCGCCAGCCTGGGCATCCTGGTCCTGGGCAGCCCGGTGATGGTCGCGGTGGCCCTGGCCATCTGGCTCAGCGCACCCCGCAGCCCGGTCCTCTTTCGCCAGCGTCGACTGGGTCGCGGCGGGGCGCCCTTCGAGCTGGTCAAGTTCCGCAGCATGCATGTGGACGCCGAGGCCGACGGCCAGGCGCGCTGGGCCAGCGAGGACGACGCCCGGGTGACGCGGATCGGGCGCATCATCCGTCGCATGCACCTGGACGAATTGCCGCAACTCTTCAACGTGTTGCGTGGCCAGATGAGCCTCGTTGGCCCGCGCCCGGAGCGGCCCGAGTTCGTGCCGTCGCTGCGCGAGCAGGTGCCCCTGTACGGTGAGCGTATGCGGGTCAGGCCGGGAATCACCGGTTGGGCCCAGGTCTGTTTCGGCTACGGCGCCAGCGAGCAGGACGCCGCGGCCAAGCTGGAGTACGACCTGTACTACGTGAAGAATCGCAGTCTCTTCCTGGACCTGCTGGTTCTATGCTTGTCGGTGGAGGCCGTCGTGCTCGGTCGCACACCGTCGGCGCCAGGGCACTGAGGCCCACCGATGCGCATCGCCCACCTGATTCCGAGGATGGACGTCCGTGGCGGCGCCCAGGTTCACGTGCACGACCTGGCCACCGCGCAGCAGGCCGGTGCACATGACGTGTGCGTCTTCACAGGGGCCATCTCTGCAGCCATGGAGGATGCCCTGGCAGAGGCCGGGGTTCGCGTGGAATTGATGAGCCACCTTCAGCGGGCCATCCGGCCGGCCAGGGATGGTCGCGCCGTGCTCCAGGCCAGTCGCCTCCTGCGCCGCTGGCGGGCCGAATTGCTGCATACCCATTCGGCCAAGGGAGGCGTGGTCGGCCCACTGGCGGCGCGATTGGCAGGCGTGCCCGCCGTGCATACCGCCCACGGTTGGAGTGCATTGGCCCTGCCCGGCGGCGGCCGCCCGCGCACGGCGGCGGTGCAGATGGCGGCCCGAGCCGGCACGTTCGCCTGCGATCGCGTGATCACCCTGAGCGAGTCGGATCGAGCGCTCGCCATCAACCGACGCTGGGCACCCGCTGCCAAGCTGGTGGTCATCCCCATGGCGATTCGCCGGCCACCGTGCCCATCCAGCGTCGACGGCGACCCGCCCCACGTGCTCTCCGTGACCCGATTCGCCTGGCCCAAACGGCCCCTGGACCTGGTCGATGCCCTCATCGCCCTGGCCGACCTGCCCTGGCGGGCGAGCTTCGTGGGCGACGGCGACGGCCGGGATGACGCGCGCCGTCGGGTCGCCGACGCCGGCCTCCTGGCACGGGTGGATTTTGTCGGCGAGGTCACCGACCTGCGCCCGTACTACCGCGAGGCGGATCTCTTCGTGCTGACATCGGACTGGGAGGGCGCGCCGCTGAGCCTGCTCGAAGCCATGGCAGCAGGCCTGCCCTGCGTGACCTCCGCGGTCGGGGGCCTGCCCGAGATCCTGGAGCAGGGCGCAGCAGGTTGTTTGCTCGACAGAGCGGGACCCGAACCGCTGATCGGGGCGCTGCGCCCCCTGCTGGTGCACGCCGAACGCCGCCACAAGCTCGGCGCCGCCGCCCGCGCCGCGTTCGAGCGTCGAGCCGACTTCGACCACATGGTGCAGACCGTCGACCGGCTCTGCCTGGAGGTGGTACGCCCCTGAACTGCAGACCTGGCAACCGTCAGCGCCTGCCATGCCAGTCTGCTAGCCTCACCCGCCGACCCGGCGCCGCGCGACTCCCCGCCCCACAGGTGCCGACAGGAAGCGACGTGTCCCGTCCGCGAGCAGGCTGGCGCAAGAGGTGGCCGCTTCACCCGGCTCCGTTCGCGGTTTTGCGATGTCTGCCGACCTTGCTTGCGACGGCCGCGCTGTGGCTCGCCCTGGGGCCGGTCACGGCGAACGCGGACCCGGCCACCCGGGCCGCCGAGCGTCGCGGTCTGGATATCTACCTGGCCTCCTGTTCCGGTTGTCATGGCGTGACATTGAAGCGATATGCCGACCTCGGCGCCATCGGCGTCGACGAAACGACCCTGCGAGCGCTCGTGTCCCGCGCTCGCGTCGTCCAGCGCAACAATCATCTCGGCACCGCGACCTGGCAGCCCGCGTACATGGGGGCCAGGCCCGGTCCGCAAGCGCTGCCATTGACCGTGACCCACGGCTTCTTCCGCCGACTGCAGCCCAGAGATCTCTCCGCACTGGCCATGCGCACCAGCGGCCGCGACCGCATCGCAGCGGTCCTGAACGCCCCCCATCCGTGGCTCAAAGGGTTGCCGGGCGCCGATCTGTCCGCCGCCGATCGCGAGGACCTGCAGGCCTTCGTCCACTGGACCTCAGCCTGGCGCTTTCAGGGCACGCGCGCGGTCCGACTGGGCGGCGCGCTATCCCTCGCCCTCTCCCTGCTCCTGATCGCCTGGTGGTGGCGGCGGCTCGCCACCGCCGACAGCGGGCTGATGCGGTGGCTCGGCGTGGCTGATTCGGCCCGGGACAGCTGGCCCACGGTGCTGCTGTTGGGGCTCTGCGTGGCCCACCTGGCCGTCCGGACCCGGCCCGCGGCGTTCGACATCGTCGCGCTGCTGGTCGTGTTCACAGCGCTGAGGTCGGGCGCCATTCTCGCCCGTGCCAGGCTGGCATTCGCGGCCATGTTGGCGATGCTGGCCGCGGGGGGCGCACGCAGCCTGGTCGCGGTGCCCGACGATGTGGCACCGACCGTGATCTCCCACCTCCTGGCCACGGTGCTGCTCACGGCCACCGGCCTGGCCGCCGCCGCCATGGTTCATCGCTTGCGGCCCGACCGGGACACCCTCCGTCGATGGCTCGTGGTCGGCGTCGTCGGGGCCTTCGTCGCGACGGCCGCCTGGGCCGCCATCTCGCCACGGGCGATCATCTACTCCTACAGCAATCATCCCCTGGGACTGATCCGGCTGCGCGGCCTGTTCATGGACCCGAACACCTGGGCCGGCTGCCACGTCATCGTGTGGCTGGTCCTGCTCTTCGGCCAGCGTCCCCGCTTGCGACAGCTGTGGCCCGCTCTGCTCATCTGCCCGCTTGCCGTGGTCCTGTCCGGCTCTCGTGCAGCGTTGGGCGCGACCGCCGTGGCGGCGCTCCTGTTCGCCGTACGGACCGGGTATCGCGCGTTCACAAAGCCGCCTTCGACCGAAGCGCCGCGATCCGCCGACTGGTCTCGCTGGGGGGCCATCGCGCTGGCGCTGGTGGCCATCGGGGCCATCATCGCCGGCCTGATTGCGGGTCAACTACGCCCCTATGATCACGATCGCGTGCACGGCTGGCTGGCCGCACTGGACCTCGTCTCCCTGCGTTCCCTGCTGGTTGGTGCCGGCACCATGGCCCCGGAGATCGCCGCCGGCATGACGTCACCGCACCTCACGCTGGCGCGCCTTGTCATCGATGATGGCCTGCTGGTCTGGGGGCTCTATGCGTTCGCCTTGCACGCCGTCGGAGTTCGCTGGGGCTGGCGCCATCTCCGCTGGATGCTCCTGCCCCTGGCGGCGGTCCTGTTGTTCATCGATGCGCTCCACTGGCGCACGCTCTTCTTGCTGCCCATGTGCACGTGGATCTGGTCGGCGAGCCACAGCAAGCCGGCGCCGATCGGGTCGCCGACGCCATGGTGGCCGTGGTCATGGCGCTCGATGTGTGCAGCGATCCTCGCGGCTGCGGTGGTCGGCGGCGTGGCCCATGAACGCCGCGATGACGGCCCCCGGACCTGGCGCCTCGTCGTGACACCTGCCGCCACCGCCGACACGCCCCTGAGCGTTCGGCGACTGGCCGCCCGCGACTTCGCCGATCGCCTCTCCGCCGTCGACCCGCCGCTTTTTCATCAGCGGCTCTCCTACGCCTTCCGCAAGACGGCCCACGGTCCCAACTTCCTGGTCGATATTCCTCGGCCTGACCCAGGTGACTGTGCACCCCTGGCACGTTTTGTCTGCGATCTGCATCAGGCCGCCGCAAGAGGCCGCTGTCTGCAAGACGTGGCCCGCTCCTGTCTGGCGGACGCGACGCCGTGGTCTGATGGCGAGGCCTGGCAGATCATCTCGCAACAAGAACGAAGTCCATCGTCCTGGCCGGGCTGGTTGCAGACCCTCTGCCTGGCCCTGGCCGCTCTCGCTGGTGTGCTCGCCGCGACGGGCTGGTGGTCCCTCCGCCGTCGCCATGTGGCGTCAGCCGAGCACGTGTAGAGCGCGCAATCGGGAACATGAAGGCCCATGCGAGGTCCAGGGTGACACTTTGGGGCGCCTGTGGTGTTAGAGGGGTTGGTGATGGGCGGAATGTCGGCTTGCCCGGCATCCGGTTGGAGGCACGCTCGTGACCATCGATGTGGCCGAGACATACCGTCGGTTCGGGCCGATGGTCATGCGCCGCTGTCGGCGGTTGCTCGGCAACGAGGACGAGGCGGTGGACGCCATGCAGGAGACCTTCGTGCGACTGCTGCGGAGCCAGGATCGGCTGGATGGTCGGGCCCCCTCGAGCCTGCTCTACCGCATGGCCACCAACGTCTGCCTGAACCGCCTGCGCAGCCAGCGGCGGCGGCCCGAGGTCATCGATGGTGACCTCATCGGGCGCATCGCCAGCATGGAGGATGCCGAGTCCCGCATCGGCGCCCGGGCGACCCTGACCCGGCTCTTCGGCGGCCAGCAGGAAAGCACCCGCACCATCGCGATCCTGCACCTGTTGGACGGCATGACCTTGCAGGAGGTGGCCGACGAAGTGGGCATGTCGGTCTCCGGGGTGCGCAAACGATTGCGGGTCCTGCGCGCCCGACTGCACCAGATGGAGGCGACGTCATGAGCGGCACGGGCGACATGCACGGCGACGCCATGCACGTTGATGGCACGCAGGGCGCTGATCGGGTGCCTCAACTGCTGGTCGAGCGACTGGCAGCTGGCGAATTGACGGCCGAAGAGGCGACTCGGATTCGCGCACGCCTGGCTGAAGAAGCGGGTGGCATGGACCGCCTGGCCGCCATCGCCCACGACGATGAGCAGACGCTCGCCCGCTGGCCGGTGGCCGATATGGCCGAGGCGATCCATCGGCGGGCGCAGGACCAGGATCGCATCGATGCGGCCTCGAGTGCCTGGCAGCGACCTGCCGGCTGGCGTCGCGTCGGCGCTTGGGGTCTGCCGGCCCTCGCAGCGGCTGCCCTGTTGCTGATGCTGCGCCCCGATCCCCCCGTGGACCCCACAGCCCCGCCGCGGCCACAGGTCGATGTGACCCGCGCCAAGGGCGATCCCCTGCGCCTGGTGGTGCATCGGCGCACGAATCACGGCTCCGAACCCTTGAGCAGGGGCGACGCTGCGGCTGAAGGCGACCTGCTCCAGGTGGGCTACCGCGTGGAGGCGGCCGGCCACGGGGTGATCCTGTCCATCGACGGTCGCGGCCAGGTCACCGTGCACCTGCCCGCCGACGACGAACCAGACGCACCGGCCCTGCAGTCCGGCACCATCGTCGGGCTGCCGCATAGCTACCAGTTGGACGATGCACCGAATTTCGAGCGCTTCTTCTTCGTCTACCAGCGTGCCCCCTTCGCCACCTCGGTCGTCATCTCGGCTGCTGAGCGCCTGGCGGAGCAGGTCGACAGGAGACAACGGGACCCGCTGGATCTGGACACGGAACAGCAGCAGGTCTCGTTCTGGCTTCGAAAGGTGCCGCGATGATCCGACCCCGACTCGCGATCGCCCTTGCCGCGCTCATCGGCAGCGCCGCCATCTGCCTGGCGCCACCAGCGGCCGCGGCGCCCACCAGCGTGCGCCGCCTCGCCCTGATCATCGGCGCCAATGATGGCGGCAGCGATCGCGTCCGGCTGCGCTACGCCAACACCGACGCCGACGCGTTCGCCAGTGTCCTCACCCATCTCGGCGGGGTCTCCAAGGCCGACATGGTCATCTTGCGCGAGGCCCGCCCGGACACCATCCGCGCCGCCTTCGCCAACATCCGCACGCGCATCATCCGCCACCGCAAGGCCCACCGCCGCGTCGAGCTGCTGCTCTACTACTCGGGCCACTCCGACGAGACGGGGCTGCTGCCCTCAGGCGGTCGGATCAGCTACCGCGAGCTGCGCGATCGGCTGGGCAATGTCGGCGCCGACGTGCGTATCGCGGTGCTCGACAGTTGCGCCTCGGGCGCCCTGATCCGCAGCAAGGGCGGGTTCCGCAGGGCGCCCTTCCTGCTCGACGCCTCCAGTCGGGTCAAGGGCCACGCCTATGTGACCTCGAGCAGCGCCGACGAGGTGGCCCAGGAATCCGATCGCATCGGCGGCTCCTTCTTCACCCACCACATGGTCACGGGCCTGCGCGGCGCCGCCGACGTGGACGCCGACCGCAAAGTGACCCTGTCGGAGGCTTATCGATTCGCCTTCAAGCGCACGCTCGCCCGCACCGAGCGGACCAGCAAGGGCCCCCAACACGCCAACTACGACTTCGAGCTGGCCGGCACCGGCGACCTGGTCATCACCCAGCTCGACAAGATGGCCTCGATCCTGGCCCTCGACCCCGCACTCACCGGTCGACTCTTCATCCGCGACAGCCGTGGCCGCCTGGTGGCGGAGCTGGACAAGGCGCCGGGCCATAAAATCGATCTCGGACTCGAACCCGGCACGTACAAGGTCCTGCTCCACGCCAATCGGCGCGTCTGGACAGCCGACGTGCAGCTGCGACGCGGCAAACGAACCATCATGGACGGCAGCCAGCTGCGCGAGCAGCACGGCCTGGAGCGCACCCGCGCCCGCGGCACAACCCCCGGGCCATCCGAACCCAAAGCCGTGCCGGCGCCGCCGCCGCCGAAGAAGACCGCGGCCACGGAGCCGGCCAAGGCGCCAGCCAAGGTCCCGACCAAGGCCCCAGCCAAAGCCGCTGCCAAAGCCACAGTCAAGGCCCCAGCCAAAGCC
>CAYTLW010000119.1:0-23419 GCA_964438735.1 uncultured Enterobacteriaceae bacterium | reverse complement strand
TCTAGGAGCTTGATTCGCTACGGAGATTCTGCCGATGGTCGTCGAGGTGCAAGGCAGGTGTGTTCTGCAAGCCGCAGGACTGGCCGTAGTCAATTCAAGGTCTTGCAGGGCCCGCATGCCGCCGCCAGATCGGCGGCCAACGGCGGGACCGTAGTGTGAATCAAGCTCCTAGACTCAATGCCGATCGGATAGGAGTGCCGAAACTGAGCCGCGAAGCGGCGACATGCTCTAGCCTGGGGTGTAAACCCCAGGAAATGGTTGCGTGTTATCTTGAGCTGCGAAGCTGCGGCATGAGCGGGGTGGCCACAACCATACCGCAGCTTCGCAGCTGTGAAACAAGGCTGGCTGACAACCTGGGCCTCACGGCACAGGCCAATTCATGCCGCAGCTTCGCAGCTGTGAAACAAGGCTGGCTGACAACCTGGGCCTCACGGCCCAGGCCAAATCATGACGCCGCTTCGCGGCTAAAGTGACCACCATTGTCGCTAAACTGATCGCGTCTCTGGGGCGGCTTCGCGACGACAGGCCCATGTATGTTGAGTTCTACTCGAGCCAGTTGGATGGTAGCGCCGCAGGCTCAGGGACAAGCACCCTTGTAAGCGATCGCCGCGCCAGCGACCGCGGCCACGCATGCGTTGCTGTAGGTCTTCTTGTTGCAGCTGCAGACCGGGTCGTACTGCATGGTGCACATGCCGCCGGGCTTCTTGATGCAGTTGCCCTTCTGGCCGCAGGAGCCGATGGGGCCGGTGCAGTAGAAGCCGGGGTCGCATTCGCCGGCATTGCCGACGATGCAGCCGCCGCTGGACGGCTTGCAGGCGCCCTGGCCCTTGGGGCCGATGCCGGCCTTGATGCGGGCGCAGTTGGAGGCGTAGGTCTTGTTATCGCAGCCACAGTTGGGCACGAAGTCGATGGGGCACTTGGCCGGCAGGGTGACGCACTTGCCCAGCAGATCGGCGCCGCACATGGGCAGCGAGCACCACTGGCCCTTGGGGCAGGTCTTGCCCATTTTGCCGCCGCAGTCGCCCGATGGCGCCACGCACGCGCCCGGGCCCTTGATATTCACGCCGGCGGAGTCGGCCATGCAGGCGTTGCCGTAGGTCTTGCCGTCGCAACCGCAAACGGGCTTGTACTCCTTGGTGCAGCCCAAGGGTTTGGGCGCGCATACGCCGGCCACGCCTTCACCGCAACCGGGCGCCTTGCAGAACAGGTTGCCCTTGCCGCACTGGCCGGCGCCGGTCTTGCACATGGTGCTGGTGGGGTCGCACATGCCCTTCTTGGCCACGCCCACGTTGGCCACCTCGGCGAAACAGGCGTTGTTGTAGGTCTTGCCATCGCAGCCGCAGACCTTGGGCTCGTTGGGATTGAAGCCGCATGCGATGGGCGACTGGCAGGTGCCGTCCTGGCCGCAGGTCTTCTTGATGCACATCTGCTGGTTGCCGCAATCTACGCTGCTCTTGCAGTACTTGGGGCCGGTCGATGTGTCCTGCGGCGACCCGCTGTCGACTGCCGAACCGGCATCCTGGGGTGGCCCGCCGGCGTCCAGGGTCGTGCCGCCGGTGTCCTGCGTTGTATTGCCGGCGTCTGTGGGCGGCGTGGCGGTGTCCGGATTGGCCGCACCCGCGTCTGTCGGGGCGCCGGCGCCGTCATCGGTTGTTGCGCCAGCGTCGTTGACCGGACTCGAGACGTCCGCCTGGCTGGCAGTGTCCGACCCCGCAGTCGAGTCGCTCGCCGTTGCGCCATCCTGCGTCCCGACGCCGGGCGTAGCGACCGTGGCCGTGCCACAAGCCAGGGCCAGGCAGGAGATCAGCCCCATACAGATCGCCAGGTTCCGATTGATACGCATGTGCTGCTCCATCGGGGCGCCCTCTCCAGCCGCCCGCGCCCGCAGTCTAATCATTGCCGCTGCTGCGGGCCAACCCGGAGCAGTGGGCCAGGGCTGGCCAGGATTCCGGGTTCTCAGCACGCGATAGCCGTGCCATGCTCGATGCCACCATGAAGCGCTGGTTGACCAACAGCTGTGGCTCGACTCACAGCCGATGCCGAACGCTGACCTCGCTGCTGGCTGTCGCCTGCTGTTTTTGCGCATGCACGGGCGCATCTGGCACGACGTCAGGAGCGCCCCTGGGCGGGGACACGGGGCCGACCACCGCCGCCAGCGACGCTGAGCTCGTGCTCGATGGCGACGGCGATAGCAGCGGGCCAGCGGACTCGGCGGCGGCCGATGCCCAGGGGCCGGCGGAAGACGGTGGCTTGTCGGATGTCGCCGGACCGGTCGAAGCGGGGGCGGATGTCGCCGTCATGCCCGCTTGTGGAGTCCTGCCCCCGTGGACCGCCGCGACCAAGCCGCTCGACGTGCGCTACGTGGCGACCACAGGCGACGACAAGACAGGCACCGGCAGCGCGGCGCAACCCTTCGCCACCATCGGCCACGCCGCCAAAGGTGCCCAACCCGGGACCCACATCCGGGTCCTGCCCGGCGACTACGCTGGCGGCCAGACCATCGCTGACCTGGCCGGCACGGCCGCCGCGCCCATTCGCATCGGCGGTGTGGCTGGCAAGGACAAACCCCTGCTCGTCGGCGGCAACGAAGGGCTGCACTTGAGCCGGGTGCGTTGGCTGATGATCCACGATCTCGAGGTGCGCGACAGCAAGTACAACGGCATCAATTGTGACGACGGCGGCGATCGCGATGACCCGGACGCGACGCGATTCGTCGCCTTCGAGCGCATCTACGTGCACGACGTGGGCGGCGACGGCAACCAGGACTGCCTGAAGTTGTCGGGCGTGGACGACTACCGGGTGGTGGACAGTCGCTTCGCTCGCTGTGGCGGCAAGGGCTCGGGCAGCGGCGTGGACCATGTGGGCTGCCATCACGGCCTCATCGTGGGCAACCTCTTCGAGCAGCTGTCGGCCAATGCCGTGCAGTGCAAGGGCGGCAGCGATGACATCGAGATCCGTTGGAATCGCCTGGTCGACGCCGGCGCCCGCGGGGTCAACATGGGCGGATCAACTGGTTTTCAGTACTTCAGACCTCCGCTGAGCAAAAACGGCATCAGCTTCGAAGCGCGCGACATCCGGGTGATCGCCAACGTCATCGAGGGCAGCCAGGCGTCGTTGGCTTTTGTCGGCTGTCTGGACTGCGTCGCCGCTCACAACACCCTGATCGAGCCGGGCAAGTGGCTGTTGCGCATCCTGCAGGAGACCAAGAGCCAGCAGGGCTACACCTTTGCCCCTGCCTCCAACGGGCTGTGGGTGAACAACCTGGCCTGGTTTCAGCGGGCCAAGGTCAAGGTGGACGTCAACATCGGGCCCGATACGGAGGCGAATACCTTCGTCTTCAGCAACAACCTCTGGTACGCCCACGACAAGCCTTCGGCCTCCAAACCCAAGTTGCCGAGCGCCGAGAGCGGCGGCGTGGCGGGCGACAATCCCGCATTCATCAACGGCAAGACCGGTTACGAGATCGGCGCCAACAGCCCGGCGGCAGGCACCGGCAAGGTCCACGGCGATTGGATGATCAAGGGTGGGCTACACGGCGATTTCGCCGGTCAATGCTACGACACGCCGCCATCCATCGGCGCTCTTGCTGCCGGGAGCTGAGCCGCGCTGCGCTCTGGCGGGCAAAAAGGTGTCAAGTGTCAATACCTGACCCCCTTTTGATCGCCCTGGGGCGTGACGACTGAGATAGCTGTGCTACGTTTCGGGCACGACGGGAGGCGCGCACCGTGGCAGGACGCACATTCGTAGTCGGCGATATCCATGGCGAGCTGGAGGCGTTGCAGCGGGTGTGGGCCCGTCTGCCCACTCTGGACTCGGCGGATACGATTGTATTCCTGGGCGACTACGTGGATAGAGGCCCGCACTCTGCGCAGGTCTTGGAGTTCATCCGCCACGAACTACCCGCCCGCACCGGCGCGGGCATCGTGCCGTTGATGGGCAACCATGAAGAGGCCTGGCTGCGTGTCATCGACGGCCGCTCCAAGCATTTCGTGATCAAGGCGTCCAACGGCTGCACCGCCTGTCTGCGCTCTTTCCAGGGCCGTGCAATCACCGACGATGATCCCACCGCAGAGGACTTTCAGGAGATGCTCTCTGGCGCTTTTCTGCCCGACGCGGTGGTGACGTGGATGCGCTCGTTGCGCCGGTGGTATGAGGATCGGCACGCCATCTACGTACACGCCGGGCTTCATCGCCAGGACGACACCTGGGTTCACCCGTCCGTATCGGCCAATGAAAAACGATTCCTGTGGGAGCGCTCGCGAGCTTTCTACAACACCTACGTCGGAAAGCCGGTCGTGGTCGGGCATACGCCGACCAAGTACCTGGTGGACGACAGTGACGACAACCTGCCCGCCGACGCCGCTGAGGTGCAGGGCAGCCCCTATGTGCACCTCATCGACACGGGCGCCGGGCAGGGCGGCTTCCTGACAGCGTTGGAGCTGCCGGCCATGCGGTTGTACGACTCGCGCACGTGAGCGATCACTTCCTGCATCCGTACGAGACAGCCGGGCGGGGCCATACTCGAGTTTCGGTAGTCTGGCTGATCGCGGCCGCTGTCCTGGTTTCCTGTGGCCCTGACGAGGTGGACGCCGACGGCGCGGTCGCAGACGTGGCCGACGCGGACGACACGGGCCCCGCCTGTCATCCGGCCAGCGAGCGGTCGGATGGCAGCTGCTGCTACCCTGGCACCTTCTACGCCGCGGACCTGGGCAAGTGCCTGGCGATCGGTCCGCCAGAATGCGCTGGCGTCCTGCCCCACGCCGCAGGCAATTGCATGCCCCGCTGGTGCGCCGACCTGCTCGACGAGGAAGGCGCATCGTGCAAGGCGGATGCCGACGGCTGCCTGCCGGTCGGGCGTCTCTGTGGCGCCAACGAGTTGGCCGCCAAAGCCAGTTGCGCCGTGGGCTGGTGGCCCGATCCGACGGGCCAGGGTGCTTGTTCGCCTGCGGGCTTGCCTGGTCAATGGCGCCAGGGCGCGGGCGGTCCAGGCGGCTTGGATTCATTGCCGCCACTGGTGGCGCCGGCGGGTGTGCCTCCGCTGGACCCTCTACCGGCGCTTCTGGCGACTCGATTCTGTCACGATAAAGACGCCTATGTCGGCGACGGAACCCGGATCTGCGACAGTGGAGAGAACGGCTGTGGGCCCGGCACCCTGTCCGACCCGGCTGACCCAGACGCCTGCATTCCGGTCGGCGTGCCCTGGGCGTGCCCGCCGGGGTTCGTCGTCGACGAAGACGTGCCCGTGCCCGTTGGAGAGCTGGCGACTTGCAAACCCGACCCCGCTGACTGCGGCGCCGGGCCGTGGCCGCCTGCGCCGCCCGGCGCGCCCGCCCACCATGTTCTCGCTTCTGCACCGATGGGCGGCGACGGCTCCGCGGGCAAGCCATTCCGGAATCTGGTGGAAGCGTTGGCGGCCGCCAAAGCGGGCGATGCGATCCTGCTGGCCGCTGGTACCTACGCTGGCGGCGTGTCGATCGATCGCCCGCTGGCCATCATCGGACGGTGCGCTGCCAAGGTGACGATTCAAAGTGCGCTCGGCGGCCCCGCTTTTTATGTCGCGGGTGGCCAGGCCACCGCGCAGGCGCGCATCGCCAACCTGCGGATCCGGGCCAAGGCCGGTGGAATTCGAGTTGAAGGTCCCCTGCGCCTCGACCTGCAGCGGGTGCAGGTGTTCGACAGCGCCGCGTTCGGCCTGTTTGCCTGGGGCAAGAAAGCACATGCGAAGGCGTCGGGGCTGTTGGTCGCCAACATCGTTGCCGGCGGCACCCTGCCCGGATTCGGCATCGTCGCGGGGGGTGGCGCCAGGATCGAAGTGGCCGATGCGCGCGTTCGACGCAGCAGCGCGGTCGGTCTGCTGGTTCAACACGTCGGCAGCCTGGCACTCGCGGCTCGCCTGCTGATCGACGACACCCGCGCCGACGCCAAGAAGTTCCTGGGCGTCGGCGCCCTGGTACGTACGGGTGCTCGACTCGAGCTGCGCAGCGCCCGCGTGCGAGCCAGTCTCGCCGCGGGGGTGCTGGCCATGGAGGACAAGACGACACTTCGGGCCACCGGCCTGCTGGTCGATGATACGGCGGGTCAGTTGGCTGACGGCAATTCAGGATATGGCCTTGGCCTGCTCGGCCCGGTGTCCGCCACCCTGCGCGGAGTGCGCCTGCACCGCAATCGGAGCTTCGGCCTGTTCACGCCAAACGCCAGCACCGGCGGCAGACCGGGGCAGGGCGCCACCCTCGACGCGCAAGGTCTGGTGATCGATGGCACCTTGCCGCGGGCCAGCGACGGTGTCTCAGGCTTCGGCATGGGCATCTTTATCGACGCCCGGGCCACCCTGAACAGCGTCCGACTGTCGGGGAATCGAGGCGCCGGCCTGGCGGTTGTGGATGCCGGCGCAACGTTGCAGGCCTCAGGTCTCCTGGTCGACGGCACGCTGGCCGAGGTCGACACCGAAATCGGTGGCCACGGCATAGACGTCCTGAAGGGAGGTCGGGTCGCCCTCGATGCCGCGCGATTCAGCGGCAACCGCGTCAACGCCATCTATCTCAATCACCCAGGCTCGTACCTGTCTGCCCGCCGACTACTGGTGGACGATACGCTTGCAGGCACGCCCTCGGTCGACGCCAAGGGGCAACCGGGCACACCCGGTCATGCTGGGGTCGGCATTGCAGTGATCGGCGGCGCCCGGGCGACGGTGATGGGCGGACGCGTGACGCGAAGTCGAACGGTCGGCGTCATGGCCGTGGGCCTCGGCGCCAGGCTGCGCGCCACGGGCCTGCTGATCGACGACACGTTGCCCAATGACGCGGCATCCTTCTACGGCGTCGGCGCGGCGGTCTTCTACTCCGCCTCACTGCAACTCAACGGCTCGCGCGTGGTCGCCTCGCGCCAGGTTGGCGTCGCCGCGTTTAGTGGCGGTCTGCTGTTCCGGGGCGTTGGCCTTTCCGTGGAGGGCACGAAGGGCGGCCAGCTGGAAGGGGAATTCGGCGCCGGCGGCTGGTTCGAGGGGACCAGCATGGTCGAGCTCCTGGCCAGTCGGCTGGTGGGCAATCGATCCGCGGCGGTCGCATTCGAGCAGGCCACCGGTCGGATCGAAAACAGCGTCGTCGCGGACACCGCCCCGGCGAAATACGACAATCCGAAGAAGAACACCGGCTCGGGAGATGAACAATACGAGATGGCCGACGGGCTCCTGATGCAGGACGGAGCCAAGGTACAGATTCGCCGATGCCTGGCCCTGCGGCTGCCGCGCGCTGGGCTGTACGTGCGCTCCAGCCCCAACGTGAAGATCTCGCAGACGCTCGCCATGAATTGCGGTTTCGGGCTGGCCCTGATCGAAAGTCCGGGCGTACAGCTCACCGGCAACCTGATGCACGACAACGACCGCAACCGGGCCAGCGATGGCCTCCAGGTGCCGGAAGCGCCCGATCTGGCCACCTGGTAACTCCACGCGACGCCATCTCACGCCGCCCTCGGAGCGAATTGGCGCCCGTGCGCGGGCCTCGTCTATACTGCCGACGCCCCACGCGAACCCGACCGCTCGGAGCCCGCATGTCCGCCACCGTTCGATTATGTGCATTGACGTTGACCCTGCTCCTGGTCGGCTGCGGCAGCGATTCCGGCAGCACTCCGGCGCCCGCTGGAGATGCTGCGGCAGACAGCGTCGCAGACGCTGAAGTTGGCTCCGCCGACAGCGGATCGATTGGCGACGTCATAAGCGGAGCGTCACTGGCTGCGTCCTGTCGGGACCCGCGGGCAATCTCGCCCAGCAGGTTCATAGCGTCGTCGCCAAGTACTGACCGCCCCTGGAGGTCTTCATGACCACTCGTACCGCGTTCGCGTCCCGCCCCTTCCTGCTGGCTGTGACTCTGCTCGCTCTCCTGGCCATGGATGCCAGCGCGACCCCACCCGGCCAGCTGCAGGTCGCCGGTACCCTCGGTGCGGCAGGCGGCGGTGCGGTCAGCGATGGCGCCTACAAACTCGTGTTTTCGATCTACGGCAGTGAGACCGCCAAGGACGCCGCGTGGTCGGAGACGGCCGCACAGGTGGCCGTCATCGGCGGTCGCTTCCACTACACGCTCGGCATCAACAAGCCGGTATCGGCCACGCTGCTGGCCGGCCTGAAGGCGCCTCACATGGGCGTACGCGTCGGCGCGGACCCTGAATTGTCGCGGGTGCCGCTGACCTCGGTGGCCTACGCTCTGCATGCCGGGCACGCTGACGGACTCGCCTGCAGCGGCTGCATCAAAGCTGCACAGTTGGCCCCCGGCAGCGTCAGCGCTGACAAGGTGGGCTTTACCTATGCCGGCGCCAAGACCAAGGGCGGTCCGGCCACCAAAGCCCTCGACCTGGCTTGCACGGGCTGCGTCTCTGTCGCCGAGATGAGCTTTGATGGCGACATCGACCTGGGCGGCAACGCCCTCAAGGCCAAAAGCGTCGTCGCCGGAACCATGAGCGCGCAGGCCGTCTCGGCGACCGCCTTCATCGGCGATGGCAGCAAGCTCACCGGCATCAAGACCGCCGCCGGCAGCTGCAAGGGCCTCGGCGAGGTGGTCAAGGGCGTGGCCGCGGACGGCTCGCTGCAGTGCGTCAAGATCCAAGCCGGCCTGCCGCCCGACGGCCTTGACGAGGTCAGCAATGGTCAACTGAGCAACGAATTCGACCACAAATGGGCCCTGGCCAAGGCCGTGCCCATCCCCGACAACAACCCCATCGGCATCGGCGCTGACCTCGTGGTCGCCGACGTGGGCCTGGCCAAGTCACTCAAGGTCGTCGCCAAGATCAGCAACTCGGACATCTCCAAGCTGACCGTCATGCTCTTCGACCCCAACAACGCCAAGTACGTGCTGCACGACAAGACGGGCAAGGGCAAGACCATCTCCACGTCGTGGCCGACCCCAACCAAACCGGTCAGCGGCGACCTCGGCAGCTGGCTGGGCAAGAACCCCAAGGGCAAGTGGCGCTTGCGGGTCATCGACAGCGCATTCACCAACAACCAGAGCGATGGCGCCATCGACGCGTGGACCATCGAGGTCACGACCATCTCGGGCAAGCAGGTGGCGGCCAAGGGCAAGCTGCTGGTGGAGAGCGGCGTCGACTTCCTCAGCTCGGGGACCGCAGGTTTCCGCTTCGAGGTGGCCGCCAAAGCCCCCGTCGCCTGTGACGCCGCCCATGTAGGCTACGTCTGGTACGACAAGGACAAGGGCATCCTCTATCTCTGCGACGGCAAAGGCTTCCAGGCCATCGCCCAGGTCTCGCCCGGCATGAGCCAGGAGTCGCCCGGCAAGAGCTGTCTGGACCTGCGCAACAAGGGCGCGGTCAAGAACGGCGTCTACTGGCTCAATCCCACCGGCAAGGCTGGCGCTGCCTACCAGGTCTGGTGCGACATGGTCACCGACGGCGGCGGCTGGACGCTCATCATGCGCTTCAAGAACGACGCCACGCTGGCCTGGGGCTCGGCCTACTGGACCAATACCTCGCTCTTCAACCAGGGCAAGCTCGATGCGGGCGAGAACGCCAACGCGAAGTTTGCCAGCTTCACCACGGTGACCGGCTCTACCCTGCGTGGCTGCAAAGGAACCAACACCGGCTGCCAGAAGCAGGCCTGGTCTGGGGCCAAGACGGCCCACACCCTGTTTGGCGAGGGCTACAAGTCGGGCAACATGTCACGCAACACCCTGGTCTCGCTCTTTGGCAACGATCCCAACCAGCCCAACTGCAACAAGAGCGGCATCAACGCCAACTTCACCTACGGCGGCGCCCGCCTTGGCCTGGTCGGCAACAACGAGAACGACTGCAACACATGCGACTCCGGTTGGGGCTGGGGGACCTACGGCAAGAGCAACAAGGCCAGCGGCTGCGGCTGCGGCATGGCCGGCTGGCAGGCGGCCAACAAGTGCTACCAGGGCACCCTCTGGATCCGCTGACCCGCTCCCGCTATCAAGCCGGCAGCGCGCCCGAACGCTCCAACACGCTTGGCGGCTCGATGCCCAGCTCCCGGAAGCCCTCGATGACCCGCACGGTCACGTCGGTTTCCAGCGCCTTCTCGTACTGGATGTCCAGCACGTAGACCTTGGCCCGCAGGCGGATGGCGTAGTAGCCGTGGTGCACCACCTGGTTGACCAGCACGTTCCACGGCTTGTCCAGATACGTATATCGGCTTGTGGTGATGGCGTCGGCCACCACGCGGCGTGCGCTGGACACGTCCTGGTCGTAGGCGATGTAGAAGTCGTTCTGCACCAGCATGTCGAGCGCGCCGGCATTGCCGCAGGAGACCGCCTCGGTGAGGAATTTGTT
This sequence comes from uncultured Enterobacteriaceae bacterium, assembly GCA_964438735.1. GTDB lineage: Bacteria > Myxococcota_A > UBA9042 > UBA9042 > UBA9042 > CAYTLW01. The sequence goes on along the minus strand of CAYTLW010000119.1, from coordinate 13,129 downwards.
GTTGGGGATGGTGACCAGGTTGTCGTCCAGGGTCACCAGGCTCACCGAGCGCAGGCCGATGGCTGTGATCTCGCCGTAGAAGTCGGCGAATGTCACCCGGTCGCCCACCTGGAAGGGTTTGTCCAGCAGGATCGTGATGCCGGCCAGCACTGACGCGGCCAGGTCCTTGAAGGCGAAGCCGAGCGTCACGGCCAGCGTACCGCCCAGGGTCAGCAGCATCTGGTCGGAGAGCTTGAACGAGAGCAACACCGAGACCGTAAACGCCACCAGGTAGATGAAGAAGCGCAGGAACGTGCCCACCTGCTGAAACTGCAGCCGGCGCCCCGCGAAGCGCTCGCCCAGCTGGTCGATGGTTCGACTCAGCAGACCGGCGACAAACCACGACACGGCGATCACCACCACTGATGTGACCAGTCCGCCGACGCGCACGAATTCGAGGATGTTGACGTTCTGTTCCATCGTTGTCCTCCGGCGCCAGGCGCCGCCCCCCTCAGTCGTACGCCAGGTGCTTGCGGCGCAGGTAGTTGAGCACGGCGCGATGCCAGTGCCTCGCCACCTCGTAGCGATCCTCGTAACGGGCCAGGTAGCCGCGTGCCACCAGGAAGGCCAGGATGGCTCGGCAGTCACGCTCGGGCTCGCCGAGGGCCCTGGCCGTCTCGCTGGCAGTCAGCGTCTCGTGTTGGACCACGGCGGCGAGTACGAAGCGGCCGAACTCGCCCAGCTGCTCCAATTCGTTGGCGCTCGGTGATCGGAACAGGCGCACGCGCACCTTCTTGCCGCCGTCCGGCACCAGGGATCGCAGCCAGAAGTAGCCCGCGTCGCGCGGATTGCCATTGGCGTAGCCCCAAAGCAAGCGCATGTAGCGTTCGCCGACGCGCATGCCCTCCGCCTCCACGCCGGTCTGCACCTCGTCGAGGATCAGGTCGTCGTAGACCGCTTCGAGCCCGGTCCGGGCCATGCCGCCGCGGATCATGGCGTCGATCCGTTCCTCTCTCCACGGCTTCACCTGCACGATGCGCGAGAAGATGTTGCGGCCACGCTGCAGGCTGCGGGCGAAGCGCCAGGTCGAGGACGTACACGAGCAGATCCAGAACACCTGGGGCGCGGTATGCACGGTCAATTCGCAGAGGCTGCGCCAGGCCGACAGCCCGTCCATGGACCGCAGCAGGGCGCGCTGGCAGTCATCCAGGAAGACCAGGCGCTTTGGACCGGCCTGCAGGGCCTCGATCAGTTGCTGCACATCGTCGATCGGCTCGAGGCCACAAGCCGTGGAGACGAAGCGACACAGATTTTCCCGCTGCGTGATGCGCTGGTCGAAGGCGGCCTGGTGAATCGTGACGTCTGCCACCGATGCACCCGAAGCGGTCGTCGCCGCCACCTGGCCGAGCCAGGTTGTGCGCCCGATGCCGTGCTCGCCGAAGACCATCACCGAATGACTCGGTCCGCCGCCATACCAGTCGTCGATCAACTCCAGGAGGTCGCCCTGCCCGGGCGCGTCGCCCACGGCGATGTCGTGGGCCACGGGCTGACCATCAAACGCCTGGCGCAACGCTTCGGGCAGCACGGAGAGGTCGTTGGGCGGCGCCTGCAGCTGCTCCGCGTGGCGCTCCAGCCGCCGCCGGAAGAGGTAGGCCAGGGCACGTCGCGTCTGCTCGAACTGCAAGGCCACATCGCGCAGGTACAGGGTGATGCCGCGCACCGCCACGTAGGCAAAGGCGGACAGGGCGATGACCGAGCCGGCGGCCTGGCCCTGGTTGGCCCGCACCCGATCTGCCAGCTGACCCTGGGGAAAGTGCTGCAGGTAGGTGGAGGTGATCGCGTTCCGCCAGCGGCGCAGCAGCAGCACCGCGATAGGCAGGGCGCCCAGCCAGGAGAAGCGGATCACCACGCCGAGGATGAAGCCTTCGCCGACGGCATGGCTGGTGAACACGTGAATCGCAACCACCGCGAAGATGTAGCGACCGACCAGGCGCAACGACCACAGGATGCGATCGCTGGCCTCATCGCTCAATTCGATGGCGCGCAAGCTGGCGGCCGCGTGCAGGTAGCGGTTGGCTGCGACAAAGGCCAGTCGATACCAGGCCCAGGTCAGCAGCAATGCATGCAGCACCGCGAACTCGCCCAGGGTGCCCATGCCGATCAGGTCACCAGCGGCCAGCGTGACCAGGGCGAGCAGAAGCAGCTCGCGGCTCAGGGCCACCAGCAGGCGAAGCAGCGGCGACAGGATGCGCCGCAGACCCGGAGAGCGAACCTGGGACAATATGACGCGACGGGTCTTTCTCAGGGCGCCCTGGATGCGATTGCGCGCCAGCAACCAGATGATCAGCAAGGCCAGCAGGCGGAGCATCGCCAGCCCGAGGTCACTGCGGCCCGGCAGGTCCTCGCGCATCCCATCCTGGCCGCCCAACGTTCGGGTCCAGGCGTGCGGCGTCCAGCGGATCAGCAGCGTCAGGTGGCGCAACTCCCGGCGCAGATGCTCGAACCCCGCCTCGCCGATGCTGGTGATGTCGTCGCGGTGGGGCGCGCTCAACCGGTCGAACGTCGCCGACCGGATCCGATTGAGCCGGATCACATGTTGCGCGGCGTCGGCGGCGATGACCCGCCGCAGGCGCTCGTCTTCGTCGACGATCTCCTGCTCCAGCGCCCGGGTTTCGTCCAGCGCCAGGCGCAGCGCACCCGCCTGTTGACGCAGCTCGCCGCCGTCGAGTCGATCGATCTCAGGCATTTCGGGCAACCGGTCGAATCCGGTGCGCTCATTCATGCCATCCATGGCGCGTTCCAGGTCGGTCCAGCCGGGGTCGAGGGCAGCCACCAGGTCGCCGTACAGGCGGTCGGCCTCGGCAGATTCGAGATCAGGCGCGCTGATTCGGGCGAAGTGTTCGTTCTCCAGGTCGAAGCGTTGCCGCGCACGGCGAGCCTCCTCGACCCGGCGCTGCGCAAGCTTCTCTTGCAACGCTGACAGGTTGATCCGCGCTGTTTCGATGGCGGCCCGTCGTTGGGCGAGGTTGCGAGCTGCCGCGCTGCGCGCTTGAGCCGCCTGCTCCAGCGCCTCGCGATGGGCTCGTTCAGCCGCCTTGCGGGCCTGTTCTGCCGCTGTCCTGGCCTGCTCCGCAGCGACCTCTTCGCGCTCCACCTGCAACTCTTCGGCAGCGGACGGCGCCAGGAGCGCGGTCTCAGCCGACCTGGGCTGCAACGTGGGGATGGCGCTCGGGCGGGCGATGGGTGTCACCGCGTCGCTCGGGCTGACGGCGGAGGGGATCGCGGTCGACGTGGCGGGAGAGGGGCTGTCGACGGCGTGAACCACCACCGGCGGCAAGGCAAGCGCGCCGGTCACGACCAGCGTTGCGAACCCTGTCCACAGGCGCGTCATCCCAGCCTCCATTGCCACCCGGCGGCATGATGCCACGCATCCGGCCAGAGGGCACGAAGGCTGCAAGCGACCGCGTTAGCGGCGTCGCGATCAGTCCGGGCTGCGCTCGCTCAGGACCGATTCGAGGGTGCTGCGCAGGCGGTCCATTTCGAACGGTTTGCGCAGGATCGCACGCGGACCGCATCCCGCCTCGTCCACGTGGGCATCACCGGGATTGAAACCGGTGCAGATCACGATTCGCGCATCTGGATCCAGCGCCAGCAATTGGGCCATGGTCGCCTTGCCATCGAGACCGGGCATCACCATATCGAGCACGATGGCATCGAACGGTGTCGTCGCCTTGGCGCACAACTCCACCGCCTCCTGCCCACAGGTGGCCTCGGTCACCGAATGTCCCAGGAGGGTCAGCATTTCGCTGACGACCATGCGCACAACGGGTTCGTCGTCTACCACCAGGATGTGCCCGGTGACCGCCTTGGCGGCAGTCGGCGCCGCGGCATCGGTCGAAGCAGGAGCTCCCTCAGAAAGCGGTAGCCACAACTGCACCAGCGTGCCCCCGCCCGGCGACGAGTTGACTTGAATCGCACCCGAGTGGGCTGCCATGGTGCCGTGCGCTGCGGACAGGCCGAGCCCGGTCCCCTTGCCGGGCTCCTTGGTGGTGAAGAAGGGCTCGAACGCCCGCGCCAGAACCTCCGGCGACATACCGACTCCCTGGTCGCGCACCCCCACCACCACGAAACGCCCGGCGCCCACATGTTCACCCAGACTTTCGGCTTCGGCCGAGCTGATCTCGGCAACGCGGGTAGTGAACAGCAACAAGCCGCCTTCTGGCATGGCATCCCTGGCGTTGAGCGCCAGGTTGAGCAGCATGGAGTCGATCTGGGCTCGATCGCCTGTCACCGTGGCGTTGGCAGCTTGTCGTCGCACCTCCACGAATACCCGCGGGTTGATCGTTCGTCGCAGCAGGGCGCAGATCTCGTCGATGGTCTCGTGCATGTCGATCTGGACACGTTCCACGTCGCCGCGACGGGAGAAGGCCAGCAACTTGCCGGTCAGATCGGCGGCGCGACGGGACGCGCTCAACACCTGGCTGGCCAGCCGACTCTCATCCCCATCGGTCGTCAGGCGGGCCGCGAGCAGGTCGGCCGCGCCCATGATGGCGGCCAGCAGGTTGTTGAAGTCGTGGGCCACCCCGCCAGCCAACTGGCCGATGGCCTCCAACTTCTCGCTCTGACGGACCCGCTGCTCGAGCAGTCGCTGGTCGGTGACGTCGATGCCGGTGCCGATCACATGCTCCACCCGGCCGTCGGGGGCCAGCAGCGCCGTGTTGCGCCAGGCGATCGTCCGGCGACTGCCGTCGCGGGCAACCCACTCGTTCTCGTGGGTGTTGGGAAAGTGGCCGGAGCTCAGCTCGCCAAACACTGCCTTGACTGGCTCCATGTCGTCCGGCGCCAGCAGGAAGTCGAAGAAGTGCCGGCCGATGACCTCGTGCTGCAGGTAGCCGGTCAGGCGCTCACAGGCGGCGTTGAAGCGCACGATCCGGCCACCCGAGTCCATCACGATGATCAGCGCGCCCGCGGTATCCACAACCGCAGAGGTGAAGTCTCGCTCACGCTGCAATTCTCGCTCGGCGCGCTGCTTCGCCGTCACGTCCACCAGGTGGCAGAGCACACCCATCGGCTGCCCGTCGGGGTCGCGGCGGAGGGTCGAGGTCACCTCCACGGGCACCGCGTACCCGGCGCGATGCACACAGTCCTTGGAGAAGCTCGTGACCTCTGCCTCGCCCGATAGCAGGGGCGACAGGGCCTGTTGACATGCCGCCAGGTCTTCCGGGGCGATCAGCTTGTCCACCCCCTGGCCGATGAGCTCCTCGGGTCGCCAGCCGAGCATGGCGCAGAGCCCCTCGTTGACGTCGCTGATCTGCATGGACGAGTCAGCCACTACCACGCCGATGGGCGACGAAATGAGGGTCTCTGCAGAGCTGAAGAAGTCGTCGGACATGGCAGGTCGCCGGGCTGGCGGCGCGTGAGGCTAGCTGGCGCGGCTCAGAACATCCAGCCAACACCCAGGTCGATCCCCAAGGAGCCATCGCCCTCGTCCGGGGTGCGCAGGATGGCGTTGGCCTTGAAGACCACCTGCAGCACCGGTCGATAGGACAGACCAAAGACCATGTCGGTGATACCGCGGTTGCCAGCCTTGGAGTCTTTCTCGGTGGCGAAGGTCGTGTCGTAGCGTTCGTAGCGGAAGAATGGGACCAACTGCTGATCGGTCTCGCTGCCCATCAGGCGCATCACGTCATAGCCGACCTCAGCATAACCACCCAGCAGTTGCGAGCCCATATCCGGCCCGATGCCGACGCCATCCTTGTCGGTGAGTTGGCGCAGATCGTCCGTATTGCCGACCGAGAAGAACGCGCCCACGGCCCGGGCCTCCAGGCCTTTGTGGCGCAGCCGCACGTCCGCGGAGGCGCCCATCAGCGGCAGCGACAGGTCGGTCTTTTCGATGACCGGGTTGCCCTTGTCGTCGTTGCCATTGGCCTTGAAGACGCTGCCCGAGTTGGCGCCGGCGTCGCTGTAGTAGGCGGACAGCCCCGTGATCATGCCCAGCATCGGCTCGTATTCGACCCGTCCGGTCAGGGCCAACGCGTCGAGCCTGGCCTTTGCGACCTGCTGACGTCCGCTGCGCAGACCGCTCTTGGCGGAGAACTTCATCGGGTTCAGGCCGCCGACCAGGTACAGCTCGTAGCGCAACCCATCCATGGGCTCACCGAAGATGCCGATGCCGCCCTCGCGCCACGTCGAGGGGATGATGACCTTGTCGACCATGGGCCGCTCGACGCCGTTGAAGATGGGCGGCTCGTGCCACTGGTTCACGATGCCCATGGGTACGAGCACGATGCCCGCGCGGATGCCCAGGCTCTCGCCCATCACCTTCCAGTCCACGAAGCCCTGCTCGAGCCCCAGTTGGCCAGGTTTGCCGTTGGCGACGAAGGCATGCTCCACCTCGAGTTCGGTGTAGAAGCGCAGTTTTTCGTTGAAATTGTGGGCGATGAACAACACCAACCGATGCATATCCAACGTCGACTTGGCGTCACCTTCATCCGGTCGGACGTGGTTGGCGTGCAGCTCGCCGTAGCCACCGATCGAGGTCTTCGCCGCCCGTCGGAAGCGATCCTCCTGCAGCCCGCGAAGCATGTCGATCTTCGGCGATGTCTTGTCGCCGGCCGTTGGAGCCTTCTCCTCAGGTGGCAATTCCACGGTCGGACCTGCCGCCGGATCGGCGGGTTGGGCCATGAGATGGGCGGGAAGAAGGAGGAGGAGCAGTGCCGATGCTGCTGCATAACCTAGCTTTTTCATTTGAGGTTTTCTCCGGACTGTCTCTAATAGGACTTGATCATGTCGGGGTGTATTGAAAATGAATTTCAATTTCAGTATAGGTCTGTTGTCAAGGGGGAAGCGGAAAAAAAAGACAAGTTTATGCAAGAAAGAACTCAACTCGATGTAAATAAAGCAAAAACTTTCGTTTCTCGACGACGGGGGTTGCCATCTCGTCCGTCCTGTCTTCCACTGGCGTGCCGCGCGGCCTTCCCGCGCGCTCTGGCGGAGGGGCACTGCATGCTGCGATTGGGCGATCGGCGACGCAGTTGGCTGTGGCCAGGCCTGCTCGTGGCGGCCATCGTGGGTTCGTCCGCGACGGCGACGGCAGCCAGCGGCGCGGGCGTCTACTGGACCCGCGTGTCGCTGTTGAAGTCCTTCTTTGCACGCAGCGAGAAGGTCTCCTGGAAGCGGATCGACGTCGCTACAGCGGCGAAGAAGAGCCTGCATAAACGCCTGGGCAAGACGCCGCCAGCTCGGCTCACCGCCTACTACGGGCTCCGCGCTGGCAAGGTGCAGGGCATCGCGGTGATCGATGACCAGATTGGCCAGCACGAACCGATCACTTTCGCCGTGCTGATCGGCCCGGACGGCAAACTGAAGCGGCTGGAGGTCGTCGCCTACCGCGAAGCACATGGGGGCGAGATCCGTGGCCTGCGATTTCGCAAGCAGTTCGCTGGCAAGGGGCCGGCCGACAAACTGCGACTGGGCTACGACATCGCCGCCATCAGCGGCGCCACCATCTCCTCGAAGGCCATGGTGGTCGGCGCCCGTCGATCGCTGATCATGGTCCACGAGCTGATCATCAAGCCGGGCGTGGAGCGTGTACTCCGCGTCGGCGGGACGGCAAAGCGGTGAAGGTCTTCATCATGCGGGGCTACCACCTGGCCGGATTGCCGGTGGCCGCCAAGCTCGTCTACACGATCTTCCTCGTCTTTATCCTGCTAGGGCTCTGGTCGTCTGTGGAGATCTACGAGGTGCGCCTCGGTTGGGATCTCCAGGGCAGTCCTTCCGTGCACGAACGCTATGTCGGCGGCGGTGCGAAGATCGCTGCCGAGCCCGCCGGGGGGCCCAGCCTGGACTTGCCACCAGACGAGGCTGTCGACGGCGACGTGACCGCGCCCGTCGGTGAAGAACCCGACAGCATCGCCGAGAGCAAGTGGCCGTGGGTGCTCGACGTCTTTCATCAGCACCTGTTCAGCATCAGCGTCATCTGGCTCGTGCTTGCCCACCTGTTCATGTTGACCCGGCTGCACCCCGCCATCAGCGGCACCGTCATCATCCTCAGTGGCATTGCCTCGCTGATGCACGTCGTGGCGCCCGTGATCATCAATCGCCTCGAGATCGGGCACTGGTTGATGCCCGTCAGCGGCACCGCCATGGCGCTTACCTGGCTGTTGATGATCGGCTGGTCCTTGATGGCCATGTGGTTCGGCGTGGGTCGGCCGGCGGAACCCGAAGGCATGGCTGGCCTCGGCCCGTCTCGTTGACCGCTGGCTGAATGACCCTGGCGCTTCAATCCAAGCGAGTTCGCCGCACCACAAGACCGGCGCCGAGCAGCAACAGCGCGGCGGCCGCGAACACCCACCCGTAGCCAGCCAGGACCGCCACCACCGTGGCGGCTGTGGCCCCGATCACGGCGCCGAACGCGTCCTGAGCGACCGCCATGGCCTCCCCATCGACGCTGTCGTGAGCGGTCGCCTGGAGCAACGCCACGAATGGCAGCCCAAGCGGCAGACCGTGCAGGGCCAGCGCCGCCATCGCAGCGATGGTCGCCGTGGCGGGCGAGGTCCGGGCGAGCGCCTCCGCCCACGTGGCGGACAAGAGCCACAACAAACCAGAGGAGGCACTGGCGAGAAGGCAAGCAGAGAACGGCTGACGGCACCACGACGGAATCCGAGACCAGGCCATCGCCGCCACCCCGGCACCTGCCAGCAACGCGCCGATGGCCGCGCCCATGGCTACCGACGGTGCGCCTACGGCCGTCTGCATTCGATAGACCGCGGCGACCTGCACCAGCGCTGCCGCCGCACCGCTGCAGACCAGCGCGGCGGCCAGGCGTCGTCGTTCGCCCGCTCGCGTGCCGCGGCCGGTTCGCCAGGCCATGCCCAGGGCGAAAACCAGCGCCAGCACACCGAGCCATCCGTGCAATGGCATGCCCGCCCGCCGGGTGAAGAAGAAGGGTTGCTCGTCCGTCGGTGGCGGCAAGTCCGCGCGGGGAGCACCGCCGTCTGCCATCCAGCTCGGCGTCGTCGCCGCACCACCGGGCAACCAGTCGACACATGCGCCCAGCCGCTTCGCTGCCGCAGCCAACCCGGTCAGCTGCGCTTCGCTCCAGGGCTTGTCGGCGATCATCAACAGGTGTGAAAACGGGTTCTCTGCGGGCACCACATCGGGGAGGTGGAACGCGGCCAGGCGGGCGAGGCCGGCATCCTGTGACCGACCCATGGCGGCCAGGGCCGTGGCAACGCTTCGTCGCGCCAGGTCCGGCGCGTTGTGCACAATGGCCACGGCGCCACCGGGCGCCAGATGCTGCAAGTACTGCTCAACCGCTTGTACGGTCAGCAAGCGGGCGTGTACATGGCTGCGCCCTCGCAGCACTGCCGGCGAGGTCTCGACCAGCGCCAGGCTGATCAGGTCGTATTGTCCCCGATCGCGGCTCATGAAACGGCGGCCCTCGGCGACGTGGACTTCGACCTCCGGGCGACTGTAGACCCGGCCGTTTTCGTGGCCCAGTCGACGGGCGAAAGCGACGGTGTCGCCGTTGACCTCCACCGCGTGTACCTGCCCGCTACCTTCTTGCAAGGCGATCGCGACGCCGAATCCGGCGCCCGCGCCCAGCACGAGCACTTCGTCCACTCGTCCCGCGCTCCAGGGCAGCCGCTGCAACGCCGCCAGGCGCTGCAATCGCTGCGAGTCGAAGCGGTTCGCGCTCCCATCCCAGCGCGCCGAGCGTGCGACGAACATCGCGTCGGTGAACGCGTACGCGGCGTCATCGGCTCGCGTGCGCAAGAAGTCTGTGCGGGCCCAGGCGGACCAGCGGGTCGTCAACGAGACCCGACCTTCACGGGCGACGACCCGCTCCAGGTGAGTCTGGACGCCGACATCACCAATCACCGGCGTGGCCAGCCAGGTCGGTGTTGCGACCAGGGCGATGCAGAGCAGACCGACCGGCACCAGGGCGGCCAGCGTCGGCCACCTGAGCGGTCGCTGCCCGGCACGCCAGAGCATGGCGCCGGCGGCGGGCAGGGCGATGGCGGCAGCGATCAGCGCGCCCACACTGGCGCCCACGCTGCCGATGAGCAGCGGCCCGAACAATGCGAATCCGACCACGGCCCCACCCAACTCTACGCCGTATACCTGCCACGGCGACCGGTCGCGACAAAGCCGATACATCAGTGTGGTGATCGCGCCGAATAGTCCGAAAGGTAGGGCAAAGAGGCCGATTCCCCAGGCCAGGTTGCCCTGTAGCAGGGCGACTGTGGTCAACGCCGTCGACGTTGGCAGCCACAACAACAGCCGCCGCAACGCGGGCTCCATGGGCCGATCGCGCCGCATCCACCGCCCGGTCCAGGCGGCGCCGGCGGCGATCGCCACCAGGCCGACGGCGATCACCGCGTACGCCAGCTCATGAAAGAAGAGGACCGACGCCAGCCGGGTCAGGCAGAGCTCCCACGCGGCCACAGACAGGGACGTCAGGCAGGCGGCGAACAGCAGTCGTCGCCTTGCAGTCCGATCCATGACCCGGTCGCCCTGCGCCGATTCGAGACGCTGCCCTTGCTGTCCGTCTCTCACCGCACAATGACCGTCACGTCGACCCGGGCCGAGGTTCCCGGGCCGGTGATGCGAGGCTGCACCAACTCCAGCGCGGCTTTGGCGCAGGTATGCCAGGTCCCATGGAGACCCTTCGCAGCCCGTATGACCCTGGCCACCTGTGGTGGCTTCTGATTGACCTTCAAGCGGAACGCCGCAAAGTGCGCTTTGGGAGTCCACCTGGCGCGTTTGCCCTGGCTTGCCTTCACGATGGTGGCGGTCGTGCACTTGACGAGCGCGGAGCGAACCGCGGGCAACCCGGCGCCGGAGAGATCGACCGCCGGAGGCGTCCGGTACACGACACTCAGCTGAACTGGCGTCCCCCCTCCCGGGCGGCCAAAGGTCGTCCGGGTGGTCACGGTGCGGCCGCCCTTGGTGCTGATGGTTGTCGCCCGAGAGACACGAAGCGCTCCAGCGACGCCGCTACCGATACCGCCGATGGCAACGCCGCCACGAATGCCGCTGATGCCGATGCCACGCTTGCCCCTCTTCCGGGACTTGCCACGCAGGCCACCGAGCATGCCGGGCAGGGCGTCCAGCCGCCCCAACAGCCGCGACCGCCGGCTCCTCTTGGAGGGTTCGCCGCCATCGTTCCAATACGCCCACGTGCCGCCGTTCAGCACGCCGCGCGTGTAGCCGCCACGCGCCGCGATCCGACCGTTGGGATGCCAGCGTGTCCAGACGCCATGCGGCTTCAGATCGACAAGGTCTCCCTCGCGTCGCTTGCGTCCGTTGTCGTGCCAGTCCGTCCAGCGACCATCACCCCGCACGACGCGGTTGGCGCCCAGCAGCTCACCGCGCGAATTCCAGTACAGCCAGCGCCCATCGCGGCGGCCATCCACGTAGCGCCCCTCGTTGCGCTTCTCTCCTGTGGCATGCCAGTTGGTTTCCAGCCCGTGCTGCTGGCCGGCGCGGTACTCGACGATACGCATCAAGACGCCGTTGGAATTCCAGAATTGCCAGCTCCCGTTTCGTTTGCCTGCTTGGTAGTCGCCCTGTCCCGCCTTGCCGCCGACGTGATGCCAGAAGCGCCAGGACCCCGTTCGCACGTCGCCCTCGAGGCGACCATAGGCACCCGCCTGCCCGCCGTTGTGCCAGGTCTTCCAAGTTCCCGTACCCGATTCCAGTCGGTTGCTGCCCAGGTCCTGCCCCTTGGCGTTCAGTTGCACCCAGACTCCATGCCGCCGTCCGTTGACGTACTGACCCATGCGCAAGACGTCGCGGCGCGGGAATCGGCGATGCTTCAGCAATCTGCGGTTGGCGAAGCGATAGGCGCCACGGAGTTGGAGCGCCGGCCCCTGCGCCCTGCCGGCCTTGTCGATGCAGTGCACCTCCTTGGCCCCGCGGGGCAGACCCGCGTATCGGTCGGCGTGTGCCCGGGGCATTTTGCGGGCGCTGCGGCGGGTGCCTGTCGGGCATTTCAAGCCGACGGATTTTGAAGGTGCGGCGCTGCCGATCGCAGGTAGCAGCAACAAGGCGACGACCAGCAGACAGAGTGTCCTGCGCGCCAGCATTCGCCACTTGTCGATGAACACGCCCACCATTCACACCTCGACCGCCGGGGCCCAGCATACACGAGCCGCCGCCGATCGACTTGCCGCGATCGGGTTGGTGGGCTAGATCTCCGCGGGGCGCACCGGGCGGAGGAATCCATCTCCGTCCAGGCAGATCGGGTGCGTCAGGCCCCTGGTAGAGGTGGCCACTGGCAGGTGCCATGCGAGTCCACACCGAGCGGGGAGCGGTCGTTCTCAGTCGCAGCAGCGGCGCCCGGGTGCTGTCGCGTTTCTGCAGCGCCTGGTCGATGCCCGTGGTGCGGCTGCACAACGAATCCGGCGCCGGCGCCGACTATGGCGTGGTCTTCCAGGTCGGCGATCGCGAGGTCTGGGCCTTCCTGAATCTCCTGCCGCCAGAGGTGCCGGGCCACATCGAGGTCGTGCTCGACCTGCTACAGCGCGCCTGCGTCGAAGCCATGGCCAGGTTGTCCGTATTCCGCATGCCCGGCGTCCTGCTGCCGTGCATCGCGCTGCAGGTTCACGGTGATGGCCGGCTGGTGCCAGGCCTGGCCGTGTTCACCAGCGACGCCCTCGAGCCACCAGGCGATCGCGACCCCCAGTCCTCGCTCTGCGACGCGTTCGTCGAGGTGCTCTCGACCAGCGTTGCGGGCGCCCAGCTCGCCGCCTTCTCAGAGACGCGCTACGTGCCCCGCCTGCAGGTCGGCTCGATCAAATTCGACAGCGCCCTGGTCTGGGGCGAGCCGCTCAGCTTCCGCCTGCCGCCCGAAGATGATCCCGCCATGGAAGACGAACGGCAGGTCCTGCAAAGCTGGGCCGCCCAAAGCGTCATGCACATGGCCTGGGCGCCCTCCATCCCCATCTTCCTGTCCGAGCAGGAAGCCGCATCGCTCTACGCCGAGGCAGCCAGTCAGCAACCCACCTCGGCAGATGATGAGATATCATCTGCCTCGGGTCGCTCCGCTCCCCCCGTCGCAGAGAACGACGCCGCCTTGGAGCCTGAGCCCGAGCCCGAGCCCGCGCCCGAGCCCGAGCCGGAGTCCGAGCCTGAGCCTGAAGCC
>CAYTLW010000118.1:0-23728 GCA_964438735.1 uncultured Enterobacteriaceae bacterium | reverse complement strand
GCTCGCCGCTAGCGTTCGTTCTGAGCCAGGATCAAACTCTCCGAAAAATTGAGACCTCGGCGGCGACTACGTGCCGTCATCCGACGCCGATCTGCGGCGCATCGCGGCCCCTCCTCGCCTTGGCGTAGCGCTGCTACGCCGGCGGCTCGTCGGAACCACGCTGCTTGCATCTCTGCGTCGGCTGCCTGGCACTCCGTCACCGCCGAGGTCTCTCCTGCTTGCGATTGGATCCGTGAGGATGTCTTCGCTTGCGCTCGCCCTTGGCAGGGCTTGCGCTTGCTGGAGGTTCCTTGTGGTGACTTCTGCCGCCGACGTTGTCTTCTTGTTGCATCCCCCACTCACCTCGAGAGATGGGCGGACGACGCGTTTGTGACCCGTCTTGTACGTGTATCCTGCTGCCCGATTGTCAAGGAACGAGGCTGGCGCTCGACCGTTCGCGCTGCGAGGGCTGACCTCGGGCGCGGCGACGGACTTGTACCCGAGCGGTGTGGGGGCGTCAAGCGGTTTGTGGGCATGAATTCGAGGTCGACGTCCGGGGCCGCTCGGCGCGGCTCGAAATGGCTTCGAGTCCACGGCTCCCGCCGCCGCCGGGGCTGGTATTTTGGCGTCGTCTTCCCTACTTTGACGGGGCGTCGGCTTGGGCGGCCCTCAGAGCTGCTCGCGCGCCTGACGCGGTGCACGCTGGACAGCGGCGTAGCGGAGGCCAAAGTGGCAGATCAGAAACGGACGAATTGGAGCACCTCTGTGCTGACGCTGGCGGCGGCCCTGGCCCTGTTGACGGCGCCGATCGGCTGCAGCGATCCCGGTGGCGGCTCAGATGGCGAAGACGCGGCCAGCAACGACAGCGATGGCAAGTTGGCCGACTCCACCACCTCCGGCGATGGCGAGTCGGTCGACGCCGCGCCGGTGGACACCTGGACGCCGCCGCCGACACCCGACTTCTGGGTGCTCTACTCGCGCAGCTCGCGCCTGCCCGGCGCGCCCGACACCGACAACGACCTGGTCCTCTCGGACGCCGACAACCCGGGCGCGGTCGAGAACGCCAGCGCCTACGGCTGCGGCATCAGCCCCTTCGGCGACAAGAAGAAGTGCATCGAGCTGACCAAGTATGCGTTCAAGAACGCCAAGACGCTCAACTGCAACTACGGCTGCGTGCTGTCGCCCGACATGAAGTTCATCGCCATCGCCGACGGACCGCCGGACAAGGATGGCCTGTTCACCTACGTGCCGGGCACGATCCAGTACTACCCGACGAGTTCGACGAAGTTCCTGTTCATCGTCGACAAGTTCGAGAAGATCCCGAAGGTTCGCGACCTGCACTTCGCCGGCCCCTACCTGTTCTACAGCACACCGATCCACACCTTCACCACCAACGTGTCGCAGTACGAGATCCGACGGCGGAACATGGTCGACTTCGAAGACGCGGAGAAGACCCTGACCCTGATGGCGCCGCAGACCGATCCCGACGCCAACCCGGCCAAGCCGCATACGACCTATAGCGGCCGCTTCCGAGTGAGCGCCAACGGCGAGACCCTGCTCTTCCTGACGCCGACCATCCGGTCGCTCAAGGTCTGGTCCTGGAGCAAGGGCATCCTGACCCAGCACGACTACATCTGCGAGAACCCCATCGACGCCACCACCTGCGTGGGTACGGGTTCGCAGTACAAGGATAACGACCCGGCGGCGGTGTCGCCCGATGGCAAGACGATCGTGCTCTTCACCATCGTCGGCCGCTACTTCCGTGTGCGCCGCTACACCGTCGGCGAGACCAAGGACTCCACCTTCACCAACCTGGTCACGCTGCCCGGCGGCGCCAACTACCTGCAGGATATCTGCCTGAACCTGCCGCAGTGGTTGCACGCCCGCGTTCGCCCGGGCTCCACGCCGCAGTTCGCCGAGGATGGCAAGACGCTGTATTTCCTGGGCCTGTCCGAATGCGGCGGCAGCAAGGAGAAGGAGTTCACCGACATCATGAGTCTGAACATCGAGGACATCGGCAAGCCCGTGAGCAAGGCTATGGTGGTCAACTACACCAACAATCCGCGTGAGAACTCGCCGCAGAATCGTTGGATCCGCAACTTCGTGCTGTCGCCCGATCGCAAGTTCTTCATCTTCAACGCCTCGCCGACCTACGGCTCCAGCGGCGACCCGCTGCCGCGCACGGACGCCCGGCAGTTGAAAGATACTGAGATCTACGTGATGCCCGCCCAGGCCAAGGCCACGATGATGCAGATCACCAACGAGGGCGCCTACAACGCCACCGGCGCCCAGGGCTTCCTGCCGTTATCCGAGGATTGAGCGTCCTCGCTCAACGGTGGTAGGGCAGGCCCTTCCAACGGGTCAGTGCGCGGTAGATCTGTTCCAGCAGCACCACCTCGGCCAGCTCGTGGGGCAAGACCATGGGCGACAGCGACAGCTTGCGATCGCAGCGCGACAGGACGGTCTCCGACAGGCCGTCGGGGCCGCCGATGACGAAGGCCAGGTCGCGCATCCCGGTCTCGGCGAGGCCGACCAGCCAGAGCAGGAACGCCTGGGAGTTCATGGAACGGCCGCTGACATCCAGCGCCACCAACGTGGCGCCTTGGGGGATCGTCCGCAGCAGGGCCGCCGACTCGCGGTCCATGGCGCCGCGATCGCGCCCGCCCTTGCGACGACGTGCCTCGCGGGCCGTCTGCCGGTGGATCGGCATGATGCGTTCGATACGCCGGTAATAATCCTCGGCAAAAGCCTGGGCTCCCGCGTGATGCAGGCGGCCGGGCGCAGCGACGATCAAGCGCATCGGGCCCGCCTCAGAGTTCTGCTTGGGGACCGTTGGTTCCGTCGGGTTCCTCGTCGCCGTCGGGCTCGTCCTCGGGCTCGTCTGCATCGTCGGAAGCGGAGCCATCCCAACTGAGATCGCCGGCAGCCTCGTCGTGTTCGACCCAGTCCGAGGCCGTGGCGTAGAGACGATCGCGCTCGGCCTGGGCGAGCCATTCCGGCTCCTGCAATTCGATGCGGGGCGCGTCGGCGTAGAGGCGATCGAGCTCGTAGTACTCGCGCACGGGGCCGTGGAAGACGTGGACCACGAAGTCGCCATAGTCCAGCAATACCCAGCGGCCGTCGCGATTGCCCTCTTTGCCGATGGCGCGCAGGTTGTGGCCACTCCGCAAGGCGTCGATCACGCCGTCAGCCAGCGCCGAGGCGTGGCGCACGGACGAGGCCGAACAGATCACCATCAGATCGGTGTAGCCGACGATCTCGGTGACCTCCAGCGCCACCACCTCAAACCCCTTCTTGTCCCAGATCGCGTCGGCGATCGCCTGCGCGACCACCGGATCGGCCGGTCCGGCCAGGGCGCGTTCAGACATGAGTCGGCCCATCAACTTCGAACATGTCCCTCTCCCATGACCACGTACTTTTCGGTGGTCAGTGACTCCAGCCCCATGGGCCCGTAGGCGTGCAACTTCGACGTCGAGATGCCGATCTCGGCGCCGAGGCCGAGCTGTCCGCCGTCGTTGAAGCGTGTCGACGCGTTGACCACCACGCAGGAGGCCTGCACGCGGGCGACGAATCGATTGGCTGTGGTGATATCGGTGGTCAGGATGCCCTCGGTGTGACCCGAGCCATGGGCTTCGATGTGCTCGATGGCGCCCTGCAGGCCATCGACCACGACCGCCAGGCAGACCAGGTCCAGGTACTCGCGGCCGTAGTCGTGCGATTCGGCGGCGCGCACGTCCGGTCGACGGGCGCAGACCGCCGCGTCACCGCGCACCTCCACACCTGCCGCTTGCAGGGCGTCGACCAGCGCAGGCACCGCTTCGTCGGCGATCGCCGCGTCGATCAGCACACCCTCGAGCGCGTTGCAGACGCCCGGGCGTTGGGCCTTGGCGTTGACCACGATGGACGTCGCCTCGGCCAGGTCAGCGGCGGCGTGTACGAAGAGGTGGCAGACCCCCTCGTAATGCTGGATGACCGGCACGCGGGCCCACTTGTTGACCGCGTCGATGAGGCGGGTGCCGCCGCGCGGGATGACCAGGTCCAGGCCGCCGGACACGGAGATCAGCGCCCGGATGGCGTCATGATCGGCGCTCGCCGGCGCCTGCGCGGCGTCGACGGGCAGCCCCACATCGGCCAGGGCATCTCGCATCAGGTCGAGCAGCGCTGCGTTGCTCTGCGCCGCGTCCCGACCGCCGCGCAGGACCACGGCGTTGCCGGCTTTGATGCACAGGCAGCCGGCGTCGATGGTCACGTTCGGTCGCGACTCATAGACCATGCCGATGACCCCGAGCGGGATGCGCACCCTGGAGACCTGCAGACCGTTGGGTCGTCGGGCGCCATAGGTGACCTGGGCGACGGGATCGGGCAGCGAGCGGATCTCGCGCACCGCGCCGGCCAACTTGCGCACCGCTGCGGCGTCCAAGGTCAAGCGATCGATGAAGGCGGCGGATAATCCGCGCTCCTGACCACGCGCCACGTCGCGCGCGTTGGCCGCGGCGATATCGTCGGCTCGGATTTCGAGCAGCTCGGCCACGCGGCCCAGAAAGGCGTCCTTGTCCGCAGTGGACGCCGGCGCCAGTCGATTGGCCGCCCTGCGGGCGCGCTGCAACAATTCCTGGGTATCGGTGACGAGCTTCGGATCGAGGGTCAAACCAACCTCTTGCCGGGTTGCGGAGCCGAGGGCGCGTCTGCCCCGGGGCCGCGATGATTCGGAACCGGCGCCGGGATCGTAGAAAGCCCGTCCGCCGGCGTCAATGAATCCGCGCGGGCCGGGCGCGCATCGCACAGGCAGATGGCGCCGGCCACCGGTCGACCGACCGCCTGCATGGCCGCCGCCGCGCGAATAAGGGTGATGCCGGTGGTGACCACGTCGTCGATCAGCCAGGTGGGTTGGCGGCAGATCGCGGTCGGCGCGACGAATTCGGGCATCAGGTCCGATCGCAGGGAGCGTGGGGGATGGTGGTCCAGCCGCCGCAGCCGGCGATCGATGCGCAGGCCCGGGTCATCGGCTGCCAGCGCTGCGGCCAGGCGATCGGGCAGGTGGAATCCGCGTCCACGCAGGCGCCGCACCTGCGGTGGAATCGGTACCAGGGCGAGGGAATCGGGCCCTGCCAGTTGGCGGAGGGCGCTGCCCATGCCGACCACGAGGCCGTCGAGTTGCGGTTGGGCACCACCGAACTTGATGCGCTGGATGGCGCTGGCGATTGCGCCGCCGTAACGCCACAGCCCCACGACCGGCATCGATCCGGCCGCTGTTTGCAGATCGATCGCGTGGCCCGCGCGGCTCACAGAGATTGTGCAGATCGCACAGAAGACGGGGTCGCGGCCCACCGGAAGGCCGCAACCGCAGCCGACACAGGCATGGCCGAACATCCATCGCAACGCAGACTTCATGGCTCTTCCCCACACGCCGGTAGAAACCGACCGGTACTGCAGGTGATCGACCGGCGACGCCAGATCGTTCGCTCGCCGTCGTCGGAAGGCATCTGCGCGGGGGTCTGAAGGCCCCGGCCGAGGGATGCCGGACGCTACGGCCAATCGCCGGACGAGGTCAGGGTCAGGATGCGCGCACCGGTCTCGGTGATGGCGATGGAGTGCTCGAAGTGGGCCGACGGCAGGCCATCGGCCGTACGTACCGTCCAGCCATCCGGGGTGGCGAGCAGATCGTCGCCGCCGAGGTTGAGGATCGGTTCCAGCGCCAGGCACCAGCCGACCTGCAGCTGCGGTCCGCTGCCCGGCTGGCCGTGATTGGGCACCTGTGGATCGGCATGCAGCACCTGGCCCACGCCATGGCCAGCCAGCTCGCGCGCAATGCCAAAGCCGCGATCGTTGGCAAGTCGCTCCACCGCGTGGCCGATATCGCCCAGCGTGCCGCCGGGTCGGGCGGCGGCGATGGCCGCCACCAGGGCCTCGCGGGTGCTGGCGACCAGGGTCGTACACCCTTCGCTGATCTCGCCGATGGGGATGGTGATGGCCGCATCGCCGACCCAACCGTCCAGGGTGGCGCCACAGTCGACCTTGAAGAGCTGCCCGACGCGCAGCTTGCGCCAGCCCGGCAATCCGTGCACCACCTCGTGATCGATGCTGGTGCAGATGGGCGCCGGAAAGCCGCGATAGCCTTTGAAGGTGGGCACGGCGCCGCGCTCTCGGATCATCGCCTCGGCGGCGCGTGCGATGGTGCGCAGACGCACGCCGGGAGCGGCCATCTGGCGGATCATGGCCAGGGTGTCGCCGACGATGGCGCCGGCGGCCGCCATGGCTTCGATCTCCGCCTTTGTACGGATCGCGACGGCGGCCATCAATCGAGCATCAGCCCGCTGGCCACCCGCCAGCCGACCTGTCCGCCAGCCAGGATCAGCAACGCTGCGGCGGCCTGAAGGATGCGCCAGGCCCCGCCGTCGGCACCGCGACCGGCGGCAGAGAGCACGCCGAAGCCGCAAGCGAAGGCGGCCACTGCGGCCATGGCGGCCGGATCCAGGTACCAGGCGGAGCCGGCCCACGCCGGGGCCCAGATGGACCAGCACAGCAGCAAGAGCCCGCCGATGCCCAGGGTCAGGGCCTGCATCGGGCGTCCCGAAGCGGTGAACGAAGCGGTCGATGTGTGGTCGACACCTGCCGCAGATCGCACCAGCAGCCACAGCGTCGCCAGCCTGGCCAGCAGGGCAAGCAGGGGGCTCGCGTCCACGCCCGGCGCGCCATGCATGGTTCGCGGGGCGCCGCCGAAGGGATGGCCCGACGCCACCAGGCCGGTGGCATCGCCGTCGACAAAGGCGCTGGCCAATGGCCACCAGGCCAGCGCGACCGCCGCGATCAAGATCGCCACAGCCGCGGTTGCGATGTGGCCCATCGTAGGCCGGCGCAAGCCCGCGCAGCAGAGAACAAAAGCCAGCAGGATGGCCGGCATGAAGCGCCACAATATAGGCGCCCAGGGAGCCAGAGAGGCGCTTGAAAACACCAGGTGATCGGCCTGCAGCCAGGCGCCTGTGCCGTCGGCCAGGGGCAGCTCGATGGCCACGCCCAGCGGCAGCAACGGACCGCCACTGCCGGTGGGCGCCAGCGCCAGCAACGCCGCCGCCCAGGTTCGCTCGATTCGTCGTGACTCGGTCGCCAAATGACCGGCCAATACGGCGACGGCCAGCAGGGCCACGGTAGCGGCCAGACCGGAGGCCAGCAGGGCGGTGGGCGCGGCGGGCGGCTGGCTGGCCGGAAGCAGGGCCGCAGGCAGACTCCACAACAGGGCCAACAACAACAGGGCGCGTGCCGAATGCCTGGGCAGGGTCGAAGCGGCCAACGCCAGCCCCGCCGCCACCACCAACCCAAAGCCGCCAAGACCGGGAACGGGCAGGTGCAGGGCGGTGGCCAGGATGCAGATCAGGGTCGCGGCCAGCGACAGCGCCGGGCCGGGCCGCACGGCCGCGACCAGCATGCTCACAGGCACCAGGCTTGCCAGGACGATCGCGGCGCTCATGCGGCCCCACCGTCCGTGACACGCGGCGGCGCCGCAGATTGGACGACCGCCAGCAGCTCGGGTCGATTGCAGCTCTGCACCGCCACCGTGCCATCCACAGCCGAGACGGCCAACTCGACGCCGGGCACGGCGAAGAGCAGCACGGCGCCAATGCCGGCCAGGGCAAGGAGCAGGATCAAGACGAGTGCGGGCAGGTCGGGGCCGACCAGCAGGCGCACCCGGGCGGTGGTATGCATCCGCGCGGCAGGCACGCCTTTTGGCAACAATTCCGGCGCCGCCTGGACGAATATGGCCGCTGAAGCGCCCTCCCCTCGGGCGCCAAAGACCACCGGGCCGGCGCGATTGGTCGCCAACAGGGTCAGACGCGCCCGCAGCGAGTCGATCTTGAGCATGCGATCAGCGATCACATTAAACGCATACCACGGCGCGTCGGGCGTACTCTCGGGCCGCCAGTGCAAACGTCCATCGGGCTGATCGGGATCCAGGGCGTTGGCAAGCCAGGTCACCTGTCGGCGACCGACGCGGACCGCTGAACCGGCAGTCAGGTCCAGCTTCTGCGGGCGACCGTCGATCGTCAGATCGCAGGCAAGACCACCGCCGCGACGGTTGCAGGCCGCCGCCCGACGACCACTGGCAGCGACCAGGTGACCGGCCTCGCCCACATACGCGGCCACGCCGGACTGGGTGCCAGGTGCCCGGAGGGGGACCTCGAAGAGCTCGGCGGGCGGCTCCGCGGCGGTCCACATCAACGCGGTGACCAGGCCCGCGGCCGCCACGCTGACCAGCCGACGGCCCCAACGCATGGCGCCCAACTCGATCCGCACGCCGCGGTCATCGGAGATGCGCCGGATGCGCCGTGCGCCGCTGGCCCCGTCGGTACCACCCAACGCCCGAGCCAGTCGCTCGGCGGTCTCTCCGGCGGCGGCGCCGTCACCACTGGCATGGCGTACCAGGGCGGTCGGGAAGAGCCGGCGGGCGACAAAGACCACGATCGTGGCCGCGATCAGCAGCCACAGCAGGCTCGAATCGGCCAGCTGATGCAGACCCAGGCCATCCATGGCCTGCAGATCGGAGCGGCCGAGGCCATCGGGCGTCGTCAGAGGCGCGCCCTTCTGGGGCAGCTGGCTGGCCAGCAAAGGCATCGCCAACCAGCAGCCGGCGATCAGCCTGGCGCCGATGTGGGAGGCCGCTACGTTGCGGAGGAATTCGCCCGCGCGCACGGTGCTGTTCAGGCGTCGACGAAGTGGACGTGCACGCGCGTGTCGCGAAGCGCTGCGGCGGCGTGCATCACATTGCGCAGGGCGCGCGCGGTGCGCCCCTGCTTGCCGATGACCTTGCCGACGTCGCCCTGACCTACCCTGAGGTTGAGGACCACGCCCTGTTCACCGGTCTCCTCTTCGACCTTCACATCGTCTGGATGATCCACCAGCGTGGCGGCCAGAAAGACGAGCAGGTCGGAAAGGGGGGACATCAAACCGCGGGTGCCGGCGCCGGCGCCGGCGCGTTGCGCGCCTTGCGAGCCAGGGAAGCGACGGTGCTGCTGGGCAGCGCGCCGACCGAACGCCAGTGCTCGTAGCGCTCCAGATCGAGCTTGATCGCCGGCGGATTCAGGTTCGGATCGTAGGACCCGATCTGCTCGAGGAAACGGCCATCACGACGCGCTTCGCTGTCGGCAGCGACGATTCGATAGTACGGCTTCTTCTTGGCGCCGAAGCGGGCCAGCCGGATTCGCACGGCCATCTCTACTCTCCTTCGCGTGGCTGCCAAATGCGGCCATGCCTGGCCGGGGACGCTGCCCGCGGCGGGATGCGTAGGTATGCGAACCCGGGCGTGGTGTCAAGCATAGAGATGCAGGCAACCCGTCCACTTGTGCACCCAAACCAGAGCGCGCGAGCCGTCGGCAACGAAGCGATCACACAATCGCATGGCCACGATTCATTGACCCGCGGGCACGGGGTCCGATACCTTGTCCCGACGACTTTGGCACCGCGCATGCGCATGCGCGAGCGGGGTCAAACCGCCGGCGTCCCGGGTCGGGACGCCGCGGCCGTCGGCAGCGGGGCAGGAAGGGGAGTGTTGATGACATCCAGGTCGATTGCGCCAGAAACACGACAGCGGGCCATGATGCGGTCCGGTTTCGGCCCGTTGGCAGCTTCTCTTCTGGCGGTCGGGCTGCTGCTTTCGAGCTGCAGCAACGGCGATGGCAAGGGCGACGACGACGCCGGCGCCACGAACGGCGACACCGACAACACCGACGACGGCAAGATCGAAGCCGACGCCGGCGACACGGTGACCCTCGCCGACGGCCAGGTCTGCATCCCCGGCACCAACGACGGCTGCGTCGACAACAACCACGTCCGCCAGTGCGCCGAAGACGGCACCGGCTGGACCAAGGTGAAGTGCGTCGACGACGAGGACAACATCACCCAGTGCATCCTGCCCGGCATCTGCACCCTGTGCGCCAAAGGCGTGCAGCGTTGCCGACCCGATGACAGCACGGTCGTCGAGCAGTGTGACGACGCCGGCCAGTGGGCCATGCTCAAGCAGTGCGACGCCGGCGAGGGCAAGATGTGCTTCGCCAACAACTGCGTCGAGGCCTGCGAGGCCTTCTACAAGGCCAACGCCTACATCGGCTGCGACTTCTGGGCCGTCGATCTGGACAACGCCTTCGTGCCCGGCGGCAAGCGCGGCTACTACGACGCCGCCGGTTCGCAGTACTCGGTGGTGGTCTCCAACGCCTCGGACCAGCTGGCCACCGACATCAAGATCGAGACCAACCAGGGCGAGTTGAAGTACGACTCAGCGGGCAACTTCCTGGACACCTCGCCGCTCAAACCCGGCGAGCTGCGCATCTACAACCTGCCCAACAGCCAGGGCATCAACGGCACCACGATCGCCGCCAACGCCTTCCGCATCTCCTCGACCGCGCCCATCAGCGCCTACCAGTTCAACCCGCTGGAGAACGTCAACGTGTTCTCCAACGACGCTTCTCTGCTGCTGCCCGCCAAGCTCTTCGGCAAGTACTACATCGTCATGTCCCGCGAGCAGTCCTTCGGTGTGCTGCGCGGCTTTGTCTCCATCGTCGCCACCGCTGGCGCCACGACCACCGTGGGCATCACCTTCAGCAAGCACACCACCAAGACGCTGGCCAGCTCCGACGGCGAGATCAAGGTCTACAAGGCCGGCGAGTCCGGCGAATTCCAGCTCCAGCAGTGGGATGTGCTCAACATCGAGACCGACGACGTGGGCTCCGATCTGACCGGCACGGTGGTCCTGGCCGACAAACCCGTGGGGGTCTGGGCCGGCTCCGAGGCCGCCAACGCGCCCAATACCAACCATTGCAACGTGGATAATTGCACCTCCAAGGACCTGTCCAAGGGCGTCAAGTGCGGCACATGCCAGGCCGACGACGCCGTGTCCTGCTTCAAGAATGAGCACTGCAGCTCGTTCATCACCTGCTGCGCTGATCACCTGGAGATGCAGATGTTCCCGGTCAAGACCTGGGGCTCGCACTACGTCGCGGTCAAGCTCCAGCCGCGCGGCAAGGAGTCGGATTACTGGCGCATCCTGGCCGCGGAAGACGGCACCAAGATCGCCACCAAGCCGGTGCCCAAGGGGCCCGATGGCAAGCCGGTCTACGTCCCGGTGCTGGACAAGGGCGACTGGTTCGAGATCGAGACCACCGACAGCTTCGAACTCATCGCGCGCAACCCTGAGGGAGAGCCGGCGCCGGTCATGGTGGGTCACTTCATGGCCAGCCAGAACGCGCCCGATCCCAACACCCTCGGCCCGCAGCCGGGCGATGCCGGCACCGGTGACCCGGCCTTCCTGCTGGCGATCCCGGCCGAGCAGTGGCGAACCAGCTACGTCTTCCTGACGCCGACGAAGTACGAGATGAACTACATCACGCTGGCCGCTCCGCTGGATGCGGAGGTGACGATGGACGGCAAGCTGCTGGCGCCGGACTATTGGAAGAAGGTGTCCAAGGGCTTCAAGTGGACGCGCCTGTTCGTCGTCGAAGGCGTGCACAGCGTGATCGCGACCAAGCCGGTCTCAGTGGAGGTCTACGGCTGGGATCAGTACGTCTCGTACGGCTACCCGGCGGGATTGGACCTGAAAGACTTGGAACTGATCAAGGAGCCTGGAGAACTGTAGCGCCAGGGGCGGTCGGCCGTCATGGACGGGCGAACGTGCGCTACCAGACCAACGAGACAAATAGAACGAGACGAGCCGACCAGGGGGAAGAAGCCATGAACATGACGACGCTGCAGCGGCCTCATCGCCGTAGGAAGACGCCAACACTGGCCTGGCTGGCCGTGATCGCGCTGGCCGTCGCCTGCGGTCAAGACCCTGTCGATGACGGGTCTGGCAGTTCCGATCCGACCGCGTCAGAGGATGTCGGTCCGGACGTCAGCGAAGGTCTGGACCTGGTCGAAGCCGACATGGGCGGCGGGCCAGAGGACATCTCCGCGGTGGGCGCCGATATCGCCGATCTGCCGACAGGTCTGAAGCTGATCAGCATCGAGCCGACGCAGGGCAAGTCCAGCGGCGGCGAGGCCGCGACCCTGATGGGGACCGGATTCGATCCCACGGCGCTGGTGCTCTTCAATGGCACCCCCCTGGACGCCGACGCGGTGGTGATCGTCGATGACAAGGAGATTCAGATCGTCACGCCGCCCCACGATCCGGGGCTGGTCACGGTCGAGGTGCGACTGCCCCAGGATCCGCCCGATCCGGACATCATCAGCGAGCTCGAGAACGCCTTCCTCTATTACAACGACGTGCTCGTGGCCAAGGTCGACCCGGCTGAAGGTCCCGTGGGCGGCGGTACACCCATCACCATCACGGGCACCGGATTCCTGGGCAAGACCACCGTGCTGGTGGGCGGCAAGCCGGCCATCGGCGTTCAGGTTGTGGCCGACGACGAGATCATCGCGGTGACACCGCCGGGCGTGTTCGGCAGCCAACCCGTGCACGTGATCAATGAGCGCGGCGCCGCCGTGCTGAAAAAGGGCTTCTTCTACACCGACGCGCCCAAGGTCTGGACGGTGCAGCCGGCCGCCGGTCCCACTGTCGGCGGCACCGACGCCACCGTGCTCGGCAGCGGTTTTGCGCCGGGCATCGAGATCTTCATCGGCAAGGGCCAGGCTTCGGTCACCGACATCATCTCCTCGGGCGAGCTGCGCATCTCCACGCCGCCTGGCGAGGCGGGCAAAGCCGACGTCACCGCCGTCACCAAGCACGGCGCCTCCGTGCTGCCCGGCGCCTTCGTGTATACCGACGACCAGGGCCAGGCTTCGACCAAGATCCTGTCCATCGCGCCGCCCAGCGGTCCGGTGGCCGGCGGACAGACGATCACGATCGTCGCCACGGGGCTCGTCTCCAAGGCCGACACGACGGTCCTGTTCGGCAACAAGCTGGCCAAGCTGCTGTCGGTCGATCCCACCGCCCACACCGTGCTGCTCAAGACCCCCAAGGGCAGCAAAGCGGGCCCGGTGGACGTCAAGCTGCTGACCACCAAGGGCAGCGACACCGCCAAGGCCGGTTACGACTACTCGCAGACGCTGCAGCTGTTCAGCATCGCGCCGGCTTTCGGGCCGCCCGATGGCAATACCAAGATCGTGCTCAAGGGTTCCGGCTTCTCCATGGGCTCGCCGACTGTGAAGATCGGCGCCCTGCCGGCCGCCACGGTGGTGGTGGTCAGCGACTCTGAGCTCCAGGCGGTGACGCCCGCCGGCAGCCCCGGCTACGTCAACGTCAGCGTGCAGATCGGCGACGAGAAGGCCACCCTGGCCAACGGCTTCGCCTACACCGGCAAGAACCTCGCCCTGCACGTGGTCTATCCGGCCACGGGCTCGCAGGCCGGCGGCACCCTGGTGCACGTGCACGGCAGCGGCTTCAGTCACAAGATGCAGGTGCTCTTCGCCGGCAAGCCGGCCACGCACTTCAAGTTCATCGACTCGGCGCACATCACCTGCAAGACCCCACCGGGCAAGGTCGGCGGGGTCGACGTCTCGGTGCAGGTCGGCGCTGGCAGCAAGCTGCTCAAGAACGGCTACACCTATTTCAACCCGATGAACAAGTACGGCGGTACGTGGGGTCCCGAGGTGGACGGCACGGTCAACGTCACCGTGCTCGACGCCGGCAACGGCCAGCCCGTGCCCGATGCGTTCACCATGTTGTGGACCGACCCGACGACGCCCCACCAGGGCTTCACCGACAACAACGGCCAGATCACCTTCTCGGGCAAGGACGTGATGGGCATGCAGATGATCTCGGCCAGCAAGCCCAAGTACGAGTCCGCCTCGGTGGTCAAGTTCGACGCCACCAACGTGACCCTGTACATCAACCCGATCCCCGATCCCTCGCCCGGCTCACCGCCGCCCGGCATCCCGCTGCCCAAGGTCAGCGGCAAGGTCGTGGGCCTGGACAAGTACGTCATCATCCCAGCCGGCAAGTGCTACAACTACTACAACAAGCCCGGCTATCCCAAGCCCATCTGCCAGTACTGCAGCAGCGACACCATGTGCCAGAACGCCGGCGGCCAGGCCTTCGCCTGCGTCGACATCGGCAACGGCAATGGCAAGCGCTGCGTATCCGACTGCTCCCTGGGACAGAAGTGCCCCAGCGGCTTCTTCTGCCAGCCCTCCAAGACCGGCGGGCCGCGTTGTGTACCCCAGGCCGGTGAGCTGACCTCGGTCTGCTACCACACCAAGCAGGGCTTCCTGTCGGCCAATAACAAGCCCCCGGTCGGCCCCGGCTTCGAGGCCCTGCCCGCCAACGGCTACAACTACAGCGTCACCACCGGCTTCGGCGAGATGGCCATCGTCTGCTTCGGCGGCTACAAGACCGTCGGCGCGACCCTGGATGCGGACGATGTCAACGCCATGAACGCCTTCACGCCCACGATCATGGGCGTCAAGCGGCACCTCTTCGTCGGCCCGGGCGAAAACCCCACCGACGTGCACATCAAGCTGACCATCCCGCTCAGCAAGAAGGCCTCTGTGCGCTTCGATCGGCCGCCGCAGTGGCCGGTCGCCCAGGGCGCGTATCTCATCAACGCCGCGTTTGCCTACATGGTCTTCGGTTCGGATGGCGTCATCGCCATGCCGCGCAACGCGCAGAAGTACATGGCGCCGTTCAAGTCGCAGGACTTCGACAAGCTCGAGCTGCCCTACATGCCCGCGGCCTTCACCGGTGAGATCTACGACGCCAGCCTGACGATCATGGGCCTGACGGTGGAGTTCAAGCCGCCGAACCAGATCCCCTTCTCGGCTTCGGTCATCAAGGACATCAAGTCCATGAGCAACGACGCCATGATCCGGCGCCTGGGCAAGGGCGACTTCGAGTCCATCGAGACCGGCGTGACCAGCACCATCCACGGCATGTGGGGTCTGTCCAGCGGCTACATCTACGCCGTCGGCAGCCAGGGCGCGCTCTTCCACAACGCGGGCAGCGGCTGGACCCAGCAGGCGGCCTTCACCGACAAGGACCTGCGCGGCGTCTATGGCCTGGACGGCCAGCGCGTCTGGGTGGTCGGCAACAGCGGCACCGCGGCGCGTTTCGACGGCATGGCGTGGACCGAGCTGGAGAAGTTCGCCGGCTCGCCCATCTTCAACGGCGTCTACGCCGCTGAAGGCAAGGGTCCCGGCGACGAGCAGGTCTGGGTCGCCGGCAGCTCCGGCATCTACAAGGTGGTCACCCAGGGCGGCAAGTTGGGCGTCAAGAAGTACTACCCATCGCCCTACCTGAACGCCTGGGCCATCCACGGCAGCGACAAGGATCACATCTGGGCCGTCGGCTATCAGGGCAAGATCGTGCACTGGAACGGCAAGGTGTGGAGCAACCAGCAGAGCTCGACGGCCATCGGCCTGCGCGGCGTCTGGGCGGCGGGGCCGAAGTCGGTCTACGCGGTCGGCGAAGCGGGCCAGATCCTGCGCTACAACGGGGTCAAGTGGACCCAGATGAAGAGCCCGGTCACCTCGACCCTGCACGATGTCTGGGGCTGGTCGGACAAGGACGTCTGGGCGGTCGGCACCGAGGCCGTGGTGTTGCATTACGACGGCACCAGCTGGAAGCGCATCAAGATCAAGGAGCAGCACAAGGCCCTGCTGGCCATGTACTCCACCAAGAGCGGCGACTTCTTCTCCATGGGCGAGCAGGAGCTGCTCATCGGGCCGATGCTCTACCCGCCGCTGTCGGACACCCCCAAGGAGAACGGCAAGCTCGACGGCTACACCATCAAGTGGACCGTCGACCCGGAGACCACGCAGCCGCACTTCAACAGCGTGACCATCGGCATCCCGGGCATGGGGCCGGACACGCCTGTTTGGAACATCATGACCGCAGGCGACCTGTCTCAGGTGGTGCTGCCGGACTTCCCCTCGATCCAGGGCACCCCTGGCATCCCGAAGGGCAAGATGATGCGGCTGACGATGATCCGCGGTTACATGGAAGGCTTCGACATCGACTCCTACGACAACGCGGATCTGAACACGTACAAGTGGCAATCCTGGGCGATGAACCAGCTCTTCTTTACGAAGTAGCGGGCATGACGGGGCAGGAAGAAGGCTTGGCATGATGAAATCTGGTGGCAGGCTGCTCGCGGCCGAATTCTTCGGCGGTGCGACGCAACCATGGGCCATGGTCCTGGTCTGCGCGCTCTCGCTCACGCTGGCGCTCGGCTGTGGCAACGGCGAAGAGGATGACAAGGACGCCGGCGGCAGCGCCGACTCCGGCACCCTCGACGGCGACGACGATGGCGGCGGTTCCGACGGCACACTCGGGCCCGACGGGACCACGGTTGACGGCAGCGGCGACGAGGTGAAGGGCGGCGATGGTGGCGGCAGCACGGACAAGATGCTGACGGCGCGCTCGCTGAAGTTCACCGACAACCTGTACGCCGTCTGGGCCAGCGGTCCCAATGACATCTGGTGGGTCGGCGCCAACGGTCGCATCCTGCACGACAATGGCGAGGTGCTGGCGCCACGGGATTCAGGCACCGACAAGGACCTGTACGCCGTCTGGGGCCTGGGGCCGGATAACGTCTGGTTCGCGGGCGATGGCATCCTGCTGCAGTGGGACGCCGGCACGCTCTACAACCGCACGCCCGAAGATCACAAACAGACCATCTTCAAGACGGCCCATGCGCCTTCGGATGGTTCGACCCTGCTGATCGCCGGCTCCAGCGGCACCGTGCTGCGCTACATGCCGGACAAGGACAAGCTGGTCCAGGAACAGACGGGCACGGGCCTGGGCATCAACGACATCTGGGCCGAGAGCGCTGGCATCATCTGGGCGGTGGGCGAGTCGGGCCAGGCCATGAAGTTGTCGGGCGGCTCGTGGTCCACCACGACCATGCCCAAGGCCGGCAACCGCAAGCTCACCGGCATCGACGGCTTCAAGAGTCGCATGTTCGCCGTTGGCGAAGGCGGCTATGTGGCGGCGACCGACCTGGACGACAAGACCTGGCAGAAGGAGGAGTCCAACGACCCGCCGCCGGAGCGCGATCTGCGCGGCGTGTGGGCGGTGAGCGAAAAGGAAGCCTGGGCCATCGGCGTCAAGGGCGCCCTGATGCACAAGACAGGCAAAAGCTGGGGACGCACCGATATCGACGGCGCCTACATGAAGACGCGCTCCTTCAACGATGTCTTTGGTCTGGCCAAGGACGGCCCGGGCTGGGCGGTCGGTGATGGCGGCGCGGGGCTGCTCTTCAAAGACGGCAAGTGGCTGGACTACAAAGCCGAGACCACGGCCCACCTGACGGCTGTAGCGGCGCTGTCCGATGGACGTCTGGCGGCGTGCGGCAAGTCGGGCCTGCTGTTGCTGGCGGCCGATGCCAAGGCGCCCTTCGTCGACGTCGGCGCGCCCGTGACGGCCACAGATCTGAACGACGTGGCCGATGATGGAAAGGGTGGCGTGGTCGCGGTCGGCCAGGGCGGCGTGGTGGTTCATATCGCCAAGGACGGCAGCATGAAGGCCAGCGTGCCGGCGGCCAGCGGCGGCAAGGAGTTGACCGGCGTGGCCCTGGTGGGCAGCAAACAGCTGGCGGTGGGTCTGCAGGGCACGGTCATGGTCCTCAACGGTGGCAAATGGAGCGCCGAGACCACGGGCGTGCAGTGGAACTGGCGCTCGGTAGCCAGCGCTGGCGGCAAGGCCTGGGCAGTGGGCGACAACGGCCAGATTCGAATGCGCGACGCCAGCGGCAAGTGGACCGAAGAGAAGAGCGGCACCCTGACGCCGCTTCGTCGGGTCATCGCCTGGGGAGATGGCGAGGCCGTCGCCGTGGGCGACAACGGCGTCGTCCTGCTGCGCAGCGGCGGGGCCTGGAAGAGCGTCTTCGAGGAGGGCTCCCTCTTCCTCTACGGCGTCACCCGACGGGCGGATGGCACAGTGATCGCGGTCGGCTTTGGCGGCAACCTGGTGGTCGGCAAGGACGGCACGTTCAAGAAGTTGGAGTCGGGCCTGTTCAATATCCTGAGCGACGTCGCCAGCACCTCCGCGGGAACGGTCGCGGTGGGCTTCAAAGGCGGCGTCTACCAGGTGGCGGAGAAGCTGTAGCCATGGCTGAGATCCAGGGCCGACCCGCGCCACAAAGCGGGCATCGCAAGCGATGGTGGTGGGCAGCGACGACGCTGGTGGCGCTGAGCGCCCTGCTGACCGCCTGCACCAACGATCCGGGCACCGTGGAGACGGGCGAGACCAAGGACGTCGATGACGGGCCGCTGCCGGACGGCGGCACCCTCGCCGACGTGACCACGGACGCCGGCAGCACCGACGACGCGGGATCCGACAAGATCGACGTCCCGCCGACCGACATCTACGGCTGGATCCAGGACACCGGCGGCGGCCAGTTCGTCCAGCTGCAGGTGCCCGGCGATCCCAACACCGCACTGCATGGCTGCGCCACCGAGGGCACCAAGAAGGCCTATATCGTCGGCACCGGCGGCACCGTGCTGGGTTACGACGGGCTCGGCTGGAAGGTGCTCACCGAGGGCGTCTTCGCCACACTGAACGCCATCGCCGCGCCAGCTGGCGGCATCAACGCCTTCGCCGCCGGTATGGGCGGCACCGTGATCCAGTCCAAGGCCGCCGGCCTGGGCAAGATCGGCACCAAGTGGGGCCCGCCGGGTGGCTGCACCACGGCGGTGGATTGCGAAAAGAACGCGCCCCCCTGCACCTACTCGATCTGCGAGAGCGGCGTCTGCAAGTACACGCCTTCGGGCGGCGCCGGTTGCTGCGGCGGCGTCAACTTCGGCGACGGCTTCAAGAACCTGGCCCAGTGGGCCATCGCCGACGTCTACGCCAAGGTGCCCGACAAGGGCGGCATCTACTGGGTGGCCGCCGCCGTCAGCGGCAAGGACGGCAAGCCGCGCTATACCAGCGCGCCCAAGTCCATGTACTTCGGCCTGCCGGGACTGCCCTGCAAGGATGACCCGAAGAAGACCTGCCCCACCTTCGACAACGGCAAGGTGGTCGCCTCCACCGCCACCTCCATGCCGCTGCAGGTACCCATCGCGGCGAAAGTGAGCCTGTCCTTCCAGCTCTTCATGGACGTAGAGGGCGGCGTCAACGCCGACGCGTTGACCCTGACGGTCAAGAAGAAGGGCTTCCCCACCAAGGTGGTCTGGACCAAAGCCAAACTGGGCGGCGCGGGCTCCACGGGCGGCAAGTTCCTGCTGCAGACGGTCGACATGAGCGACTACGCCGGCAGCACCGTGGAGCTGATCTTCCGCTTTGACTCCAAGGACGCGTTCATCAACGAAGGCGAAGGCGTCTACATCGACGACGTGCTGCTCAAGACCACCTGCACATCCGGCAGCGTCGGCACCAAGGGCCTGACCAAGTCGACGTTCTTCGATCTGTGGGCCACCGACGACGATCACGCCTGGGCGGTCGGCGCAGAAGGAGCCATCGCGCGCTGGCTGGCCAAGGTCAGCGAGGACGGCGGCGAAAAAGTGGGCACCTGGTCGATGATGACGGGCGATGCCTCCAAGGACGTGCTCGCCATCGGCGGCGTGCCCGGCGTGCTGCAATTGGCCGTGGGACAGGGCGGATTGATCGCCGAGATCGCCCCCTCTGGCCTGACGCCTATGACCAACTTCAACCCCATGGAATTGCGCGGCGTCGCGGCCACCGACAAGGGCGGCGGACAGGCTCATGCCGTCGCGGTCGGAGTCGCTGGCACAGCCCTGGAGTGGGTCGGCAGCAAGTGGATCAAGGCGCCCCTGCCGGCGGCCACCACCCTGGATGACGTGACCGCCCTGGGCGCTGGCGTCTACATCGCTATCGGCAACAACCAGGTCTTCCGGCGCAACGCCTCGGGTTCCTGGCAGCTGCTGGGCATGGTCCCGGGCAAGCTGACCGCCGTGGACACCCTGAGCGCCAGCGACGCCATCGCGGTCGGTGAGAGCGGCCTGGTGGTGGAGATCAAGGGTGGCGCCCTGAACGTCAAAGCCGGCGCCATGGGCAGCCTGAGCGCGCGCGACGTGCACGTGCTGGCCAAAGACGACATCTGGGCGGTCGGCTACAGCGGCACGGTCGCCCACTTCGACGGCACCGATTGGAACGGCGTGAAGTCGGCCGCATTCGCCAACCTCAACGGCGTCTGGGGCTGGACCAGCAAGGACGTCTGGGCCGTCGGCCTGGCCGGCACCATCATGCATTGGGACGGCGACAAGTGGACCCTGGCCGAAGCGCCGAAGCTGGACTACCAGGCGATCTGGGGTTCCGGAGAGAACGACATCTATGCGTCGGCGCCAGGCGGCCTCGTGGTGCGCTGGGATGGCGCCAGCTGGAAGCTGCTGGTGGCCCCGGTGGAGGGCAACCTGCGCGCAGTCTGGGCCAGCGGTCCCAACGACATCTGGGCCGTGGGCGAGGAAGCGGCGATCTTCCACTCTACCGGCGGCGGCTGGGCGCCGGTGACCATCGATCCCTACGAGATCCCCGAAGCCGACCCGTACATCGTCGAGACCACGCTGCTGGCCATCTGGGGCTCGGCGCCGAACGACATCTGGGCCGCGGGAATGCCGGACAGTCATGGCAGCGGCGTCTTGATCCACTACGACGGCAAGTCGTGGAAATACATTCCCGCGATGAAGAACGAGACGCGGGTCTTCCGGTCCATCTGGGGCTGGAGCGCCAAGGACATCCTCTTTGCCGGCACGCAGGGCATGCTCTATCACTTCGACGGCGAGGAGTTCGCCCCCTTGCATAGCGGCCACAAGGTGACGTTCTACGATATCTGCGGCTACGGCAAAGACGCCCTTTTGGTGGGCAGCTTCGGCACGGCGTTGCGCTACATCCCGCCGAAGAAAGATCCAGCCGAAGAAGAAGAAGGCAACTGACAAGGAGTGCGCCCATGACGCGCCTTGATCCCAGCCCTGCAACCCTGGCGCGGCTGCCCCTGATGCTGGCGCTCATCGCCATGGTCGCGGCATGCGGCAATTCGGCGACGCCGGGCTGGGTGGTGCCCACCGACGGCTTCGGCTACGACGGCGGCGGAACGGTGGCAGATAGCGGCGTGCCAGGCGCCGACGCCGCGACCCCGGTCACCACGCCGGGCGAGGCAGACGCCGCCAGCAGCGCCGAAACGAGCGTCACCGACCCGAACAAGGGCCACCAGCTGCTCTTCGCCATGCCCGATGGCAATAAGGACGACTTCGGCGGCTTCTGCGACGAACTCTGCAAGCTGAAGATCAATCAGAACGGCATCCGACGGCTCTATACGAAGTACCTGATCGACGGCAAACCGGTGGTCAACGGCATCGTGCAGTACACGGTCAAGGGCGGCACCGAGCCCCTGGGCGAGGTCCTGCTGGCCAACGCCATCACCGACGAGAAGGGCATCGCCTGGACCGAGGTGAAGTCGTTCACCAAGCTGGGCACCTTCGACGTGGTCGCCACCGTGCCCGGCGACGCGGAGGCCGGCGGCAAGGTCTTCGAGATGCACCTGACCAGCAAAGCCAAGGGGCCGCTGACCATCCGCTTGCACTATCTCGGCTCCAACAACCCCTTCGAATACACCTGGCTCAAAGCCCAGCTGGTTCAGCAGAGTACGCCGGGATTCCCGGCCTGCAAGGACATCGACCTGGGCGCCACGCCGCCCATGGCCGGCCCCGATCCGCTCAAGATCCAGTGGGAGAGCCCCAGCAACCTGAAGTGGGATAAACCCTGGTCCATCACCTACAAGATCTTCCCCTCCTGGGTCGAAAAGCAGGTCGCCGATACCGGCGGGCCGGTGCACTTCACCGTGCTGGGCCTGGCCAAGGTCAAGTCCAGCGGGCCGGTCAAAGCCGGCGGCTGCATCGATACGGGCGCCACGGTGACCTGGAATCCGACCACGAAGTCGGTCGAGGGCGACGACATCACGGTGATCGTACGCGACATCCCGCCACGCCTGCAGGGCACCTACGACATGGTCACCAACCTGGACCTGCTGTCGGTGCTGCCAGACACGGTGGAGTTCGTCTTCAAGTCCATCTTCGACATCCTCACCGACCCCATCGCCGGCACCCTGTCGCTGGCCTGCAAGCTGGGCGGCGGCAGCCTGGACTCCTTCTGCGGGCTGGTCTTCGAAGACGTCAAGAAGCCCTCCATCGACACGCTCAAGCAGCCCTTCGGGGCCCTGATCGTCAAGTTCCTCAACGCCATCATCTACGGCTTCCTGCCCGACCCGGTGAAGAAGGGCCTCGATACCGGCGCCGACCTGGGCAAGATCCTCACCGACCTGGAGATCGGCGGCACCATCACCATCAAAAAGGAGCCCGATCCGGTCACAGGATTCCTGAGCAAGGACTTCACCGAGGATGAGTGGACCACCATCACCTACAAGTGGTCCCTGGGTCAGGCCTGCAGCGCCAAAGATCCCAACTGCGGCAAGAAGACCTTCCCCATCAACGCCTTCCAGTCCAAGACCATCGTTGGCCACTTCGACCTGGTGCGCGACGCCTTCAAGAGCGAACTCGAGATCGCCAAACACGGCCTGCTCGTGAAATGGGGCGCCCTCATCAACTACATCGTGCAGAAGCAGCTGCTACCAGCTATCACCAACGACCCCAGCGACCCGGGCGCGCCGGTGATCGATTCGTACGAAAAGCTGATCAAGTCCCTGCTGGCCGACAAACAATGCCTGGTCAAGGACACCTGCTGTGAAGACTTCGGCAAAGAGATGGAAAAGCAGCAATCCCTGGTCAAAGCCGGCTTCCTGGCCGGCGTCTGCGAGGCGATGGTGAAGCTGGGCACCGGCTTCCTCGAAGCCCAGCTCAACGCCCTGGATACGGACACGGGCAAGGGCGAGACCATGACGTTGTCGACCAAGGCCTGCCCACTCTTCGACATCAACGGCAACCAGTTCATCGATCGCATGGGCGCCAAGTCGTCGCCATGCAACTGGAACCTGACCATCAAGATCGGCGGCAAGCCGCAGGCGATGAACGCGACGTTCTGGGCGACGAGACAGCAGTAGAAGAGAAGTTCGCGCAAAGCCGCCAAGACGCAAAGGGATGAAGGTGGTCGGCTGTGGGGGCGGCCGGCGTGGTTGTTGGTGGGTGGTCTTTGGGGGGGCGTGGACTACTCGGGCAGGCCGTTCACCAAGCGGATGATGCCGTGCCTGATTTGGTGGGCTCCGAAGTTGAGTAGGAGGCCGAGGCGCTTGTCGGCGAGTCGGATGTAGGTGATGACCTGCTTCTTGTGCACCGGCAGCAGGCGCTCTACCGACTTCAACTCGACGATGACGAGCTTCTCTACCAACAGATCCGCTCTGAAGCCGGCGTTGAAGACCATGGGGCCATAGCTGATCGAGATGGGAACCTGCCTTTCAAACTGCAACCCCCGCGAATTCAGTTCATACGCGAGCGCCGCCTCATACACCGACTCCAGCAGTCCAGGGCCCAGCCCCGAGTGCACCGCGTAAGCCGCATCGACCACAAGCCGAGCAATCGTGTTCTCGCGACAGCAAGCGCCCATTCCCCAGCCCCCCTTTTGCGCCTTTGCGGCTTTGCGCGAGCCTTGCCCGCTCCGCTCTCCACCAACGCTCCCTTGCTGGTGACCCGATCTGCACAGCGGCAAGTTCCATGCCGCCCCGCTCCCCAACGATTCCAACCACCTGAACCGCTGGATCTCCTCATGGCACATGCCGTGGCACTGCTTGGAATCACTTCCGTGAGCCACAAGCTGCCCCAAAATGACCGGCGGGGGCCCCCCGGGGGGCCCCCCGGGGGGGCCCGGCGCGGGGGGGGGGGGCGCCCGCGGCCACGCCGAGCACGACGCCGGTCGCCGCCGCGC
>CAYTLW010000117.1:0-23837 GCA_964438735.1 uncultured Enterobacteriaceae bacterium | reverse complement strand
ATCGAAATCGCTGCAGCGGCTTAGGTGGCGGCGCACTCAATCAGTCATGCGCCCACAGAAATCCCTTTCGCTCGCCACCGCGCGTCCCGCTCTCACCCAGGTTCAACGCCGAGGGTCTCCAGGCGCAGCGTCACCATCTCTCTGAGGGCCGGGGCGTCGAAGGGTTTGTCCAGGGACGGGTTGTCGATGCTGGCCAGGAATCTCCGAGTCGCCTCGGTGAAGGCGCCGCCGCTGACGAATACCACCCGGCGGGCGAGCGCAGGCCGAGCGTCGGCGAGCCATTGGTAGAACTCCGCGCCCGACATGGCCGACATCATCATGTCGCAGAGGATCAGGTCGAAGGCCCCGTCGTCCTCGATCAGCCGCTTTGCTTCGAGACCTGAACTCGCCTCGAGCACGTCGTGGGCGCGCAGGATACGGCGGATGATGGCGCGTACCGGCGCCTCGTCGTCGATGACCAGGATTCGTGCACGAACAACTGGCTCTTCCGCTGCCGTGGATGGGGTGGTCGACGTGGGCGCCACGTCGGCGGCCCGGATCGGCAGGCAGACGATGAAGCTCGTTCCACGTCCGTGCGTGCTCGTCACCTCGATTCGACCGCCATACCTCTGGACGATGGATCTACTGATGGACAGTCCCAACCCGGTCCCACGCCCCTTCTTCTTGGTCGTGAAGAAGGGCTCGAAGAGCCGGGCCAGGTGCTCACCGGAGATACCCCGGCCCGTGTCCTTCACCTCGGCGAACACCTCGTCGCCTTCCTGCCAGGTGCGCAAGCGGATCTTGTTGCTGGAGACATGGCCCTCTTCGATGGCGTGGCAGGCGTTGATGAGCAGGTTGAGGAAGACCTGCGAGAGCTTGCCATCGTTGGCCATGACCGGCGCGATGTTGCCGTAGTCCTTGACCAGCCGGGCGCGGTACTTGATCTCGTTGAAGACCATGTTGATGGCGACCTCGATGGCCTGCTCCAGGTGCACCGGCACCAGGGTCTCGTCTTCGACGCGCGAGAAGGTGCCGAGCCCCTTTGCCACGTCGCGGATCCGGCGGGTACCCTGAAGGGCATCCTGGCAGCGTCGGCGAAGTTCCTCGAGCACCCCTGGATCGAGCAGCGCCTGGTCAGACCCCATGGCACTCCGCCACTCGTCGCGGCCCTCGCCGGTCAGGACGATGCCCAGGCACTTGCGCAGCGCAGCTGTCAGCGGTTGCAGGTCTTCGGCCACGCTCTCGAGGTTGAAGAGCACGTAGGAAAGCGGATTGTTGATCTCGTGGGCCACGCCGGCGGCGAGCATCCCCATGCTGGCGAGCCGATCGGACTGGGCGATCTGCGCCTGCAGGAGCTTGGGCTCGGACAGGTCACGGCCGATGATCAGGAAGAGCGGCTCACCCGGTGCATCCAGGTCGACCTTCGAGACGGTGGCCTCCATGGGAATCCGACGCTGATCCCTGGTCAGCAGGTCGAACTCGAGCCGAGCCGACCCCTGGCGCAGCACGGTTTCGACCATGCTCATGGCGTACTCAACGTGCTCAGGGGGCATGAAAGAGTCGGGCGCGGGCAAGGTGCCGAGCTCCTCGTCGCTGTAGCCCGTCAACTCCCGCATCGCGGCATTCCACCGAATGTGGCGTCCGGTCACCGGATCCCAGAGCAGGTAGATGTCGGTCATGGCCTCGATGGAGGCGTCCGTCAGAGCGCGCTGACGCTGCAGGTCCACTTCCGTTGCCATGGCGCCCAGGGCGAAGCGCAGGTCTTCGGCGACCTCCAGGAACAGGGACTTCTCGGTGTCATCGATGACCAGTTCGGGCCGGATGTGCACGCCCACGACACCTTCGACGCCGCCCGGCCCCATGAGCGGCGCCGCGAGCGCCAGGTGATCGCCGAGCCCCCGCCGGACAGGGCAACCGGCGCACTCGTCAATCGGCTCCTCGAGCAGCACCAGCGTCCCCTCGCTCATGGCCGCAGCGCCGCAGCGGGGGATGGCGGGAACGTCGGCCTCGCGCGACATCTCCTGCCACGACGCGCCGCTGCCAACCATCAGCGTCGGGCGTTGCTCAGCGTCGACCAGCGCGACCCAGGCACCCATGTACTCGCGCGTCTCCACCAGCAGCTCGCAAGCCCGCTGCAGAAGCTGCCGCGGGTCGTTCTCGTGCACGATCAGCTGGTTGATCCTCCGGATGGCGCTCAAGACGCTGTTCAGGTGCCGGATCTGGTCGACGCCTGCGCGGTGCTGGCGGCGCGTTCGGGCGTCACCCAGCTCGCGTTCGATGGCCGGACCCAATCGCTTGAGCTTGCCCTTCATCAGGTAGTCGTGGGCGCCCGCCCGCATGGCCGCGACGGCCACGTCTTCGCCGATGGTCCCGGAGATGATGATGAAGGGGATGTCCAGGCCTTTGTCCTGCACGATCTTCAGCGCGGCCAGCCCGTCGAATCGGGGCATCCTGTAGTCGCTCAGGATGATGTGCCACGATTGGCTGTCCAGGGCCTCCGACAGGTCTTCCGCGTTCTGTACATGCCGATGTTGCGGGGCGTAGCCGGCGCGTTCGAGCTCTCGCAGGAGCAACAGGGCGTCGTTATCATTGTCCTCCACGATCAGGACGCGGAGGTCCGCCGCCTCGCTCATCATTCGCTCCTTGGCGCGGGCGGCGGCTCGTTGAGCAGCGCCCAATACAGGCCCAGTTGCTGCACCGCGGCGGCGAATTGATCGAACTTGACCGGCTTGCGTACATAGCCGTTGGCGCCCAGTCGATAGCTCTGCACCAGGTCGCGCTGCTCATCGGAGGAGGTGAGCACGACCACGGGCAGAGTCGCCGTACGCGGTTCGGCCCGCAGCCGCTGGAGCACACCCAACCCGTCGATCTTGGGCAGCTTCAAGTCCAGGATCACCAGCGCGGGCAGGCGGGAGCCGGCCCGGTCGCTGTGCGACCCGGTGGCGAACAGGTAGTCCAGCGCTTCGGCGCCGTCGCGGACGACGTCGATGCGGTTGGCAATCCGGGTCTTTTCGAATGCGCGCAGGGTCAGCAGCTCGTCGTTGGGGTTGTCCTCCACCAGCAGGAAGGGGCGGGGTTCGGTCATGTGATACCTCCCGGTAGAGGCTGAAGCGTGAAGTAGAAGGAAGCGCCCTTACCAACCGCTCCATCGCACCACACGCGGCCGCCGTG
Source organism: uncultured Enterobacteriaceae bacterium (assembly GCA_964438735.1). Taxonomy (GTDB): domain Bacteria; phylum Myxococcota_A; class UBA9042; order UBA9042; family UBA9042; genus CAYTLW01. Next base: position 20,687 of record CAYTLW010000117.1, on the reverse strand, counting down.
GCGCTTGACGATTCGGTGCACGGTCGACAGACCGATTCCATTGCCCGGGAACTCCGACGTGCCATGCAAGCGCTGGAAGGGCGTGAACAGCTTGTCGACGTACGCCATGTCGAAGCCGGCCCCGTTGTCCCGGACGACGAACGCCCGCTGGCCATCGTGCTCGGTGGTGTTGAACCCGATCTTCGCCACCTCGCACCTGGCGGTGAACTTCCAGGCGTTGCCCAGCAGGTTGTCCAACAGCTGGCGCAACAGCCGAACATCGCCCTGGACGACCAGGTCGCCGCCAATGGCGACCTCGACCTGGCGCGCGAGATCTGTCTGGCGCAGCCCGGCGATGATGTCGCGCGCCATACGTCCGAGGTCGACGTCTGCGCTCTTCATGTCGGCCCGCGTCACCCTGGACAGCGCGAGCAGATCGTCGATGAGGCCCGACATGCGCAGCGCCTCGCCCGAAACGCGCGCCAGGTAGTCCTTGCCGCGGTCGTCGAGTTGTTCGGCGCAGTCCTCGAGCAGGGCGTTGCTGAAGCCCTCGACCGCGCGCAGCGGCGTGCGCAGGTCGTGGGAGACCGAGTAGGCAAAGGACTCCAACTCTGCGTTGACCGCCTCCACCTCGATCACATGCTCCCTGATCGAGGCCTCGGCCAGCTTCCTCGCGCTGATGTCCTGCGCGCCCACCAGCAACTTGCTGACCTGCTCGTCGGCAATCCGCTGCGGTTTACCCTTGATGCTCAGCCACAAGATCTGGCCGTCTGCGGCCTGCAGGCGAATCTCCACACTGGCCGCCCTTCCCGCAACCAGCTCGGCAAAGAAGTCGTCGAACGCAGGCATGTCCACAGAATCGATGACATCCGGCCACAACGAGGGCAGGCGCACGTCGTCCAGGGTCAGACCTGTGAGGGTGGTGAAGCCCTCGCTCATCCAGTCCACGACCATCTCGCCTGCAGGGTCGACGGCCACCGTAAAGATGTAGTCCGAGGTCAACTCGCTGGCCAGGCGGTAGAGGGCCAACTGCGCCTGCTCCCGCTCGGCTCGCCGGCGCCGGGTATCGTCCTGAAAGACGAGCACCGCGCCGAGGATCTCGCCATCTGCCGACGTGATGGGCGCGCCGCTGTCGCTGATGGGCAGCTCGCTGCCGTCGCGGCGAATCAGCTTGGTGTGGTTGGCCAAGCCGACGATTCTGCCCTGCTTCAGCACCTCGACCAGTGGACTCTGTATCGGTTCATCGGTGTGCTCGTTGCGGATGATGAAGACCTCGTCCAAGGGCCGATCGACCGCCTCCTCTACCGACCAGCCGGTCATGCACACCGCGGTCGGGTTCATGAGCGTGATCCGCCCCTCGGTATCCGTGGCGATTACCGCGTCGCCGATGCTCATCAAGGTGACGCGCAGGGCCTCCTCGGCCTGGGCCCGCGCGGCGACCTCGCGGTCCAGACTGTCGCGCGAGGCGGTGACGCGCTGCAGGTTGCCGGTCATGGCGTCCACGGCGCGCGACAGCTCCCCGACCTCGTCCGGAGCGCCGGTGCCGACACGGTGGCTGAGATCGCCGCTGCCGATGATGGCCGCGCCCTCGGTGAGCCGCAGCAGGGGTTGGGAGATCGAGCGCGATACGCGCCAGGCGAGCAGCAGGACCAGCAGGAAGATCGCCGCGCCCGCCCACCAGGAGTGACGGGCGAGGCGTCGCGCGCTGGCGAAGGCGACGGAAGCCGGCACATGCTCGACCACCAGCCAGCCCACGTCCTGCCAACGTTCGCCTGAGATGCCCTTGCGGGCGCCCGGGGGCAGCACCCGCTGGCGCACGGCGCTCGCGACCGGGCTGACGGCGACCAGCGCGGCGCTCGCACCCTGCCCGACGGTGATCCAGCCACCTGAGATAGGAGCGCGGCTGGTGATCTCGCGCTCCACCGCGGGGTCCAGGGGGCTTGTGCCGGCGATGACCGAGCCCGACGTGCGCAGGAGCAGGATGGTGGTCTTCCGTTCCGGCTGGCTGCGGTTGAGTACCCCCAGGATTTCGGCGATTCGGAAATTGATCTTGAGCACGCCGACCACGGCATCATCCTGCCGAACAGGCACCACGACGCCAGCCACGATGGCCCGAGCGGTCGGGTCGAAGCCCCGATCGTCGATCATCGTGCCGCCCGCGCCGTCAGAGAAGCCATCCTGCCACCAGGCCTCGTCGGTCTGGTCGTAGTCCGAGAGCGTCTTGGTGGCGGCGATGACGGCGCCCTGCCTGTCGGTGAGAAAGAGCTCCCCGTAGGCGCCCGGATCGCTGGACTGGTAGGCGGCGAGGAAGGCGCTCGTCGGCGTTGCGGCGACCGCAAGTCCCTCTGCAGTCGCCCCTTTGGCGGCGATCCACGCGGCATCTCGGCGCGCTCGTTCGGCTTGGATCTCGGCGATGTCGCGACCCAGATAACGTCGATTCGCCGCCACACAGGCGCCGACCACGGCGGGATGACGCGCCAAGGTGGTCGCCTCGAAGACCTTGCCGCGCAGGATCTGGTCGATCTGGCTGGCGCTGGCCCGCGTGGAGGAGAGCAGCTCGCGCTGGCTCTGTTGCCGCAGCTGGGTCACGGAGGTTCGCATTCCGTATAGCGACCACAACAGGAAGGGCCCCAGGGAGATGGCCACGAAGGCCAGCAGCAGGCGGGTGCGGATGCTCATGGCGTGCCCACCCAAGTCCCGTCTGGCCAGCCTGCAACCCGCACCGCGGCCGCAGGGCCGCGGAGGTGAGAGGTGCACCGTATCGTGCGAAGTTCGGACAGCATGGACGGGCTCGAGCGCTCCCTGACGGGCGCGCGATGTATTTCAGATATTCTAGTCTGATATGCCGGTCGGCCACAGTCGCAAAAACAGCCACAATGACCGCTGTTTTGCACCAGGTGTCGCAGTTTTTGCCACAGGCGCGGGGCCCGAAATGCGCTCCCCTTTGTGCTACCATTGCCGTCGGCGACGACTCAGCGGTCGGCGAAACCGGCTCGACATCGTCGCCGGGGATGCACATGATCGACATCGTCATCGCCGATGACCACCACCTGATCCGCCTTGGCTTGCGCGCGGCGCTGGCGGCGCAGCCCGACATGCGGGTGGTCGGCGAGGCGAGCAGTGGCCCCGAGGTGCTCCAGGCAGTCGCCAGGACCCGGCCGCAGGTCCTGGCCCTGGATGTCGGCATGCCGCAGAGCGTCGTGACCGAGACCATCGCCGCGGTCATGGAGATGGCCCCCTCCACACGCATCCTGGTGCTGACCATCCACGATGATCCGCTCTACGCGGCGGCCGCAAGGGATGCCGGCGCCAGCGGCTACCTGGTCAAGAATACGAGGCCCGACACGCTGCTCGCCGCCATTCGCGCCCTCGCGGCTGGCGAGGCCCGATTCGCCCCCTCCATCACCCCCAAGGAACAGCCTCGCCCAAGTACGAGGACGGAACCGACCACCGACGCACCCGCCGCCATCGAACTGCCGGTGAATGACCTCAGCAAGCGCGAACGACAGGTGCTGCACCTGCTGGCGCGCGGATTCACACACAAGGAGGTCGCCGCACACCTGTCGCTGTCGGTCAATACGGTGGGCACCTATCGCAGTCGTATCGGGCAGAAGCTGGGCCTGCACAGCCGCGCCGAGCTCAGCCGCTACGTGGCGGAGATCACGCCCGACGATCGGGAGAGCTAGGACAATGCCGCCACAGAATGCCGATGAGCCGCCGGGACGACTGCAGGTGGACCCCGATCTGGCGCTCCCGATGACCACCGGCTACGCCGGCGGCGGCGAGGTGGACGGTCATGCGGCGCACGGCTACTGTGCCGCGCTGAGCAAGCCCTTTGAGGCGCAGATGCTCAACCAGGCGCTGTGGCCGAGCGCCGGGATTGCAGACGAGTGATCATGAGGCATGACGAGGAGGCGAACGCGGCGAACATCGGCGACCTGCCCTCGCTGCCCTACGCCGACATCGCCCCATTCCTGCCCAGCCCGACCGCGATGATCGACCGCGAGGGGCGCGTCCTGCACCTCAATCGCGGCTTCACCGAGGGCTTCGATCCCGCGGACGCGATCGGTCAGTCGGCGCTGTCGTTCGTGCACACAGCGGACCGGCCAGCATTCCAGGCCCTGATCGAGCGGGCATTCGCCAGCCCGGTCACGGTGGCGGCGCCCTTCGATACCATCACCCCCGATGGCGGCACGCGGAGCGTGTTGCTGCATGCCAGGGCCATCCGGCATGACGGCGAGGCCGTGGCGGTATGGACCACCGTGCACGACATCACGGGACAGGCCGAAGAGGCCTCCGAGCGGCGCCGCCTCGCCAGTATCATCGAGGCCAGCACCGACGCCATCGTCACCGTCGACCCTCAGGGGCTGATCACCGACTGGAGTGAAGGCGCCGAGCAGCTCTTCGGCTGGTCCGCGAGCGAGATGGTCGGCCGCCACAAGTCCGTCATGGTCCCACCTGAGGACGCCGCCGAGCAGGCGCGCGCCTTCGCCAGTGTGCTGGCGGGGCGCAGCGGCGAAGGCTTCTTCGTCCACCGCCTGGCCGCTGGCGGCGAGGTGATCCCGGTGTGGGCCACCGTCGGCCTGCTGCGGGACGAGCACGATCGCGTGGTGGGTTCGTCTGCCATCATGCGCGACATGCGCGAGCAGCTCCGGCAGGAGCGTCTGCTGCAACGGCTGACCCGGCGGCTCGTCGAGGATCGGGATGCGGGACAAAGGCGCATCGCGCGCGAGCTGCACGACGGCATCGGCCAGATGCTGGTGTACATCGGCATGCAGCTGCAGTCGGTCAGCGCGACGCTGGACGAGCAGGCGCCGCGCCAGGCGCTCGAGGACCTCGCCGAGCACACCCGGTCGGTGTCCACGGAGCTGCGCCGCGTCTGCAAGGGAATGTACCCGCAGCTCTTGGAGGACCTCGGACTGCAGCCGGCCCTGCAACGCCTGTGCGCGGAGATGTCGACCGAGACAGAGGTCGAGATCGACCTCCAGTTCGATGGCTTCGAGCCAGCGTCGCGATTGACCGAGGACCTGAACATCGCCTTGTATCGCATCGCCCAGGAGGGGCTCAGCAACGTAATCCGACACGCGGGCGCCGGCCACGCCACCCTCCAGGTACGGCGAGAGCCGCAGCAGGTCGTCCTGGCGCTGAGCGATGATGGGCGGGGCATGGCGTTGCCCCAAGATGGCGACGCCTTCTCCGGCGAGTCGGAACACCTCCCATCGGGTTCGGTCATGCAGCCCGGGCTCGGCTTCGCAAGTATATCCGACCGCGTCGCCTCGCTGGGTGGCACCCTGCGACTGCACTCCAGTCCGGGCGCCGGAACTCGCCTGGAGGTGTCGGTCCCGCTGCCTGCGCCCCTCTGAGGCCCGTCGCACCGCGGCAGACGGCCCTCTGCGCGCTCGGACTGCAGCAGCACGTTGCGTGACTTGGCGTCCGCTCTGGCCACCTCGTGGATGAAGTTGAAGGTCTCGTTCATGCCGGCGTCGCCGCCGTTGATGCTCACGATCCTGCCGGACCAGTCGTACAGACCGCGGCCCTTTTTGACGACCCACGGCAAGCGCCTGTAGGCGAGTCAGCCGACCGCCCTCGACCGGCGCCAGCCGTACTGGCCGCTGAACGTCAAGCTGAACGTAAACGCAACGTCACGTGCAACGGTCATGGTGCTGGTCATTGCGATGGATAGCCGTCACCACTTTGTAATTGCAGGAATTATTCACGCGCACCGGCTGGCACGTCGTTTGCACCTGTGTGGGACGTCCGGACGTAACCGGGCGTGCAGATCGACGACAAGACGTGGAGGACCAAATGATGAGGATCCCAATCATTCTGATGTGCCTGTCCCTGGGAATGTTGATGGGGTGCGGTAGCGACACGGATAACGACCCCAAAGATCCTGCGGTCACCGCGGCGCCGACCTGTGCACCCGAGTGCGGTGCATGCCAGGTGTGCGACACAGCCGGTGAGCAGCCAACCTGCGTCGACAATTGCGGGCCGAGCATGTTGTGCCAGGACAGCAAGTGCGTCGCTCCCCCCGCGGCCATGTGCGAACCGGCCTGCGGCGCCTGCCAGATGTGCGACACATCGGGCATGACCGCAGCCTGCGTCGACTATTGTGGCAGCGACTTGCAGTGCCAGGACAAGACATGCGTCGCTCCCCCTGCGGCCATGTGCGAACCGGCCTGCGGGCCTTGCCAGATGTGTGATACATCGGGTGCCACGCCGGTGTGCGTGGAGAACTGCGGTGCCGACCTGCTCTGCCAGGACGCCATGTGCGTCGCGCAGCCGGCGGTGCAATGCGAGCCCAACTGCGGCGACTGCCAGATGTGCGACACCAGCGGGGATGACCCGAAATGCGTCGACAACTGCGGCGCCGGCCTGATGTGCAAAGCCGGCGCCTGCATCGCTCCGCCCATCGATGATCCATGTGGTGGTAACTGCGCATCGTGCCAGCGTTGCGACACGACCCACGGCGTTCCCTTCTGCGTAGACGACTGCAAATCGGGCCTGCTATGCGACGCCGGCCAGAATGTATGCCGGCCGTTGGGGGTCAGCAGCTTCGATCACGCCGGCCTGACCGCGCTGAGCGGCCCCTTCACCGCCGACATCGCGGGCGGAAAGGCGGTCACCAAGGTCTGCCTGTCGTGCCATGAGCAGGCCGGCAAGCACCTGCTCGGCAGCGCGCACTGGACCTGGACCGGGCCGACCCCGAATCTGCAGGGCAACAAGAAGAACGTCGGCAAGCAGAACCTGGTCAACAACTTCTGCGTCGCCATCAAGTCCAACGAGAAGCGCTGCAGCCAGTGCCATGCCGGCTATGGCTATGGCGACAAGAACTTCGACTTCACCAAGACCGAGAACATGGACTGCCTGGTCTGCCACGCGGCGGCCAAGTACACCAAGGGCAAGAAGACGGCAGGTGCGCCAGACCCGTCCGTCGACATGATGGCGGCCGCCAAGAGCGTCGGGGCGCCGTCCCGCGAGGCTTGCGGTCGCTGCCACTTCACTGCGGGAGGGGGCGACAACGTCAAGAAGGGCGACCTGGGCTCGGCCATGAAGACCCCGGCAGCGGCGGCCGATGTCCACATGGGCAACGCCAAGATGGCTTTCACCTGCGCGACCTGTCACATCGCCGAGGGTCACAAGATACCCGGCCAGGGCGTGCACCTGCCGGTCAGCGAAGGCCGTGTCGGCTGCGTGGACTGTCACGGCGCCGCGCCCCACAAGAAGGCAGCGCTCAACAATCACGCCCTCGACCTCGCATGCCAGACGTGCCACATCCCCGCGTTCAGCCGTCAGCAACCGACCAAGATGCACTGGGACTGGTCGACGGCGGGCAACAAGACCATGGGCAACGAGGGGATTGAGATGGCGAAAGTCGGCACCCACGACGTGCAGAAATACAACTTCATGAAGGGCCACTTCGTCTGGAAGATGAACGTCCGACCCGCCTACGCCTGGTACGACGGGCGCGTCACCCGCATGACATTGGATGACGCCTACCCGATGGGCATGGGTGCCCAGGACAAGCCCATCCTTCTCGGCGGTCCCATCGCCAGCCACGGCGACAAAGCCGCCAGGATCTTCCCATTCAAGGTCATGACCGGCAGACAAGCGGTGGCAACCCAAAGTCGCAAGGTGCTGTCGCCCAAGCTGTTCGGGCCAGGTGGCTTCTGGGCGCAGATCCCTGCCAAGGGCGACTACACGGCCCAGAAGGTCGAGGACCTTTGGACGGACGCCCTGAGCAAGGGCGCCTCCTACGCCGGTCAGATCGGTCCCGATGACAAGTTCACAGGTCGCGCGAAGGGCGCCCTGCCCTGGGATTGGGCGTATACAAAGCTGTGGATGGGAATCAACCACGAGGTCGCCCTCAAGAAGGACACGCTGGGCTGCAACGACTGCCACGGAGCGGATAAAGCGGACTGGGATTGGGCCGCGCTGGGCTACAAGTGCGACCCGATGAAAGACGGCGCCGACGCATGCGGCTCGCGCCACAAGTAGACGTATCGCCGTGAGCGGCGTCACCATGCCACCGCGCGCGCCCCGGCCGAGACGGCGACCTATCTTGTTCATGCCCCGTCGCAGGACAGATCGCCAGGGGCGCGTGTGGAGGCTGGGCCGATGAGCACGACGGGTTCAACACGAATCGGCGGCTTGAGGGCGGAGGAGCTCCTCGAACAGGTGCTCGAAACCATGCCGAGCGGCATGTATACGGTGGACATCAAAGGACGTGTCACGTCGTGGAATCGGGCCATGGAGAAGCTCTCCGGCTTCACCGCGAACGAGATCCTCGGCCAGCCGTGCTCACGCCTTCGCTGGAGCACCTGCCAGGGCATCGACGCCACCTCCGCCGGCCGCGCGTGCGAGCCATGTCCTCTCTTCCACGACGGCATGGTCGATGGCCGACGCTGTCAGCTGCGGCGCGCCGACGGCCAGCGCCTGCTGGTGCTCAAGAACGCCCGGGTCATGCGTGACCCGCAGGGGGAAGTCGTCGGTGGCATCGAGGTCGTCACGGACCTGACCGGCGTGGCGGAACTGGAAGAGAAGCTGTCGTCGCTGCGCCAAAAGGCCAGCGGTCGTTCGATCCATGACGGCATCGTCGGTCGCCACCCCGTGATGCGTGCTCTGCGGGAACGCATCGAGCTGGCGGCCCGCAGCGAGTCCTCGGTGCTGATCTTGGGCGAGACCGGCACTGGCAAGGAGCTTGTCGCCCGGGCCGTACACGATCTCAGCTCCCGCGCACCCGGGCCCTTCGTGCAGGTGAGCTGCGCCGCGCTCAACGAGAGCTTGCTGGAGAGCGAACTATTCGGCCACGTTCGGGGCGCTTTCACCGGCGCTCTCGCCACGCGCGTCGGCCGCTTCGAAGCCGCCAGCCAGGGGACCATCTTCCTCGATGAGATCGGGGACGTGCCGATGCACACGCAGACCCGCCTGCTGCGTGTACTTCAAGAGCGGCAGATCGAGCGCGTGGGAGCCAATGACAGCCTGCCGATCGACATCCGCATCATCGCCGCCACCAACCGCGACCTGGTCGGCCTGTGCGAGGCGGGCGAGTTCCGCTGGGACCTCTACTATCGGCTGTGCGTGATTCCACTGCACGTGCCGCCGCTGCGCGACCGACGCAGCGACGTGCCGCTGCTGGTCGACTACTTCCTGGACCGCCTCCATCGCAACCTGGACCGTGAGCTGGCCGGCATCGAGCCCGCCGCGATGGCGGCGCTGATGGCCTGGAGCTGGCCCGGCAACGTGCGCGAACTCGAAAACGCCATCGAGTACGCCGCCGTATTGGGTCACGGCCGAACGTTGCGCGTCGCCGACCTGCCCCGCCAGGTGGTCGAGCCGCGTCGCACACGCGCGGCCATGCCGCCGACGATGGCCCCGACCGCGGCCACCCGCAAGCCGGGCGTCGTCCCCGGGCGTGATGAATTGCTCGAAGCGTTGCGCAGCGCCGATGGCAACCGCCGCATCGCCGCGACCCGCCTGGGGGTCAGTCGCGTCACATTGTGGAAGTGGCTCAAGGCCCGAGAGATCGACTTTCCAACGTCGCGACAGGTGACCCGCGGCGCTGGCTGAAGTGCGCCGAGAGGAGCGCGACCGACGTCGCGCGATCTTGACGTCGATGAGACCGTGCAATCATGTGACCGCGACGATGGCGCGGTGCAGGTCGCCCACGGCAGGCCGATGCTCGCTCAGGGATTGCAGTCCTTCGATTTACCCTCGTCTTCGTCGCTCGCCTTCCACAGCACGCTGTTGTTGGCGTAGCAGGTCGTGCTCATCCACGTACCCTCATGGCTCCACTGGGTGAAGCGGCCGTTCTTATGGCCCTGGTTCCAGGTCTCCTCGCGGGCCATCTCGCCGTTGCCGTACCACGCCTGCAAGAAGCCGTTGAGCTTGCCCTGCTTGTAGCCATGCTTCATGGCCTGCTGACCGCTCTGATACCAGGCCTCGAAGGGACCTTCGAGCCAGTCATTGACATAGGTGGCCACGTTGAGCTGCTGGCCGCTGTCGTACCAGCGCTGCCACTTGCCCTCGCGCTTGCCGGCCTTCCAGTTGCCGTCGACCAGCTGCTGGCCGTTGGCGGCCCATGACTCCCACGGACCGTCGCGCTTGTTCCAGGCGTAGGCGCCCACGTCCTTCTTCTTGCCGTCGGCATGCCAGGTCAACCAGGGGCCGTGCAGCTTGCTGTTGTCGTAGGTGCGTTCGGCGCTCTTGTTGCCGTTCTCGTACCAGGAGATCCACTTGCCGTTGAGGTAGTTGTTGACGAAGTGCTGCTCGAGCTGCTTCTTGCCGCTCTCGTACCAGACCGTCCAGGCGCCGTTGCGCTTGCCGTCGATCCAGCTCTCCTCGGACTGCAGCTTGCCGCTCTGGTACCACGCCTTGGCGACGCCATGCCGCTTGCCGTTGACGTAGGGTTGCTCGCGCTGCTTGGTGCCGTCGGGCCACCAGTTCAACCAGGTGCCCTCGGCCTTGCCGTGGTTGTACTCACGCTGCCACTGCTTCTGACCGTCCTGGTACCAGCGCAGCCACTTGCCGTGCGGCTTGCCGTCGTCGTTGTAGGGGCTCTCGGACTGCTTGGCGCCGTCCTGGAACCAGCTCTTGGACACGCCCCAGGGTTTGCCATTCTTGTACTGGGTCTGGCTCTGCTTGGCGCCATCGGCGTACCAGTTGGACCATGTGCCGGTGGGCTTGTTGTAGTTGTACTCCCGCTCGGACTGCTTGGTGCCATCCTGCCACCAGTTCAGATCCGGCCCATGCCGCTGCCCATGCACCCAGTGGGTCTCCGAACGCTTGGCCCCGTTGATGTACCAGCTCTCGCAGACGCCATGCTGCTTGTTGTTGTCGTAGTTGCACGAGCTCTGCAGCGGGCCATTCCAGAAGTAGTTCTTCATGAGGCCATGCCGTTTGCCGTACTCGTAGTGGATCTCGCGGGTGATGAAGCCGAACTGGTTCCACCGCTTCCACCAGCCATGCCGGGTGCCGTTGTCCAGGGCGCACCACTTCTCGACGTTGGAGAAGTTCGCCTTGGTCTGCAGCTTGGCGTTGGAGGGACAGGCGAAGTCCTTGGCGCCGGGGCCCTGGGGCGGGCCCGTGTCCACGGGGGCGATGTCGATGGCGATGTCTTCCTGCTCATCCACATCGTCGCCGGACCCGTCGGTTGGTCCACCATCGACTGCGTCCTCGGTCGGTCCTTCGACGGTCCCGCCATCGCTGCACCCGGCCATCATCAGCGCGCCCACCAGCAGGGCGGCCCAGAGCGCCCCACGCGGGCGCACGTCCATTGTGTTCTTGCACATCGTCGGACCCCTCTCCCAAAAGGTTCGAATGACAATCAAGCGAGCCGTCGACGGAGCCCGAGGGCGCCGAAGCAGGCCAGGGCCAGCATCAGCAGGCCGCCGAATGCGCCACCGCTGCCACCGAAGCCGGCGGTGCAGCCCATCTCGCCGTTGTCCACGCGAGTCTCCTGAGTGACCACCTCTTCAGCGGTCTGCCAGGGCTTGATGGCGTGGAAGACGGTGCACTTGGAGTCATCGCGCTTCTGCACGAAGGTGCGCTTGTCGTCGTCCTCGGGGATCTTCCAGCGGGGCTCGCCTTCCTTGAGGACCGTGTCCTTGGGGATGGAGGGCTTGCCGGTCACGGCGCCCTGGATGATGCCGTCCACCAGGTCGATCTGCGACTCGTGAACGATGGTCGGGGCGCCGGTCTCGTCGAGCAGCTGGACGCTGTGGGCGAAGGGCGACTTGATGAAGCGATCGTCGATGGCGTTGTTGCCGGGCTTGGCGCCGCCGGAGGTCTCGCCGGGCAGCTTGCCGTCAAAGATCCAGCTGCCGAAGCCGGGCACGACCAGCCGGACCATGTCGTAGGGGTACCAGCCGGTGGAGCAGACCTTGCGGAAGGTGGCTTCGATCTTGTTGGCCACGTCGGGCAGCGCGGGGTTGTAGGCGAAGATCGGGTCGCGATCCATCTCGTCGGGCGAGATGCGCATGACCAGACGGGTCAGCTTCTTGCTGTCGCCGACGGCGTCCACCAGGGCGTGGATCGGGGCGATGAAGTCCTTCTCGAGGCCCTTGGCGACCGCGGGGCCGTCCACGGGCACGGTGCCGTTGTCGCGGTTGCGCTTGAAGCAGTAACCGCTGCGGTAGTTGCCGTAGCCGCAGGAGCGCAGCTGGCTGTAGTACTGCAGAGGCGTCTGGCCGGCGGCTTTGGCCATACCGGTGACGCGCTCGATGGTATTGGCCGAGTCGTCGTTGAGCAGCAGCTTGGACGAGATGATCGCCTTGCCCAGCTCGGCGGCGTTGGTGACGGTCTCGAAGACCTTGGAGTTCATGCGATTGTTCTTATTCAACAGGACCGTATCCTTGGCGTCACCGGCGTACTCGGTGACGAAGGCGCGGCCGGCGGCCTCGTCGATGGCCTCGGCCATCACCTGGGCGTAGTTGTTGGCGTTGTTGAACCAGTTCAACTTCATCAGGTTGAGCTTGACGTGCATGTTGTTCTTCGGGATCGCGCGGCCATGGCCGGCGATGGTCGCGACGACGGACATGTTGTCCACCGCGGCGATGGCGGTCAGGCGCAGCGGCACGCACGGGTCGCCGTCTTCCATCTCCAGGACGACGGGCCGGATCTCCTTGACGCCCGCGTTATTCTGCAGCTTGAAGCCGACGAAGACGTCGCCCTTCTCCACGTGGCTCTTGATGACCGGCAGGGCCGCCTTGGGGGTCTCGAAGCCCTTGTCGTTGAGCCACTTGAGCAGCTTGGCCGGGTCGGAACCGGCGATGACCACGTAGTCATAGGGGCCGGCTTTGTCCTGGGCCAGGATCTTGACCTCGCCGTCGTCATCTTTGGCCTCCCCAGCGCCCGAGTCGGAGCCCGGCGCTGCGGCGCCCGCGTCGGCGAAGGACTGGTTGCCGCTGACCGGCTGGGGATCGGGGCCGAAGCACCAGTCATCCCAGTCGCGGCAGTTCTCGTCCGAATCGCTCACGCGGGTGGTGAAACGCGGCGCGTGGCGCTGGTCGAGCTGGTTGAAGATCCACGAGGAGCCGACGCCGACCTTGGGCTGGCTGGGCAGGGGCAGGACCCAGCCGAAGTTCTCGGCCAGGCCGCTGTACTTCACCTCGACCCACACCAGGGTCTTGCCGGTCTTGGGATCGTGATGGAAGAAGACGCGCTCGGCGTCCTGCAGGATGAGCTGGTTGTTCTGCCGGCCCGGAGGCGGCGGCGGCGAGAAGCATCCACCGCAGGCCAGTACCTCGGTGGGGATGATGAACAGCATGGCGGCAAAGAGCGCGCCGGCCAGGGCCAGCTTGCGGGCGGCCTTGATGGTGGTTGCGTACTTCATGGGTGGTTTCCTTCTTCCTGTGTCGGCCCGGTCGTGGCGCCGGGGATGCCATGTTCGGGCCGGTCGACCCAGTGACGGTTCATGCCGCCTGCGGCCTCCTACACAGCAAGGCCCGTGCCAGATCGGAAGACTAGAACGAAACATGTTGGAAGAAAAGGAGGAAATGACTCCCCTGGGATCCGGCATGGGAGCGGGGTGTTGTGAGGGGGTGTTGATTAATTCAACACCATTGCGATGGATTCCTCGACAAGATCTGCGCCCAGGAGGTCAGGGCTGACCCCAGAGGTCGCCGAAGCGGATCTTGGGCCGGATGCGCAACTGCTTGCCGCTCAGCGTGACCTCAAAGGCGGTCTCGCCGCTCATGCCGTCGGGCGCCATCCAGGTCCGCTTGCAACTGTTGCCGCCGCTGCATTCCAGGCTGCCGATCCACTTGCCCGGACCGCCGCCGACCATGTCCAGCTTGGCGTTGCCTGTGATGGTGCTCGGCTTGCCGCTGGCCGTGAAGTCGCGCACCACGACCTCCACCGGACCGCCCTTGACCCAGCGCGCCTCCAATTCGACGAGGTGGGGCTCGACGATCTCGATCTCCTTGGCCAACGGCAGGTCCTTGACCACCTGTTCGAAGCCGCTGGGCCAGCGAATCTCCAGCTTCTCCAAGGTGGTGCCGGCGGGCATGGCGAAGGTCACTACGGGCTCGTCCATGCTCTCGGTGGGCGAGTTGGTGGTCATCTCGGCGACGAAGGTGCGCTGTTCGGCGACCAGTTTCAGGCGCGCGCCGATTCCCCAGGCGTTGGACACCGTGCCCTTGAGGCGCACACGCAGCCAGGTGCCCGTGTGCTCGACCTGGTTGTCGACCAGCATGGGTTGCATCATCTGGCCGCCGAAGAAGAAGTCGAGGTCGCCATCGCCGTCCACATCGGCGCAGGCCAGCGCGCGCGACAGGTGCAGCTCGGGCAGGCCGAAGGCGGCGCTGACGTCGGTGAAAGTGGCGTCGCCATTGTTGCGGTAGAGCACCGGCCGCATACCGCCGTCGTCGGGCAGCAGGAAGGACTCGAAGTCGTGGCCATGGCTGAAGAGGATGTCCAGGTGGCCGTCGTGGTCGAAGTCGACCATGCGCGCGGACCAGGCGGTCATGGTCAGCTTGCTGCTGCTGAGCGGCACGGCGATGCCCGCCTCCACGGCGCCGAACTTGAAGTTGCCCTTGCCGTCGTTGAGCAGGAGGTGATTGGCCGAGATCTCATCGTCCTTGATCGCCTCCAGATCCGGGGTCACCACGTCGGCACCGCGACTGCGCGCCGCGCGCATACCCAGTTCGGAGAAGATGTAGTCCAGGTCACCATCGTTATCGATGTCGCCCACAGATCCGCCCATGGGGCTGGCGGTGGGTTCGGGATGTTTGAAGAGGGGCTTGAGGTGGCTCTGGGTCATGGAAGGTTTGCCTTTGGCGAAGCCGTTATGCCGGATCCAGGACCCGCCGGCCTGGTCCTCGCAGGTCTCGGGCAGGGTCAGCAGGTCGATGAAGCCGTCGTCATCGACGTCCGTGGCCAGGATGCCCCACAGGCTGGTGGCCTGGTCGGCGCCCAGTCCGACGGCCTGCTCGACGTAGCTGCCATCGCCCTGACTGATGAAGATGTGCACCCGCCCGGAGCCGTCGCAGGCCATGGTGGCCAGCGCCAGGTCCAGCAGGCCGTCCAGGTCCAGGTCCACTGGCACGATGCCGCGGATGCCCTGGTCGCCCGAGAGCTTCAATCCGCGGAGCGTGGCCTCGTCGAGCCAGGTCCCGTCGGACTGGCGGACCAGGTAGTGCACCGAGTTGCCGCCGACGACGATGTCCAGCTTGCCGTCGCCGTCCGGATCGGTCACAGCCAGGGCATAGACCGTCGGCGCCTTGGTGGTCAGCACCTCGCTGACGTCCCAACCCCATGCCTTGCTGGCGTTGCCGATCCAGACCTTGCCGATGCCATCGCTGAGGACCAGGTCCAGGTCGCCATCGCCTTCCAGGTCGGCGAACAGGCCGGTGCTGGCATAGGGCTCGCGCTGGCCCTTCTGGCCCTTGTCCAGCGGCAGCGCCAGGCCCAGTTCGGCCCAGCGATCGACCAGCTTGCCTGTGGCCACCAGCGGGCTGGGCGGCGTGTACGGGGTCACATCGACCAATTCGGCTGTGGCCACCTCTTCGGTGCCCGCGTCGCTGTCGACCACGTCTGCCACGGCGTCGGGCGTGCCACCGTCGGGCGGGTCGGCATCCTTGCCGCAGCCCACAAACAGACAGCCAACCAGCAGGCAGGCAACGAGCAACGTGGTGGGCAGGGCGGGCCGGGTCATGAGACCTCGTCGGTCGGCAGCACGGGCAGATCGCGCGCGGCCAGGTCGTCGGCCATGCTACCGGAAAGCAGGCGGGCGATCACATGCACGTCGCCGGATCGCAGCGACACCGAGCCATCGACGCCAGCTTCGATCCGCAGGCCGGCGCGCGGCAGGATGGCCTGCTCGGGGCCAAATCGCGGCGTTGCATCAGGTCCCGCCTCGGGTCCCAGCGGCAGCGCAGATGACGCCACCAGGCGCAGCTGATCGGGGTCGATGTGGAGGCTGCCAAAGGGTGGCAATCCGCCGTATTCGCAGCCATCGGCCCGCCAGGCGACCGGGTAGACCTCACCCGGCGTGATCGCGTCCGTTCGCGCAGACGGCGGTGCGGCGAGCCACGCCGCGGCGGCCAGGTGACAGAGCAGATCGAAGGGACCGGCGGCCTGCGTGCCCAGGCGAACCAGCCAGGCCATGTTGTCTGCCGAATGCAACTGCAGACCATCTCCAAAGCGGCCCAGCTCGGCCAGCGCGCCACGATTTTCCGGCTCCGCGGCCCAGGAATCGACGCCGCCGACCACCAGCCATCCCACAGCAGCTCGGTCATTGGCCACGGCCAGCTCCAACTCTGGCGGGCCGGGCAGACAGGCCGACCAGTCGATGTGCACCTCGTCGGACCAGGGCGGCGCGTGGCGTAACGCCTCGGCACCCGGCGCGTCGATGCCGCTGTTGCGCAGCGCGTGATGCATGGGATCCGAGGGTTTTGGCGGCTCAGGCGGGGCGGACGGCGGACCGCGGGCGATATTGCGCTGCCACAGCCGAATCAGGCCCCAGACCAGCGAGGCGCTCGACAGGATCAAGGCGACGGCGATGAGGGCAGGTTCCACGTTGACTCCGACGGATACGCCAAAACCGTAGCAGCATCGGAGCACAACAAGTACAACGGCGGACTGACGCTGGCCAGGTGGAGACAACCATGCAGATGGACTTCAGTCATCGAGCTTTTGCAGACCTGACGCTGATGGAGTTGCACGACCTGCTCTGGTTGCGCAACGAAGTGTTCGTCTTCGGCCAGAAGATCACCGAGGAGCCCGAGGTCGACGGCCTGGATCCGGAGTGTGTGCACATCATCGGCCGCCAACGCCACGACAAGCGAATCGTCGCCACGGCGCGCCTGTTCATGGACGAACACCCCATCAAGGTCGGGCGTGTGGCGGTGGGCATCGACCTGCAGCGCAGCGGGGTGGGCAGCCAGTTGATGCACTATGCGCACGAGGTCATCGGCGACCGCGAGGCCGCCTTGAGCGCCCAGGACTACCTTCGCGCCTGGTACGAAGGGCTGGGCTGGATCGTCGACAGCGACGTCTACGACGAGGCCGGCATCCCCCACGTGCACATGCATCGCCCGGTGCCCGGACGCTGACGCCGAGCCCTCGCATCGGGCCCGCGGACGATGACCCATGCGCCCGAGGTCATGGCGAAACCGCCGTCCCGCTTTGCGCCGCCCGGCGCTGCGGGGTAGACTGCCATCGTCTGTCGCCCCCACAGCAGACGCATCGATGGAGACGAGCGGAGGCGAAGATGGGACGCTGTTGCGGTGGAAAGAACGCGGGCAAACCGATCAGTGTGAAGCGATACCTGCTTGGATTGTTCGTCTTTGGCACCTACCACGGCGGCATCACCACGCTGCTGCACGCGGCTGCCCTGCCCTTCCCGCGGCTGCGCACCGTGCGCGACTTCCACAAGGCCGTGATGATGCGCGACCTGCGCGAGGTGCTCTCGCGTGAGGACATCAACATCAACGGTCCGCCTCCGGTGGAAGAAGAGCCCTGCGAGATTCCGCAGGGCGCGCCCATGGCGAGCGTCGATCGCCAGGTCGCCTGATTGCGTGACGATCGGCAATTGTAGATAGACCCCTGCGCGACTAGCCTGTGCACCGCCCACACGCCGGCCACGGCCGCGGATCCAACCACCGCGCCGCTCCGGACCTGGAGGTGGCGATGCATACCGCAGCCTTTCGCGCCCGCTTCATCCTGCCCTTGTCCATTGTCGCGCTGCTGGCGGCGTGCTCGCCGCCTGAGCAGGGTCCCTCCGGCGTGGTCGACGCCGGCCCCGACGCCTCGATCCAGTTTGACCTGGGCGTGACCGACAATGGTGGCGACAAGACGGACAGCGCGACCCCCAAAGACAGCGCGGCTGTGGACGTGCCGGTGGCAGATGTGCAGGTCGACAGCGGCCAGTCAGACGTGGCCACGGACAGCGGCACACTGGATGCGGGACCCGCGGACGGTGGCGGCACACCGGACGCTGGCGGCACCCCCGACACGGGCGGCACCGCGCCGTTGAAGTGCGGCCAGCACGAGTTCACCTACGACGCGCCCGCGGGCACCCAGAATGTGCTGGTCTCGGGCACCTTCAATGACTGGGCCGACGCGGCGCCGCAAGCCGCGGCCATGAGCGACGACGATGGCGACGGCACCTGGAGCGTGGTGATGGAGCCGGGTCCGGGCAGCTGGGAGTACAAGTTCGTGGTCGACGGCAAGTGGCTCCTGGACCCGAACAATCCGGACAAGGTCTTCGTCGAGAAGTTCAATACCCACAACAGCCTGCTGGTGATCGACCCGTGCCCTGAGGGCATGCAGGTCATCAGCCACAAGACGACGGGCAGCGACTTCACCGCCGAGCTGAGCTGGCTGCCGGGCGGGCTCAAACAGGCGGCGGTGAAGACCACCCTGGACTGGCAGGCAGCGCCCGCCGGAGCGGTGAGCGTGGCAGCCGATGGCAAGACCGTCACCGTGAATCTCAAAGGCCTGAGCAAGGGCATCCACGACCTGCGCGTCGAGGTCGATGGCGAGTTCACGCTGCTGAAGATCCTGGTCGATACGTCCGCCGACTGGCGTGATGCGGTGCTCTACTTCGTCATGACCGATCGCTTCGCCAACGGCGACAAGGCAAACGACAAACCCGTGCCGGGTGTCGACGCGCGGACCAACTACCAGGGCGGCGACTTCGCCGGCGTGACGGCGAAGATCGAAGCCGGCTACTTCGACAACCTGGGCGTGAACGCGCTCTGGCTGAGCTGGCCGGTGGACAACCCCGACGGCGCCGAGAAGGGCGGCTTCCCCGACCAGGGCGGCTGCAACCTGCAGCCCAAGACCACCAAGTACTCCGAGATGAAGTACACCGGCAATCACGGCTACTGGCCGGCCAAGCTCTACGAGACCGACGAGCACTTCGGCACGATGGACGAGCTCAAGAGCCTGGTGGTGGCGGCCCACAAGCGCGGCATCCGGGTGCTGCTGGACTTCACCGCCAACCATGTGCACACGGCCTCGCCGTTTTACAACAACAACAAGGACAAGGGCTGGTTCCACCTGCCGGCGGAGATCTGCCAGGACGTGGGCTGGGATAACAAACCCGTCACTTGCTGGTTCACCAGCTACCTGGCCGACCTCAACTACAGCAACAAGGACGCCATCGCCGCCATGCTGGACTACGCCATGTTCTGGGCCAAGCAGACCGGCAGCGACGGCTTCCGCCTGGACGCGGTCAAGCACGTCGAGATGGACTTCGTCACCGCTCTGCGCAAGCGCGCCGCCCTGGACATGGAGCTCACCGACATCCCCTTCTACATCGTCGGCGAGACCTTCACGGGAGATGCCGGCACCATCGCCAAGTTCGTCGGGCCGGACAAGATCCACGGCCAGTTCGACTTTCCGGCCAACCTGCAAATCTTGAAGGGGTTCGCCAAGAACGAGATCGGCCTGGACGCCATGGACAAGGGCGTGCGCGGGGCCAAGGGCGTCTACGGCGGCGACGCGTTGATGAGCAACTTCGTCGGCAACCACGACATCGCCCGCTTCATCAGCCACGCCGGCGGCAACCTGGCCTGCGGCCTCTGGGATGTGGTCAGCAACCAGGCCGCGGGCTGGAAGAATCCGCCCAAGCCACCGGCCTCCATGGCCGCCTACGACCGCCTGAAGCTGGCCTTCACCTACATCATGGCCGTGCCGGGCGTGCCGCTCATCTACTACGGCGACGAGTTCGGACTGCCCGGCGCCGGCGACCCCGACAACCGCCGCATGATGCGCTTCGACGGCGACCTGAACGGCAACGAGAAGGCCATGCTGGCCTGGATGAAGAAGCTCGGCGCCGCCCGCGCCGCCCACCCCGCCCTGCGCAAGGGCGACTGGTCACAGCCGCTGTGGTCGGCTGGAGATGTGCTCGCCTGGGCGCGTACGACCGCCGATGACAAGGTGGTGGTAGTGCTCAACCGCAGTGACGCGGACAAGTCGGGGGATGTGGACGTGAGCGGCAGCGGTATCGCGGATGGCACGACCATGGTGGAGTTGTTGGCCGGTGGGGATGCCAAGGTGGCTGGCGGCAAGCTCAGTTGGAAGCTGGGTCCGCGGCAAGCGGGGATCTGGGCGGCGAAGAAGTAGTTCGACGGACCGTAGGTACTTCCCCAGTTTCCTAGACTCGGGAAGAGGTGTGCCGAGCGACGCGGGAGAAGCTCTGCTTGCCGCGCGAGGCCGCGAGAAGAGCCGCGAAGCGGCGTCAGTTGTTAGCCTGGGGCGTAAGCCCCAGGTCTGGCAGTCCCTACAGCCAGAGCCGCGAAGCGGCGACAGAACGTCACCACTCCATGCAAACCTCACAGGAGACTCAATTCGATGGCAAGCACCTTCACCTCACTTCTCTATCACGTCGTCTTCTCGACCAAGGAACGCCAGCCGATCATGGACGCGGCATGGAGAGATGACCTCTACGCGTACATCGGCGGCATCCTGGCCGCAGAAGACGGCAAGCTGCTCTGCGCGGGAGGCGTCTCGGATCACGTGCATCTCGTCGTGCTGACCAAGGCGAGCAGGTCGGTGTCCAAGACCGTAGGCACAATCAAAGCCAACAGCTCCAAGTGGGTCAACGAGACCTGCCCTTTGCTGGCACGGTTTGAGTGGCAAAGAGGCTATGCAGCCTTCTCGACAGGGCTACAAGGGGTGCCCGCGCTCCGGTCGTACATCGCCCAGCAGGACAAGCACCACAGCACAGCAAGCTACCGCGAGGAACTCGTTGAGTTGCT
>CAYTLW010000116.1:0-24085 GCA_964438735.1 uncultured Enterobacteriaceae bacterium | reverse complement strand
TTGCGCCCCAGGCTAACGAATACCGCCGCTTCGCGGCTCGTCGGGCTTGCGCCCCCGGCTAACGAATACCGCCGCTTCGCGGCTCGTCGGGCTTACGCCCCAGGCTAACGAATACCGCCGCTTCGCGGCTCGTCGGGCTTGCGCCCTCGACCACCTTGGACGAACCGTCTCAAAGCGGCACATGGCCTGGACGCCAAACTGGGGAAGTACTTCGGGACCGTCGAACTCAGGCCATGGCGCCCCCAAGGCCCGAAATGTTATCCTGCCGCCGCCACACGGCCTTTTCCCGGCTCGGCGGAGGTATTGATGACCCCGACTCCACTGATGTTCCACCCTCGAGTCAGCGCCACGCTCGCGGCGCTCGCCGCCTGCCTGCTCACCGCCAGCCTGCTGGCCCCGGCGCCCGTCGACGCGGCCCCACCGACCACGATGCTGGTCCAGGGCGCGCTGCTGGCCAACGGCGGCGGCCTGGCGGTCGATGGCAAGTACCAGGCCACGTTTGCCCTGTACGAAGCTGACAAGGGCGGCGTCGCCAAGTGGACCGAGGGGCCGGTCTGGCTGCAGACCAAGGACGGCCGCTTCGTGCACGCGCTGGGCAGCGCCAAGCCGCTGACGGTGCAGCTCATCGCCGGCATGAAGGCGGTCTGGCTTGGGGTGCAGATCGGCGCCGATCCGGAGATGGACCGCCGGCCGTTGCACTCGGTGGCCTTCGCCCACCACGCTCAGCTGGCGGCCGGGCTGTCGTGTTCGGGCTGCGTCGCTGGCGGGGCGTTGAAGCCCGCTTCGGTGGCCGCGGACAAGGTCGCCTTCACCTTCGCCGGCAGCAAGACCAAGGGCGGGCCGGCCACCAAGGCGCTGGACCTGGCCTGCACCGGCTGCGTGTCGGTCGGCGAGATGAAGTTCGACGGCGACCTGGATCTCGGCGGCAACGCGCTCAAGGCCAAGGCCATCTCCACCGCCGCCTTGAACGCCACCAACATCATCGCCACGTCCATCAGCGCCACCACCCTGGCCGGTGATGGCAGCAAGCTGACCGGCATCAAGGTGCCCGCCGGCAAGTGCGCCGCCGGCAAGCTGGTCAGCGGCATCGCGCCAGACGGCAAGCTGCTCTGCGAGGTCGCCGCCTCGCCCGATCTCAAGCTGCCGCCCGACGCCCTGGACGAGGTCTCCAACGGCCTGCTGACGAACGAGTTCGTGGCCGACATCGGCAGCGCCAAGACGCCGCTGGCCATCCCGGATAACAACCCCATCGGCGTCTTCGACGAGATCGACTACCCCGACGTGGGCCTGGCCAAGAGCCTGAACATCCATGTCGAGCTCGACAGCAGCGACCTGAGCGGCGTCGAGGTGCACCTCTTCGATCCGGCCAACGTCAAGCACGTGCTCTTCAGCAAGGGCAAGGGCAAGACGCTCAAGACCAGCTGGCCGGTTCCGAGCAAACCCATCTCCGGCGATCTGGGCAAGTGGGCCGGCAAGAATCCCAAAGGCAAGTGGCGCCTGAAGGTGGTCGACAGCAAGTTCAAGGACGGCAAAGTCGACGGCGCCATCAAGTCCTGGAGTGTCAAGGTGGTGACGGTCTCCAACATCAAGGTCGCCGCCAAGGGGCTGTTCCAGTACCACGTCGCCGACGCCCACCCCATCAAGTGCACGCCCGAGCACCTGGGCGCCAGCTACGTCAACTCCAAGCTCAAGACCCTGTTCATCTGCAACGGGACCGAGTTCTACCCGGTGGCGCTGGCGGTCTACGGCGCCCAGGGCAACCCCGGGCTGACCTGCAAAGACGTGCTCAAGAAGGAGCCCAAGGCGGCCAGCGGTGTCTACTGGATCAAGGCCGGCTCCCAAGTGCCCTACCAGGTCTACTGCAACATGACCCTGGCGGGCGGCGGCTGGACCCTGGTGGGCAAGTTCAACCTCAACGTCACCGGCGAATCCATCAACGGCGTCAAGTGGCGCGTGGACAGCGCGGTGAACACCGACTACCTGCTGGCGCCCGATAACGACCAGGTCTTCAACGCCGGCCACCTGTCCCGCGACCAGACCGTGGCCATCGTCAACGCCGGCGACAAGAAGATGATGAACTACGTCAAGCAGCACAGCACCCAGAAGTACAAGTACTGCAGCAACCACTACGCCAGCGGACCCGACGCCAACTGGAGCTACATCAACGGCTCGTCCAAGAACCCGACCAAGGGCTCCTGCGGCAAGCTGGGCTGGAAGTACGGCCACCAGTGCGGCGCCACGTCCACCGATTGCGCCAGCTATGACGCCAACTACACGATGGACCACCACTGGATGCACGCCAACGGGCTCAACAAGGGCACCTTGGGCGGCGTGGTGCAGACCTACTGCGGCGATAACTCCACCAGCGGCATCGGCCATAGCGGGGCGGCCACCGGCGCGCGGCGCGGCACGTGCTTCCTGTATGCCCGCTGAGCCGGCAACACGCTGAGCAGCACCTCGACCAGGAGGCTCCAATGACAGCGACTCGTGGGCGTCCAGGCCCGCTCATGTGGCTCTTCGGCTGGGCCATACTTTGCGCCACCATGGTCTTGACCGCGCCGACTCCCGGTCTGGCAGCGGTGCCCAATACATGGGCGGTCGACGGCGCCCTGAGCGCTGCGGGTGGCGGACCGGTGGCCGATGGCAACTACGCCATCACGTTCTCGCTCTACGCCGCAGCCAGCGGCGGTCAGGCCGTGTGGTCCGAACCGAGCACCGTGCAGGTCGTCGGCGGCCACTTCCACGCCGCGCTCGGCCTTATCAAACCAATCGCCGTGGCCACCGTGGCGGGCCTGAAGTCCACCTGGCTGGGCGTGCGCGTGGGCATCGATCCCGAGCTGCCCCGACAAGTGATCCGATCGGTCGCTTTCGCATCCGTCGCCGCCCAGGCGGCTGGGCTGTCCTGTTCCGGCTGCGTTCAGGCCAGCCAGGTGTCCACCGGCGCCATCAGCGCTGACAAGGTGGGCTTCCCCTTCGCCGCGGCCAAGACCAAAGGCGGGCCGGCCATCGACCTGCAGTGCACTGGCTGCGTGTCGGTGTCCGAGTTGAAGTTCGACGGTGACCTGGACCTGGGCGGCAACGCGCTCAAGGCCGACAAGGTGGTCGCCAAGTCGGTCACCGCCAACGCCATCGTCGCCTCTTCCTTCATCGGCGACGGCTCCAAGCTCAGCGGCATCAAGTCGGCCTCGGGTCTGTGCAGCAAGAAGGGCGAGGTCATCAAGGGAATCGGCGCCGACGGCTCACTGGTCTGCGTGCCGGCCCTGGCGGGTGACGCCCTGCCCGCAGATGGCCTCGACGCGGTGAGCAATGGCACGCTCTCGGCGCGCTTCCTGGACCTGAAGGCCAGCGCCACCACACCCAAGGCGATCCCCGATAACAGCCCCACCGGCATGAGCGACGAGATCACCTTCCCCGACGCTGGCGTGGCCCAGAAGCTGCTGGTCCACGTGCACCTGACCAACAGCGACATCTCCTCGCTGACCGTGGAGCTCTACGATCCCACCAACGCCAAGTACGTGCTGCACAGCAAGTCGGGCAAGGGCAAGGAGCTGAAGGGCACCTGGCCGACGCCGGACAAGCCGGTCAGCGGCGACCTGAACTCCTGGATCGGCAAGAACCCCAAGGGCAAGTGGCGCATCCGCATCCTGGACACCAAGTTCCTCAACAACAAGGACGATGGCGAGTTGAAGTCGTGGTCCATCGAGCTGCAGACCCTGTCCGACAAGAAGGTGCGCGCCACCGGCGACCTGCTGGTCAAAGGAGAGGTGGTCGGCGGCAAGCGGGCGCGGTTTGGCGGCTCGGTGCAGGTGGGCCCGGACAGCGCCAAGTGCACCGCCGCCAACGCCGGCGCCATGCGCTGGACCGGCAAGGCCTTCGAGGGCTGCGACGGCAAGAAGTGGGGCCGCTTCCTGGGCGGGCCCACGGGCAAGACCGCCGACACCGCCGTGACCAGCTGCAAGGCGCTCAAGGCCGCCGACCCGCAAGCGGGCGATGGCGACTACTGGATCGATCCGGACGGCAAGGGCGGCCCCATCGCACCGGCCCAGACCGCGTGCGATATGAGCACCGACGGCGGTGGCTGGACCCTGGTGGTGCACACCGGCAGCTGGACCTGTTCGTGGACCAAGGATGGCTGCGGCGACGGCAACCCGTGGAACCCCTGGGTCGACAGCTACGGGCTCTACAAGGGCGCCAACAAGAAGTTCTCCATGCCGGTCAAACCCCTGTCCAGCAACGCCTCGGGCAACGACATGGAGGTGCTGATGACCATGGACGGCAAGTTCTACATGATGTACGCCGGCGCCGACCTGGCCTGCGCCTTCAACCACAAGGGCACCAAGGACTGCACCGCCACCAACAACTGGCGCTTCAAGAAGGCGCCCGGGGTCGCCTGGACCAAGTGCACCACGCAGACGCACGGCCAGAGTCAGTGGTGGGGCTGGACGTGGACCTTCAACGATCACGAAAACAAGGGTAATTGCGCCTACAACACCAACGGCACCCTCCTGCACAACACCAACTGCGTGTATAACGGCGGCAAGGGACACAGTTGCTTCAAGGGTTTCTCGACCTTCGATATCTGGGTACGCTGAAGCAGAAGCCCGTTGGCACCGGATCACATGACACGACCTGCCGCCTCCATCCTGATCGTCGACGCCGTCGAGGCCGATCGCGATCGCCTCGCCCGCGGTCTGCTGCGTGAGGGCTACCGGGCGGTGAAGGCGGGCACCGACGAAGATGTGATGGAGTTGATCGCCGGCGAGGCCATCGACCTGGTGCTGATCGGCATCCACGACGGCGGCGCTTCGGAGATGGCGCTGCTGCAGACGATCCGGGCCCGCTTCAGCCACGCCGAGTTGGGCATCATCGTCATCTCGCCGCAGCGCGACACGGAGTTGATCCCACACTCGCTCGACCTGGGCGCCGACGACTACGTCAAGCGACCTGTGGACCTGTCGATCCTGTTGCGCCGTATGCGTTCTCGCCTGGAGGCCAGCGGCATCGACTGGCGGCCCGCATCGTCGGCTGGCGGCATGTTGACCGAGCCCGAGCTTCACGCCTGGCGGATTCAGAAGAGACGCGCCGCGGTGGCCCCGGATGAAGAGGCCACCGGTCCGCTGGACCAACCGAAAGAGTCACCGGCAGGCGAGGATGAAGGCGACGCTCCTCCGGTCACCGAAAACCGCAAGCACGACTCCCTGGTCGGCATGACCGTCGCCCGCCGCTACCTGCTCGACGAGTTGATCGGCGTGGGCGGCTTCGGCGCCGTCTACCGGGCTCGGCACATCGACCAGAAGACGCTCTACGCCATCAAGATCCTCGATCGCCAGCTCAGCACCGCGGGGCCGAGCCTGGAGCGCTTCCGGCGCGAGGGCATCGCCGCTTCCCGTCTGCAGCATGACAACGCGGTGCGCATCCACGACTTCGGCGTCGAGCAGGATGGCCTGGCCTACCTGGTCATGGAGCTGCTGTATGGCGAGGACCTGGCACAGCGCATGCAACGACGCAAGACGATGCAGGCATCGGAAGTGGCCACTTTCCTGGGTCCCGTGTGCAGCGCGTTGAGTCACGCCCACGGCCGCGAGGTGATCCACCGCGACCTCAAGCCAGCCAACTTCTTCTTCCACCAGACCAAAGAGTTGGACGAAGAAGTCGTCAAGGTTCTGGATTTCGGCGTCGCCCGCTTGCTGGATACCGATGATGACGGGCGCCTCACCGCGTCGGGTTCGGTCGTCGGCACGCCTACATTCATGTCGCCCGAAGCGCTGATGGCCCAGGGCTGCTCCGGGGCGACCGACGTGTACAGCCTGGGCATCGTGCTCTACATGGTGCTGACCGGCACCCACCCCTTCATCAAGGGGCGCGTGCCGCCCAATCCCATCGACCTGGCCACCGACCACCTGTTCACTCCGCCGCCCCCCCTGGTCGACCGGCGACCCGGACTCGATCCAGAGATCGACCGCATCGTGCGCTGGACGCTGGCCAAGGAGGCGGAGGATCGGCCCACGCCGGAAGCCCTCGCAGAAGCCTTCGAGGCCGCCGTCAACGCGGCTGCCGCCGGGTCCATCGGCAGCCCCGCATGATGTCGGTCTGGCACGCCTTGACTTGACCGCTCCATGGCCGATCCTCAGCCACCGTCGGCCCACATCCTGGCGGGCCGTATTGGAGGCCGACATGACCGTGCGCAGAGCGGAACCCGCGGCCAACGCCGCTCGCATCGTGGATGAACATCGCCAGATTTCCGGGCTGCTTGGCCAGCTGGCCAAGGCAAACGACGCGGACACCATCGCCAGCGTGGCGGGGGCGCTCTACGACCTGCTCTGCGAGCACTTGCCCCACGAGGAGTCGGAGACCGGCCTGCGCGCCGCCGTGCTGGGCGCCTCACCGCATCTGTACGAACGTCTCGACGCCATCCTGGCCGAGCATCCGGCGCTGCTGAAGTCGGTGCTCAAGTTGCGCGATGAAGCCAGCGTGGGCGGCGACGTAGACGCCCTGAGCGCCGCTGCCGCGGGCGTGGTCGCTGCGCTGCGCGATCACGAAGCCCGCGAGAGTCAATTGATGTCGGCGGCCCTGTGGGAAGACGTCGGCGGCGAGGGCTGAGGGCAGGCGACTCAGGCTTCGACCGTTCCCCAAGCGCGCTTGATGACCACGATCCGGCCCAATTTGCGGTCGATCTGGCGGTGAACCGGCACGTTATTCTGCCGCACCCACTCGTCGAACTCGGGGTATTCAGCCGGAGTGAGCACCAGCGAGCCGCGCTCGTGCAGGATGGCAATCAGGGAGTCGAGGTCGCGCCGCGCCTCCCGATGACTGGCTTGGGCCGGCGTGAAGCGCACGTGGCCCGTCTCTGGATCCACCTCGGGCTCCACCGGCACCTCGTTGTCCGCCGCCCAGGCGACAAACGCGCTGTACTCCTCGGTGGTCGTGCAGGTGACCAGGCCGCTGCCGACGAAGATGGCCCCCAGCTGACGTCCGCTTCGTTCCTCGCCCATGGGCCGCCTCCCGCGCCTCGTGTTGGCGCGTTGGGGTGATCTCACGAAGGTCGAGCACAATCAACCTGGCTCGCACTTCAAGCGGGCAATACGGCGACACATTCGCTAATGGTGTCATGGCACAACGGCCGGCGGTGCGACGACGATAAGACCGGCATCCGATGCCACATTCGCCAGCTCATTGCCGTGCAGGAGATTGCCCCCCACGTTCGCCTCGGCGCCTTGTTGCGTGACGACGCCGTAGCCATTGTCGATGAAGGCATTGGCCAGCAGGGTCAGCTGCATCTCTCCCTGGGCCAGGAGTCCGGACCGTGGATTGGCCCACAACAGGTTGCGGCGCATGACCAGCTCCGCCTGCGGCAGGGCCAGGATGCCGTCGGCCACCTCCACATCGACCAGCTTTTTGTCCGGGAAGTCGTCAAAGATCGCCACGTCCGTATGTTCGATGACCGAACGCTCTATGCGCAGCTTCGCGCTTGCGACGTGGCCGCTTATCGAGTGATTGGCTACCAGCCACGAGTCCTCCAGCGAGACCTCCGACCCTGGTTCAGCGGAGACCGCGATGCCTCCCTGGTCACCAAAGGGATCCTCGAGCGTGTGATCGATCAGGGCGCCATGCAGCACCATCCGTGTGTTCGGATCATAGGCTGGCGCCGCCAGCATGATACTGCGGGACAAGCGCACGCCGGCCAGCTGCACGCTGGCGCCGCTGAACGCCGCGAGGCCCATATTCACGCCAAATGTGACCGTGACGCCGTCATTCTCCGACGTGAGCTTGATGGTCTGCAATGCGCCGTGATCGATGAGCAGTCCGGCCCCCCGCACGTCGGCTCCGGACTCAACCCGCAGACCGGTGAAGGCGTTCTGCGACAGGCGCACATCCCGCAGTCGAACGCTCGCCTGGTGGGTGACCGCGATGGCCGAGGTAGGACGATAGGTCAGCTTGGCGCCGTTGGTCCTGGCGACGAGGCCGCTTCGCAAGCGTAGCGTGCTGCCCTTGTCGTGGACCCAGATGCCATAGTCCTTGTTGTCATCGACCACAGTGCGCTGCAGATCGGCGCGGGCCTTGTTCGCGATCCAGATGCCCCGGCCATCGCGTCCATCGGCAAAGGATTGGGTCTTCGCCACGCGCAGATCGCTGGCCACCAACTCTGCGTCGCTTTCGAACACGACGACGCCGATTCCCTGGTTGCCGAGTACATCCACTCCGGCCACCGCAGCACTGCCGCCCTCCTGCAACCACAGCCCGTTGCCCAACCACTGCGCCCCGCCGTCATCCCACGCCGCCGTTGTGCCTTGGATCTGGAGGCCGCCGGCCAGCAGCCGGGAACCTGGATTGAAGATGCTGACGCCGGACACACGGTTGTTGTCGACTCGCGCGCCGAACAGCCGCACCTGGCCACCCAACAGCGCCCGGATGCCGACGCCTGAATTGTGCATACCGGGTCGCTGCTTCGTATCCTGGACTCGCAACGAGACCGCCCGCGCAACGCCGCCCTTGCCAACCACCACCAGCCCCGCGGTGGTGTTGTGGGCCAGCCGGACTCGATGCAGATCGACGCGTGCGTTGATGGCGACAATGGCGGCGCCCTGATTGTGGTTGTAGAAGGAAGCGCGCGCCTGATCGACCAGCAGTCCGTCGGCGACGACGCGGCCGCCCGGGCCCTTTATCGAGATGCCCGAGGCGTGGCCGCGGCTCAGGCGGACCCGCCGAAGTGCCAGCACGCCACCGTCGCGCACGCTGGCTGACTGGCCGTTGACGTTGCCGATCTTCACCTCTTCGGTGTTCGCGACCACGCTGTCGACCAGGGTGAGGCGGGAGCCGGTGCCGCGAACGAAGAGGCCGTTGCCGGTACTGCCGGTGACATGCACGCGGAAGAGACTGACCTTCCAGCTGGCGGCGACAAATACGCCGACGCCGGCGCCCTTCAAGGTGACCCCGGAGACGGCGGCGTAGCTGGCCGGACCCGTGGCCTTGGCCTTCACTGCGCCGCCCTGGCTCGAGCCGTCGATGTGCACCAGGTGCGCGCAGACCCCCTTGATGGTCAGGGAACGGGGCAGATTCAGGGCCTGCTCGTAGGTGCCCGCGGCCAGCATGATCGTCGCGCCGGTGGGTGCGGCGGTCAGCGCCTTGGCGAGCGATTTGTGGGGGTAGGCGACGCTGCCATCGCCTGGCTGCAGGGCCGCGACGTCGACGTAGATGTTCTTGCCAGCCCCCGGGGCCGGCCACTTGCCAGCAGGACAATCGGCGGGGTCTGGCACGCAGGCCGCCAGGCCAGGGGGGGCCTCTTCGGCGAGGGTTGTGACCACAAAGCCAGGTGGACAGGTCCAGGACAGGCCCGCAGGCGCGCAGGCCTCGGGCTGATCCCATGTCGGGCCCGTGCCAGCCGGACAGCCCTTGCCGGAGGCCCGCTCCGCGTCGTCGCAAGGCCTCATGGTGCGTCCGCAACCGGCCACGCTGTCGAAGCAGCCCTCGTCGCTGCCTTGCCAGCACCAACGAGGCGGTTGGCCGACCGGCAACCCACCGATGGCGGGCAGGCCCAAGTCGTCCCGCCCCCCGGCTGCATCTCGGCGGGTTGCCACGGCGCCACCGCCCGGTTGTACGCACTCGACCTTGGCCCTCGGGTCGGGCCAGGTGCCGGCAGCACAGCCGGCGCCCGCCGCGATCTCATCGGCGCTGCATTCCCTGGCCTGCAGCCAGCAACCGGCGTCCTCGGGTGCGCAATCCTTGCCGGTGTCATCGTGCCAGTCGCTGCACCAGCGCGGCGAACAACTGCCCGGGTCGTCTGTGATCACGCCTGCGCAAGCGGGCGGCCCGACCGGCACGCAACTGCCCGTGGGAAAATCGAAGAATGAGCCCGTGGCACAGCAGGCGCCGTTCGCGTCGCGGCGCAAAGGTGGGCAGTCCGGTGTCGCAACATCGGCCGAGGTCGGGGCAGCGGTCAGACCCGACTCACTCTCCGGCGCGCGCTCCGGCGTACAGCCGAAAAGCCCCAGGACAAGCCACATACACAGTCGTCGAGTTGTCGCCGCTGGAGCCATGCAGAACGTCCCTGTCTGCGCAAGGCGTAGCACGGTCACCCGGGCCGGGATATGGATTCGGATGCAGGCATCGAAGTGGATTGCTGAATGGCCATCGCGTTGCACCGACCGACGCCCTCCAGCTAGGGTGTCCGGGCCTGTGAATCGCGTCAGGCCACACTTGGAGCCGACCATGCGTCACCTCATCGCCCGTACCCTGCCCTGCACTCTCGCCCTCGTCGGACTGGCGCTCCTGGCCGCCCCGGCGGACGCCGCCGTGCCCAAGTCGATGACCGTGCACGGCACGCTGAAAGCCACCGGCGGCGGCCCGGCATCAGATGGCGCCTATCCCGCCGTGGTGGCGCTGTACGGCCAGCAGAGCGGCGGCCAGGCGACCTGGTCCGAAGTGGCCACCCTGGTGGTCAAGGGTGGCGGCTTTTCGCTGGTTCTCGGCCAGAATAAACCCATCAACAGCAAGGCCATTGAGGTGGCTCCCAGCACCTGGCTGGGCATCAAGATCGGCGCCGATCCCGAGCTGCCGCGCGCCCGCCTGCACAGCACCGCCTATGCCATGGTCGCCGATCGCGCTGCGGTAGCCGCCGCCGCACAGACCGCAGAGACCGCCAAGAAGGCCAACACCGCCGACAGCGCCAAGATCGCCGACACCGCCAAGGCGCTGGCCTGCACCGGCTGCGTCAACGTGGCCGCGCTCAAGATCGACGGCGACCTGGACCTGGGCGGCAACGCGCTCAAGGCCAAGCAGGCGGTGGTCGGCGACCTGACCGCCAACGTGGTCAAGGGGGCCAGCTTCCTGGGCGACGGCAGCAAGCTCTCGGGCATCAAGATGCCGGCCGGCAGCTGCGCCAAACCCGGCCAGGTGGTCAAGGGCATCAACGCCGACGGCAGCCTCATCTGCGCCGTCGCCATGGATCCGGACGCGCTGCCCGCCGACGGACTGGACGAGATCAGCAACGGCCTGCTGAGCAACCAGTTCATCGACGAGGTGGCCAGCGGCACCGCGCCCAAGGGCATCCCGGATAACAACCCCATCGGCCTGTCCGACGAGATCGACTTTCCCGACCTCGGCCTGGCCCAGAAGCTGACCGTGCACGTGCATGTGCAGAACAGCGACATCGCCAAGATCACCGTCGAGCTCTTCGACCCCAACAACGTCAAGACCGTGCTCTACGACAAGGGCGGCAAGGGCAACGAGTTCAAGACGGCGTTCCCGACGCCGAGCAAGCCGGTCTCGGGCGACCTGGGCAAGTGGGTCGGCAAGAACCCCAAGGGCAAGTGGCGCCTCAAGGTGGTCGACAGCGGATTCACCAACAACGGCACCGACGGCAAGCTCGTGTCCTGGCGCATCGCCATCCAGACCCTGTCGAACAAGAAGGTGGCCGCCACTGGCGACCTGATGGTGGCCGGGGACCTGCACTTCACCAACAAAGGCCAGGCTCGCCGGCTGCGCTTCGAGAACGCGCCCGCGCCGCCCGATAAATGCGACCTGAGCAACCGCGGCCTGACCTATTACAACACCAAGGAGGACGCGCTCTACGTCTGCAATGGCAAGAAGTTCAAGCTCTTCGCCAAGGCCGCTTCCACCGGCTCACAGACCCACCCTGGCATCAGCTGCAACCAGATCCTGACCGACGAACCCGGCAAGGCCAGCGGCATCTACTGGCTGCTCATCGGGGGCAAGTCGACGCAGGCCTACTGCGACATGAAGACCGCTGGCGGCGGCTGGACCCTGATCTTCCAGCGCCGCGGCGGCGCCAAGAACGTCGAAGCCTTCGGCGGCAACCTCAACGGCTTCACCCACAGCAGCGGCGGCAGCGTCAGCAAGCTGGGTTATGGCGACTCCTACTCTCTGGGCGTCGACAACGCGCCGGCCCACTCCGAGTGGCTCTTCATGGACCACGCGTCCAACATGAGTCTGGACAGCGACGACGCGTTCATCATCCACCACGCGGGCAATCTCTTCCCGTCGACCAACAACGCGGTCAATGTCGCGGTCAAGAAGGTCTGCGACATCAACAACGCCAAGTGCGACTCGAGCTCGGTCTACTTCAAGTTCCTGGGCAACGGCCACTTCAGCGGCTCGACCTGCAACAGCGGCTACTCCGGCTCCTACGGCGGCAACTACGGCTACTGCCACAACGGTCTGGGCGGCTACGCATCCAACAGCCTGTTCGGCAATCGCAGCGGCTACGCCGAGACCAAGCTCTGGGCCTATACGAACACGGGCTACATGGAGCGGGTCTTCGTTCGGTAGCGCCGCAACTCACGCCTCTTCCGTTTGCGCCTTTGCGGCTTTGCGCGAGCCTTTATCCCCCGTCTTCAAGACCAGCGCCCGGCAACGCCCTTGACCCCCGCGGCAACCATCCGCATAACGTCTCCATGGCAGACGTCATCGAAGAGTATTTCCGCTGCGGCTCCTGCAAGGCCATGGTGGTGCAACTCACCGACCGCATGGGCCGCAAGCTGGGCCAATGCGATCGCAAGCCACGCACGGGCTCGGTGGCGGCCCATGACTACGCCTGCCCGGACTACCGGCTGGATCGCAACCGCCTGGTGCCCGGCGCCAAGGTGCCCGACGACGCCGACCTGACGCCGCTGCAGCGGCAGCGTCAGCGTGCCCTGGACGGTGCCCGCGAGCGCATGAAGCGGCAGCCTCGAACCCGCCGACCGCGGGTCGAGGAGCCACCGCCCAAGGTCAAGCTGCGACAGATCCCGCTGGGCGGAGAAGACGGCGAGGAGGACGAGATGGATCGCGACGAACTCAAGCAGGTGCTGGCCGAGGTTCTGGACGAGGCGCTCGGCATCTCAGATGCGCCCATGCACAAGCGCTACCGGGGCGGCAGCGTGGTCATCAAACCCGCCGACCCCGAGCTCGCCGCCAAGGACGTGGAGATCGACGTGCTCTTCCGCAAGATCGTGACCGTGCGCGACAAGCTGCGGGTGCTCGAGCAGAAGATCAACGGCAACGACGAGCTGCCTCATCACGACAAGATCCAGCTGCAGGGGTACATCACCGGCTGCTATGGGGCGTTGAAGACGTTCAACTTCCTGTTCCAAGATCGGGATGACTGGTTTGGGTAGGGGACGGAGGGGGTCAGGCTCTCAACTGCCCTGCTTCAGAATCTGAACAAAGGTCCCGGCAGCCTTGCCCAGCACCAGGTTCCAATAGCCGCCGGCGTCGTAGTGTCGCACCTGGCCCTTCACCTTGACCGTGTCGCCCTTGCTCAGGGTCGTCGGCAGGGCGGTGTAGGAGAACACCTTGATGCAGTGTTTGGTGCCCGGGTCGCAGATCTCGAAGAGCTTGCCGTTGACCGACTTCACGGCGGCCGACGTCACCGTCTCGAGCTGATACTCGTTGCCCGGCACGCCCTGCAGCACCTTGGCGACCGTGCCGGCGGCGGCGGGTGGCCAGTCGCCGCTGCGCACATAGCAGACCAGCAGATTCCACATGGACTTCGGGCCGACGCCGGACAGGGCGTCATAGCCCTTGATGGTGGCATGGGGTCGATTTGCGATGACGATTCCGGCCAGGGTGGTGCTGTAGCAGTGGCTCTTCAGCTGGGTCATGGTCGCCTTGTTGAGCACGTCCAGGCCGGTCTTTTCCTCGTCGACCGTGAAGCAGTGCTTGGTGCTCTTGTAGGTAAAGCAGTGCCCCTTGCCCTGGTCGGGCGGGGCCTTCTTCCAGGCCGCCAGCGCCTGGTTGAAGAGCTTCCAGTCGGCCGCCATGGGACCGCACTTGCCGAAGGAGAGGCACTTGCTTACGGGCACGGCCTGCCCCTTCTTGTCCAGCCACCAGGCGCGGCACGGGTGAGCGAGGGCCAGTCGATGGGGCAGGGAACGGGACAGGCCCGAGGTGGTGCTGACCACGACGGACTTGTAGCCGTAGGACCAGACGACCTTGAGCTCCTTCCACTCCGACGCCGGCAGCCAGCGCTCGATGAGCACCAGGCGGTCGATGCCCTTGTCGGCGTCCGCGCGCACCCGCAGCCGCCATGCGCCGTCGGCCACTTCGACCACGCCCTCCAAGCTGAACAGCCCGCCGTACGCCACCTGGCCCCACCCCGACAGGGCCGACGGCCAACGATAGAAGTCCGGCAAGAGGTAGGGATCGCCATCTTCTTTGTCCCAGTCGGCCATGGCGTCGGCGTGATCGGTCTGTTCGCGCTTGTAGGAAGGCTCCCCGGGCGCCTTGTCCAGGTGAACGGCGATGTTCGCCTTGCCAGCGGGTTCGTACGCCGTCACGTCCCCCCAGTCGCCGAAGCTGAGGTTCTGGTTGGTGCTGTTGTCATTCTTGCTCGCCGCGGCGGCACGCTGGATGCGCACCGGTTGACCTGCCCAGGCGGCGGCGCCGGGGTCCTTTGGCGGCGGCAAGGCGGCCAACAGGGCGGCCACATCGTTGTAGATCTTGACCTCCTTGGCGCCCGCCAGGCCGATGACCCAGGCCGCTTCTCCCTCTTCGGCGACCTGCCAGCCGGCGATCTTGGCCGGCGTCACCGAGGCCAGCACGGTGAGCTGGGCAAGCGACTCGAAATGACCATGGGACTTGCGCCAGGCCACGATCTGGCCGGCCAACGTCGGCCCGATGCCCGCCACCTGCTGCAGGTCTGCCGCTGAGCCGGTGTTGACGTCCACGACCTTGGGCCCGGGTTTGCCGTCGTTGCAGACGCCCGCGCCCGGCGAGGAGCCGGTCTTGCATTTGCTCGGCGCCCAGTTATCAGCCTTGTCGGCGGCTTTGGGGTCCAGACGCTCGGCGGAGATGCCATTGCCGGGGTTGAAGGGGTGTTTGAAGGTGCTGAGCACCACCGCCCCATCGGCGCTCTGCAGGGTGATGGGATCGGCGGTGGACAGGCCGCTGCCGATGGTCTTGTCGCCGGTGGTCAGCAGGATCACCTTCGGATCGATGACGTAGGGGGACTTCGTCGGATAGTCGCTGTCCAGGACCACCGCGTAGCCGCCCGCCGGCAGCACTGTCTTGCCGCCTTTGAACGCCTGCAACGTGTCGGTGGCGTCGCCATCGCTCAGTCGCAGACCTGCCATCTCGATCGCTTTGCTGCCCAGGTTGAGGATCTCGACGAACTCTCCGCTGGACTCCACCAGGGGGTTGGCCATGACCTCGGTGATCACCGGCCCGCCGACCGGCTCGGGGGTGCCACCGCCGCTGACGCAGTTGATGGCGCCAGGGCTGGAGCCACCGGCGCAGGTCGACGCCACCCAGTTGGCGGCCACATCGCCGGAGGCGCCCTTGCGCTCCACGGACACGCCGTTGCCCGGATTGGAGGGGAACGAGAAGGTGTCGATCTTCTGCAACCCATCGCTGGCCAACAGCGTCAGCGGGTCGGAGGTGGTCAGGCCGTTGCCCAACGAGGTGTTGGCCGGCGCCAGCAACACGGCGTCCTTGCCGATGGCGTAGCCGCTCAGGTACTCGGAGTCGAGAATGACGGCGTAGCCCTTGGCGGGAATGGTCGTGCTGCCGCCGGTGGCGAAGGGGCCGATGGTGTCGGTGGCGTCACCGTCGGTGAACAAGAGACCGGCCGCGTTCACCGCCTTGTCACCCGGGTTGTACAGCTCGATGAACTCGCCGCGATCCTCGTCCAGCGGGTTGGCCATGACCTCGTTGATGCGCAGCACGGGCACATCGACCGGCTTGGTGCCGCCTGCGGCGCAGTTGGCC
Source organism: uncultured Enterobacteriaceae bacterium (assembly GCA_964438735.1). Classification (GTDB taxonomy): domain Bacteria; phylum Myxococcota_A; class UBA9042; order UBA9042; family UBA9042; genus CAYTLW01. Next base: position 8,383 of record CAYTLW010000116.1, on the reverse strand, counting down.
TTGCCGGCGGAGTGCTTGGCAGCGCAGGGCGAAGGCATCCAGTTGCCCTTGATATCGGCCTCCTCGAGGCTCTTCCGCTCGACAGATTGCTGCGCCACCGGCGCCGGGTGGGCAAACGTCGCCACCACGGTCTTGCCATCGCTCGCGAACAGGGTGATGGGATCGCTCTTGGCCAGGCCATTGCCGAGCGCCGCGCCAGCTACCGTGACCACCGTGGGCACGTCGGCGCCGAGGAAGTAGGGCGCCTTGGCCATATCCGCCAGGCCGTCCGGGTCCAGGATCACGCCATACTTGCCCGCCGGCAGGGAGGATTTCTTGCCAGGGGCGGCCTTGATGACGTCGGTGGAATCGCCATCGCTGATGACCAGCCCGCCGAGCTCCACCGGCTTGTCGCCGAAGTTGTAGACCTCAACGAACTCGCCCTTGCTGGCCGTCACCGGGGTCGCCATCACCTCGCTGATGACCAGCGTGGCCTTGCCTGCAGAACCGCCACCGGCCGCGATGCAGTTGATCTTGCCGGGCGAGGCGCCGCACGGCGAAGGGACCCAGTTCGCTGGCAGGTCGTCCGCTTTGGCGTCGATGCGTTCGGCCGAGACGCCGTTGCCCGGATCGAAGGGTTTGGCCAGGGTGCTGACCACCGCGCCTTTGCGCGACAGGGTGATGGGGTCGTTGACCGACAATCCGCTGCCGATGGCCGCGTTGGGCACGGTCAGCAAGATGGTGCCGGCCGGCAGGGTATAGACCCCACCGACGGTGTTGTAGCCGGCGTCGAGGATGACCGCGTAGCCGCCCGCGGGAACCAGCGTGGCGCCACCTTTGTAGGCGACGACCACATCGTTGGCATCGCCATCACCGATCACCAGGCCAGCCGCGTCGATCGCCACGCCGTGGGGATTGAAGAGCTCGACGAACTCCCCGGTGCCTTCGCTGAGCGGATTGGCCATCACCTCGTTGATGACGAGGTCGCCTTTGATGGGCGGCTGAAACTCGAACGCGCCCAGGTCCGGCGCCGCACCGGTGAGGCGAGGCTGGCCGGCGAAGTCCTTGGCCAGCTTCCAATCCACGGCCGCATCGATGGCCGCCGAACCGGCGACCAGGCGGTAGTCCTTGTTGCCCGGGTCATTGAACTTGGGGTCGACGCTCAGGTCGCCGGCGCCCGGTTTGGCCGCGCCGACGTAGTTGTTCACGTTGCCCCAGACCAGGTTGTGATGGTTCTTCGAGTTGGACCCCGACATGGAGTTGATGCCGCCCTTGTTGGAGACCACCACGTTGTTTTGCACGATCTCGTGGCTGAACGGGCCGACCACGATTCCCGCGCCGCCCTGGTCATATGGCAGCGCGAAGCCATTGCCGATGACGGTGTTGTGCACCACCCGCGCCTTGCCGAAAGCGAACATCACCACGCCGCCCTTGTGGTTGGAGAGCAGGACGTTGTTGGTGATCATCAGGGCGCCGCCCTCATACAGATCGATGCCCAGGCCGTTCTTGCGGATCAGGTTGCCGGAGATCTGTCCCTGGCCGGGCGACTCGAGGCCGATGCCCGACTTGAAGCCCTCGATGATGTTGTCGCGGATGTCGATCTTGCCGGTGTAGCCGCCAATGCCAGCCTCATTGCCCACGCCCACAGCGCCCTCAGCGGTCACGCGCATGCCGATGACGGCGGCCGCGTCCACGTTCTTGAACTTGACGTAGCCCCGCAACACCGTCTTGTCCGAGCCCGCCCCCTGCAAGATGACGCCGCTCTTCAGCGCAATGTTCTCGGTGTAGATGCCGGCAGCGATCTTCACGACGTCGCCGGCCGAGGCGCTGTCGACAGCTGCCTGAATGGTCGGCTTGTCGCCGGGAACCGCAACCTCGAGCGCCGACGAGAGCACCTGCAGGCCGCCAGAGGACGGATCGGGCCCCATATGATCCAGATCGGCCGTGCAGCCGGTGATGAACAGGCAGGCCCAGGCGATACTCCAGCCCCTCATGGCGACCTCCGCATCCGTATAGGACGTTTGAGCCTACACGCGGCCCACGTGGACAGCAACCGCCTATGAATGCTAGCGTTCTGACCGATGAATCGGAGGACGACGATGCAACGGTCGTTTCTGGTGATGGTCGCGGCGGTGGCGCTGGCGCTTGGGGCTTGTTCGGAGGATAAGGACAGCGAACCGGCGGCAGACGTTGTGGCGGATGTTCAGGTTTCGAATGACTCTATTGTGACGGATGGGGCGGCGGATGCGGCCTCGGACACGGTCACAGTAGCGGACGCGGGCACGGACGCGGGCACGGACGCGGGCACAGTCGCGGACACGGTGCGAGCGGAGCGAGCCGACGGGGGTGATATCTCATCACCCCCGCGGTGGCCCCCGGCCCCGGCCCGGGCCCCGGCGCCGCCACGGCCCCCCCCCGACGGGGGTGATATCTCATCACCCCCGGAGGTGGACACGGGCACGGTCCCGGACACGGTCGCCGACACGGCCACGGTCCCGGACACGGTCACGGTCCCCGACACGGTCGCGGACACGGCCACGGTCCCGGACACGGCCTCGGACACGGCCCCGGACGCCGGCGCCGCCGACACCAAGCAGCCCTGCACCCTCGATTACGACTGCCCTGTCGGCCTGGGCTGCAAGTCCGGCATCTGCGCCCCCTTCGTGCCCGAGTGCAGCAAGAGCAAGTCGTGCGCCAGCGGCAAGGTCTGTATCGACGGTATCTGCCTGGACAAGGGCATGAGCCCGGCGGCTGGCAAGGTGATCTTCAACGAGGTCCTGGCCGACGCCAGCGTCGACGGCGATCCCAACGGCGACGGCAGCTCGCACAAGATGGAGGACGAGTTCGTCGAGCTGGTCAACGTGAGCAACGCCACGGTCGATGTGTCGGGCTGGAAGCTGGTGGAGTCCGACTGGGATGTCTGGGTGCCGCGCTACACCTTCCCTGCCGGGACCAAGCTGGCGCCCAAGAAGGCGGCGGTGCTCTTTGGCGGCGGCGACGCGCCCGGCTCCACCGCGGCGGTCTTCTTCGCCGTCTCCAACGCCGCCGACGCCGGCACCGCTTATGGTCTTGACCTGGACGACGGCGGCGACAAGGTCCGGCTGCTCGACGCCAAGGACGGCGTCGTGGCGGTGTTCGCCTACGGCAAACAAGGCGGTGTGCCGGCGGTCAGCGACCAGTCCTTGACCCGAGATCCGGATCTGAGCGGCAAATTCGTCGGCCATTCGCTGGCGAAAGGAGCGAAGGGCGCGGTCTTTTCGCCTGGCACGTCGGTGGGTGGGGTTGGCTTCTGAAGGGAAACGATCTGGCCCTTGTGGATACAGTGGTTCCCGGCCGCGTAACACTTCGCTGACATGGTGGCTCCACCAGAAGGCGGCGAACCTGTGTCCGCCCTGGAGCCTGCATGACCTCGACGACCCTGCTCATCCTCATGGGTTTCGCCGCCGCGCTGCTGTGGCTTGCCTGGCGCGCACGACCCGATCCAGTACAAATCGCCGCTGCACGGCAGGCGCTCAGCCGCGGTGCCACGTTGATCGACGTGCGAACAGCAGCTGAATTCCGCTCCGGTCACATCTCCGGGGCCAGGAACCTGCCGCTGGCATCCCTGGGGGAGCGGTTGTCCGCAGTGGGAGGTACCGAGACCGAGATTGTACTCTGTTGCGCCAGCGGGTCGCGCAGCAGGGCGGCGGCAAGTCTGCTCCGCCAGGCAGGCTACGGCCAGGTGCATGACGCGGGCGCCATGAGGCATCTGCGATGAAAGGGGGCCAGGCCCCTGTTCATCACCGCATATACAACATGCCCACAGCCGAGCCACTGGACCAGTTGTTCGACGCGTTCTGCGAGTTCGAATCCGCGCCGAAGTTGTGCCAGAACTTGTTGCCACCGGGTTTGGCCGTCGGGCCCAGGATGAGCCGCTTTTCGCCGGCCCCGCCGTAGCCGTTGTTCATGCCGCCGACCGTGAACGAGAACGACGCATCCTCCCAGCCGCTATGAGAGGCGTATTGGCAACCCGACCAGGTCTTCTTGGTGGTCAGGTTGCTGCACGACTGGATCTTGTGGTTGTTGTACTTGTACAGCGTGAACGGCGAGTTCCCCCAGTGTATCTTGAGCTTGTGGCCCTCGCCCCAGGCGGCGCCGCCTTTGGTCAGGTTGTGGATGAGCATGGCCTGGGGTTTGTCGGTCGTATACATCCAGCCACACCAGGACTTGTTGAGCATCTTGTCGTTAGATACGGGCGCCGCGCCCTCTTGAATGCTCAGCGACGTATTGCCCGCTTTGGCTTCGTCGATGTGACCGCAGCGCGTCCAGCCGCCGCCGTCGGTGGTCATGTCGCAGTAGGCCTCGAAGGCCTTGCCCTTACCCTCCGGATCGATCCAGTACACGCCGGTGGCCTTGACGCCGGCAGAGAGCAGGGTCTTGCAGCTCTGGCCGGCGGTCTGGGGGGTCTTGCCCGGCTCGCCCACGCACTTGCCGCCGGTGCATTTGAGCCCGGAGGCACAGAGGGTGCCGGTGCCGGGGCAGACGCCCACATCGCCGCAGTCATCGCCGATGGGCTGGCCGCAGGAGACGGTGGCCGCGTCCTTGCACTTGCCCAGACAGCTGCTGATGCGTCGCCACTGCTTGCCGTCGCAGAAGTACAGGCGCGCCGTCTTGCCGTAGAGCACCACCTGCCCGAGGTTGGCGGCGCCGCAAGCCGTCTTGGCAATATCCACCGCCGCGAAGCGCCCGCCGGTGATGGCCGAGTTGCCCAGGGACAGGTGACCGTCGACCGCCAGCTTGCCCTTGACGGTGCCCCCGCCGGTGGCCAGGTAGCCCTTGGCGACGCTGGCGTCGAGCTCGGCCAGACCGACGCAGCCGGTGCATTTCAGGTCGCTGGCCACATCGGCCGTGGTGGCCTTGTTGGCGACCACCGCCTGGGCGGCCAGCTTGGCCTTGTCGGCGTTGGTGGCGCTCTCGGCGTGACCGGCATCCTTGGCCTTGATGGCCAGCGTGGCGGGGCCGCCCTTGGTCGCCGATCCCGCGTACGTGAAGCCCACCTTGTCGGCGCTGATGGCTCCTGCGGCGATTGCCCCGGTCTTGACGCAGCCGGTGCAGGCCAGGTCGGCGGCCACGGTGGCGTGCCAGGCTGCCGGTATGCGCTGGATGAGCTGGCGCGGCAGCTCGTCGCCGACGCCCACCTTGACGCCGATCCACAGCGGCTTGCCGGCGCTCAGAAGGGCATCGGGGATGGCTTTGGCGCCGGTGCCCAGGGTAGTGGCGAAGACGCCACCGGCGACCTGCACGTCCAGGGGTTGCTCCCAGACGAATTGCTTGGCCTGGGCCGAGTCGTATAGTCGGAAGAAGAATACGTATTTGCCGTCGGCCACGGGTCCGCCGCCGTTGGTGCGCAGGGCTCCCTGCAGGGGCAGGGTCGCGGCGTCAGCCAGGGATGGGGTGACCAGGCAGAAGAGGACGAGCGCCAGGGCGACGAGGAGGTGATTTCGCATGCCTGCAGGCTACTACAACTCGACGCCGACGCCGACACAGCCGGACTTGCCGGCCAGCAGGCGATCGATGATCTCCTGCTGCACATCCGGCGCCAGGTCGTCAAAACACGCCGAATAGCCGGATACCCGGACCAGCAGGCCCCGATGGCGACCGGGATGGTCACGCGCTTCGATGAGTATCTGCGGGTCGAGCACGTTGACTTGCAGCTGCATACATCCCGCGTCGAAAGCGCCGTCGATCAACGCCTGCAGCGTGCGCCGCCCGCCCTTGCCGGCGACTGTCCAGGGCTCGAACTCGATGTTGAAGTTGACGCCATTGGGCGCCAGGTCCAGGGGCAGCCGGGCCTGGGACATCAGCACTGCGGTGGGCCCCGCGACGGCCCTGCCCTGTCCCGGCGACAGACCGGATGAGTAGGGCTCGCCGGCCGCTCGGCCGCTCGGCAGGGCACCGACCACGGCACCGAACGCGCGGTGGCAGGTGACCGAGTAGTAGCCCGGCACATAGGCGCCACCACGGGTGTTGAGGCGGCCGCTCAGGCAGCGATTGAAGATCTCCATCACGCGGGCCACGTAGACGTCGGCGCGCGGGTCGTCATTGCCGAACTTGGGCGCCCGTTGCAGGCGTCTTCGCAAGCCTTCATGGCCGACGAAATCGCTCCTACAAGCGGCCACCACGTCCGCCATGGTGGCCTGTCTCTGGCTGAACACCACGTGCTCGATGGCGGCCAGGGCGTCGCCCACCTCGACGATCCCGACCCCCTGCACGCCGCTGCCGTTGTAACGCGCACCGCCGCTGGAAGCGTCTCGGGCGCTGTCCAGGCAGCCCTCCAACAAGGCCGAGGTCAGTGGGGTCGGGTGGGCGCGGGCGTTGGCGGCTTCGATCAGCTGCAGGTCGTCGACCAGGCGGTCGCAAAACGCTTCGAGTTGTCGTTCGAGCAGGCGGCAGACCTCGTCGATGCCGCCGCAGCCTGCCGCAGCGGGCACGGATACCCCCGATCGCCGCCGGGAACCGAACGCACGGCCCTCGTTCAGGGCCCACTCCAGGGCCAGCGGCAGGTTGAGCAGCGCGGCATCGGTCGACAGGAAGGAGCGCCCCGCGGCCACCGGTTCGACGCAGCCGACGGTGGCGTAGTCGCGCGCATGGGCCAGCTCGATGCCGCGCGCTTGCAACGACGGCACGATGACCTCGTCGTTGTAGAGCGCTGGCGATGCGGCGCCGTCGGCCAGGGCTTCGGCGATGCGGGCGCGAAACGCCGGCGGGCTGCCTGGATGCAAGCGGGCATGCCAGTTCGGCTGCCGCGTCCGCAGCTGCGCCATGAGGCGGACCATCATCAGGCTCAGCTCGTTGGTGCAATCCTTTCCTTCCGCGTCAACGCCGCCCACGACCACCACCTGGCCGTTGAAGAGGCCACCGTGAAAGCGGGTGAATCGCTCGGAGAAGATGGGGATGATCTCGCACAACTTGAGGGCGAAGCAGGCCAGCAGGTCGAATGCGCCCTGGCGGTCGAGGCGGCCGGCCTGCAGGTCGTCGCGGTAGAGCGGCCAGAGGACCTGGTCCAGCCGGCCGGGGCTGATGGCGTTGTCCAGCGACTCCAGGTTCAAGGCGATCTGCGCCAACAGGATCGCCTGCAATCCCTCCTGCAGCGTGCGCGCCGGCTGTCGCGGTACATGGCCGCAGACCTGGGCGATGGTCTGAAGCTCATTGCCGCGTTCGGCGTCGCCGACCTCGTTGGCCAGACGAAGCGCTTCGACCCGGTAGCCGTCGGCAAACGTCTGCAATCCCTGGCACGCGGCGATGAGCCCGCGCAAGAAGGCCGCCCCCTCCGCGTCGACGCGCGGGCCGGCCAGGCGGGCTTCCGCATCGGCGCACAGGGCCGCCGTACCCCGCTCCAACAGGGTCCGGTAGTCCGGCACGAAGTGGGACACGCCAGCGGTCTCGTTGATCAGGTAGTCGGTCGGGCTGAGCTGCGAGGCCACAAATCGCGCGGCGCGCCAGCGAGGGCGGATCTGCCAGGCGATGAAGCGACGCAGCCAGAAGGGCATCACCTCGGTCAACAGCTGCCGACGCGCGCCGGGCGGCATCACCAGCGGATTGACCGCGCGTCGCTCGAATCGGGCCAGGTCCTCCAACATGGCCACGCCATGCAGCTCCGGGTAGATGCCGCCGCCCACGCGCTGGCTGGTGAAGTTGCCCACCAGCAGCTCGTCGGGCCAGATGTTCACAGCCTTGCCACCCAACAACTCGGCCAGCGCCCGACCCTGGCGCAACGGCGCCGGCAATCGACGATTGGCAGCCTGCTTGTGGAAGCGGGTCACGAGCAGGGCGCGCTCAGGGCAGAGGGCGGGCGGGGCCTGCAGGATGGCCTCGTGCAGCGCACGCACACGCTCGGACAGCTCCAGGCGATCGATCATCGCGCCAACCGTGCGGCCATCGCCCCGCACCGTGGCGACCTGTGGGGGACGTTGTTGCACACCCATCTTCGCCCTCCTCAGGCCGCTGCCGGCAACACCACCTCGACGCCGGCCTCGGTCAGCACCTCCGCCGCGCGCGCCAATGCCGAATCGGCAGCGCTGGCGTCCACGTCCAGTTCGGCCACGCCCAGGCGTTTGGCCTTGATCCGGCCCATGCGGTGGTAGCGCAACAGGTGCAACGGCCCCGCCTGCTGGGCCAGGATCCAGGCCGCCACGGCGCCGAGGTTTTCGTCGCCGTCGTTCTGGCCCGGGATCACCGGCATACGGAACCTGACCGGCGCGCCGCGATCCAGCAGCCGGCGGGCGTTGGCCAGGATGACGGTGTTGTCGGCCCCGGTGGCCGCCTTGTGCGCCGCCGGTGCCATCAACTTCAAGTCGAACCAGACGAAGGCCAGCCGCGGCAACATGGGCGCAAACGCGCGCCAGCGAAACGCGCCGCAGGTCTC
>CAYTLW010000115.1:0-24244 GCA_964438735.1 uncultured Enterobacteriaceae bacterium | reverse complement strand
CTCCCTTGACCTCAGCTTACTGATTCAGCTTGATCGTTCTTGCGATGGCCCTGACACCGTTGACAGGGCGCCGCCGGGGAGCGAGCTTTTCGCCGCAATCCATGGATTCCCCCTGCAGCGAGGAGGTCATCGTGAAGTTCTGGAGCAACAGTTTCGCCGACAACAGCCCCATCCCCACCGAGTTCGCCTTCGGCAAGAAGGACGCCGAGAGCCACGTCGCGCTCACGGACAACCGCAATCCCCACTTCGCCTGGTCCGATCTGCCGGCAGGCACGGCCTCGCTGGCCCTGCTCTGCTGCGATCCCGACGTGCCGTCGGTGGGCGACGACGTCAACCAGGAGGGCAAGTCGGTCTCTGCCGGCCTGCCGCGGGTGGACTTCTACCACTGGGTACTGGTCGACCTGGACGCTGCCGCCGGTGAGATCGGCGCCGGCGCCTTCTGCGATGGCGTCACCGCGGGCGGCAAGGACGGCCCAGCCGGCCCCGCCGGCACCCGCCAAGGCGTCAACAACTACACCGACTGGTTCGCCGGCGATCCCGACATGGGCGGCGACTACTACGGCTACGACGGCCCCTGCCCACCATGGAATGACGAGCTGCTGCACCACTACGTGTTCACGCTCTACGCGCTCGACGTGAACAAGCTGGGCATCGTCGGCAAGTTCGACGGCCCGGCCGCGCTCGCCGCCATGGAGGGGCACGTGCTCGCCAGCGCGTCTATGACCGGCACGTATACGCTCAACCCCGCCGTGGGATAGCCGTCGCGGACGGATGGGCGCCCTGCCTTATGTGCAGCTGCGCTACTTGCAACTGCCTTGTTTGCAGGTCTTGCCGACCCCACAAGCCAGGCCGTCGGCCAGCGCTGGATAGCTGCAACCGCTGCCGCCCACGCAGAGATCGGCGGTGCAGGGGTTCTTGTCGTCGCAGTCGGACGCCGTCTTGGCCATGCACTTGCCGGACTTGGCGCAATCGGGCCAGCCCCACGGGTCGGTGCGCACGACGAGTACGCTGGTGCCGGCTACTGTGGTCACCGCTGCGCCCGTGACGTGGCCGTTCTTCAGCGGAGCGACCGCCGGTCCGGTGATGCCGCCAATCAGGCCGGTTGCAGGCCCATAGGTGCGCGCCCAGACCCCCTTGCCCAGCTGGTCGATCAAGCGCAGACCCAGTCGGACCTGGGCCCCGCCCTGGCGCCCCGACAGCAGGTGATGGGGGCCGGCGGCCACCAGGGAGGTGACTTGGAAGTCGTCCCCCTTGGAGCTCGACGCCCAGACCTGCTTTCCCTTGCCATCGAAGCGGACCATGCGCACCTGCTGGGTGCCGTTGGCGGCCAGGGAGTTGCCGGCGATCAGGGCGCCACCATCCGGCGTATCCACCACACCGCCAAATCGCATCCAGGGCTTGTGCAGTCCGATCCAGATCGTCTGCCCGGCGCTGAGTGAGACGGCGTGGGCAAAGACGCCGGTGGGCGGCGCCCCCTGGTAGACGAGGTTGTAGTCGCCGCCCAGGAGCAGCCCTCCCTTGGCGCGTAGCACCGCGCCAACACGATAGGGACGACCGGTCTCCAACAGGCCCTTGTGCTGCATCTTCAGCGCGTTGCCGACCAGCTTGCCGTCGGTGACGTCACGCCGCTGCACCGTGATGATGCCCGAGGCCTGCCAGGCGCCCGACATACCGCGATGCACCGTCACCGTGAGCACGTGCAGACCGCCGCCGGCCAGCACCAGGTCTTCGGCGGTGCAGACCGCGGGACCGCTCCAGTAATCGCAGGTGATCTGCGCCCAGAGCAGCTTGCCGTCGGCGGCGATTCGAGCCACTGAAGCGGCCTTGGAGGTCTCGCCCTGGCCGAACTCCTTGCCCTTATGACCGGTGACCACCACCGAGCCATCGGCCAGACCCACCGCGCCGCCAAGCCAGTCCATCGCCAGGCCCGTGGGCAGGGTGGCGGTCGCGGCCATCAGCTGCTCGCCGGTGGCCGACAGGCGCACGTATCTCGGCTGGCCGCCATCGCTGCCGACCAGACCGATGCCGTCGTTGTGGGTCGCCACCACGCCGTGCACCGTCTTCAAGCCGGCGCTGGCAACGCCGGTCTCGAAGTAGCGGCCGTTGGCGCCTTTGACGCATGCGCCCGCCTTGCAGGCGGCCTGCAGGGTGCAGCCGTCTTCGGGGTCGCAATCCTGGCCGTCGGCGTCATAGTGCACGCAGCCCTTGGTCGGGTGGCAGAGGTCGATGGTGCAGGGTTTGCCGTCGTCGCAGATCGGGGCGGACTTCTTGGCGCAGAGGCCGGCGCCCTTGCAATCAACGTGTCCCCAGGCATCGGTACTGATGGCCAGCAGGTGATGACCAGCGCCTGTCTTGGCGTGGCCGAGCGCGACCGCGCCCATGCCGGCCGCCGTGATGGCCTTCAGCCCAGCCTGGTCGCTCGCCGCGTAGGTATGTTGCCAGGTCAAGTGACCAGCGATGTCGGTGCCAGCCAGCCAGGCCTGCTGGATGTTGGGCAGCGGCTGCCGTTGCCCGGCCATGGTCAGCAGTCCACCGCCCAGGTGGGCGATACCGGTCAATTGCCAGGCCTTGGAGATGGCGCGCTGCCACATGGGCTGACCGGCCTTGTCGACCCGCAGCAGCCAGCCCTGAGGGGCCTTGCCCACCAGCTTCGCGCCGGCGATGGCGAACCCCGTGTCCGCGCCTTTGGTATCGCTGATGGCGACGAACGCGGCCGCACGCGTGCCGAGCCAGGTCGACCAGCTCCTTTGCCAGGCCACCTTGCCCTCGTCGGTCACGCGCCAGAGCTTGCCATGGCTGTCCGAGGCGATGGCCTGCGCGTTGTTGCCCAGCACGAAGCCGCCGCCGGTGGGCCAGTGCAGGGCAGCGACAGGGTCATGTTGTCCGGCACCGTCGAGCGGGGCCAGGTCGGCCTGCCAGGTCACCGCGCCGCCCTTGGACAGGCGCAGCACTGTGGGCACGCTGGCGGCTTTGCCCTTGGCGTCTTTGTAGTCGGCTCGACTGATCACGGCGATGGAGCCGTCCAGCAGCCGGTCCACCGCCCGTACCGTGCGCACCTCCTTGCCCTGGGGCCAGGCCTTCATCCACTTGGCCTTGCCCTTGTCGTCCAGCACCAGCACGCCGATCTTGTCGCCACCATCAGCGATGCGTCCGGCCACCACGGCGCCGCCATCGGCACCGACCACCAGGGCCAGGGCCCGATGTGCGCTGGTCGTCGACGGCTTGCCGGCCGGGGTGCCGGCCAGGTGGGTCCACAGGGGCGTGCCCCAGGCGGAGAGGCGGCCGATCCACCACCAGGTCTGTTTGGCGCCCCCGGGCAGGGGTTTGACGGCGTGACTGGCCGTGAGCACGCCGCCATCGGGCATGGCGGCGACGCCGACCACGTCGGTGGAGACCACGACGGCCTTGTCCTGCGCTGCCAGGGCGCTGGCGGCGATGGCCTTTTCGTAGAACTTCTCGTCCTTGCCGGGCTGGCACGTGCCCTTGCTGCACGTGCCACCAGCGATGCAGCCATCATCGCCCAGGCAGGCGGCGCCGTCGGGGCTGGTCAAGACCACGCACTTGTAGCCGGTGTTGCCGGTGGTCTGGCAGGCCGCCTGCTGGCAGTCCTTCACCGGCAGATTGCAGATCGCCTTCAGGCCCGTGAGGCAGCTGCCCGCCTTGCATACGTCGTTGACCGTGCAGCCGTTGTTGTCGGCGTTGCAGACATTGCCTTCCAAGGGCTTGGCCGACGAACTGCACTTGCCAGTCTTGGCTTCGCAGCTGTCCAGGGTGCAGGTGTTGCCGTCATCGCAGGTCTTGGGGTCGAACGTGCAGCCGGACTTGGCGTCGCAGCCATCGTCGGTACACGGCTTGTTGTCGGTGCAGTCCAGCGCCGGGCCGCCCTTGCACAGGCCCGCGGCGCAGGTGTCCTTGGTGGTGCATTTGTCGCCATCTTCGCAGGGCTCGCCCTTGGCCTTGGCCTTCGGCTGGCAGATGCCGGTGGCTGGGTTGCAGGTGTTGACCACGCAGGGCTGGCCATCGAGCGCGACGCAGGTGACTACGGTCTTGGCGTTGACCAGGCACTTGGGCGCCGGTCCGGACTTGTCGCAGTAGAGCACGCCGTTGCACAGGTCGCCGTCCTCCAGCGCAGCGCAGTCGGCGTGGCTCTCGCACTGGCAGGTCTGCACGCCGACGCAGGCGCCGGCCAGGCAGGCGTCTGCTTTGGTGCACGCACTGCCATCATCGCAAGCGCTGCCGTTGGCGACGGGGATGAGCAGACACTTGCCGGTCTTGGCCTGGCAGGTGTTCTTGCGACAGGTCGTATCGTCCACCGTCGGGCAGGTGATGGTGGTGGCCTTGTTCAGCTCGCAGTCGCCGGTCTGCTTGTTGCAGAACAGGACGCCGTTGCACAGGTCGCCATCCTCCTTGGCTGCGCAGTCACCGTCGGTCTTGCACAGGCAGGTGTTCTGGCCGGGCGCGCACTTGCCGTCGGCGCAGGTATCGCCCACCGTGCAGGCGTCGTTATCGCTGCAAGCGATGCCTTTGGCCTGCGCAACCATCGCGCATTTGCCGGTCTTGGGCGCGCATATGTTCTTGCTGCAGGCGTTGTCGTCCACGGTCGGACAGGTCACGACCGAAGCGGCGTTGGCTTCGCAGGTGCCCGATTGCACGTTGCAGAAGAGCACGCCATTGCACAGGTTGCCGTCGTCTTTGGCGACGCAGTCGGCGTTCTTCTTGCACAGGCAGGTGTTGGTGCCGGGGGCGCATGTGCCGCCCACGCAGTGATCCCCCTTGGTGCAGTCGTCGCCATCGTCGCAGGCGGCCTTGTCGGCGACCGGCGTGGGCACACATTGGCCGGTGCCAGGCAGGCATTGGTTCTTGCTGCAGGCGGTGTCGTTCACGGTCGGGCAGACCACCACGCTGGCAGGATTGACCTCGCACTTCGACGTGACCTTGTTGCAGAACGTCACGCCGTTGCACCAGTTGCCATCCTCGAACGCGGCGCAGTCGCTCGTCCCATCGCAGAACTTGATGGACTTGCCAGGCTTGCAGCTGCCCTGGTTGCAGGTGTCGCCCACGGTCATCGGGTCGGTGTCGTCGCACGGGGTGCCGTCGGCCACGGACGCAGGGTCACAGATGCCGGTCTTGGGATCGCAGGTGTTCTTGCTGCAGGCGGTGTCCTTGGCGGCGCTGCAGGAGACGATGGACGCGGGATTGGTCTTGCATGCAAAGGGGAAGACGGCGGTGTCGCAATACAACTTGCCGTTGCAGACGTCGCCGTCATCGGCGGCGGCGCAGTCGGCGTCCACCTTGCAGGCACAAGCCGACGCCTTGGAGCCGACACATTTGCCGGCCATGCAGCGATCCTCCGGGGAGCAGGGATCCCCATCAGAGCAGGGCGTCTGGTCGGGTGCCGCCGCCATCTTGCACTCACCGGTCGCGGGCTGGCAGCGATTGCGCTGGCAGGCGGTGTCGTCCGCGCTGTCGCAGGCGATGACGGTCATGGGATCGGGCACGCAGACATGGGGCACCACCGAGGTGTCGCAGCGCGGCACGCCATTGCAGAGGTCGCCATCGTCGCGCGACAGGCAGTCATTGTTCTTCTTGCATGCACAGGCGTTGGGTCCGGCCACGCAGACGCCCCCGGCGCAAGTGTCGTTGGCGGTGCAGACGTCGCCATCGTCACAGGGGCCAGCGTCCAGGGGCACGGGGGCGCATGCGCCGGCGACACAGCGGTTGGGGGTGCAGACATTGTCGCCGGGCGCGCACTGTTCGTCGGCGGTGCAGCCGCCGTCGGTGGCCGCGATGTCTCCCTTGTCGATATGGGCCGCGGTATCCGCCGACGTCACCGCGCCGTCGGCGGGGTCGGCGCCATCGCTGTCTTCGCCGCAGGCGCACAGGGCAAGGGCGATCAGGAGCGATGCCAGCGGGCGAAATGCGTCGAGCGGGACGCGGATCATGGGCGTCTCCTGAGCATGCTTTTTGCAGTGGACGTGGGCGGGCACCCCGATCTGCCGGCTTGAACCCCATCGCCTGCTGCGTGAGCGATCGTAGCATAACCCCCCATCCCACTGGCCAGCGCCACCAAAACAGGGCACAACCCCGTGGCGCGCCGACCCGGCTCACGGGTGGCGTCAGGAGCGCCCCGGTGGCCAGCACCACGACAGACCACGTGACCATGCTCTGCAACCGGGTGGCGAAGAATCGTCGCCGCCTTGCCGCATGGCGCAAGCGTGAGGGGGTCACCTGCTTTCGGATCTACGATCGCGACATCCCCGAGATCCCGCTGGCTGTGGACGACTACGAGGGCCACCTGCACCTCGCCGAGTACGCCCGCCCGCACCAGAGAGATGCCGCCGAACACGAGGCCTGGCTGCAGGCGCTCTGCGCCGGATTGAGCGAAGCCCTGGGGGTGCCGCCGACCCGGATCCACCTCAAGCGACGGCAGCGACAGCGTGGCGCGCAGCAATATGAACGCCTGGCCCGACGGGACGAGACGCTGCAGGTAGGTGAGGGCGGGTTGCGCTTCGAGGTCAACCTGGTCGACTACCTGGACACCGGCTTGTTCCTGGACCACCGCATCACCCGCGACCGGGTGCGCCGCGAGGCCGGCGGCCGGCGCATGTTGAACCTCTTCGGCTACACGGGCGCCTTCTCCGTCTACGCCGGCGCGGGCGGCGCGACCAGCACCACCACCATCGATCTGAACGCCAACTACCTGTCGCGGGCGGCTCGCAACCTGGCGCTGAACGACCTGGACGGCAGCGAGCATCGTCTCGAACGCGCAGATGGCCGGCAGTGGCTGGCTCAGGCCCATTCGCAGGGCCTTTCCTATGACCTGGTCGTGCTGGATCCGCCGACCTTCTCCAACACCTCCCGCGGCGCGCCCGCCTTCGATCTGCAGCGCGAGCACGTGGAGCTCGTCCAGGCGGTCCGCAACCTGCTGACGCCGGGCGGGGTGTTGTGGTTTTCCACCAACTTCCGCCGCTTCCGCCTCGATCCAGCCGCCTTCGCCGGCCTCGATGGCGAAGAGACGAGCGAGCAGACCGTCCCCAAAGACTTCCGCAACCGGCGAATCCACCGCTCCTGGCGCCTGGTTCGGCAGGCTTGAGCCCATGCCGGCCCCCGCCGCCAGCGCTGCGCCTCCCGCGCCCCCAGCGCCGCTGTTCACGCGCGCCTTCGGCCTGCTGGTCACCGCCCACTTCATACAGGCGGTGGGCTGGGCGTCCATGCTGCTCTTCCCGCTCTACCTGGCCCACCTGGGCGCCTCGCGTTCGCAGATCGGCGCCGTCATGGGCGCCGCGGCCATCGGCGGCCTGGTCTTGCGACCGCTCATCGGCTGGAGCCTGGATCGCTGGGGCCGCAAACCCACATTGACCGTCGGCACCCTCATCTCGGGCGCCGCCATGGTCGGCATCGCCGGCATCGACAGCATCGGCCCGGCCGCCTACGCGGTGCGCGTCGTATTCGGCATCGGCACGGCGGCCCTGTTCACCGGCTATTTCACCTTCTGCACAGACATCGTACCCGCGGCCCGGCGGACCGAGGGTATCGCCCTGTTTGGCATCAGCGGTCTGCTCCCGCTGCTGGTCAACCCGGCAGCCGAACGATTCGGCGTCAACGCCGTGGACCTGGCCTGGTTCCTGCCGATCCTGGGCCTGGTGATGATCACCTCCCTGCTGGCCCTGCGGCCCATCAAGGAACCGGTCACCCACGCCAGCCACGCACCGCCCGGCCCCGCCGAGGTCCTCCGCGCCCTGCGCCGACGCAGCCTCTGGCCCGTCTGGCTGGCGACGTGCATCTTCGCCGGGCTGGTCATGCTCTTCGGCACCTTCGCCACGGTCGTGGCCAAGGATCGCGGCATCGAGTGGCCGGCCACCTATTGGTTGACGTACGCCGGCGGCTCGGTCTGCGTGCGCCTGCTGGGCGCGCGCATCCCGGACCGACTTGGCACCGCCAATATGGTCGCCCCCTCGCTGGCCATGTGTGTGGTCGGGGCCCTGGCGCTGGCCGGAGTGCACGACCTGGACACCCTGGCCGTGGCCGGATTGCTCGGCGGAATCGGCCATGGCTACGCCTTCCCCGTGCTCACCAGCCAGGTGGCCGAACGCACACCCGAAGCGGTGCGTGGCTCCGCGCTGGCGATGTTCACCGCCCTCTGGGATGTGGCCTTCCTGCTGGTACCGCCTGCATTTGGTGCGGTGGCCGATCGCCATGGCGACGGCTACATGTTCAGCGCGGCGGCGTTGCTGGGCACGGTGTCGATGGTCGGCTGGCTGGCGGCAGAACATCGCTGGGGCCGCAAGGGCGGCGAGCCGGCGGAATCGGCGCCGGATTCCCGAAAGATAAACGTCTCCGAATAGTTCGAACCTGCTTGTCCAGGCCGTTGACACCCCTCTATAATCGGTTCCGCACGAGGGGTCTGGGTCGCCGCGCGCGACCCGCATATCGACGGCTTTGGGGGCCGGCCGATTTCGAGGGGGGCGACATGATCGCGTGGCTGCGAATCCCGACCGATGTCGGAGGGCTCGACAACGAGCTGCTCTGCGAAACGCACCTGAACCTGCAACGCGACCTGCGCCGGCTGAGCTACGCGGCGCCGGTGCTGATCATCGCCATGCTGGTGATCTTCGCGCTACACGTTCGTTCGACGGTCAATAACGTCTCGAGCGAGGACATCGGGGCCGCCTTCGAGGCACGCGCAGCCATCGTGCTGCCCAAGATACAGACCGCGGCCATGGACGTCGGCAAGAAGGTCTCGCCTTTCGTGGCGGACACCCTCGAAAAACAGGTCGACGACATCATTGCGCGCTTCGGCAGCCGGCTGGATCGCGAGATGGACCTGATGAAGGAGACGCTGCCGGGCCAGCTCGAAGGCCTGGTGACGCGCAAGCTGCATGTGGCCAACCAGGCCCAGCGAGAAACGCTCATCGCGGCCTTCCCCGAGCTCAAGAAGGAGCCGGAGAAGGTCGACATGCTCATGGACACCTTCCAGATCGGCTACACGAAGTGGGCCCAGCGAAAGCTGAGCACCACATTCCAGCGCCACCTGGTGGAGCTGGATCGCATCAAGCACACGCTCAATGGTTTCGTCGCCCAGCAGAACGCCGCGGCGGCCCAGGCTGTGGCCAACGCAGCCGGCGAAGGCAAGGTGGTCGCCAGCCAGCGCATCCGCCCCGAGCAGCTCCTGGCGTTATGGCTGGAGATCCTCGATGAAGCCCTGCGGGGCAACACACAACCCACCGACATGCTGTCGGATCCTGAGGCGCCCACCAGCGCCGGCAGCAAGTAGGAGGGATGACCATGACCGAGAAAGGAATCGCCAGAATTCACATCGAAAACGAAGTCATGAAGCTCTACCGCAGCCGGCGCAACAACCTGGTTGCGTTGGCGGTGGTGGTGATCCTGGTCGCCGCCTATCTGACCTGGATCGACCGCGAGATCAGCTACTGGTCGCAGCCGCAGAACATCGTACTGACCGCATCGGGCGTGGTGGAGTCGAACATCCCGGCCATGAAGCGCTCGGCAGAGGCCTTGATCCGCCAGGAGGCGCCGCGCCTGGCCCGCCATGTGGGCAACACCGTGAGCCGCGAGGTGCCGGTGTTGATCCGCAACATGCTGGAGCAGGCGGTGCTGGACTACTCACGCAAGCTCGCCGACCTGGCGGTGGTGCGCTACACGGAGGCATTCGAAGGCGTGGTGCGCGGCACCCTGGGCGACCTGAGCCAGATCCTGGAGATCAAGGTGGACGCCGAGCGCGAGCGACGCATCGTGTTGGCGCTGGAGAAGCAGTTCCAAACCACCCTGCGCAACCTGGAGTCGGGTCAGGGCGAGGATACGCTCGAGCAGAAGCTGGCGCAGAGCCACATCGCGTTGCGCAACCTGCACGAGAAGCTGCAGAAGGTGGCCGCGCAGGATGATTCGAAGGTGGGCCGACGCGATCAACTCACGCGCCGCTTTCTGGGCACATTCTGGCGCTATATGCAGCAGGAGAACCCGGACATCAAGGCGACGCCGTAGTGCATGTGAGGGGCGACCACTCGTCAGGGCTCAATCAGATGGTGAGGGGGTTCTCCTGCATTCATCTTCGGGGGGGGCCGGGGCTCGGCCCCCAGCAGGAAAAAGTGTGATTTTTCCTGCTTCCCCACTGCATCGGGCAGCGTTCCGCTGCCCGGGAACCCGGACATCAAAGCCAAGGACTAGCCCGGCTCCGGTCCCGTCTACTCCAGTTCGCCTTCGAGGCAATCCAGGTAGAGGTCGCGATAGTCGTCCTCGTCCAGCTTGACCGGGTTGGTGCCGCCGCTGGGGTCGGCTGCGGCCATGGGCGCCAGCTCGTTGCACAGCTCTGGGGTGAGGCCCAGGGCGTCGGCGGTGTGGGGAATGCCGACCGTCTGGCGCAGCTCGAGCACCCAGTCCACCACGCCCTCGAAGCTGGCGTTGTCCAGGCCCAACATGGCGCCCAGGCGCGTCAGCTTGCCCTCGATAGCCTCGCGATTACAGAGCAGCACGTAGGGCATGACCACGGCGTTGGTGAGCCCGTGCTGGGCGTCGAGCACGGCGCCGATGGGGTGGCTGAGGGCGTGCATGGCGCCGAGCCCCTTCTGAAAGGCGGTCGCACCCATGGTCGAGGCCGCCATCATGCGGGCGCGGGCCAGCAGGTTCTCGCCATCCTCGACCGCGTCCACCAGGGCGTTGGCCACCAGGCGCATGCCCTCCATGGCGATACCCGCCGCCTGCGGGTGGAAGAGGGGGCTGCAGTAGGCCTCCAGGTTATGCGACAGCGCGTCCATGCCCACCCAGGCCGTCAGGCCGGGCGGCAGGCCGACCGTCAGCGCCGGGTCGCAGATCACCCGCTCGGGCAGCATCTTGGGGTGGAAGATGATCTTCTTCTTGCGCGCCTCTTCGTCGACGATCACCGACGCCCGACCGACCTCGGAGCCGGTGCCCGATGTGGTCGGAACAGCCACCAGGGGCGCCATGCCGTCCTCGTTGACGCGGGTATACCAGTCGCCCACATCCTCGAAATCCCACAACGGTCGCGACTGGCCGGCCATCAAGGCGACGCACTTGGCCACGTCGAGCGCGCTGCCGCCGCCAAAGGCGATGACGCCGTCACAGCCAGCGGCCAGGTACGCGCGCACGCCGTCGTCGACATTGCCACCGACGGGATTGGGTTTGACGTCGCTGTAGACCTCGGTGGGCAGACCAGCGGCCTCACAGACGTCCACGGTGCTGCTGGTGATAGCCAGCTCTGCCAGCCCCGGATCGGTGACCAGGAGCGGCCGGCGGATATTCAGCTCGCCGCAGGCATCGGGCAGCTCGGCGATGCGGCCAATGCCAAAGCGGATCGGGGTCGGGTAGTTCCAGTTGCCGTTCAACTGTTCGGGCCGGTCGACCATGTCGTCTCCGGGCGGGAAGGACCCGCGTGCGCGTTCAGATCTCGACGCGCAGGTGGAAGGATTTGGGTCGGGTCAGGTGCTCGAAACCCACCCGGCTGAGCGTACAGCCGCGGCCGCTATCCTTGACGCCCACCCAGGCCAGGGCGGGGTCGAGGTAGTCGCAGCGATTCATGAACCAGGTGCCGGTCTGCACGCGGTCGCCCACCGCCAGGGCGGCGTCGGGGTCGACGGTCCAGATGGACGCGGTCAGGCCGTAGTCGCTGTCGTTCATCAGCGCGACGGCCTCGTCATCGGAGTTCACCTTCATGAGCCCGACCACCGGGCCGAAGGTCTCTTCGCTCATGACGGCCATGCTGTGATCCACATCGATGAGGACCTGTGGCGCCATATAAGGTGAACCGCGCAGGGCTGCGGGGAACTTGTCGCGATCGATGAGCGCCGTGGCGCCGGCGGCCACCGCCGCATCCACCTGGCCGCGAATGCCGGCGGCGGCGGAAGCGCGCACCACAGGGCCCAGGTTGACCCGATCGTCCAGGGGGTTGCCCAGGCGGTAGTCGTTGGTCAGCGCGACGAAGCCATCGACGAAATCCGACCACACGTCAGTGTGCACATAGATGCGCTCGATGCCGCAGCAGGACTGGCCGGAATTGAAGAAGGCGCCGTCCACCAGACTCTCGATGCTGTGGGCGAGGGGGGCGTCGTGGCGCACGTAGGCCGGATCCTTGCCGCCCAGCTCCAGGCCCACGGCCATGAAACGACCGGCCGAGGCGCGATGTACCGCCGCGCCCCCTTCGACCGAGCCGGTGAAGGCCACGTGGTCGACGCGCCGATCGCCGATGGCCTGGGCCACGCGCTCATGTCCCATATGAAGGTACTGGAATACCCCCTCTGGCAGCCCGGCGGCCTCGAACGCCTCGGCGAAGCGCTCGGCACAGAGCGGCGTCTGCGCCGACTGCTTGAGCAGCACGGCGTTGCCGGCCAGCAGCGCTGGCACGACCGCGTTGACCGAGATCAGGTAGGGGTAGTTCCACGCCGCCAGGACAAAGACCACACCCAGGGGTTCGCGCCGGATGAAGCGCTGAAAACCCGCCTTGGGGGCCACCCCGATGTCGGCCAGAGACTCCTCGGCGATGGACAACATGTGCCGGGCCCGCTCCTCGAAGCCGCGCACCTCGCCGGGCGACTGGCTCAGGGGCCGGCCCATCTGCCAGGTCAGCTCCTCGGCGATGGCCGGCGACTGCGTGGCAAAGGCGTCGACAAAACGCGTCACCACGGCGACTCGCTCGGCCACCGGCACCTGGCGCCAGGCCTTCTGAGCTCGGGCGGCGCGATCCAGCGCGGCGTCCAGTTCGGCCTCGCTGGCCAGGGCCCGCTCCACATAGACGCTGCCGTCGACAGGGCTCACCACGCGCAGGATGTCGGCCATTTACTCCTCCGTTCTTGGGCTCATGCGGACCGGCTCGAATGCACCTGACGGCCGGCGCGTCCATCGGACACGGCGGCGATGGTCGTGGCCGTAAGCGGGGCTGTCAATCTGCGCTGGATCAACTCCCGCGACAGGCAGAAACTTGTTTTCCTGACGTGGAGTTGCACACTCTTTCTCTACTGGAGGCCGCCATGTTTCGCCGCTGCACCGCCCGCCACATCCTCGTGCTGTTCGCCCTGGCGGCTGTCCTGCCTTGCCACGCACTGGCCAACGACGCCGCCTTCGCCGGCCCGGCGTCGGACCTGGTACCGCTCAAGAACACCCGCGTGCAGATGCGCTCCGAGCACATCGTGCTCGAGCAGCCCAAGCCGAACGCACGCTGGAAGGCGGTCGCCATCTACCGCTTCTTCAACCCGCGCCGCAAGCCGGTGAACCTGCAGGTCGGCTTCCCAGAGGCCCGCTGCGGTCCCGACGAAGAGTGCGCGGGCCCCAACGGGGCCGGCTTCCTCAACCTGGTCACCACGGTGCGCGGGAAGGCCGTCAAATTGCGCACGGGCAAGGTGGCGGCCAATACCGAGTGGGCACCTCGGGTCGGCAAGGTGTGGCTCTTCGACGTCACCTTCCAGCCGCGGGAGGAGGTCAAGATCGTGCACAAGTACGAGTTCTATGCCGGCCTCGATCCCTACGGCAGCTCGATCACCTATGTCACCCGTACCGGCGCGCTCTGGAAGGGCAAGATCGGCCTGGCGCTGTTCACCATTCGGGTGCCGGAGAAGCCCTGGACCGTGGTCTACCCACGCGGCTACCGCCTGCGCTCCTATGGCGAGAAGCGAGTCGCCGATCGGCGCTTCACCGAGCTGGTCTTCAAGCAGAAGAAGTGGCGCCCCAAGCGCGACCTCACCATCCACTTCGGCGGCGAGATGCTGGCCCCCATGGCCGGCAAATGCCCCGATCAGAAGATGGTCATCGACGCGGTCAAAGCCGACACGAAGACGCCCGGCGCCCTGCAGCGGGTGCTGACCATGCGCAACACCAAGGACCTGCGCCTGTGCCGCAACCGCGTCTTCGCGCGCCACGGCTACGTCTTCTCCGACAAGACATTGGGTCGCTTCTTCTACGGCAACAAGGGCCTGTCCGTCGAAGCCAGGCAGCAGATCCCAGCCCGTCGCGGCGACCGGATCATCGGACTCAAGACCGACAAGACCTTCACTCGCGCGCGGCTGACCAAACGCGAGAAGGCCTACATCGAAGCGCTGGCCACCGAAGAATCCAGGCGAAACTAGTTCAAGGAAGTACGTACTGAGCGTCGTAGCGGGTCTAGCGACCCAGCGCGCGATCGAGCTCGCTGAAGGCTTCGTCCGAGCGCTTGTTGAGCATGGCGCGCAGCTTGTTGCCGCCGAAGGTCAGGCCCGGCTTGATGTCCGAGGTGTAGCGCTTGGCGCGGCGGCGGGCGCGTCGCAGCTTGCGGGGCTTGCGACGCTTGGTGGGCTTGCGGGTGGACTTGAGCGACCATGAGCCATTCTTGTGCACGACGCGGGGGCGAGGCTTGGGCGGCGCCACATTGCGCGGCGGCGGAACCCGGCGGGTCTTCGGCGGGGCCACGTCTTTCGGCGGCGGAACGCGGTGGGTCTTGCGCGGGGCCAGGTCGGACGGCGGCGCAACCCGGCGCGTCTTCGGCGGGGCCACGTCGCGCGGCGGCGGGGTGCGGCGGGTCTTCGGCGGCGCGACATCGCGCGGCGGCGGGGTGCGACGGGTCTTGGGCGGGGCCACGTCGCGCGGCGGCGGGGTGGCGCGACCGGCGTTGTTGACGCGGGCGCGTGGCGCTGGCGCCGCACGGGGCGGCGGCTGGCGTTGGACACCTGCGATACGCTGGCGGCGACCTTCGCGCTCCTCGGCCTCCAGCTCGGTGGCGCTGGGCAGCGAACCCAGCACACCCTGGATCCAGGATCGCGCCGAGGTGGACTTGACGGCGAAGTTCAGCCCCACCAGGGCCAGGCCCTTGCGGCCGCGGCGGCGGATGAAGGTGTTGACGCCGATCACCGCACCGGAGCCATCCAGCAGGGGGCCGCCGGAGTTGCCCGGGTTGAGCGCCGTCTCGGTCTGGAAGACGTGCCAGCCGCGCTTGCCGTTCATGTCCTGCCAGCTGGCGCCGATGGTGCCGGTGGTCAGGCTCCAGGGTGCGCCGCCGCCGGGATGGCCGATGGCCACTGTGGGCTCACCGATGCCGACGCCGCTCAGGCTCGACAGGGCCAGGACGGGCAGACGCTGCTTGCTGCCGATGATCTGAATCAGGGCCAGGTCCCACTGGGGATGTTTGGCCACGACGCGTGCGCGGTATCCCTTCTTGAGATCTCGCCTGAAGTCGCCGGTGATCTCTCGTGGCTTGAGAAAGACCTGAATCTGGGGCCAGTTCTTACCCTTGTGGGTGATGACGTGGGTATTGGTCAGCACCAGGCCGCGCTTGTCGATGATGGAGCCCGTGCCCTGCGAGCCCACCTTGCCGTCCGAGGAGTGGATCAGCACCACCGCCGGCGAAGCCGTGCTGTACAGGCGCTTATAGTCGATGCGTTCGGCGTGTGCCGGACTTGCCAGCAGCCAGGCCGCCGCGCACACGACAGTGAGTCCTACGACGTTGCGAATTGCCATATCAGCCTCCATTCGGCCGGAGCATAACCGGCCCCCCTCGTCATCGCCAGTGCAACCACCGCAACTGCCGGAGGGCAGGACGCATGGACGGCTGGGCTGATTCAATGGCGACCGTACATCTGCTTGTCGGACGCAAAAAAGCAGGAAGCCCGCTGCCGGAATCCGGCAACGGGCCTCCCTTCGGACTGTGTCGGTGACCTACCAGCGGTCTCCGCCGCCGCCGCCGCCGCCGTAGCCGCCGCGACCACCGCCGCCGCCGCCGTAGCCGCCACGACCGCCGCCGCCGCCGCCGCCGTAGCCGCCGCGTCCGCCGCCGCCGCCGCCGCGACGATCCTGCGCTACGTTGACGTTCAGCGTGCGCCCGTCAAGGGTGCTGCCGTTCATCTCGTTCATCGCGGCATCGGCTGCCTCGGTGGTGGTGAAGCTCACGAAGCCGAAGCCGCGGCTGCGGCCCGTATCGCGATCGGTGATGACTTTGGCCTCGGTGACGTCACCGAATTCGGCGAATGCCGTGCGCAGACCGTCGTCGGTGGTGGCCCACGCGAGGCCACCTACAAAGAGTTTCTTGGACATGTATACCAGCTCTCGAGGGCCGTTCACCGGCGAGGAATGACGCCTCTTTGGCGTCGCGCCCATGCGCCCTCATGATTCGACCCGAGTATGGACGGGCCATTCCCATGATCGGGGAGTCGTTCCTCCGATCCGCGGCGCACGGTGGACTCTTCGGCGCCTAAAAGCAAGTGGTTGTTCAGCAGCCGCCCGCCGTACAGACCGTAGTAGCCTTGAAAGTCGCCGGTACCTTGGCGCTCTTGAGCTTCACAGACTTGCTTTTGATGCCCGTTGCGGTCTTGGGTGTGAAGGCCACCGTCTTGACCGCGGAGAGGGTCGCCTTGAGTTGGCTGCCCTTGCCGTCACCATCGGCACAGCCGGCGGCGCCGGACTTGTTGGTGCGCACCAACATGCCTTCACGACCGCCCGCGCCAGCGTTGTTTGCATAGCCCGACATGGCGATGCTGCCGTCTTTTGCGTGACGCACCGCTGCGATCTGTCGGCCCTTGCTGCCGCCGGCGCGGCGGGCCCAGGCCAGCTTGCCCTTGCCGGTCCACCAGGTCAGGAAACCGTCGTCGCCGCTGCCGAAGCCATCGGTGCGGCCGACCACGCCCAGGCTGCCCTTGGACTCGATCACGTCGTAGGCGCGATCCTCGCCGGCGGTGACCAGGCGCGCCCCCCAGAGCAGTTTGCCAGCGCCGTCCAGCGACAAGACCATGGCGTCTTCTTTGAGCGCGCCGAAACCCTTGGTGAAGCCGACCACGGCCAGGCCGCCGCTCGATGTGGCGACCAGGCCGCGCGCTTCATCATCGTCCGGGCTGCCATAGGCCTTGCTCCACAGGTGCTTGCCCTTGGTGTCCATCTTCATCACCCAGATGTCGTCATCGGCGATGCCAAAGCTCTCGGTCGCGCCGGCGAAGACGTAGCTGGTCGTGGCGCCGGACTTGTTGGCCAGGGCGATCACCGCGAACCCGGCGTCGCCATCCTTGGCGCCGCCGATGGCCTTGCCCCAGATCAGCTTGCCAGTGGCGCCGACCCGCAGGGCCATCATGTTGTGGCTGTCGGGCGTGCCGGGGCCAAAACTGTAGGTCTTGGCCACCACGATGGCGCCCTTGTCGCTGCTGGCGGCCACATCCAACGCCGCCTCGAAGCTGGGGCCGCCGTGCACGTGGGCGTACTTGGGTACGCCTTTGGCGTCGATGCGCAGGATCAACGCCTCGCTCTGGCCGCCAAAACCATCTGAGGAGCCGACCACCCAGGCGCCCCCATCAGGCAGCGCTGCGATGCCCTGGGCCTCGTCCTTGCCGGCGCTCCCGTAGGTGCGCGTCCAGGTGGGTTTGCCGCAGGCGTTGGTGCGGATGACGAGCACATCCCAGCCACCGGCGCCGGCGCTCTCGGTATAACCAGCCAGATAGGCGCCGCCGTCTGGCAGCATGTCCAGGGCGGGCGTCTCCTCGTTGTACTTGCCGCCATAGTAGGAGCCCAGGCCCAGAGATTTATCCACCGGGCCGGCATCGACCGGCTTGGGGCCGGCGTCGACGGGTTTCGGACCGGCGTCGACAGGCTTCGGGCCCGCGTCGACGGGTTTCGGACCGGCATCGACGGGTCCAGCGGTGTCCTTGGCGGCGGTGTCCTTCGCAGCGGCAACGTCGGGCTTGGTCGTGCCGCCGTCGCTGACCCCATCCATTTTGGCGTCGGCGTTCGACGAAGAGCCGCCGGTGATGGGGTCGTCCGTCTCGCCATTGCTGCAGGCGCAGACCAGTGCGACGACAAGGAGGAAGGGTACGGAGCGGGAGGGGGGGTGCATGGCGACCTCTCGGGATGGTCTGGCGGTGGGGGTGGTGCGGCGTGACACCGGCCTTTTGCATACCTGCCCGCCGGTCGGAAGTCGAGAAGCCGGCCCTGATCGTCCTTGGGGGGCGCGCCGTTGACAGCCCCGGCGACGCACGACCATGCTTCCGGAGCCCATCGCGCGGCAGCTATCGCGGAGGGGATGACGTACTGCTCACAGCCAGCAATCGACCCAACGCGTCGCGCCGCCCTGGCGCTGTTGCTGGCGTGCGCCTGCGCGATGCCCGCCGCTGCTGTGGCCGAGGACGCCGCCCCACCGCCCGCCGAGGCCAGTGGCACATGGGTGATCCCGCCGGCCCAGGAGGCGGTGCTCGGCGCCCTGTTGGATCCGAGTGAGCTGGCCGAAGGAGTGCGCCTGGACAGCGGTCGCATCGCCCAGACCCGAATCGCGGTTGTATACCGCGCGGACGATGGCGCGACCTGGCGCTTCTGGCTGGGCCACCCCGAGGCGGCGCCGCCGGCAGAGGGCGGACCCTGGAAGACCGAGCTGGCCGGTCCCTTCGCTCTGCACCTGCCGCGAGATGGCGCGACACCGCCCTGGGCTGCAGCGCTGCTGGCCGGCTTGCGCGACCGCCTGGTCGATGGCGCCGGTGCGTGGCGCTGGCAACGCCTGCAGACCGAACCTCGCGCCAGCGACAAACCCGGCAAGGCCGAAGAAGACAAGGCCCAGGCCGCCACCGACGCGCTGCTGGTCGCCCGGCACGCGGCCATGGCGGGCAACGCCGAGCACACCCGCCAGCGCCTCGCAGACGCCGAGGCCGCGCTGGATCGACTGCCGGAGGCCGACCACCGGGCCTGGCATCACCTCGAGGCCGCCCTGGTGGCCCGCGCTACGCAGAACAAGGTTGCGGCAGAGAGACATGGCCTGCGCGCCCTGAAGCTCGCCGGCGACGATCCCCGGCACGAGGCCTTGCGGGCGCGCGCGTTGCTGGCTATGGGCCGGGACGATGAGGCCCTCGCCGGGCTGCCAGGTACGGATAAGGGCCCCGATTGCAGCGCCGCGCTGGCGGTCGAGGACTTCCGCATGGTGGGCGACAACGACCGGGCCACGGCCCTGGCGCGCAAGATCACCAGCGCCCACCCCCGCTGCGCCCGCGCCTACATCGCCGCTGCCCAGGTGGCACGAAAGACCGGCACGTTGGCCGCCGTCGAAGATCTGCTGCAGGCCGGCGCCGCAGCGCTGCCGGAAGATGGCGCGGTGCTTGTCCAGCTGGCCAACCTGCGCATGGCCCAGAACCGCCACGCCGACGCCTTGAAGCTGCTCGACCGCGCGGCCCGTACCGAGGGCCTCGATCCTTCCTTCCTGGTGGACATCTCGCACGTCTACACCACCATCGAGCCACCGGATGAAGACGTGAATCGCTGGCTGAAGCGGGCCGAAGATGACAACGACCACTCGGCCAACTTCATCGCCGGCGTATTGCTGCACTATCGCTATCGCTGGGCCGACTCCGACCGCCACCTGGCCCGCGCCGAGCCCACCTTCGGCAACGAGACCCGGCTGCTCATCTACCGGGCCATGAATCGCCATCGACTGGGCGATCGAGACGCGGCGTTGAAACTCATCGAGCGCGCCTCAGGCGGCGCCCGACCCGATCCTGACGTGCTCTACTGCCGCGGCGTCATCGGCCTGGATGTGGACACCGAACGCGCCATCGCCGACCTGGAGGCCTACCTGGACCAGACCCGGCAGTCCCACGAGGTCTACCTGCCCAAGCAGAAGCGGGTTGAGCAGATGCTGGCCGACCTGCGCGACTGCCGCGGCGCCAAGGTGCCCTCGGAGTGCCTGCAGACCCGCAAGACCCTGCGCCAGTCGGCACCATGGGGCACCGCCGCGGCCGGCCTCTTCGGCGTGTTGCTGGTGGCCTTCCTGCTCTGGCGGCGGCGACGGATTGCAGTGGTTCTGCTGGCCGCCCTGCCCGTCTGGCTCTGGTCCGAACCAGCAGCTGCCGCCCACCCTCGCGCGCTGATCGCCCAGTGGAGCTGGCTCGGCGACCTGGAGCGGCTGCAGGTTGTGATTGCCGCGGCGCTCTGGCTGGTGGCCCTCGCTTTTTTTTTCGCTGCCTGGCGCTGGTGCGCGGCGCCTGGGCATCGCTGGGCGCGGTCGAACGACGCGCGACCCTGATCGCCGCCATCGCGGGCATCGCGGTGCGCTGCCTGGCGCCGGTGCGCCTGGTGATGATCTACAAGGGCTACGCCCTGACGACGGCCGCCGCTGACCTGGACAGCGTGCCCCGCTACGGCGCCGGGGCCCTGGTCCTGCACCGCGCAGTCCTGGGCACCTTCGGCGTCGACCACCTCAACCTGATCGCGCTGCACACGGTGTTGGGCGTGCTGGGCATGGTCGCCCTTGTCGCTCTGCTGGCGCGCTTCAAACCACGGCCGGGCGCGGTCGCCGCCGCGGCCTGGCTGCTGGCCCTGACGCCGCTGCTCATCAAGGATCACCGGACCGAGAGTCTGTTGGTGGTGAGCTGCGCGGCGCTCTGGCCGGCCTGCCTGCTCTGGGATGCCTGGTTGGTCACGCGACGCCGTTGGGACCTGGTCGGCGCCGTGGCGCTGCTGGCCCTGGCGGCCATGACCCGACCCGAGCTGTTGGCGGTGGTGCCGATCCTGGCCGGCGCCCTGGTCGGCGTGCGGGGTCGTCCGGTCATCGTGCGCGATCGGTTGCTCCTGCTGGTTGCCGTCGGCGTCTTTGGCCTGCTGGTCCTGCCCCACGCCCTGCACATCGTCGCCGCCACCCAGGAGCAAGCGGCCAGCGGCGCCCTGCCGGCCATGGAAGCCGACCTGCTGCAGCGCATGGCCCGCGGCGGTGTGCTCTACGGTGCCATCTTCGAGCCGACCCTCTTCCCCGTGGCGGCGACCGCCCTGGCGGTCCTGGCGCTGCTCCTTCGTCCGCCGGACGGTGGGCTCGATCGTCGCCTGGCCGTGGCGCTGATGGTGATCGCCTGGTTGTGGATGGTTGTGGTGCGGGTCGACATGCCCGAGACCTCCATCCCGCGCCTGCACGCCCCGGCCGCCGCCCTGACCTGCCTGGCCGCCGGCATCGGCGCCGCCGCCCTGCTGCACCAGCCCAAGTGGATCGGCCCGCCGGCCATGCGCTGGCGCCCCTGGCTGCTGGCGATCGGGCTGCTGGCCACCGCCGCGCCAACCGTGACGCCCCTGTGGCAGACCACCAACGAGGACGAAGAGGAACAATTCCTGCGCCAGGTCTTCGATCGATTACCCGCCGAGTCTGTCTGCCTGCTGCGACTGGATGCCGACGACGCGCCACCGCCGGGCAAGGTGCACCGCGACTTCCCCGACTACCTGGCCGTTCCACCCATGCGCAACAACAGGCTCTGGGGCCTGCGAGCCTGGCGCGACGCCGGCCAGCCATCCTGCCCCGGCGGGGTCTACCTGGTCCACGGCATGCGCTGCTACGCCCGAGCCGACGGTCAACGAGCGGACGGCGGGCCCAAAAAACGGGACGACACCGGGCCCATCGAAGCCTGCGCCGAGACGTTGGCCGACAATTCACTGCGCGGCGCCAGGTGGCAGCCAGTGTTCGAACACCACGCGCCCAACCACGGCGACAACGAGTTCGGCTACTACCCAGACGACCCAACGTTCAAGCTGGGCCTCTATCAACTGGTGGCCGGGCCCGGCGACGATGGCCGTCAAGCCACCGAATCAGCCAATCCACAAAAGTAAACGACGCTCACTTAACCACTCACCGAAGTATGCATTGCATACATTGGTGACCTTCGACATTGCCCACCTCTTCTCAGCGACGACCGCACCAGCCGCGGCAGCAACCGAGCAAAACTCAAAATCCCACTTTGCGACTTTGCGGCTTTGCGGCTTTGCGCGAACCCCGCAGCACAGAATTCAGCATTCCCGATCGAATTCGCTGGCCAGCCCTCGACTCAAGACCCTTCGCCCGCCTCCGCCCCATGCCCGGCAAACTTCGGTCGCACCACCAGCATCACCGCCGGCAGCAACACAAGGTCAGCCACCATCGCCATCATCACCACCACCGCGGCCACCAGGCCAAACGCGATGGACGGCCAGAAGCTGCCCAGCATCAGCGTGCCGAACCCCAGGGACAGCGCCACCGAGGTGACGATGATGGGCCGGCCAGTCTGCTGCATGGCCCGGTCGATGGCGTCTTCGAGGGAGTTTCCGGGCAGATTTCGCTTGAGCCGGACCAGGAAGTGCACCGTGTCGTCGACCACCAGCCCGATGGCCATGGGACCGATCATCACAGTGCCGGGATCGAGCGAGATCCCCGCTACAGCCATGAAGGCCAGGCCGATGAGAATTGGCACCAGGTTGGGGATCAACGACAGCGCCGTCAGCCGCAGCGAGCGCAGCAGGATCAGCAGCATCAAGGTCACCACGAAGAGCGCCGACAGGGTGCCGCTGACCTGGCTCTTGAAGAGGTACTCCTCCATGTCGGCCATGAGCTTGATGTAGCCGGTGGACTCGATGTTCAGGTCGGGCCCGCTGTATTCATGATCCAGCCAGCTCCCGACCAGGTCGCGCTTGCGGGTCAGCAGGTGGGCCTCGGACATGCGCACGCGGGCGGTCATGCGAGTGACGCTGTAGTCGTCCTGGATGAGCTTGCGGAAGGTCTCGTCGCTCTCGAGGATGAAGAAGTACTCGGCGATGGTGCGCTTGTCGTCGGGCACGATGGCCGCCTCAGCGGCGCCCCCCTCCATGGCCTTGCGGGTCTCCTTGAGGCTGTCCACCAGCGACATCACCGTGGTCACGCCGGGCAGGGTCTTCAGGCGAGAACCCAGCTCGTCGATGCGGCGCAGGGTCGCCGGCTCCTTCAGCGCCCCCGGCGGCGTCTTGATGAGAAACTCGAACGAACTGCTGCCGCCCAACTCCACGTCCACCCGCTGCATGGCCACGCGCATGGGATCGCCGGGCGGGAAGTAGTTCATGGGATTGGCGTCCGTATTGATGCGCGTGGCGGCGTATCCCGCGCCCACCAGGAGAACGGCCGAGATGGCCACGATCCACTTCGCGCTGCGCAGGGTCGGCCGCCCCATGCGGCGCAAAAGACGGCTGAGTCGACCGGATCGGCTGGCCTCGATGTAGGCCTCGCTCGGCGCACCCAGCACGCCCAGCACGGCCGGGATGAAGGTCATGCTCAGCAAAAAGGCCAGACCCACGCCCGCCGCAGCCAGCCAGCCGAACTCGCGGATGGGCTGCAGGTCGCTGGTCAACAGGGCCAGAAAACCCGCCGCCGTGGTCGCGCTGGTGAACAGGCAGGGCACAATCAGCGACGCGGTGGAGTGGGCCACCGCTTCATCCCGGTCATGGCCGGCCATCAGGGCCTGGTAGTAATCCGAGATGACGTGAATCGAGTCGGCGACACCGACCGCCAGGATGAGCGCCATCAAGGCGCTGGAGATCATGTTGATCTTCAACCCCAGCGCGCCCATCAGGCCGAACAGCCAGAGGTTGGCCAGGGCCACCACCGCCAGCGGCACCAACGCGGCCGAAAAGCGCCGGAAGACGAAGAGCGAGATCAGCACCACCACCAGCAACGCCGCCGGCCCCAACAGGCCGAAGTCGCGCTCGGTGTACAGGTACATGGCCTCGTCCAGGGGTGGCGAACCCGCCAGATGCCAGATGGCCTCCTTGGGAATGTGCTTCTCGGCCGCCGCTCTGAGGGCCTGCACGAAGGCGACCTTGGCGTCGAAGTCGTTGCCGGTCGCCGACATCTCGATGATGATCGCCGCCGCCTTGCCATCGGCGTTGACCAGGTTGTCACGCAGCAGCTCGCTCTCCATGGCGCGCTTGCGAATCTCCGCAGCCTCCGCGGCGCTCTCCGGCGGCAGGTCCATGAGCGGCTCGATCGCCACCTCCCCCGGCCCCGTCGCCCGCACCAGCTGCACCGTAGCCAGCGAGATGACCCGGTGCACGTTGTCGATCTCCCAGGCCGCCTCCGTATAGGCGGACATGGCGGTCAACAGCTCAGGCGTGAACACGTCGTCCGCGAAGACGCCCAGGATCGTGATCTCGTCGGCTTCGAAGCGTTTGAGGAAGGCGCGGTAGGCGCGAAGGTTGTCGTCGTCCTCGACGAACCAGGTCTCGATGTCGCTGTCGAAGGTGACCTTGGTGGCCTGCCAGGCGGCGACGGCGGAGATGGCGGCCACGACCAGGAGGACGGCGATCCTCCAGCGGAGCAGCTTGTCGACCAGGCGGCGTTCCCACATTGGGGGACGCTACGCCGAGGTGGGGCGGGGTGCAAGGGGGGTTGGGGGGAGGTTGGGGGCTGTAGGGGGATGCGGGATAACTACTATTACTGACGGCCCGTTTCACCAGGGATACAAAAGGTAGGATCGTATGTGGTGTATATAGCGTACATAGTATATTGCGTATATTTCATGTATTTAGC